>JAZSAZ010000030.1:0-56285 GCA_045602165.1 Paramuribaculum sp. | reverse complement strand
ATGTTTGATGACCTTCCCGAACAGACTGTAGAATTCCGCGGTCGTGGCAACTCTACATGGAACATGCTCAAAAAGCCCTATCGCTTCAAAATGAACTCAAAAGTAGCGCTATGTGGCTTACCCAAAGACAAAACATTCGTTTTGCTTGCAAACTATATTGACTGCACCTTGATGCGCAATGTTGCTGCTTTCTGGATTGCAAATTATCTCGAAATGCCCTATAGCAACCATGCAGTGCCCGTCAGAGTAATCTTCAACGGGATTGACAAGGGTGCTTATCTGCTCACTGAAAAAATCGGCATCGGTGGCGGTAGCGTTGACATCGATGAAGACAAAGGGATGCTCTTCGAATTGGATTCAAACTATGACGAAGATTACAAATTCTATTATTACGGCAATAGTCACAGACTTCCTGTGATGGTAAAAGATCCGGACATCACCGAAATTAACCTCCCCGAAGGCTACACTGTGGACCAGTATTTCCAAGCATGGAAGGCCGACTTTACCGAAATGGCCGATGCAGTTTCGGCTGCTGACCCGAATGCCGACTTGAGCCAATACATCGACCTCGAATCAATGGCCAACTTTTTCATAGTCCAATCCTTTGCCAATAACCACGAAGTTAAGCACCCCAAAAGCGTCTATCTGCACAAGAAAAGCCTTGATGATGGCGAAGTTTACTACTTCGGTCCGGTTTGGGACTTTGACTGGGCCTACAGCTACGACGGTTACGAAGGAGCTCCTGCCAACACTCCGTTAGTGGGTAGTAGCGGAGACTGCACAGGTTGGCGATTCGTTCAAAATATTTTCAAAAACGAAGCATTCCGCACACTCTACAAACAGAAGTGGGATAAATTTGTCAACGAAGGCTATCCTCAATTGAAAGTCTACTTGGAAAACTATGCCTACACAATTGAACCTCAAGCCATTGACAACGGCAAACTATGGCCTGCCGACAACAGCAGAAACACAAAAAGCACACTTGAATTCCGCTCTAACTACGAAGCTCTTAAAACATGGATTGAGACCCGCATCAACTACTGCAACAACCACGCAAACTTTGGTATTTGCTATTAATTTATAATTCATAGATAGCTCATAGATAGCTATGGAGCAGCGTCACTTTTCCGGCGCTGCCTCTTGCTTTACTAATGTAAGTAACACGCTGATTTGCCATTTACTAAAATTTGTATTATCTTTGCAAAACTTAGTGAAACTTAATATCTATTTTATGAAAAAAATTCTACTCCTAATGCTTGTAATGGCATCATCTCTCGTGGGATATGCCGATATCTCAGGCTATCGAAGCATGGTGTTCCACCACACCAACGGCTCCGTTATCGCCATCTCCATGGAGGATAACATGAGCGTCAATTTAACCAATGGCAACGTTGAGTTGTCATGTGCCAAGGGAACCATCACATTCTCTATTGACGGCCTCAAATATTGGTCCTATTCCGAAAATGAAGGTGACAACACTCAATGGTCCAATATTGACGAAATCACAGGTGACGCCGTAAACATCTCAATCACCGACAGCTACATCTTCCTCCAGAACCTACCGGAGAACTCCTCAGTAGGATTGGTTGCCATGGACGGACGCGTAATCGTTGCCGACAAAGCATCAGGTGAATATCAACTCAATATCTCAGAATTGGCTCAGGGTGTGTACATTCTGACCTATAACGAAACATCTCTTAAATTTGCTGTGAAATGAAAAAGATATTATTGTGTGCAGTAGCTATTGCTGCAAGCCTTTCAGTCGTGGCTCAAAACGAACATATCCACGTGTTCCGCAGCGACTCTGAGAAAGTAAGCACTTTTAAAGCTTCGGAAATCAAGTCTATCACTCACACCGATGGATCGGCATCTACCGGATTCCAAAATCTGCAAATCACCAAATTGGACAATGATGTGACCACAATCGGTCTAAACATTGTTGACAGTGTTCAGACTCGCACCACCGGGCTCCCAGTATTCTACGTCAATTTGCAAGATTATCCCGAATGGACCGAGCTCCAGGGCGCAAAAGATGACAAGCACCCGGCCACTCTTCGCATGGATGGCAACGGAATGTTTGATGACCTTCCCGAACAGACTGTAGAATTCCGCGGTCGTGGCAACTCTACATGGAACATGCTCAAAAAGCCCTATCGCTTCAAAATGAACTCAAAAGTAGCGCTATGTGGCTTACCCAAAGACAAAACCTTCGTACTTCTTGCAAACTACATTGACTGTACTTTGATGCGCAACACAATCGCATTTTGGGTTGCAAACTATCTCGAAATGCCATTCAGCAATCACGGTATTCCTGTGAGAGTATTCTTCAACGGAATTGACAAGGGTGCTTATCTGCTCACTGAAAAAATCGGCATCGGCGGCGGTAGCGTTGACATCGATGAAGACAAAGGAATGCTCTTCGAATTGGATTCAAACTATGACGAAAATTACAAATTCTATTATTATGGCAACGGCCACGAACTTCCTGTGATGGTAAAAGACCCGGACATCACCGAAATTAACCTCCCCGAAGGCTACACTGTGGACCAGTATTTCCTAGCATGGAAGGCCGACTTTACCGAAATGGCCGATGCAGTTTCGGCTGCTGACCCGGATGCCGACTTGAGCCAATACATTGATTTGGAACAGATGGCTAAATACTTCATCGTTGCTTGTTTAGCCAACAACCACGAGCTCGACCATCCCAAAAGCTTCTATATCCACAAAGAAGCCCTCGGTAAAGACGCGGTTTACAAATTCGGCCCCAACTGGGACTATGATTGGGCTTACACATTTAATGGCAGAGAGGGCGCACCTGCCAATGTTCCATTGGTAAGCGGCAGCGGCGACTGCACCGGCGGCTTGTTCATCATGAACATATTCAAAAACAAAGCATTCCGCGCCATCTTCAAACAGCAATGGGACAACTTCATTGCTGAAGGTTATCCAAAATTGAAAGTTTACATGGAAGAATATGCCCGCTTGATTGAACCTCAAGCCATTGACAACGGCAAACTATGGCCCGATGACAACAGCGTCAGCTGGCGATTGTCAAGAAGTTCATTCGAATTCCGCAACAACTTTGAAGAGCTCAAAACATGGCTTGATGAGCGAGTAGCATATTGCAACAGCCACGCAAACTACGGAATCTATTAAGATTATCCCAACCAACCCAACACAATCATAGGCGAGGCTGAGTCATTTGCGACTCAGCCTCGCATGCTTTCACTGATTTCCCATCTTTTTCTCTTAACAGAGCAAAAAATGACGCCCGAAATATTGGAATATCAACAAAATAACACTAAATTTGCACTCGATTTGTCTCGACATTTCATTATGTTGAGGCTTACCGATTGATAATATATTGATTTACAATGATAAAGATTACATTTCCTGATAATTCAGTAAAAGAATTTGAAAGTGGCGTCACCCCCTTGCAAATAGCCGAAAGCATCAGCTCTCGCTTGGCACAGGATGTTCTTGCCGCTTCTATCAATGACCAGGAGTGGGATTTGACCCGTCCGGTCAATGAAGATGCTTCTATCAAGCTTTTCAAATGGGACGACGCTGAAGGCAAGCACGCTTTTTGGCATAGCTCAGCACACCTTCTCGCCGAAGCTCTTCAGGAACTTTATCCTGGCGTGAAATTCGGTATCGGTCCGGCTATCGAAAACGGGTTTTACTACGACATCGATCCCGGTCAGCACACAATCACAGCCGCCGACTTTGGCAAAATCGAGAAAAAAATGCTCGAACTTGCACGTGAAAAGCAAGCAATTGTACGCGCCGACATCTCTAAGGCCGACGCTCTTACAATGTTTGGCGATCGTGGCGAAGAATACAAATGCGAGCTCATCAGCGAGCTAGAAGATGGCAACATCACCACTTACTCACAAGGGTCATTTACCGACCTGTGCCGTGGTCCACATATTCCCACAACAGCTCCTATCAAAGCTGTGAAAATCATGTCACTCGCCGGCGCTTACTGGCGTGGCGATGAAAAGCGCAACCAGTTGGTACGTGTGTATGGCATCACATTCCCCAAGCAGAAAATGCTTGATGAATATCTTGCTGTGCTTGAAGAAGCCAAGAAACGCGACCACCGCAAGCTTGGCAAAGAGATGGAGCTCTTCGCTTTCTCTCAGAATGTTGGTGCAGGTCTTCCCCTCTGGCTCCCCAAAGGCGCTGCTCTTCGCGACAGATTGGAGCAGTTCTTGCGCAAGATTCAGAAACAATATGGCTACCTACAGGTGATCACTCCGCATATCGGCAACAAAAACCTATATGTAACATCAGGTCACTATGCAAAATATGGCAAAGACTCATTCCAGCCCATCCACACTCCGGAAGAGGGTGAAGAGTATTTGCTAAAACCGATGAACTGCCCCCACCACTGCGAAATCTTCAAGGCATATCCTCGCAGCTATCGCGACCTCCCCTATCGCCTTGCAGAATTTGGCACCGTGTATCGCTACGAACAGAGCGGCGAGCTCCACGGCTTGACTCGTGTACGCGGATTTACTCAGGACGACGCTCACATCTTCTGCGCTCCCGATCAGATTAAAGATGAATTCCTCAAAGTTATGGACATTATCCTCTATATCTTTAAGGCATTGAAATTTGACAACTACGAAGCACAGATATCACTTCGAGATCCTAACAACAAAGAAAAATATATCGGTTCCGACGAAAATTGGCACCTCGCTGAAAACGCCATCATTGAGGCTTGTGAAGAAAAAGGCCTTAAAGCACGTAAAGAACTTGGCGAAGCTGCATTCTATGGTCCGAAGCTCGACTTCATGGTTAAGGATGCAATTGGCCGTCGCTGGCAGTTGGGAACAATCCAGGTGGACTACAACCTCCCCGAACGCTTCCAACTCGAATACACCGGCGCCGACAACCAGAAACATCGTCCTGTGATGATTCACCGTGCGCCATTCGGCTCAATGGAGCGTTTCGTTGCTGTGCTCTTGGAACACACTGCAGGTCGCTTCCCCTTGTGGTTGGCACCCGAACAAGCAGTAATCCTACCTATCAGCGAAAAGTTCCACGACTACGCACATCAGGTAGCCAAAGAGCTCAACATGGCCGATGTTCGCGCTATTGTTGACGACAGAAATGAAAAGATTGGACGCAAAATTCGCGACAACGAGCTCAAAAGAATACCCTATATGCTCATTGTAGGTGAAAAAGAAGCAGAAAATGGTGAAGTTTCTGTAAGAAAACAGGGCGAAGGTGATAAAGGTACGATGAAAATTACTACCTTTGCAGAAAATTTGACTCGTGAAGTTGAAGAAATGATTAATCAATAACCCCACTGAATGGAGAAAAAGCCTTTTAACCCCGGACCACGTCCAAAACAAAACAATCCTCAGCAGCAGCGCAGAGGACCAGTTACCGCCAAAGAACAATACGCAATTAATGACCGTATTCGCGCTCGTGAAGTGCGTCTCGTAGGCGATAATGTAGAAACTGGCATTTACACTATTCAGGATGCTATTCGCATGGCCGATGAATTGGAGCTTGATTTGGTTGAAATCTCTCCTAACGCCGAGCCCCCGGTTTGCAAAATTCTTGATTATCAGAAGTTCCTATATCAACAGAAGAAACATCAGAAAGAACAAAAAGCGAAAGCTACTAAAATTGTGGTTAAGGAAATCCGTTTCGGACCCCAAACTGATGATCACGATTACAACTTCAAGCTCAAGCACGCTATCGGATTCCTCCAAGAAGGTGCAAAGGTGAAAGCCTACGTATTCTTCCGCGGACGCTCAATCCTCTTCAAAGAGCAAGGCGAAGTGCTCCTATTGAGATTTGCCAACGATCTTGAAGAATATGGCAAAGTAGATCAGATGCCTGTGTTGGAAGGAAAGAGAATGATTATCATGCTCTCACCCAAAAAGAAATAACAATTAAACGCGCCTCGGCGCATTATATAACTCGAATTAAAATTTTTAAACGTAACACAAATGCCTAAGATTAAGACTAACTCCGGTGCCAAAAAGAGCTTCGCCCTTACCGGATCAGGAAAGATCAAGAGAAAACATGCATTCAAAAGTCACATCTTGACTAAGAAAACAACTAAACAGAAACGCAACTTGACTCACTCAGCTTTGGTTGCTACTGTTGATGAAAAGAATGTAAAAGCATTGCTCGGTATGAAATAACGCCTTTGCAGTGTAACATTTCTCGAAATCTAATTTAATTCGTGATTTTATATTCCATTTTTATTAACCGAATGTTTAGCACTCAAGAGCATTAGCCGCTAACTTTCAAAATCTTTAAAAAAATGCCAAGATCAGTAAATCATGTAGCTTCAAGAGCTAAAAGAAAGAAAATCTTAAAACTCACCCGTGGTTACTTCGGTTGTCGCCGCAATGTGTGGACCGTAGCCAAGAACACTTGGGAAAAAGGTCTAACCTACGCTTACCGCGACCGCAAAGATAAAAAACGCAATTTCCGCGCTCTTTGGATTCAGCGTATCAACGCAGCTGCTCGTATGGAGGACCTTTCATACTCTAAATTGATGGGCTTGATTCACAAAGCTGGTATCGAAATCAACCGTAAGGTTCTCGCTGACCTCGCTCTCAACAATCCCGCTGCTTTCAAAGCTATTGTTGACAAAGTGAAAGGCGCGTAAGCCACGCTTATCAAGAAAAAATTAAAAGCTTCATTCAGCCACCTGGCTTGAATGGAGTTTTTTTGCGTTTCAAAAATTGAATCCAGAAGAGCAATTGGCGCCGCGCAGTGACAACGGCAAAAATAAAAGGTGCACATTAAAAATTGTGCACCTTATATTCTGTGGCAGCTATTACCAGCCGTATTATTCGCGAGAGCCGCGAAGCTGCTCTTTGATGTCATTAAAAATATCATCTACAGCGCCTGTGCCCTTTATACCATAGTATTTGCCTTCTGAGATATAATAATCGCGCAGAGGAACTGTTTGCTCATTGTAAACTTTCAAGCGCTTGCCTATGGTTTCAAGATTGTCATCAGAGCGTCCACTCTCAAGCCCACGCTTCAACAATCGATCCACAAGCTCCTCATCGGGCACTTCCAAGCCAATAACGGCATTTACCTTTGCACCTCGATTGGCGAGCATCACTTTGAGAGCCTTAGCTTGATCAATTGTTCGAGGGAACCCATCGAAAATAACCCCATTTGCGGTTTCGGGATTTTCATCAAGAGTCTGCGAAAGGATATCAATCATCAACTTGTCGGGGATCAACTGCCCCTTTGAAATAAAGCTATCGGCAATGCGACCAAGCTCAGTGTCACGAGCAATATGATCACGCAATAGCTCCCCAGTTGAGATGTGATAGAGCCCATATTCATCAATCAAACGAGCACTCTGAGTGCCTTTTCCGCTCCCGGGAGCGCCAAAAACAACTAAGTTATACATATATATAATTTAATTATTGTTTATCTATTTACTTTATTCGTCAATTGCCTCGCTAACAACCCAAATATCAGGCAAATTGCGTGCAAGCCCATCAATATCCAAGCCATAACCGATAATGAAATCCGACGGAATTTCAAAGCCAACATAATCGGGCTTCACCTCCACTTGCAATGATTCCGGTTTATAGAGCAATGTTGCTATTTTTATGTCGGCCGGATTGCTTTTACGCAGGGTTTCAACGAGATTATAAATTGTCTTACCGGTGTCTATGATATCTTCAATCACAATCACTGTTCGGCCTTCAATATTTTCCGACAGCCCGATAACCTCTTTAACGACTCCGGTGCTTGATGTGCCTTCATAGCTTTTCAGGCGAATAAACGAGATTTCAGCATCGGGGAGCTGCACAGTTCTGAAAAGATCGGAAGCAAAAGCAAATGCGCCATTGAGCACACACAGAAACAGCGGACGTGTCTGCTTACAATCCTGTGATATCTGATTGCCAATCTCCTTAATGCGAGCTTGAATCTTTTCATTCTCCAAATAAGGAACAAATGTCAAGCCCTTGTATTTAACCTGTTTCATTGATATATTTCAGTTAATTTAGCGCAAATATACGAATAATTAAGCGAGATTTATGTAGCTCGACACAATATTTTTTGCGACAAAGAGAAAACTATATTGAAGGTTTAGTGCAAATATGTGGAAAAACTCTCGTTTTTTATGTAAATTTGCGATTATATATAACTTGATTGCAGAGCATGAAACTTTTTACCACTGAAAACATACGCGCCATTGAACGCGAAACCATAACTGCTGAAGGGATTACAGCTCATACTTTAGTTGAACGAGTGGCCAACGCTGCAGCATCAGAAATAGCTGCACGATGGCGCCCCACAAAACGAACCATCATTTTTGCCGGACCGGGAAATAATGGTGCCGACGCATTAGCCACTGCCATTCGCTTAATTGAACGCGGCTTCAAACCAATTATATATCTATTCAATATTGGCGGCAACAGCATTAAAAACGAATGTATTCAGTATCGCAACGCTTTGCGAAACAATCTCCCCGATGCCGAGTTTCACGAAATCATCAACACATTCAATACCCCTGAACTTGGGCCCAACGACCTTGTTATCGACGGTCTATTTGGCTCCGGGCTGCGCGAGCCCTTATCTGGCGGATTCATGGCATTGGTGCGCTACATCAATGAATCAGGAGCGCAAGTGGTGTCGCTCGACATTCCAAGCGGCATGTTTGCCGATTGGGACAAGCAATCACCCTCGCGCGACATCATATCGGCAAATCTCACATTGGCCGTCCAATACCCCCGCACAGCATTTTTCTTCCCCGAAAGAGCTGAACTTGTGGGACATTGGAAATTGCTTGACATAGGCCTCAGCAACGATGCCGCTGAGCGAGCCAAATCAATGTTTCACCTTGTTGAGGCCAGCGAAGTCAGAAAGTTGCTTCGCAAGCGTTCAAAGTTCTGCTCTAAAAATGATTTTGGCTCGGCACTAATCATAGCCGGACGCTTCGGTATGTGTGGCGCCGCGGTGTTGGCTTGTCGCGGTGCTCTCCGTTCAGGAGCCGGGAAAGTGACACTCTACGCACCCCAATGTGCATTCCAAATTGCACAAACCGCCGTTCCCGAAGCAATGTTTGATGCCGACGACAACAAGTTGATGCTAAGCCAAATTCATCCTACTTACAACGCCCACAAAGCCTACGGAATAGGCCCCGGCATCGGCACATCGGACACCACAGTGGCTGCCGTCAGTGCATTTATCAAATCGGCTAAAACACCATTGGTGATTGACGCTGACGCTCTCAACTGCATAGCTCTTCGTCCGGAACTACTAAACCACTTGCCACTCCTCTCAGTGCTAACGCCCCATGCCGGAGAATTCGACCGCATCTTTGGCGAACAACCAACCCATGAGGATCGCATTAAAAAGGCTCTTGAAGTTGCAAAATACTACAATATACTCATTCTTCTCAAAGGCCACCACACCACATTGGTTCGTCCCGACGGAAAGGTATATTTCAATTCAACCGGCACTCCGGCAATGGCCACTCCCGGCTGTGGCGACGTGCTGACCGGAATGATTACAGCCTTTATTGCCCAAGGCTACAAACCCGAAGTCAGCGCCATTATAGCCACATTCATTCATGGCAGAGCCGGAGAAATTGCCGCCGAAATTCATGGCGAATATGGCGTTACGGCTTCCGATATTGCCGAATCAATTGGAAAGGCAATTTCCGAAATCATGCGCCCGGCAACTATTGAATAATTCACTTCTATCCTCAATCATTTCAATATGAAAAAAATAATATTCAGCATACTAATTGCAGCAACTGCCACCACAGCATTTGCTCAAACCACTCAAAAACTCTCGGCGACAAAAGTCAATGAGTATGGACTAATCTACACTCTCCCTAAAACAGTAATCGACATCACTGTTGAAACCCAAAAAACAGTCCACACTCCGGGCGAATTTTTCCGCTATGCTAAAAAATACCTTGGCATGGACCCGATAACCGAGCCATCGCAACACTACACACTGAAAAGCATCATAGCTAATCCTCGCGGTGTTGCCGACTCCACTGAGCGCTATCTCGTTCAGTTTAAAGCCGGCTCTACCCCCTACATACTTGTCAATGACAATAATTTCCCATTAACCATCAACTCCGAGAATGTCAACGAGCCTGAAGTGCCCACACTCCCTGAGGCTGTAGATGCAGAACCGACAATACTCGAATCGCCGGCAGCATCACAAGCCATAACCGCCGAAATGCTTCAAAGCACATCATCGGCTAAACGCGCCGAACTTGCTGCCGCAAGAATATTTGAACTTCGCCAAAGTCGTAGCGAAATTATATCGGGCTCTGCCGAGAATATGCCGGCCGATGGCCAAGCCATGAAATTGGTTCTTGACAATTTAGCAGCCCAGGAGGCCGCCCTGACAGCAATGTTTGTTGGCACAACACAAACATCAATTCAAGTGGCTTCATTCACGATAACCCCGCCCGATGATGTGACCACACAGTGGGATTGTGTCATTGCCCGACTATCAACTCTCGATGGCATTGTAGATGCCGATGACCTCACCGGAGCACCAATCCGGCTATCACTGAAAGTAACCGCCAGAGGCCATCTACCCAAGAACGAGAAGGGTGAAATCAAGCGCTTCCCCAAAGGCGGAGTGGCTTATAGAATCCCCGGCACAGCTGAAATCACTGTGACATACGATGGCACTAAACAATCCTCGCTTACTACCGACGTAGCACAATATGGGATGGTTTTCGGTCTTGATCCAAAACTTTTCACCGACAAAAAAGCACCGGCCTACGTAATTTTCAATCCAACAACAGGAGCGATAACGGAAATCGGAACAGTCACCGAATAATTCATTCATAAAGAGGCGGCAATACCGCCTCTTTATGCATAATCATAATATTAACACACAACGACCAATAACTATGAAGACAAAAAATCTTCTTTCATTGCTTCCATTCTGTTTATGCTTGCTCATATGTGCTACTCCCATTGATTGCGAAGCTCAGTTCTTAAAAAAGCTAAGTAAAGGGCTTGAGAAAGTGAACAAAGGCCTAGAGAAAGCAAACAAAAACCTTGACAATCTCAACAAATCGCCGAAACAAAAGAGCGAACAGAGCAAAGAAGACAACGATAACAGCACTAATCAGGAAGAGGCTCAGAGCCAACAGCATCAACAAGAAAATGCCACTCCTTCCACTATAGACCACACTGAAGAAACTCAGGTTGAATCTGACGAATCCGACCCCATTTACATGCGATTCATGCAGGCCAACCCCATACACATCAAAGTCCCATCTAAAATTATTTCTGAAGCGCATGAAGGCATATTCAGTGTGCTTTATGACAATAAATACTCTTTTTGGCGTGTTACAGGTGAGGAACTGTTTAAACTGGAATGGGAACGCTGTCCTACCTACAACATAAAACATGAAAATCGTGAACCTATTTTCAACGATGGAGTATGTGGTGTTCGCAGTGCTACACCTGACCAAAACGGAGTAAAGGCAATTCACCTGCTATACACTGATGGAACTACTAAAAAACTTGATCCATCTTACACGGAAATATCTCATTTCAAAGATGGTCTTGCCATTGTAAAGCAGAAGAAAATAGGTGAAAGAGAAAAATACTTCTATATAAACACAAAAGGTGAAATTCAAAACGGGTATCCAAAAATCACAGGCAGTAACGACAGAAGCATGCGACCGCTAAAGGACAACCGACGTGTATTCTTTTCAGGTGACTACAACACTCCAGGCGCAGGATGCGTTGACAGCGATGGAACTGTGGTTATCCCTCCGGGCAAGTTTAAGACCATTGAAGACTTCAGCGAGGGTTACGCTTGGGCATTAGATAGAAAAGAGAAAAAATGGGTGTTAATAAACACTCAAGGACGTGTGATATTAGACATGAACCTACATCAAGATTACTACAAAAAACCATCGGATGTAAAATCTGCCATGTTTTATATCAATAAGGCTAATAGCGACTACACACATTACTACACCTACTACGACCTTTTTGGCAATGTGAAGGGTAGTTGCTACAGCGGGGCTTCTTTCCATGATGGATTAGCCTATATTGTCCCGGAAAGCAATAGTGATGTAACAATCGTGGACCGCGATTTCTTGAAACAGAGTGAGTTTGACTTCGACACAATGCAGCCATGCGAAGTTCAAGAGATCGAATTTAACGAATCTCACACTGCTATCTATAATGATGGTGGTAAAAGCTACATTTTGAGTCCATCCGGCATTCTAATCAAATCATGGCACTCTAAAAAGGACTACGACCATATAGTTAGCTTCGACAATTATCGTAAAGGTGGGTATGCTCGAGTTAACGAAATCCTACTAAACGACAAACATTACACCGGATTTATGAACTTAAAGGGTGAACTCGTTTTAATTATATCGGAGATTGAACGATAAACTCTTTAAGCCAAAGATAGAACATAAAAAGCAATCTCAGTCGCCAGTATCAGCGATTGAGATTGTTTCATATAGCCAGATTGTATTGTCTCAGTAAATATAATTGTTATTTCAAAACTGATAAAAGTGTATAAAAAAAGGGATGTTTCACAACATCCCTTTTCCTAAACCTTTATCTTAATCTAATACTATGAAAAACACACACACAAATGTAGCTTTTTTTCTTGAACTAACACACACAAAAGAGCACTATTTTAACATAATTTAACCCATTATTATCTTCATCGCTCCATTAACTCCAACAAATTCCGAATTTCCACTGCTCCACTCGGGCAAGAGGCCCCGACAAAAGTGTCTTCACGATGATACCACACCGCGCTCCATCCGGCCCCAATAGCGCCTGAAATGTCGGTTTGCGGATTATCACCAATCATCAAATGATGCTTCGGACTATCATCCCCGGCACGATTCATTGCATATTGAAATAAGCGAATGTCGGGCTTATTAATATTAATATCATCGCTGAGCACCACCAAATCAATCCATGATTCGAGACCGGCATTGCGAATTTTGCGAAACTGCACCTCCTTAAATCCATTCGAAAGGCACCCTATCTGCACCCCTTTCCGGCGTAAAAATTCAAGTAGCTCCATAGCTCCGGGAATCAGAGCCTTTTCGCGAGCCAAGTAATCGAGATAGAGAGTATCATAGCGACGAGCTAGATGTTCAGCTTCATCATGAGGCATACCGGCGTCTGTAAATGGCAAAATAAAGCGCTGCATACGAAGGAACTCGCGAGTAATATCACCGGCACTGTATTGAGCCCACAAAGCTAAATTATGAGTTTCATAGTTTTTAACCCACACATCGGCATCGGCGAAATAGCGCTGTAGCGGCATTTCATCTTGCCACAATTTAACTAATGCCACATGAGAATTTGTACGAAAATCAATCAGCGTGTCGTCCAAATCAAGCCACACCGTCGATATTCCTTCAAATATTGATTTAAGTATCATTTCTTGAGCACTTCATTATACACCTCTGCAGTCTGGCGAGCAATCGCTCCCCAATCATAAGCCGAAAGATCATAGCTTCGATGTTTAACACTGGTGCTATTCAATCTCAGTTTAATGAGCTGAGATAGAGATTCTACATCGCCCATAGGATAAAAATCATCTTCCGACAAACAATCCAATTTGTTTGCTTGAATATCGCTCGATACCACATCAAGATCATAGCTCATAGCTTCAAGCAAAGCAAATGGCAGTCCTTCATGCGATGATGGAATCACAAACAAAGCCGCATTTGTCATCAATTGATTAAGTTTTTCGCCTTTTATAAATCCGGTCAAAACCACCCCATTTTGGCGAGCCAATGCCTTCAATGATTCTGAATATTCATCAGCATGATCAGCATCGCCTGCCAATGCTAATTTATAATCCGACAATCCACACTTAACAAAAGCGTTTATTAAATCGTCAAATCGCTTTTCTTTTACAAATCGGCCTATCGATACCACATATTTGCCCGGCACCAATCCAAGCGATTCAATATAATCTACACGCTGAGACTTGATAGGAAGTGAAATCCCATTAAAAATCAAAGATTGATTCTTCGTGCCATACTTGCTAACCAATAGTTGACGAATCACGTCAGAAATAACAATAATCTGATTACAAAACTTTGCGCCACACCATTCACCAAACTTTAGCATATTCTTTGCTAAAAATCCCCATTTCTGGCGGTCATAATCAGGGCCATGGTGTGTCATCACTACCTTTAACCCAAGTAATCTGGCAAAAGGAGCAAGAATATTTGGGCCGATAGAATGTATGTGAACTATATCAGCATTCAATCTGCGAGCCTTTAGCACAGCGAGGAATGTGTGTACAATAGCTTCCACACTCTTTTTGCGAGGAGCATACAAATCTAGGAGCTTTACATCTTGAAAGCTTTGTAGGTCCTTGTTGCTGTCAGTAAGATATGGTGTACGACGAATAATAGTCACGTCATGACCCATCTTCGCAATACGCGGATACAATTCTTGGCAGTGTGTTTCTACACCGCCCAAAATATCCGGAATACCACGTGTACCAACAACAACAATTTTCATATCATTCAATCATTTTTGTTCAAACACCCTTGTTTTGGATCTTGGCCAACGTCGCACCATTTCTTATCAAGAACAGCAGGCAAGCCCACTAATGAGCGCAACTTATTCTTCACAGCCCATTTAAGTGGATGCTTAATATATTTATGCATCACTGGAGAAGCTGTACCCACCATCCAGCAATTCTTGGGACAGCTACGAACTTTTGCTCTCACCTTTTCAGCCTGTTCGCTATTCCAGATAGTTTCAAAATCCGCATCATGGATATTTCCCATTGATTCCTTCCAATACTTTGCTTCCATGCCATTACATGGGAATACTTCGCCCCATGGATCAATGAAGAAATTAGTAGTTCCGGCTTCGCATGGCAACATTCGGCGATTTCCTTCAATATAGTTAATAAGCCCCATATTAAAATAGGCTCTGAACCATGACTTAGGATGTGTTTCCTTGAGTTGAAGATTGATCAATGTCTCGAAATCGCCACACACTCTGTCACGATTTGTAATCACATTATCATCTTTATGGAAATAATAAGAATTGTGGAATGCTGCTGTGGCAAATTCTAACTTTAATTTACGGCTAAGCTTATACAATTCAAGCATATCCGATGAATTATTGTTTGACACCGTACATCCGAAACCAATATCCTTAAGCCCCATTTCACGAAGTTTGGTTAAAATACGGTAACCCTTTTCAAAACCACCTTCACGACCTCTCAATTCGTCATTTTTAGCTTGCAGGCCCTCAATAGAAATACGGATACCTATATTGGGGAATTTTTTAGCTATCGCAATGACTCTATCTTCATACCAACCTGAAGTTGATATTACAATACGAGGAGAATGCTTATAACATTCCTCGATAATCTCATCAAGGTCTTCGCGTATGAAAGGTTCTCCCCCGGTTAAATTTATAAATTTCAATTGTGGGAGCGACTTAAGGTCGGAAGCCTTAATCTCATCCTCTCTTTTTGTAGGATTCTGCCAAATGTTACACATCTTGCAACGCATCGGACAGCGATATGTCAAGATAATTGAAGCGTCTGTTGGTAATGGTATTTGCACACTCATCTTTATATCCATTTTTATCAATTAAGCTATTCAGCAATTGAATCAATTATTTCTTCTATTCTTTTTACATACACCTCTTCATTACATTCATTTTTTACAAAACTATGAAACTCAGAAGCTTTTATTTTTGCATTATCGTAATTCGACAGGATTTCTCTAATAGTACAAGCCCAATTTTTAGAGTCATTCCCTTGTAAGATATATCCCCTATCATGGTTTATATATTCCCTTGTCACTATTGTATCAGTTGTTACTATCGGCTTCTCAAATCCTGCAGCTTGAAACATAGTAATCAATCCTGTGGGTGCATCTGTTGTTACCGGCAGACACACAATTGATGATTCATTTAACTGCGTAAGAAATTCTTCCATTGATACATCGTATTGTGCCTCAACATTATCGGTAAGATTTTCTTTATATTTAGCATATATATCGCCCGGCATCACAAATCTGTACTTTACATCAGGCATTTCAGACGCCAAGCCAAGCATCAGATCCCAATCTCTTGAATTTCTACCGCCACAAAACACAGAGCCATCACCTTCTTTCAATGACATTGTTGGTTCATAGCTATCGTAATATACATCCCGGAGCAATGGATATTCCAAATCAATACCCAACTTGCGATTAAACCATTCTTGATACGCCTTAGCAGTAACTGTGGTATGAAACCATGGTGAGTTCACTGCCAATTTATATAGCCAACTGGCAATCCGATTTCGAATTGTTGACTTATCTTTTAACAACAAATTTAATCCAAGTATATGACGTCGACGAAATGTCAAATAGCCAATCAAAAGACACAATATACCTTGAAAATCGTATAAACTTACTATTACATCACCCTTGCGACTTTCTCGCATCACCTTCCAAGCTCCGGCAATCCATGTCAAATACTTTCGACTTTTTTGAGGCGAATAAATCTTTTTACATGGACGCGTTAAGCGTTCAGCTATAAAGGGATAACCATCAAGTGTGTCATGTAGGATTAAAATCATATCTTATGCTGAAATGATTGTAAACACTTTTTCTGCGGTCTGACCTTTAAGAACTTCTTTAAAGTGTTTGCGAGTAATAACATTGCTCGGCACACCGACAATTAATGCTGCATTATCTGCATCTACAAGGTTTTCAATATCGCACACATTTTCTGCATCCGGTACTTTGACTATCATATAATCCGTTTCGATCAATGTCTGAGCAATTGAATTCTGAACATTTGGAGTAATCAACTCATCATTGTTTTTTAGGCCATCAACCATTGAAACTGTACGACCGACCGAAATAAATGAATCCTTAATCATTTCTGCCAAATTACCGGTACCGCACAATGGAGCAAAATAGAGTACTCTGCAAGAAGAATTTGCCATAATCTTTGTGCGGAGGATGTTGATAGACTCTTTATCTCCTTTATATTTCACACTCTTATCTTCTATCCCCAAGAATGTAAGATCCATAGTGTCTTTTACCTTTCGCGACATCAAGGTCATAAATACTACGAAACAAATGCAGCAGAATGAAGCAAACACAAACATTACCGCCGGCCAAATCATCTTCTTTAATATTCCCGGTTTCTTAAGCACATAAGCATCTTGGAATATAAAGCCTATATTTTCGGTAGAATAGACTTGTAACACAGCATTCTCTCGTTCGCTAATCAAATATTGATAGAGTGATGTTAGATAATTTTTGTCTCGAAGCAAGTTTGCAAATTCCTGACTGTATTCGGGATATTTATCCAATCGGCTTTGAGCCATATAAGCTAAATTCTGTTTATGTTGCACATCGGCACGAGCCTTGGCTATCATCTTCGTTGAATTCTCAATAATTAAGTTGCGAAGAATTTCAATCTTTTCATTCAATAGCTTCATCGCCTCATTATCATCAGTGGCCGAACGGCGAAGATCTCTACGAGCCTGAATAGCACCATTAAATTCACCAACATTGGGATCTAATGCTTCCATCTGAGGGATAATCACATCATCATTCAAGCGATCACGTAAGATATTCAATACCGTTTCATGGTAAGCAATATTATAATTTGCCTCTTGAATTTCCTTTTTGCTTCCAACAGAATTTTCCACTAAAAGGCTTAATTCTGAATCAACACCTGTCAGATTATTTTTGCGTTGATATTCTGCAACTTTTTCCTCTTCAATTTTGAGTTGACTGAGCACTTCAGCAATGCGACCATCATAATACTCCACCGTATTGCGTGACACATCATGCAATCGTTCCAAGCGCTTAGCATTGTATTCATTCATTATCGCATTGACTATAGCCATGCCAAGCTTCGCATTTGCACAATCATAGTCCACATTGATAACATCGGAAAGCTTCGTTGCCACATCAATTTTCGAATCTTCATATAAATCAACAGCAAGTCCCTCATTGCCGGCGATGCTCACATTGATTTCTGTATATGGCGACTTCGTGGCAACACTGTCATTTGAGGCCATAATTTGATAATCGCCATAGGCTGTCTTTAACAAATAGGGTAACCGCACATCTTCGGCTTCTGCAAGTTTTTTCTTAAAAAAGCCCTTTGTAGCCTTAATATCAACTTTGCCATTCTCTTTAAGATTGATTTTTATATTAAAGCCTATGCTGAGAGTATCAAAATGAGTGGCTGGAGCTTCTACTCTGACAGGAGTATTTTGATACAGCATTGCCTTATCCCCATCTACTGTTTTACCTATATATGAGCGATTCAGTTCGAGCATACGCACCGCACGAAGCATCACATCATGGCTCTGCATTACAAGAACTTCATTATCCACAGTTGAAGCGCCAAAACCTCCCACTGAGAATGTTTTCATCATTTGAGCCATACCTCCGGCAGAAGACCCACCGTTTGAATTATTATTGTCACCGATAAGCACCTGGCCTTGAATGTCGAACTTTGGCAAGCTACGAACTCCAACCCAGATACCCAGCGAGGTAAATGCAACAATTACAGCAAGTAGAAGCCAACGATATTGCTTTATTGTACGCATAAAGCGTCGCAAATCAATAATATTTTCCTTTTTATTCATAGGTATAATGAAGTTATATTTTTCTTATTAATCTATTTTCTTGGTCTCCTTTTTCTATTTTTTGTCGCTTAGAGACCATCTCTTTTCCTTGAGCACATATAATGCCATAAAGAGCCATTACAAAGGTACCAATTATTTGTGTAAAAGTATTACCCGAAGTACATTCTATTAATATAAAACACACCAATAATGCGCCAATTATAAACGGATAACGAAATGATTCACCACTGATTCGAATCGCTTTTCTCAGAAAGTTGTAAGTATAGCACCAAAAGCAGATAAACAAAATGAAACCGACAATGCCAAATTGAGCTAAAGAAGGATAATAGGCATCGCAAATAAATGATGAATACGAAGGTGACAATCCATACACCTTATCAATCCCATAGTAGTAATAAACCTCGGAATAGAACTGTTCTGATGCAAATGAAGCAAAACTTCCCAACCCTGTTCCAAATGGGAAGAAATCAAAAAGAATCAAAAAACCGGTAACATACAAAACCGGGCGCGCAAATGATTGAACCACTGTTGGATCAAATGAATCACTATTCCCTACCAAGAAATAATATTCAATCTTATGCCAAGACACCGCTAACACCAAAGCTCCAATTAAAAGTAAGCCTAAAATTTTAAGTGGTGTTAATTGGCGCAACATGCCTGGGCGATATACATATATAAAATAAACTACTAAGACATAAATTGCATAATACTTAGCTCTGGTACAAAGCAATCCAAATGTCAAGAAAATAATGGCCGTAACAATAGAGCGACGAGAAATCTTTCCACTCGAATCAATCGAACAATATAGATAAAACATCATGCTCGCAAATATAGTTGTTCCGCCATAAGTAACATGAAAAACGATGGCTTCAACTACACTATGACCACAGCAAAAAGCGAAACTTAGAATCGCTGCGTTAAATACACATATCCCCCTGATTATTTTCTTATCTGCATCAGTAAATTTAGGCGCAACTGCAAACATTACTATAAATGGCAAAAAAGGCTTGATCGAGATAATACAATCAAGTGCAACTGCTTTAGGCACATTGAAATGAACCATAGTAACAGAATAAATGGCATAAAATGCCATTATCGCCATCACAATCCAAAGCAACTTATATTTCCCCCAATTACGATTGACAATACAATCCAATGCTGCTACACACCCGAACATCAATGCTCCGAATTCATCCAAGTATGAAATATACTGAATGCTTGGAACGATTAATATCAATCCAAGCATTATAATATATACACAGATGCGATCTATTCGTAACATCGCTTAATTCTACAATTTACTTCACCGTCAACGCAATAACCGAAGCTATAACTGACACTGCTCCTACGATTGTACTGATTACCGACAGTTTATAACCAGTGTATTGATTATACTTTGAATTTTCTTGTTTCACTTTGTTTGGCTCCACAACTACTACATCATTATGCTTTAGCCAAAAGTAGGGCGATTGTGTCATATTTGAATTATGAAGGTCTATTCGGCCATACTCTATTTGATTATCTGCCGTGCGACGCATCACCAATATATTATCACGCTTTCCATATTCAGTCAAATCGCCACAATCTCCAAGAGCGTTGAGAATACTATAACGATCGGCTGCTGTATATATAGTCTGTGGCTTTGCAACCTCACCAAGAACTGTAATTTTATACCCTTGCATCGACACACTGACTATTGCATCCTTCACATGCTCACTAATACGCTGTTCAAGATACTCTTTAAGCTCATAAACAGTCATTCCGGCAACATGAATAGTACCCAAAATAGGGAAATCTATGTTACCTTTATTGTCCACCATATATGTTTTGACATTTGGCGCAGTTGAAAGTGTAGTTGTACCGGAAGTAGCCACATTTGTATATGGCAAATTAAACATTGCCGAAGCCGCAGGCACTGTCGATGTTACAGTTATGATTAATTCATTTTCAGGCTCCAATCGAGTGGTGTACTCTTGTGTTGCAAGAATGCCGGTTTGACTATTTTTTATATCTTCAAAATAAGTCAAATCATGCTTTGTCTTACACGATGAAAGCATGAATATGACTGATAACACTAAAATTAAACGTGATGCCATGATTTATCATTTTTTATAATAACGCATCACGACACCTTTTATTGCAATAATTTTAACTATTTCGTGGTTTAGACAACACTTTTTTAAGGATGGACTCTTTAAAACTTTTTGGCGCAATAAATCCGAACAAAACAATGGCTGAACCACAGACAATTAAATCCGCCACAAACGGCAATGGCTGGTAATACAACATAAAGCACACCGATAGAATCGTCAATGGCAAGATGTTTCTCCATGCAAATTTTATTTGCACAAACTTTCGAGTATCAATAATTCGATATATCAAAAGTGAGACATAAGTCAAAATACTTGAGAGAATCACACCATTAACTTTGATGTACTCAATAAATAGAAAATTACATGCTATACTAACCCCAATAGCTATAATCAAACTTGGCAAAATACGCGCAGTTTGCTTTGCACATTGATACGCGATTTCAAAAAAGGCTGCCAAGGAAAAGACCATCACATAGAGCGAATTCAGAAACAAATATTGACTACTCGCCTGATAATTCTCCCCTACAAGCCATGGATAACATAGCCGCAATGCAAATGGGAATATCGACACTAAAGCACAGAGCAAGAAAAAATAATTATTGAACACCGAAGAAAAAAACGCGTTCCTATCAGGACTATTATACTGCTCAATGGCATTTTGCTGCCATGTCTGATAAAAGATAAAACATAGTATATACAAAATTCCAGTAAAGCTACAAACTAACCCATAATATCCTGTATCCGTTAATCCCAAATATCGCTCAATAAAGAACCTATTATTTGCAGACACAAACCACCAACCAATTGATACCGGAATCAAAGGTAAACTATAGCGTAATAATTCCTTTGAGACCGTTTTATTAATATATCTCCGAGATATATAATCTGGCCATAACCGAATTTTCCAATTTATCAAAAGTACTGTCACGATTTTGGCTGAAATCACAGAAATCAATATCCCTTCAATCCCCATTCCAAAACCCACAAGAAAAACAATTCCTAAAATTGCCGTCGTAGATGCGTTCAATACCCCAGAGACAACAAATGCCTTAGTATGCCCTAATCCTCGAAGCAATTGCACACAAACTTCATAAATAGTTTGAAAAATCCCGTAAACAACAATATATGGAAGATATTTCGAAGGATATACCAGCCCCATAATAATTGCAATAGTAATCACTATGATGGAATTTTGAACAAGCAATTTGCAAATATAACTGATTACAGCCTTATGATGGTTTGTATCTTTTGTTTCAATGAGAAAACGAAATCCGCCATCAGTCATTTGGCAACACAAAAAAGGTATCAAGCAAAATGATATTGTAACAATAAGCTCATAAATACCATATTCAGTAGGAGATGTAATATAGTGAGTATAAAGCGGAACAAGCAAAAATGAAATAAATTTCGCTCCTAAATTACCTATAGCATAAATACCAAGGTCTTTAACAAACTTCTTACTACGATTTTGTTCTGACATTGCAACCTTGATATTGACTGATTAACCGATTATAAGTACCCATAAAAATACTTATACGATTGTCCCACATAAACTTTTTGCTACATTCAATAACCCCCTTTGACAATTCGCCCACTCTTTCAGGATGTTCAATCAGATTGTCAATCTCCTTAGCCATTTGATTAACAACCTGCTCATAGCTTCGAATCGGGATTTTTATTCCACATTTTTCGCATACAACACCGGCCATACCACAATGGTCCAATGTCATTGTTGGCACTGCATAAGACATAGCCTCAAAGAGGACTGTTGTTGTGGCCTCACCCATCGATGAAATAACATGCAAATGCGACTCTTGATATAATTGAAGAACTTTTTCACGTTCGATTCTTCCATGCACCACAATTTGATGTTTAATACTTTCGGCAACAGAGACAGCATTAGTCGGATAGTCTCCTTCCCCAACCAAATGTAGTTCCCAATTTTTATTTTTGGTTCGGGTTAGTGCTTCGAGAAGAATCAGCAACCCTTTGCTCTGATCAAAAACTCGTCCAACCCAAATTAATTTCAACGGCTCCCCTTTTCCCAAGTTTATAGGCTTATCTCTATGCAACGCAATAATACCATTCTCCGGCATCAAAATGGAATCCGCACCATGAAAACACTTCAACATTCGCTGCCCCTTTGGTGTTACTGCAAAGATTGCATCCGTATTTTTAAACGCCTTTTTTACTCTTGGATTTAAAACAAACAGTGCATTATGGATCACTCGACGAACCAGCGCAAATATCTTATTCTTCAAAGAGTAGACACAAAAAAGAGGAATCGGTCTGTTTTCCACACACATTACCGGCCCCCAAACATAAGGAACCGACTTATATTTCCAACACCATCCCGGTTCTTTAAATCCAATGGGATTGAGATAATGAATCAAATCCACCTTTCCGACATCGATCAATTCGCCAACCAATTTCGCCACCTGCTTATGCCACTGACGATAATATAGTGAATAATAAAAGTCTTCTCGCAGACCTTTTTGGGTTGTCGGCAATACTCGTTTAGGCACACAAATCCATTCTACATTATCTAGCGGATGCTCATTTATGTATCTCTCAACCTCATCTTGCGATCCGCCATAGATAACAACCAACTTAACATGGGGATGCATCTTTGAGACAAAGTTCCAGCTAACTGCGGCCTCAGAGCCGCGATAAGGGGAGATATCGTATGTTATAAGAGCTATTGTATGCATTAAAATCAGATTTATCGACACAAAAAAGAATCAACCTACTACTTATCTCTAAGAACAAGCCTCAATTGAATTTTTTCACATTTACAATGTGAACGGATTTGAATGCTATTTTATTGCACAAAAACAATGTGTGAGAATATTTTCAGCAACACGACATAGCAACCACAACAAAAAAGCAGTGCCTCAAAGACACTGCCTCATTATGATAAATTTCGGGAATTAGTTGCGAGAGCGAATCACTGTACCCACGCCTTCAACAGTGTACTGGCCAATATTGGCAGGAATCAACATTGATTCACCTTTTACAAGCGAAACACTATTGCCCGCGGTATCTGTCACTGTAAGCGACCCTTCTGTACATGTAAATGTGGTAAATGAATCATCGGCTGGTGCAAACTGCTTAGCTTCACCGGTAAATGACACACGCTGCACGCTGAAGTGGCCACAAGTCACGAGTTCTGAGATTCCGTCAACTTCTTCACCTGCTTTTGTCACATAATCGGGATATACGGTATAATCGATTGCATCACGTGCTTCTTCCACATGAAGCTGACGAGGCTTGCCTGTAGCTGCATCTACACGACCAAAGTCGTAAATACGATATGTAATATCTGATGTTTCCTGAACTTCTACCAAAAGGTTACCGGCACCGATGCTGTGGATACGACCTGCGGGGAGGAAGAATACATCACCGGGATGTGATTCATGATGAGCAAGAACTGATGGCAATGAATTGTCGGCTACGCGAGCCACATACTCATCAGCATCAATCTCCTTTGCCAATCCGGCGCAGATTTCAGCTCCGGGATCAACATCAACGATATACCACATCTCTGTCTTGCCAAGCGAATTATGACGCTGCTGCGCGAGTTCGTCATCAGGGTGTACCTGAACTGAAAGGTCGCCGGCGGCATCGATAATCTTTACGAGCAAAGGGAATGTATTGCCAAAACGTGCAATATTCTTTTCACCTACAAGCTCTGCACCATACTTTTCAATCATCTGAGTTAGTGTCAAGCCTGCATCAGGGCCATTATCAACTACTGATTCATTGCCTTTTACACCTGAAATTTCCCAGCTTTCACCAATCTGCTTTTGATCTGTCACAATTCCTTTAAAAGGCGCTATTTTCTCTCCACCCCAAATTGCTGATTTCAGAATAGGGCGGAATTTCAACGGCGGTATATTTGCTTTGCTCATAATGTTTATAAATTTTTGTTTGTATTTAATTCTATTACCATCAATGTATCTTTGAAACTATGCAAAGATAGATAAAAAAAGTTTCTTAAGCAACCCCCAAAAGCACCACTCCCCGACAATTCCAATGCTTTTATTTGCTTTATTGTCAGCTTTTATATAGCTTTGTCAAATTAATATAATATTGACCGATAGCTATCACGAGGCCTAAAGCTATTGTTCATACATTTTATAAGGTCTCCAGAAATCACCCCTAAATGAAAACCACTAATTTTATTTCATTTTGCGCCATTGCTTTTTGTGCGCTTATCGGCTTTAGTTCATGCAACAAGCCTCTTGTTGTCACACCCGATGCCGTACCCGTTCAGCTTGACCGCGAAGAGACATGGAGTCTTATGACTTTAGATGGCGAAATCATTGCCGAAAATGAATTTGATGCCGTACCTAGCGCTGTGTATAATGGTCGATTCGTTGTTGAAAATGATTCCATCGGCTGTTGGATTTACGATATTGACAATCCAACTAAAGAAATTAATGATGAAGCATTTACACAATTGACATCATTTATCACCGGCTATGCTTATGGTACCCGTGAGGGCTCTGGCATTCTGGTTGTGGACCGTGATGGCAATGTGGTAAAAGAACTTCCCGACGACATTGCTACTATCAACATTTCCTCGTTCGGCAACAATGACATGATAATATATTCCGACATTAACCAAAAATATGGTTATCTGACTCCAAAGGGTGATATAGCAATTAACGCCCAATGGGAGAATTGCCGTGAATTCAACGAAGGCAAAGCATTAGTGAAGAAGGAAGACGGCCGCTGGATTTGCATCAACGAATCAGGAAAAGAACTCTTTAAACTTGACAAAAACGACTCTCCCGTCGGAGCATTCATTAATGGCTGGCTTGCTGTTGAGGATAATGAAAATGACAGATTCCGCTTTGTGGATACCAATGGCGAAACAATAGTTAAGCTAAAAGCCAAGCAATTTGCCAATCCTTTCATTGCCAACGATCGCGTAATCATTAAAGACTACGAGGACGATGAATACATTTTGATGAAAGACCTTGATGTTGACAAAGGCGAAAAAATTAAAACATTTGATAAGATTTATCCAATAGGCCTCGATGGCAAGCGCTACGCATCTCGCAAATCATCTGACAGCGATTGGATTATAATTGATGAAAATGGTGAAAAGGTTGGTAACAGCCGATTTGAACGATTGGACGACAATTTGACAGCTTTCGGCTTAATACTTGCCAGCGAAGACAAAGACTCACCATATTCTTTATATAGCAACAATGGCGAGGCAATCAATGACAAAATTGAGCTTAAAGATGCTCGTTTACCAATTCGCTCATGGATTAAATCTCCAAAAGCCTACAACAAGCGAATGGTTGACCAAGTAATTGAAGTAATTGGCTCAGCTGATAAGTTTGGTGGCAAATACAATATCCCAACTATTTCTGCAACTTCAAAAGCCGAAGAAATTTATACAAATCTTGGTTTTGAATCAGCCCAGAAGGCCTACTATAAGACATATGGGTACAACCCATATTACATCGGGCAGAACTCAGACATAACTATCAACGAATACTCAAAATGTGACTTCAGTGTAATTTTCAACAAAACGCCCATTACATCGGGCTATTATGGTTGGAGTAGATACTTTAATTTCGCAGATGTCAATCCTATTGCCGGCGGCGTGGAAATCTCTTTGGATAACAATGAAAAAGCAGCAACCATGTTGGCTTTTGCAAATGAATTGAAAGCAAAAGGATGGAAACAATCACCCGAGCAGCAATACGCATTTGAAGGTGCAAATGGTCAGTATGTGTATATCGTACCAACACGAGATGGCATCTTAGCTCTCCACACATTCGCTAAATTGGACGCTGAAAAACTTTTCAAAAACTCTGAAGACTACAGCTCTGATTACATCATAAAGGTAAGCCTCTCCACAAGCAAAGCAGCCGCCGAAGCAGCCGCTGCCGAAGCCAGAATGCACACCGGAGCCGGATAATCCCCAACTCAAATAACCATCAACCATAGAATGGGAGGGTGCCTAAAAACCAGGCACCCTCCTTTCGCTTTGTCTCTTATTGGTGTCTGATAAATTACTATCTACATTCTGATCGCTTTGCAACTTGAAGGTCGAAATAACGAAGAAAACTCCGATTCAATGGTATACTTTTCAATTATTATCTACATGTGTTGTGAGCGGTGACACTTAATTCCGAAATTTTGTATTCTGGGTGCTATAAATTGAACAACACGCCAAAAAGACGCCAGAAGTTCAAAAGAAAAATCGCTAAGTGCTGGAGTTTCAACTACTTAGCGATTTGTTGTGTGGTCCCACTTGGGCTTGAACCAAGGACTCCCTGATTATGAGTCAGGTGCTCTAACCAACTGAGCTATAGGACCGGTTTGTCGGCATGGTTGCCGTTTAGCGAGTACAAAGGTAGCGCTTTGTCGGTGTTTGTGCAAATTTTTTTATAAGTTTTTAACCGAAATACCTGTAGCAATCTAACAATCAATTGGTTGCTACTCTTTATGGCGTTTAAATAGGGCTTTAAAGCGAGCTATTCCTGCTGCGCCAAAGATTAGGATTGCGGTGTATTGGAATGTCTTGGCAAGGCCAAAAAAGATGAACCATAGGATTCCTTTGGCTGTGGTGGTTATCGGCAAGAGCATCTGCAAAAATGATATGGCATAGCAGATGGCGCAAAGGCTCGCAACTATGATTCCGGTGCGGAATGAAAGCTGTGATAGTCGATGCTTTATTTTGCTGATTATCTGCGACATGATGGTGCTATGACATTATTTGCGCGGCGCTATGGGTGGAGGACCTTGCACCGGAGGGGCTATGATTGGTGAGCCTCGAAATCCTCCTTGCCGGCCGTTGAGCCAATCGCGCAGCACATGATACATTATTCCTCCAACATCAATGCCCAATTTGACATCTTTATTTATGCGATAATAGGGCATTACGATTGGCTGTACTTCCCAGCTGTTTGTAAATATTGATCGCTGTGTTTGCGCTCCGAGGCTTATCCCCCAATGGTCATCGATGTCATATGTGAAGTATCCGCCAAATCGCGGAATGCTCATATATCCGCCCATGCCGGGTGTTATAGCATTAAGGGGTGTGTGATACTCTCCGAATAGTGTCACACTCCAATTATCGCTGATTCGATAGTCAATCGCACCGCCTAAGCCCCATGATGTTTGCAAGCCACGATAGTAGCCATACTTGGTGGCTCCACCCCACAGCGTAAATGTCAGATTGCCATAGTTTTGTCGCAGATTCAGCCGAGCTATGTCTATCCCCATCATTCCGGGCATTGATTGGCTCCCTCCGCTACCGTATAGCCCCCCGCTCGACCATGAGAAGATGCTTGCAGGGACTAATTGATTGAATTTAAGTGATGGCAATTCGCTTGACCATGCATTCTGCTGAGTGGGATTGATGTATGGCACATCGAGCGTAACAGGCCACTGCACGTTGCCCGAACTTGGGACATAGACTCCCCCCGGAATCATGTAGGCTGGAATAGTGTCGGATGCCTGAATTGGGGATATCGAATCCGGTTGCTCGGCCCTAATTGTGCAAAAGAGCAGCAACGCCGTCACAGCGCATTGAATCCGAAGCCGAGCACAAATTCTCATTGATTAAAGAATTAGTTGATAGAACAAATCATCAAGGTATTGCTCAAATTTGTAGCCTACTTCTTTGAATGTACCACACAGAACAAACCCGCAAGATTTATGTAATTGCTCACAGGGAGTGTTTCCTCCGGAGATGAACGACACCAATGAGTGAGCTCCCATTCTTCGACAGTCATCAATAACAGTGTTCAGCAAGCGGCGGCCGTAACCTTGGCCAACGAAATTATGGTTTAGATAGATTGTCACCTCCCAAGTGCGACCATAAACCGGGTCCGGCATCCACCGATGGGCATAGCAATAGCCTATCATGGTTTGATCATCGGTCTCTGCTATATAGAATGGATACTCCCCCACTACTCCATCCAATTTTGTCAAAAATTCTGTTGCCGAAAGTTGGCGTTCAGAAAATATAACAGTCGAGGTGGCCACATAATGATTAAATATTTTGGCCATTTCAGCTGCATCTTTTATAGTTCCTTTGCGAATCATAGTGGCACAAATTTAGCAAATTATTCTCTTTTTCGCCCCTTATTAAGAATATTATTGATTTCCTTACCATTCTTCACGCTCATTTGTTCATATTATTAAAGGAAACTTCAAAAATACTAACATTCGTCGAAAGAAATATTCAAGCAAGCTTGATATTTCTCACTCATTTATTCGTATTTTTGCAACATGATGAATAGAATTTTAATCTTAACGTTTGTTTGTGGACTTTTCCTATTTGGTGCATGCCGCAATGACGCCGTAAATAAGCGTGTGCTCACAGTCAGCATCGAACCTCAACGCTATTTGCTTGAACAAATAGCCGGACAGGATTGGACCATTAACACAATGCTATCCAACGGCTCCAATCCGGAAACCTTCGACCCTCCGATGTCGGCTTTAAAATTATCCACAAATAGCGCAGCCTATTTTAAAGTGGGTACTATTGCATTTGAAGATATTTTGGTGCAAAAGATTGGCAATCGGCTGACAATTGTTGACACCTCGGCCGGCATCTCCTTGCTCCACGGCACCCACAATTGCGACAATCCGGGCCACCGACACAACAATGATGACGCCGACCCCCATGTGTGGAGTTCGGTTCGCAATGCCAAAATAATGGCGCGAAACATGCTTAATGCGATGAAACAACTTGATACCGAGAACTCCGACATCTACCAAAAGAATTATGACCAACTTGTATCCAAACTCGACAGTCTCGACCGAATGATCGCCGAAATCTTAGTCAAAAAGCAAGGCAAAACATTTGTCACATGGCACCCATCGCTGAGCTATTTTGCCCACGACTATTCTCTCAACCAGCTTGCTATTGGAGCGGAAAACAAGGAGATGTCGGCCGATGCTTTTCGATCAAAAATAGATCAAATCAGGACACTTGGCGTTGAAGTGATGTTATTACAACCGGAGATGGACAATAGCCGCACCGAAGAGATTGCGCGTCAAGCAGGAATCCACACCACAACAATTAATCTGCTCGGATATGACTGGCCGGAGCAGATGGTTCATGTGGCAAAATCAATTTAGCGACTTATCTATGGGAGAAGAAACACTAATAAGACTAACCAATGTAGCGATGGCTCGAGATGGCCGCAACATTCTTGAAAATGTCAATTTAGACATCAACCGCGGCGATTTTCTTGCTATTACCGGTCCTAATGGTGGTGGCAAAACCACATTGCTACGCATTATACTCAAACTCCTTAAGCCGACATCGGGTTTAGTGGAGCATCGCACCAACAGCAAAAACGAGGCTGAGCTATCAATTGGCCATCTCCCTCAAAAAAACATGATCGACTCGCATTTCCCTATCACAGTGTCTGAGGTGGTAGCACACGGCCTTTACGGGAAACGAGAGTACACCAAAGAGCAAGCCAAAAGAGCCATTGATGAAGTGCTTCGACTTGTTGAGATGAGTGACTATGCCAATCACAGCATTGGCCGCCTGTCTGGAGGGCAGTTGCAACGAGCGCTATTTGCCCGAGCCATAATCTCTCGCCCCGAAGTGCTGGTGCTAGATGAGCCGTTGAGCTATCTTGACAAGCATTTTGAGCAGCGCATCTATGACATAATTCAAACACTTGCTCCTACCACCACAATCATATTGGTGTCACACGAAATGTCGACCATCGCAGCCATGGCCAATCGACACATCATAGTTGACCGAAAGCTACATATCTGCCATTCGGCCAACCATTTTATCCACTATGATTGCTGCGACAATCACTAATTTTTCACCAGCTAAAAAGAGACACTCAAATGTCGGATTTCGAACTCGAATGGAACAAGATGCTAAATGGCGAAGTCTATGAAGCCACTCATCCCGAGATGCTCAGCAGGCTCATGGCAACCCGCAAAATATTGTGGGAATTCAACCACTTATGCCCCGACAACACTGAGTCCATGACCAAAATCATTCGGTCATTGCTTGGCCGATGTGGCAAACTCATTCACATCAATCAGCCATTTCGATGTGACTACGGATGCAACATTGAAGTTGGCGAAAACTTTTTTGCCAATTTCAACTTAACGATACTCGATGAAGCACGAGTCACAATAGGCAATAACGCATTTATCGGTCCAAATGTGAGCATCTACACTGCTTGCCATCCAATAGAGCCCTCCGAGCGTAATACCGGCGTTGAATGGGCCGAGCCGGTGGTAATAGGCGACAATGTGTGGATCGGGGGGAGCGTCACAATATTACCGGGTGTGACCATTGGCAGCAACTGTGTGATTGGAGCCGGAGCTGTTGTCACACACGACATCCCCGACGGAGTGGTTGCAGCCGGAAATCCGGCCCGAATAATAAAATCCATTAATCAACTTGACTAATATAAAACATCATTCAATGACATCAAAACAAGAATACACACTTGATAAGGTGGTGCGTCTAATATTTACCATCGCCATCATCATTGGAGCCATTTGGTTAATAGGCAAGCTAAAAACAGTGTTGCTCCCTTTTTTGGTAGCATGCTTAATTGCCTATCTTTTTGAGCCAATTGTTCAACATAATCGCAAGTTGCTACATCTCAAAGGGCGAGTCCCGGCAATCTTCATCACCCTATTTGAAGCCCTATTTTTCTTGGGCATTGCCGCCTATTTCGTTGTGCCAAACATCATAAATGAAGCCAACGAAACTGCAATTATATTGCAACGCTATGCCGGCACAGAACTCAATAGCGACATCATCCCCAATGAAGTCCACGAATTCCTAAAGAAACACTTAGACTTTCAATCGCTATCCGAATTCCTAAAACAAGAATGGAAAACAATTCTTGAGAGCACACTATCAACAACATGGAGCCTAATATCCAAGAGCATATCCTTTTTGCTCGGATTCCTCAACTGGCTATTGGTGATTCTATATGTGATATTCATCATGATTGACTATGAACGCCTTGGGCGCGGATTCCGCCAAATGGTTCCCCCCGCTTATCGCGAAACAGTATTTGCCATTGCCTCCGACATCAAGCAATCCATGAACCACTATTTCCGTGGGCAAGCCACAGTGGCCATGATTGTAGGCATTCTATTCGCCATTGGCTTCTCAATCATTGATATGCCACTGGCTATTGTGTTTGGATTGTTTATCGGTGTTTTAAATCTTGTGCCCTATCTACAATTGATTTCAGCCATTCCGGCAGCAGCGCTATGTATAATCTCATCGGCAAGCGGCGAAACAGATTTATTGACCATCTCCTTGCAATGTATAGCAGTCTATGCAATTGTCCAAGTGATTCAAGACCTGTTTCTCGTGCCTAAAATCATGGGGAAAACCATGGGGCTGAACCCGGCAATCATTCTCCTGTCACTTTCAGTGTGGGGAACCCTCTTTGGTTTTATCGGACTGATTATTGCTCTACCACTAACCACACTCCTACTCTCTTACTATCACCGCTACATTATCAATGGCAGCAACAAAATCGAGAACGAGAGTGAATGTAAAGAGATAGCTGAAGAGCCAGCTCAAAGCGAGGCGGCACAAGAATAACCGCCTTGCACGCTTTGCTATTTTATGCCTCGCTTATTGAGTTCTGCCTGATAGCGACGTGCATTAGCCTGGTGAGTTGCATAATCCTCAGCAAAATTATGATAGCCGGAGAAATCCTCTTTGGCACACATAAAGATATAATTATGCTTCGGAGCGTTAAGCACCGCATCAATCATGCGGCCGTCAACATTTCTAATCGGGCCGGGAGGCAATCCCTCATGAAGATATGTATTATAGGGCGATTCGATTTTTAGATGCTTCAATGTTACGCGGCGAATTGACGGATCTTTGGCAGCGAACTTCACTGTTGGGTCGGCTTGCAATTTTATTCCGCGATTAAGTCGGTTAAGATACAATCGCGCCACCTTGGGCATCTCATCCCTTTTAGATGTTTCCTCTGCAACGATTGAGGCAACTGTAGTCACCTCAACAGCCGACAATCCCAGCTCTTTAGCCTTTTCGCGACGACTGCTACTATTCCAAAATCTATTTCTATATTCAAGCAGTTTATTCACCAAATCATGAGGCGACACAGACCAATAAACTTCATATGTATCAGGCAAAAAAGCAGCCGGATACCCCTCAATTTTAAATCCATTTGCAGGCAAAATATCCTCACATGCGTCAATAAAATCTTCGGTCGAACATTCCACATTAGCAGTTATCTTCTGCGCTAAATCTTCAAAGGTGCGAGCACTATTCCACACCACATTTACCGGAGTCTGCATTCTGTGGACCATTCTGCGCGCCGATTTGGCAAGCATATCTCCCGATACAATTTTATAAGCGCCATGAGCCGCAAAAGCATTTCCATCTTGAAATTGCCAGAACTTATACATCAAATCGCCCTCATCCTCCCCAAGCGCAGAGATCAGAGAGTCCCTAACAGATTCATTAGTTGCCCCTTGAGGGATGTACACCCACACATCATCCCCCTCATGGCGCGACATACCATAGTTCAATGCAACCGCTGATGCAACCATCACGACTGCCAACACCACACCGCACCACAAAAGCCAACGGCTCTTTTTACTTTTTGCCTTATTATTTGAATCCTTACTCATGATTTGAAATTCTCGATTTATGAAACTAATGACTCTGCAAATGTAATCAAAAAAATCCAAGCACAAATCTTCATTCTCAAAAAAGGGCCCTACGAATGTAATAGCCTTAACAACAATCACATATAAAAAAACACCAATAAAAACAACGAAAAATTTGGCAATTCGGAAAATAACACCTAAATTTGCACTGCAAATCGGAGCTAAGCGTAGCTCTATGAAACACAATGGAGAGGTGGGTGAGTGGCTGAAACCACCAGTTTGCTAAACTGACGTAGGAGCAATCCTACCACGAGTTCGAATCTCGTCCTCTCCGCTAAGTCCCTGAAAGCGCTGCTTTTAGGGATTTGTTTTTTACATCAACCACTCACCTACTCCCAACCATAGCCCCCTCCAATCCCCGGAGCACTTCACCCCCATTGCCTACAGCCAACACCCAAAACACAAGCGCATGCCAATCAGCCGATTACATCATTCCTATGCGCTATTTTTCACCAATAAGGCAGCTCTTTAGCCACTGAGTTATAAAAAAAGCAACGAAGCCACCGCAATAATGATTTTGCAGTGGCTTCAGTCCGTTTATAAGTCAAATCCACACCGCTGTGGATCGTTGTGGAGCTATTCCTCCGTTAAATTACGTTGCTTGGCTTTTTGCTTGTTTTTAGTTGCAGATGATTCAATATCTTTCTCCTCTTTGATATCAATTTCATTGCGATTCTTGTCGAGCACCTTGTACTCTAAATAGGCCAAAGATTGATCCGGCAAAATGCGGAATTTGCATCCGAGCTCCAAACGCCAGCGACGATAGAGCGACAGCACCCCTTTCTTCAAATAAGCATCAACAAAAGGATGAACATACATTATAAAGCCGGAATGTTTCAAATCGTCAATTAAATAATGCAATTTCTCGTGTAGTGTATCCGTAAATAACAGCGATGGTTGCACCTGACCTTTGCCGAAACAAGAGGGACATGTTTCAGTAGTGACAATATCAAGAGCCGGGCGCACACGCTGGCGAGTAATTTGCATCAAACCAAATTTGCTGAGGGGGAGTATATTGTGTCGAGCGCGATCTTTTTGCATAACTTCGCGCATGTGTTCATAGACCTTTTGGCGATGTTCGGCCTTCGCCATATCGATAAAATCGATAACAATAATCCCACCCATATCGCGCAGACGCAACTGTCGGGCAATTTCATCCGCTGCACGCAGATTCACCTCCAAGGCATTGCTTTCTTGATCATTTGATGCCTTGGTGCGATTGCCGGAATTCACATCAATCACATGAAGCGCCTCCGTGTGTTCAATAATAATGTAGGCCCCGCTACGAAACGAAACCGTTTTCCCGAATGATGATTTGATTTGCTTTGTTATGCTAAAATAATCAAATATCGGTTCGCTCTTAGTGTAGAGCTGAACAATATCTTTTCTTTCGGGAGCAATCAAGCTGACATAATTTAAAATCTGTCTATAGGTCTCTTCGTCATTAACCTGAATACTTTCAAATTCGGGATTAAAAATATCACGCAACACCCCTACAATGCGGCTCTCCTCTTGGAACACAAGAGCCGGAGCTACAGAATTTCTTGCTTTTTCGAGGGTTTCTTCCCAATATCTAACAAGGGTCTTAAGTTCGTGAATCAGTTCGGCCACACGCTTTCCCTCGGCCGATGTACGGATAATCACACCGAAGTTCTTGGGGCGGATGCTCTCCAACAGTTGCCTCAACCGAGTTTTTTCTTCGGGCGATTTAATTTTTTGTGAAATAGAAACCTTGTCACCGAATGGTATTAACACCATATAGCGTCCGGTGAGTGTGATTTCGGTTGTTAAGCGCGGTCCTTTTGAGGAGATTGGTTCTTTGACAATTTGCACCAATAATTCTTGCCCGGGCTTGAGCACATCGGCAATAGAGCCATGCTTGTCAATATCGGGCATAAGTTCCATATCAGAAATTGACTGAACGTGGCGTTCCTTCCGATTAAGAACTTTTGAGATGATTGAGGAGTAGGATGAAAATTGAGAGCCAAGGTCTAAGTAATGGAGGAAAGCGTCTTTTTCGTAGCCCACATTGACAAAGGCGGCATTTAATCCGGGCATAAGTTTTTTCACTTTTGCCAGATAAATGTCACCAACGGCGTAGGTGTTGTCGCGCGATTCCTTCTGAAGTGACATCAAGCGCCCCTCTTCAGTAAGGGCAATCGACACCTCTTTGGGCTGCACATCAACGATAAGATCGCTTCGCATTGGCTTAGTCTTTTTGGTTAATAAATGAATTGATTATAAAACACAAAGAACAAACTTTCGACGGTCAAAGTTTCCACTACCGTGGAATGCCGGCGTCAGTTTGTTCTGTGTATAGCGTGTCAAAAAAACAAAAGTCTTTTCGAGGCTTATCGCGCCTCGGAAATAATCAACGCCGTTGATTATTTCTTTTTATGACGATTCTTTCTGAGACGTTTTTTACGTTTGTGAGTAGCCATTTTGTGGCCTTTTCTTTTCTTTCCGCTAGGCATGTTACTCTGTGATTAAATGGTTATAGTAATTTCGTTAATTATCTCGTGGAAATTATTACTTAACTTCTTCCATGAACACTTTTGCAGGCTTGAATGCCGGAATTTTGTGCTCGGGGATAATGATAGTTGTGTTTTTAGAAATATTGCGAGCAGTTTTTTCTGAACGAACCTTCACAATGAAGCTGCCGAAACCACGCAAGTACACGTTTTCGCCATGAGCCAAAGAATCTTTTACTACTTCCATGAATTTCTCTACTGTTGCGAGAACGCTTGCTTTTTCAATGCCGGTTGATTTGGCAATTTCGTTTACAATATCAGCTTTAGTCATTTTATTAAGCTTTTTAATATAAGTGATTAAATACGTTGAATTCTAGACCTTTACGAGCCTTTTTGGCTTATGCGCCAACTTTTGCAAGTGCAAATATCGGATTTTTTTTTCAATTAGCAGCAATTCTTGCTCACTTTTTTACAACATTCTTCACTTTAATACGCTTTTTCTTAACATTTTGCGAGTTTTAAACCTCAATAAAACATAAATCTCGTAATAATTGCGTAAATTCGCAACATGGCAATGGATGGACTTGTAATTAGAAACACCGGCAGCACTTATGTTGTCAAAACCGATTCCGGATGTGAATACTCCTGCAAAATAAAGGGGCATTTCAGACTAAAGGGGATTCGCACCACTAACCCTGTGGCTGTGGGCGACTGCGTGACCATAACCATAAATCCCGACAATTCGGCCTATATAACAGAAATCAAACCCCGAAAGAACTATATAATAAGGCGCGCAAGCAATCTTTCCAAAGAAGCCCATATCATTGCAGCCAATCTCGACCAAGCCTGCCTGATTATCACACTGACCAATCCGGCCACATCAACAACATTTATTGACCGATTCCTATCAACTGCCGAGGCCTATCGAGTAAATGCAATCATAGTAATCAACAAAACCGACCTCCTCAGCGAGCCGGAGGATATTGAGCTGCTTGAGGCTGTGACATTCCTTTATGAATCCATAGGCTATCGAGTGATTCACACATCAGCTGAAACCGGAACCGGAATTGAAACTCTGCGCGAAACACTATCCAACAAAACCACCCTACTTTCAGGGAATTCGGGCGTGGGTAAATCAACATTAATCAATAAACTCATCCCCGGACTCGACTTACGCACCGCCGAGATCTCAGCCACTCACTTGACAGGAATGCACACCACCACATTCTCCGAAATGTTTCCCATAGCCGATAGTGGCTACATTATTGACACTCCCGGAGTCAAGGGATTTGGCACCATTGACTACGACAAATATGAAGTGGCCCACTATTTTCCGGAAATATTCCGCGAATCAGAGAACTGCAAATATGGCAATTGCACACACACCCGCGAACCGGGATGCGCCGTGCTGCAAGCCCTTGACGAAAATCGCATAGCCCAGTCACGCTACGCATCCTACTTGAGTATTCTCGAAGACATAGACCACGAAAAATACCGCAAAGGATACTGATTTTTCACATTTTTTTGCTAATTTTGCGCGTTCAAATTTCATGCCGAGCAATTCGGCTTCAGTAAACGACGCTAATTAGGTAAAAAAGCAATGAATCTTTCAGGTCCAATCGATTTCAAACCGAAATTTATTTCGGCGTTATCACACTACTCTTTTTCAAAATTCAAGTCCGACCTCATTGCCGGCATCGTAGTCGGCATCGTGGCTTTGCCGCTTGCCATTGCATTTGGTATCGCGAGCGGTGTAACACCAACAGTAGGCCTCATCACAGCTATCATCGGCGGCTTCATTGTGTCGGCGCTCGGTGGTTGCTCGGTGCAAATTGGCGGCCCTACAGGTGCTTTCATCGTAATCATATCCGGCATTATCTCAAGCTATGGGCTTGAAGGGCTCTACATTGCCACTATCATGGCAGGCCTCATCCTCATTTTAATGGGTATTTTCCATCTTGGCACAGTCATTAAATTCATCCCCTACCCCATCGTTGTGGGTTTCACAGCCGGTATTGCCCTGACCATTTTCTCAACTCAGATTAATGATTTCATGGGGCTTGGCTTGACCGACATTCCCTCTGCTTTCATTCCCAAATGGGGACATTATTTCTCAAATTTCGACAAAGTTGATTGGATAACAACAGCCGTGGGCTTAGCCTCACTCCTTATTATAATATTCACCCCCAAAATCTCCAAGCGTCTTCCCGGAGCATTGACAGCTATCATTGTTGTCACATTTGCTGTGTGGGTTATTCACTCTCTATTCCCCGAAATCCACATCACAACAATCGGCGACCGCTTCGGTGAGCTTTCTACCAACATTCCGGCACCCAAAGGATTTAACATCAGCATGGACACCATCAATGAGCTACTCCCTTCAGCATTCACCATTGCAATGCTTGGAGCCATTGAATCACTCCTTTCCGCCACAGTAGCTGATGGCGTCACCGGATCTCGCACAAGTTCCAACACTGAATTAATTGGACAAGGCGCCGCCAATATCATTGTGCCATTCTTTCAGGGTATTCCCGTAACCGGAGCCATTGCCCGAACCATGACCAATATCACCAATGGTGGTCGCACACCCGTGGCTGGAATCATCCATGCCGTGGTATTGCTATTGATATTCATGTTCATGATGCCCTTGATTAATCTCGTGCCTATGAGCTGCCTCGCAGCCGTTTTGATTATGGTGAGCTACAACATGAGTGGCTGGCGAACAGTCAGAGGCATTCTCAAAAACCCCAAAAGCGACATCTCTGTGCTTATTGTCACTTTCCTCTTGACTGTAATCTTCGACCTCACTATAGCCATCGAAATCGGCCTTCTTCTTGCCGTCATCCTATTCCTTCGCCGTGTGATGGAGAACACCCAGATTCGTGTTTACAGCGAACAACTTGATGTGGCAGAAGGCACTGAATCATCAGTTCACGAAGTGCTTGAAGTGGCTAAAGGCGTAGAAGTTTATGAAATCGATGGTCCTTTCTTCTTTGGCGTGGCCAACCGCTTCGATGAGCTCATGCAATCGTCTATGGCACGTAAACCAATTGTCCGCATCATTCGCATGCGTAAAGTGCCATTCATTGACGCCACTGGTGTACACAACCTTGAAACCCTCATCCAATCATCCCAGGCCAAAGGGATCCATGTGGTTCTATCAGGGGTAAATGAAAACGTACACCGCGTTCTTGAGAATGCAAATATCGAGAAACTTGTTGGCAATGACCACATTTGCGACAACATAACAAAAGCCGTTAGCGTTGCAAATAAAATTGCATCAGAAAACGATTAACACTAATCATAAAAAAAATTCAGCCATAATTTCCAATTATTGGTCAATATGGCTGAATTTTCACAAAAGTGTTAACAAATTCACAAGGCAAATCACAAAATTTTGAGAATTTTCACAAAAAAACGCAGGACACAGAAAAAAATACTAATATTTTGTTTGTCAAACGAAAAAAAGGTGTTAACTTTGTGGCGTTTTTGAAGCTAAAAAGAAATTGTTTATTTATTTATTTAATCTAAATTAAAAACGAAAATGAAAAAGTTATTTTTATCTCTTGCTGTTGTAATGAGCGTATCTCTCTTCTCTTGCGGTGGTAACGGTACTGAAGCTGCTGCTACTGACTCTGTAGCTGCTGACACTGTAGTTGCTGTTGACTCTTGCGCTAACGATTCTTGCTGCGATTCAGTTAAAGCTGACTCTTGCTGCAAAGATACAGTTAAGGCTTAATAGTTAGAAACTAACATTCAAAGCATAAAGCCGGATTCCCAATCGGAATTCGACTTTTTTTGCATATATACCCCTCCTTATCCAACATCAAAGAACCAGTAGCACAATCTCATCTCTTCACTAAAAAGCTCGCAACACTGCATTCAGACATAAATACAACAAGCGGCACCAAATCATGATTTGATGCCGCTTGTTATATTTCGCAATTTATTGCTATTACTGCTTAATTGCAGCCACTAAAGCTTCGAAGGCTTCAGATATTCCATCTTTATTCTTTCCTCCGGCTTGAGCAAATCCAGGCTGACCACCGCCACCACCTTGGATTTTCTTAGCAGCCTCGCGCACCATCTGCGATGCATTGAATCCTTTAGCCACAACATCATCGGTGAGCATAACGGTCAACAATGGTTTACCACTGCCATCCACTGTCGCTGCCAAGAACACCGTTGATTCAGGTGATGCAGCACGAACACCAAATGCAACATTTTTCACTACGTCGGGAATACGAACACCACCAAGTGTTACAACCTTAATGCCATTGATAGTTTCAGCTTTTGACAATTGCTGATCCACAAGAAGATTGACACGCTCTTTCATATAACCTTCCACCTCTTTCTGAAGATCAGCATTTTCAGAAATAGCCTTTTTCATAGCAGCCAACACATCAGGAGCATTATTGAACAACTCCGACATTTCACGTAACACTCGATTCAACTCATCAACCGCATTCTCCACAGCTTCACCGGTGATAGCCTCAATACGGCGAATACCGGCAGCGATGCTGCTCTCTGAAACAATGCGAATCATACCGATATTACCGGTATTCTCTACGTGTGTTCCACCACAAAGTTCAACAGAGCTGCCATAGCGAATCACACGAACCTCATCACCATATTTTTCACCAAACAGCGCCATTGCTCCCATCTGCTGAGCTTCTGCAATGGGAAGATTGCGATGTTCATCACAAGCTATTGCACGACGCACATTAGCATTTGCCAAACGTTCAACGGCGCGGATTTCTTCGGGCGTCATCTTCTGGAAGTGTGAGAAGTCAAAGCGAAGCAAATTGGGCGATACAAACGAGCCACGCTGTTCTACGTGTGTACCCAACACCTCACGCAATGCTTCATGTAGAAGGTGAGTTGCTGTGTGATTGCATGATGTTGCCTGACGAGCAACCTCATTGATTTTAGCATCAAACACCACAGTGGCATCAGATGGCATTTTCTTGGTCAAGTGAACTGCCATACCATTTTCGCGCTTGGTATCATAAATTTCAGTCACTTCACCATTAGGAGCTACAAGAACACCACTATCACCTACCTGACCACCCATTTCAGCATAGAAAGGAGTTTTTTCAAGTACTATCTGATAAAACTCGCCTTTTTTCTGTTTAACCTTACGATAGCGTAGGATTTTAGTTTGAGCCGAAACATTGTCATAACCCACAAACTCGGTTTCACCCTCGCTAACCACAGTCCAGTCATCTGTCTCCATAGCCGCAGCATTGCGAGCACGCTCTTTCTGAGCTTGCATTTCGCTATCAAATCCGGCCTGATCAAGCGTCATGCCGATTTCTTTGAGAATCAATTCGGTGAGGTCAAGGGGGAATCCATAAGTGTCATATAACACAAATGCTTCCTTGCCTGAAATTTCTGTTTTGCCGGCAGTTTTAGCAGCAACAATAGCTCCATCAAGCAAGCGAATGCCATTTTCAAGAGTGCGCAAGAATGAATCTTCCTCCTCTTTTATAACCTTCATTATCAGCTCGCGCTGTGCAGGCAATTCGGGATAAGCTTCTCCCATGCTCTCAATCAGAGTGTCAACAAGCTTATACATAAATGCCTGCTTCTGATCAAGGAAGGTGTAGGCATAACGCACCGCACGACGCAAAATGCGACGAATCACATAGCCGGCCTTCGCATTGCCGGGCAACTGAGAATCGGCTATCGAAAATGAAATTGTGCGAACATGGTCGGCAATAACGCGCATTGCAATATCAACTTTGGCATCATCTCCATATTTCTTACCTGAGAGCGATGCTATCTTGCCGATCAACGGGGTGAACACGTCGGTGTCGTAGTTTGAAGTCTTCCCTTGGAGTGCCATACACAGACGTTCAAAGCCCATACCGGTGTCAATAACCTTTGCAGGCAATGATTCCAACGAACCATCAGCTTTGCGGTTATACTGCATGAACACCAAGTTCCAAATTTCAATCACCTGAGGATGATCATGATTCACAAGATCACGGCCTGAAACTTCGGCACGCTCCTCATCGCTACGCAAGTCGATGTGGATTTCCGAGCAGGGACCGCAAGGACCGGTATCACCCATTTCCCAAAAGTTATCTTTTTTATTACCATTGATAATATGATCTTTTGGCAAATGCGCTTCCCAATAACCGGCAGCCTCATCATCGCGCCCAAGGCCCTCCTCTGCAGAGCCTTCAAACACTGTGGCATACAAGCGGCTGGGATCCAATTTCAAAACATCCACAAGATATTCCCACGCCCAGTCAATGGCTTCGCGCTTAAAATAATCGCCAAAGCTCCAGTTTCCGAGCATTTCAAACATTGTGTGATGATAGGTGTCCATGCCCACCTCTTCAAGGTCGTTGTGTTTTCCACTCACTCGAAGACACTTCTGTGAGTCGGCAACACGCTGGTATTTAGCGGCCTTATTACCAAGAATAATATCTTTAAACTGATTCATGCCCGCATTGGTAAACATCAATGTCGGGTCGTCCTTAACAACCATCGGAGCCGATGGCACTATGCGATGTCCTTTTTCTCGGAAAAACTCCTTGAATGATTCGCGTATTTCTTTTGCTGTCAGCATCTTACTATAAAATATTTTATATTTCTTCGTTATAAGGTGCAAAGTTACCGCTATTTTCGTATTTTTGCAATACTCTTTCAACATATCTTTCCATCAGCATGGACTCTCTTGACAAAAAATACTACAAAATATCTGAAGTGGCCGAGTTGCTCGACATCCCGGCCTCTACACTACGCTTTTGGGAGAAAAGCTTCACCATTATCAAGCCAAAGCGTAACAACCACGGCACCCGCTTCTACACCCCGGCCGACATTGACAAGATTTCAATGATCTACTATCTTGTCAAAGAGCGCGGGCTCAAACTCGATGCCGCACAAGAGCAAATCCGCTCAAACCCTAAAGGGATAGAGCGTCGCCACCAGACTGTGGCACGCCTTAAAGAGATGCGAGCCACAGTTAGCGCCATGCTTGACGCCCTCAACTCGCGACGCTAAGCCCACTACACCATTTCTTAAACGGCAAACCGGAGTGTTGATAATAATCGGCTATTCTCAAGCAATTAGCATCATCCCAGCCACCCCCATTTGCCAAATTTAACAAGCTAAAGCGCGGATATTTCAATTATTTATAGTAAATTTGTGGCCGATTTGTATTTCTGCCGTGAAGGCACCAAACACAATCACATACAAACAAAAAAACAACTAATTTCAATAGGTATATGAAGAAAATTTACACCTTATTAATCTCTCTTGCAGTAGGATCAACTCTATCCCTCACTGCTCAGCAACTTCCCAACGCCGGATTCGAAACCGGATGGGCAAAAACAACACCTTATACAGGAGGTTCAAGTAAGCAAACTGATGGTTTAAGCCCTCAAAACTGGGTCATAGCACATGTAGCTGGCTTCAAACTTGGTCTCATATGGATGGGTACTACAACAGTAGGCGATCAAACTACTGGCTACAATAGCACCTATGCCGCATATTTAGAAAATTCTCCCAATCCAGTTGCAACGAATCAAATCGTCCCCGGATACATTACACTTGGAACCACCTGGAACACAGCAAGCACCACTGGTGACAATAAAGCCGGTGGCTCTTTCGGAGGCTATACATTCACTCACCGCCCCGACGCTTTAGCTTTTCAGTATCAGCGTGAACAAGCATCTGGCTCGTCAGAGCAAGCAACTGTTGTGGCTTATATGTGGAAAGGAACTGCAACGCAGACAAATGTACCCGTAAGCATTGGCAGCTCCCCAACAAAAGTCACGATGACAGACCGTGACCGCAACATTTTAGGAATGTCATACTCTTATGGTGACGAACCTCAATACTCAAGTGATTACGAAAGAATCGCAACAATCAACTATGCAATCAATGGTGCGGCAGGCAATTGGACTTCTATGGAAATCCCCTTTAATTATGAAGGCACTTCAAGCTCACCTTCAAAAATTAATGTAATTTTTGCTGCAAGCAATTACTTTTCAACAACACCTGAAAAGGGCAACACTTTAACTATTGACGACGTAAAACTTTTATATTACTCACGCCTTAATTCTATCAACATTAATGGTGTTGCTGTGAATGGCTTCGATAGCAAAACCTACAATTACACTATTGATAGCGAAATGCCTGAAGCAACTGCTTTTTCGTTTACAACACTCGGCAATAGCGGTTCTGCATCTGCAACACTTGACCTCAACACCGAAGACGCAATTGCTACAATTACAGTAACAAACAGCAATGCCGGTGGTACTGACTATGACGGTGCATCAAGCCACACATACACATTACAATTCAATAAGGCTGATAATCCTGGAGAAGGTGATATTACAACCGAACCAGAGGGTGCAAAATATAATGGGACTCTAAACATTAAGTTAGATGTGATTGGCCTTGATGTGACTCAGAATGATAATGTATACATCAAAGATAACGGCAATGGTACTTGTTTATTCACTTTGCCTAATTTCACATTGACTCTTCCAGGTTCTGATCCTGCCAACTTTGGTGATATTGTTGTTGACAATGTAGAGATGACTACCAACACTGATGGATCTATCACCTATGAAGGTTCTGTACAAGGCCTTTCACTTGCCGGTGGCGAAGTCATTGCTGACGTTGACTTAAGCGGTACTGAAGTTGATGGCGTTTTGGAAATGAATATCCCAGTAGTATGGGAAGGCTTAACAATTGATGTTACATTCAATGGCCAAAAAGAAGAGTCAGGCAGCGAAACTCCTGATACTGAAATTGAATATTGCCAGCCCACAGGCGTTGACGGTCGTTATAACTCCGAAAACCAAACAACATTTGCCGGTAGAAATGTAACTAACATTGTTGTTTCTGACGACACTAACAGCATCACAATTGAAGGCTCATCAAGCAGTACAACTCGTGCTATTGTGTATGACCGCACTACTTCTATAATGAACACCGAAGCCGGCAAAACTATCAGCATGAATGTAACTGGCAACGGCCAATGGATGAACACATTTGTTTATGTTGACTTCAACAAAAACAACTTTGACATCAACGACCAAGTTTACGAAAATTACACTCTCAAAAATCAAACAACTGTAGGAAATGATGTTTCAACATCTTTCACATTCACTGTTCCTGCAACTGTAACTCCTGGCGAATATCGTGCACGTTACATCCTTGACTGGCAGAACACAGATCCCTGCAAGTATGGTCAAGCTAAAACATCAACCAGCAACAATGACAATGGAGAAGTCGTTATCGACTTCATCATTAAAGTGGGCGACGAAGCCGGCATCGATGGCATCGGCATCGACCCCGCTAACGGACCCATTGAATACTACAATCTTCAGGGTGTTCGCGTAGCTACTGAAAACCTCACTCCCGGCTTCTACGTTGTTCGCCAAGGCAACAATGTTGCTAAGGTTCTTATCCGCAAATAATCCGATAAAAATCACATAATCGAAAAAGCGATCCTTCGGGGTCGCTTTTTTATTTCATGAATTTCCGAATATTCAGAGTATTCGGGGCATTCAGAGCATTCAGAATATTCAGATTTGCGCGCTTTCGAAGAGTGCAAAAAAAGAGCTACACTCAACGTGGAGTGCAGCTCAAAATTATTCGTTGGGCCGGATAATCGCTAAGCGATTAACCGATCAAAGAGTGTCCGGTCATCTCTTTCGGCTTGGGCAAGCCCATGATTGAGAGAATTGTGGGAGCAACGTCGGCAAGCTTACCGGGCTGCACTGTGGCATCTTTGAGTTCAGTTACATAGATACAGGGAACAGGGTTAAGCGAGTGAGCTGTATTTGGAGTTCCGTCGGCATTAACCGCATTATCGGCATTGCCATGGTCAGCAATAATAATCACTTCATAACCGGCTTCCTTAGCAGCCTCAACAGAGTTTTTTACACACTCATCAACAGCCACAACTGCTTTTTCGATTGCTTCATAAACACCTGTGTGACCAACCATATCACCATTGGCGTAGTTTACTACGATGAAGTCAAATTCTTCTGTGCGGATAGCGTCAACCAATTTGTCACACACTTCATAAGCACTCATTTCGGGCTTGAGGTCGTATGTAGCTACTTTGGGAGATGCTACAAGAATACGTTCTTCACCTTCGTAAGGAGTTTCACGACCGCCATTGAAGAAGAATGTAACGTGGGCATACTTTTCTGTTTCAGCAATGTGAAGCTGCTTTTTACCAAGTGATGAAAGATATTCTCCAAGAGTATTATCAACATTTTCTTTATTGAAAATGATGTGAACACCGGTAAATGATGCATCGTAGGGAGTCATACAGTAGTACTGCAATCCGGGGATAGTCTTCATTCCCACTTCGGGCATATCCTGCTGAGTCAACACAACTGTCAATTCTTTTGCACGGTCATTGCGATAGTTGAAGAAGATTACCACATCACCCTCTTTAATAGTACCATCAATATTTGCGTTTTTGATAGGAAGGATAAATTCGTCGGTCACATCAGCGTCATAAGATTCCTGCATAGCCTGAACCATGTCGGTAGCCTGCTTACCTTCGCCATTAACAAGAAGATCATAAGCTACTTTCACACGTTCCCAACGTTTGTCGCGGTCCATTGCATAGTAGCGGCCAACGATTGAAGCTATCTGACCTGCTGAATTTGCGCAATAGTCCTGGAGCTGCTTAATGAAACCGATTCCGGAACGGGGGTCTGTGTCGCGACCATCCATAAAGCAGTGGATAAACACATCTTTAAGTTCATAGTGCTTCGCAATGTCGCAAAGAGCAAAGAGGTGATCGAGCGAAGAGTGAACACCACCGTCAGAGGTTAAACCCATAAAGTGGATAGCTTTGCCATTCTCTTTAGCATAAGAGAATGCAGCTTTGATTTCAGGGTTTTCAAGAATTGAGCCATCAGCACAAGCCTTGTTAATCTTCACAAGGTCTTGATAAACCACACGTCCGGCACCGATATTCAAGTGGCCCACTTCAGAGTTTCCCATCTGACCATCGGGCAAACCAACATTTTCGCCACTTGCCTGAAGTTCAGAGTTAGGATAGGTTGACACGAGGTAGTCCCAATAGGGAGTCGGGGTTGAGTAAATGACATCCCCTTTTGAGTGGTTGCCAATGCCCCACCCGTCAAGAATCATTAGTAATGCTTTCTTAGCCATGATGTTTATGTTTTTTGTTTTTTTACGTATTGTTTCTATATCCAATTGCAAAGGTAATGAAAAATTTGTGTACCTTTGCCGAAAATTACAGAGATTGTATTTGAACTCGTCTAAAAAAATATGAAAAGAAGAATCATTTCAGCATTAATTATACTTGCTGCCCTTATTGGCTCTATAAACGCATCAGCTCAGTTTCGCTATGGAGCTATGGTTGGAGGTAACGTGACATCGCTCAATTTCAGACAAGATTTAGCCTCTGTTGATAAAAGTGTTGGCTATTCGGCCGGTATTGTAACAGAATTTATGTTCCCTGGCATTGGATTCGGCATTGACTTTGGTCTTTACTATGAACAGCGTGGTGCCACTCTCGGACTCAACGATTGGGAAATTTGGCAGCACCAGGGCATCACATCGCCTCAGCGTCTCTACATGCACTATGCTGTGATTCCTTTGCATTTGCGATTTAAATACACTAATCTCAATGGCTTTGAGGACACTTTGGCGCCTTTCGTTTTTGCCGGTCCCTCAATCGGACTTCTTGTAGGCCACAGCAAGCTCGACTGCTTTGAGTTTCCATTTGGAGAATTCGGTTTAGACTTTGGCTTGGGTGTTGAAATCAAACGCCAATGGCAAGTTTCTGCAAGCTACAACATGGGCTTCACGTATGCCATGAAGGATAAAACCCTAACAAACTATTCGGCTCGCAACAACACCATCTCCCTGCGCGTGGCCTATTTCTTCTAAGCCACTCACTCTCGGGTCACTAACGATCTGATGTCCTCATTTGATGGGGCACTGTATGGTTGCAGTCCGAAGTGTGGAGCCATCGTGAGCAAATGTTCCATTATTTCACTTTGCACTGCCTCATAGATGGTCCAGTTAGTTGATGTGTAGCAATAAATTTGCAGTGGCACTCCGCTGCCATCTATTGGCATTATCCTGACAAGAATTTGCTGCGAAGAGTCAACCTGTTGATGCTCTAATAGATACCCACACATATAGGCCCTAAAAAGTCCGAGATTACTCTGAGCAGTACCATTCACACCGGCAACGCTGCCATCATAGTATTGCCCAGAAACATTAACGCGATTAATGAACTCTTGCATCCCCGGAAGCGGCTCTATAGTTTGGAGTAATGCATCAGAAGCAGCAACAACCGAGTCAACAGTAAACACCACCGACCGACTAATCAATCGACTTCCGCTATCGGTCATCCCTCGCCAATTTTGAAACGAAGTGCTGACAAGCGTATAAGGCGGCAGCATCACAATCGTATTGTCCCAGTTTCTGACCTTCACCGTTGACAGCGACATATCCTCCACTATTCCATTGGCTATGGTTGATGGCACTACAATCCAATCGCCAATACGCACCATATCATTTTGCGACAATTGTAATCCTGCCACAAACCCCAAAATGCTATCGCGGAAAATAAGCATCAACACTGTGGCAAAAGCTCCGAGGCCTGTCAACAATGCCACCGGTGATTTATCCAACACCACCGAACCTATGATTATCACCGACACTATCCAAACTATGCCCACACACAGATTGCGGATGCCGGCCAAAGGGAGATTCTTTGTGTTCTCTCGTGCATTAAATCGCTCCCAAATAAAATTGATAATCGCTCCAAGTGCTATCGAAATCGATATAATCAGATAGGCAACAACTAATGTGTGAACTATTCGATACAATGTCGACTGCCCGCCGAATGCAAAGGGCAACATACCAAGAATCACGAGTGGCGAAACTATATGGGAGCATCGCTGAAGCAGATGACGATAGTGCTGTACGGCAACCTTGCGTTTGAGCACTTTAAATTTCAATCGCTGAGTGATGAACAACACTCCCCTCCGAATAAACCAAGCCAAAAAGAGGGCTAAAACCGCTACTATAGCCACATAAACCACATCTTCAACCACATGATTATTGGGCAAGCCTAATGTATGGAGCACTCCCCGAATTGATTGCAGCAACCACTGAGCAAGTTGATGTGTGGGAATATTTGATAACGCAATCACATTTAAAGCTATTTATAACACAGATTAAACACGTCCAAAAGGATAAATGTTTGACAAAAAAGCGATATATTTGCATTAGCAACATGAACTCAAACACTGACAACAACATCAACTCCGTGGCCAATCCATTTGGCTCGGTAATGTACCTCATGGCAAAACCCGTGGGATCGCAATGCAATATGCGCTGCAAATATTGCTACTATCTTGAAAAAAACAATGAGGTGAAGCGCCGCCTAATGGATGACTCCACGTTGGAGCTGTTCATTCGGCAATACATCGAAGCCTCAACTATGCCGGAGGTTGTATTCACTTGGCATGGAGGCGAAGCCATGTTGCGCCCCGTTGAATTCTATGAGAAAGTGGTGCGACTGCAAAAAATGTTTGCCCGCGGCCGACAAATCATCAATTGTATCCAAACCAATGGCACTTTGATTAACGAGCGCTGGGCTCGATTTCTTAAAGCCAACAATTGGCTTGTAGGTGTATCAATTGACGGCCCCGAAGATATTCACGATGAATACCGTCACGACTCAGCCGGCAAACCTACGTTTCGTTCTGTGATGCGCGGCATTCGCACCCTCCAGCGCTATGGTGTGGAATGGAATGCCATGGCTGTGGTCAATGACTACAATGTGGAATACCCCGAAGAATTCTACGACTTTTTTAAAAGCATCGGAGCTCAATACATTCAGTTCACCCCCATAGTTGAACGCTCACGCACCGATGGTCGACTTGCCACTTTGGGCGATTCGGGCTCGCTAACGCCCGAAAGCATCACTCCACAGCAATGGGGCGAATTTCTATGCCGACTGTTCGACCGATGGGTAAAGCAGGATGTAGGCAAAATATTCATCCAAATTTTTGACGCTACTCTTGCTCGATGGGTTGGACAGCAACCCGGTGTATGCACCATGGCCGATGTTTGTGGCCACGCCGGAGTAATCGAGTTTAATGGTGATGTGTATTCCTGCGACCATTTTGTATTTCCCCAATATCGCCTCGGAAACATCCACACCACAAGTATCATTGAAATGATGAGCGACCCTCGCCAGCATGCTTTCGGCGCTGCCAAACGCGGATCGCTACCTCGACAATGCCGAGAATGTAGCTTCACTCACATATGCAACGGCGAGTGTCCTAAAAACCGATTTGCCGTCACTGCCGATGGCGAACCCGGACTCAACTACCTATGCGAAGGTTATCGAATGTTTTTTTCTCATGCAGCCCCCTACATGGACTTCATGGCTGCTGAACTCGCTGCCGGCCGCCCACCGGCAAACGTAATGCTCCAATTTGCCCAAGAAAAAAAATGATGACGGGTATTTTACAACTCGTCATCATCAAAATCATCGTCATCGAAGTCAAAATCCCACCCCATGGAATTTTCGTAGGCTTGCTCTGTGAAGCGCGATAGTTCTCTACCCTCTCTTTTTGTGGGCCTTCCAAGACCCTTGCGACGGTCTATAAATCCGCTAATCTTCACAATTTCAAGCAAGTCAAGTTCGCTGCGAGGAGTGACATTCTCCATGTACTCAGGCACTAATTTAGCTCCCAAACGATTTTCGGTCAATGCCAATACTCGAAAGGAGTAGGTCACCGGTGGTTTTCGCACTTTGACTATGTCGCCAACCTTTATCATTCGGGCCGGTTTGGCCGGCACATCACCGAGCATCACTCGTCCTTTTTTGCAAGCATCGGTGGCAATGGTGCGTGTCTTAAAAATACGCACTGCCCACAACCACTTATCGATTCTCACTTCCGATTTTGCCATTAGCTCCGAGTTATTTATTATTAAACTGGTTCATTGCCAATGACGCTCCGGCAAGACAATATGTCTTAAGTGCATCAATTGCCACATCGATTCGAGCAGGCAACCCTAAACGTTGCTCGGGTGTAAATCGTCCGAGTACATAGTCCACCTGACAGCCACGCGGAAAATCATTGCCTATACCGAAACGCAAACGCGGATAAGCATCTGTGCCAAGCATTTGGGCTATATTCTTCAAACCGTTGTGCCCGGCATCGCTTCCACGCATTTTCAATCGAATAGCACCAAATGGCAAAGCAATATCATCAACCAACACAAGTATATTGTTGATATCAATCCCCTCTTTCTCTTTCCAATAGCGCACTGCATTGCCGCTAAGGTTCATATAAGTTGAAGGCTTCAGCAATATCAGCTGTTTGTTTTTCAATCGCATACGCGCCACATCGCCGTAACGCTCGGTTGAAAAAGAGATATTGGATGCCTCTGCTAAGGCATCCAATATCATAAAGCCTATATTGTGACGGGTGTTGCTGTATTCGTCGCCGATATTACCCAACCCCACTATCAAATATTTCATCTGTGATTTAAATTACAGGTTTAGGCTACAAGCGGGCTCTTTCGCACCGCAAAATTGATTACTTCTTCGCTGCTGCTGCCGCTGCTGCTGCACCACGAGCTGCACGAGTCAACTGAACTGCACAAACAACTGCATTCTTAGCGTTCATCAATTCAAGACCTTCGAATTTGAGGTCACCAATCTGAAGTGTTTTGCCAAGACCGAGGTTGTCAACATTGATAACTACACGCTCAGGGATCTGAGTGTAGATAGCTTTAACTCTGATCTTCTTCATTGAAAGAGTCAATTTACCACCGGCTTTAACACCTTCAGCGTGACCTTCAATCTTAACAGGGACTTCGATTGTTACAGGCTTGTTTTCGCTTACTTCGAGAAGATCCAAGTGAAGGATAGTGTCCTTTACAGGGTGGAACTGAAGATCTTTGAGAACAGCCATACGTTTTTCACCATTTACATCAAGCTCGATAGCATAGATATCGGGAGTGTAAACGAGGTTACGAACTGCATCCTGAGTTACTACGAGGTCGGTAGTGATAAGAGCTTTGCCATTACCGATTTCTACAATCTTTTCACCTGCGCGGAGTGTTCCGGTGTAGGGAAGAGTGAATACTTCACCACCATTGAGCACTACGGGGATTTTGTTTTCTTTGCGAAGGTTTTTTGCTGCCTTCTTGCCGAGATCAGTACGGGGCTCAGCTACGAGTTGATAAGTTTTCATCTGAAACAGAATGATTTAAATGTGTTACTAAAAATTAAGTTTTTTGCTCCTTAATTTCCCATCACACGCGGGATGCTAAAAAGCGACTGCAAAGTTACATTATTTTTCCAAATTCCACAACCATTTCATAATATTATTTCTTCTCAATTTCAACCCATTACACTCCTTATTAAAACTTAGGCGCCTCCCCGACACTCAAATCTATCATCAATTTCACTCTCGCAAAAAACTCTCTAACCGTGTTTTTTATGCGATTTCGCCGAATATGCGACGGAGCAGCATTGTAGCCAACGGCCTTTAATCCATAATAATCAGCCTGCCAGATAGCCCTCTCATTGTGATATTTCTGCGACACTAAAACCACTGAATCAAGAGCATACACTTGCTTGGCTTTCGCTATCGAGTTAAGAGTGCGAGTCCCCTCATAGTCAAGGATTATGCAATCTGCCGGCACGCCTCTCGAAACTAATGAATCAGAAATCATTCTTGGCTCATCACAACCGTAGCGATTATTGACATCCTGAGTGTAATCGCCACCACTCACTATCAATCGCGCCACTTTACCGGCATCATATAACTCAACAGCCGACTTGATACGCATATCGAAGTATAGATTACGCGCACCCCCTGGAGTGATTGGCGACGTTGCAAGTATCAACCCATATTCATGCTCAGGCACATCAGCAACATCGTCAAATGTTCGCCCCGCCGCATTCAACGACACAATACCGTAATTTATCACCACGACCGCAACAAACACACAACAGGACAAAAACGACCACCAAAAGAACTTCTTGAACTTTTCCATTAACTAATGTCATTTCGCAATTTGCACCTACCAAAGTTTAAAATTAGGATTCTCTTTGACTACATTAAGAATTTCTTCTCTGGTATTTTCTATCAATTCTTCATTAATAGTTACGCCCCTTACCTCATACCCTGTTATCACATTGGTTTCTTCATCCACATAACTATAAACCCATGATGAGAACACCCTGTTAGGAAGATCTAAAAATATGATGTCAATAAAGGCTCCACCTCCCAAAAATTGACCAATTTGCCCTACCACAAATTGGCAATTGATTTTATCCTTGTAAGGCATCAGTTCTTCATCTTCAATCCTTCCCGCCTGAAATTCATCAAGATAGGCCCTCAATGCTTTGATATAATCATTATCAAACCAATCTTCCTCTGTCCATCCGGAAAATCTTATATCATTCAGACTTGGGGTAAAATCATTTGAGAACATAGTATCAGTATAAAAAGAATCAGCAACAGCATAATAGCCACTATCAGCTACCACTGAATCGATTTCACAAGAATCGAAACACGCAGTATCCACCTCAAATTCAAGAATTGAGTCAGCATTAATAAAATTAGAGTCACCTTGACCTACACGATTAAAACAAGCAAATACCGACATCACAGTAGCCACTGCAATCAGCGCAAAAAACAACTTTTTCATTATTCAGAGATTTTATTGGATTATATTTTACACAAAATTACATACAAAAAAACACAAAAAGTAAACACCACTACAGCAATGTATAAAACCTCTAATTAAGTGTACGAAATGACTCCAACAACACAATTACGTATAATCCATATTAAAACATTCAAAAAAAGCCAGATGTAATAGTTGAATCAATAATGAATAAATCCTCTTGATAATTGATATTCCCGATTTTTTTTACGAAATTTGTATCCAAATTGTTTTTTGAATTTTTAAACCATTAATCATATTTTTGACAATGAAAAAAAGCGCTTTGCAGATAGCCCGTTCGGCTTATCAACCCAAGCTCCCCATCGACCTTACCGGCGCGGTAACTGTTGTTGAAGGCAATCCTACTCAATCAGTTGCCGACCAGGAAGAAATCCAAAAACTTTTCCCCAACACTTACGGTCTTCCCGAAATCCGTTTCGAAAAATCTTCTGCCCACCTCACTGGCAAGGCATTTAATGTTGGCGTAATCCTTTCAGGCGGTCAGGCTCCCGGCGGACATAACGTAATCTGCGGCCTTTTCGACGGCATCAAGAAGATCAACAAAGAAAGCCGCCTCTATGGTTTCCTCATGGGCCCCGGCGGTCTCGTTGACCACAACTACAAAGAACTCACTGTCGAAATTATTGACGAATATCGCAATACCGGCGGCTTCGACATCATCGGTTCTGGCCGTACTAAACTCGAAAAACAGGAACAATTCGACAAAGGTCTTGAAATCCTCAAACAGCTCGAAATCTCTGCCCTCGTAATCATCGGTGGCGACGACTCTAACACTAACGCTGCTGTTCTCGCTGAATACTACAAGAGCATCAACGCCGGCGTACAAGTAATCGGTTGTCCCAAAACTATCGACGGTGACCTCAAAAACGAGGTTATCGAAGCCTCTTTCGGCTTTGACACCGCTACTAAAGTTTACTCTGAGCTAATCGGCAACATCCAGCGCGACTGCTTCTCAGCTAAAAAATACTGGCACTTCATCAAACTCATGGGTCGCTCTGCATCTCACATCGCTCTTGAATGTGCTCTTCAGACTCAGCCCAACATCTGCATCGTGTCAGAAGAAGTTGAAGCTAAAAACCAAACTCTCCAAGATGTTGTTGACTACATCGCCGACATCGTTGCTAAACGCGCTGAACAAGGCCACAACTTCGGCACTGTCCTTATCCCCGAAGGCCTCATTGAATTCATCCCAGCAATGAAAAACCTCATTGCTGAATTGAACGACCTCCTTGCAAAAACTCCCGAATTTGCAACTTGGAACAAAGACACTCAGCGTGAATTCGTTATCAAACACCTCTCACAGAACTCTGCTACAGTTTACTCTTCACTCCCCGAAGGCGTTGCTCGTCAGCTCACCCTCGACCGCGACCCCCACGGAAACGTACAGGTATCACTCATTGAAACAGAAAAATTGCTTAGCGAAATGGTTGGCAACCGCCTCAAAGAAATGGCTGAAGCTGGCAAATTTGTTGGTAAATTCTCACCACTCCACCATTTCTTCGGTTATGAAGGTCGTTGCGCAGCACCCTCAAACTTCGATGCTGACTATTGCTACGCACTCGGCTACAATGCAGCTATGCTTATCAATGCCGGCGTTACCGGTTACATGTCAAGCCTCCGCAATTTGACTAAGCCCTCAGTACAGTGGCTTGCCGGTGGTATTCCAATCTCAATGATGTTCAATATGGAACGTCGTCACGGTGAAATGAAGCCCGTTATTCAAAAAGCACTCGTTCGCCTCGAAGGTTCTCCCTTCCAGCGTTTTGCTGCTAAACGCGCCGACTGGGCTATCAATACCCAGTACGTATTCCCCGGCCCAATCCAATACTTCGGCCCTGCAGAAGTATGCGATCAGCCCACTAAGACTCTTCAGTACGAACGTCTTGACAAATAAGACACATACAAACCCTTAATAACACAGCTTGCGCGGCCGCTACATGGGATATTCCCAACGTAGCGGCCGCTTTTTCATATCTTTGTCATAAGAACTCATAGCGCCGGGTATTAATCCAAACCCACAAAAAAAATCTCAATCACACACAGCGCAATCGAGATCTATATCATCATTTACAAAACGATTCGAGGAGAGTTCAGATCAACCTATCCAACTCTCTTTCCAGAAATTCAGCTGCATCAGCCACACAGTCATTACAGCTACGCAACACCACTCCGGTATCAACACCCTTTAACTGTCGGCAAGACGTTGCGCCGTTTCGTGCTTTAAATGCCTCTATAACACGTTTCATGGCCATTCGAGCCTGCGCCTTATCTTGCACCTTTAGACCAAGCACAACACCGGCTCCTACCACAGCTCCACACGTCCCATCCATCGAGCCCATTCCTGATCCAAACGCCGAATTAGCAGCAGCCATGAATTCTTCACTCACACCCACCAAGTCACAATAACTACAAGCCACAGCCTGCGCACAATTATAGCAGCTTTTAAGCTCCACCGCTTTCGATACTCTTGATTCCATAGCAACAAATTTACATCTTTTTACTCAAATCCCAAAACCCTATGGCCGTTTAGATTTCTAAGAGACTTATGAGCCTTAAATCCCCCCACCCTTTTCGATTCGGAGATAAAAAAAGAAACCGCGGCTCGGCTGAGTCGCGGCTTCGTTCAGAGGGGGCGGTTACCTACTTTCCCACTTTCGCAGTATCA
>JAZSAZ010000029.1:0-1514 GCA_045602165.1 Paramuribaculum sp. | reverse complement strand
GCAGAAAAGAATTGCATGTGTGCCCTTGCTGGAGCAACTCAAAGAGATGGTGTGGCAATTACTTCATGAGGCTCCGGAGATATTCAGAAAATTAGGGCGTACCATCAGGCAATGGTTTGAGCCGATTATTCGTATGTGGCGCTTCTCAAAAAACAACGGAATCACGGAAGGTTTCCACCGAAAAATGAAATTAATTCAACGACGCGCCTATGGCTATCGTAACTTTGAAAACTACCGATTAAGAGTGTTAATTGAATGTGGGCACATTGTGATATGAAAATTCAAATTCCACAATTTTTGGGCTTGACCCGAAAATTCAAATTCCACAATTTTTGGCTCTTCAGCAATAATTGTGGAATGAACCCGGCAAGAAAGAAAAGAAACCGAAGAAAAATATTAAGAAAGAGCAAAAAAACATTGAGCATGGAGGAGAAATCTCCTACCATGCCCAGTGTTGTGTTCTTAAAGTATTTAAAGATTACAGGAGTAGGCTCGGATAGTCAAGGCAAATTTGAGTATGCCGAGTGTGTTGAGATAGAAAAAGCGCAATGCCCCCATTGCCGGGGCATAGAGATTTACGTGCACGGAGTGTACCGGCGTATGCTCAACGCAAAGGGGCGTGATGGCGCTCGTAAACGACTAAAATTAAAAGTCAAGAGATATAGGTGCAGGTGTTGCGGGAAATGTTTTTCTCAGAATTGCGACCATATAGGCGTTGCGAAATGGCAGCGGCGCAACGCTCGACTCAATGATGCGCTTTCGCGCGAATGCGCCAATGGTGTAAGCAATAAGGATATAGGAGAAAAGTACAGGATAAGCACCAGTACCGTGGAGCGACAACTGCACCGCAACCATGAAAAATTGCTCAGCGAGCAGTTGAATTACCCATGCCCCCAGGTGATGGGAATTGATGAGCATAGTATTCACCGAGGGCGGACTAAGGGGCATAAATTTGCTGTTACAATAACGGATTTGCGCAATCATCGCGTTTATGAAGTCTTTGAGGGTAAGGACAGTAAGATATTGGAGGCAAATCTGCGCCGATTAAAAGGCAGAGACAAGGTAAAAGTGGTCTGCATGGATTTATGTTCACCTTTTCGGAGCTTGGTGATGCGACTTTTCCCCAATGCAAAGATAGTAGCAGACCGTTTTCATGTGATAAAACTTGTTAGCTCCACATTCCATGAGTTCTGCAAAGCCGAAGATCCGAACATCCGATGGAAGCGCGGCATCACGATGGCTTTGCGAACAAAGGGAGAAAACCTGACAGCTAAACAGAAACTGCTGCTTGCGAAGGAATTTGCGCTACATCCGGCCATTCGTACAGCATACGAGTTTAAGGAAAAGCTTTGTTCCTTATTAAGCATCAAAGGGCAGAAAAGAATTGCATGTGTGCCCTTGCTGGAGCAACTCAAAGAGATGGTGTGGCAATTACTTCATGAGGCTCCGGAGATATTCAGAAAATTAGGGCGTACCATCAGGCAATGGTTTGAGCCGATTATTCGTATGTGGCG
>JAZSAZ010000028.1:0-45845 GCA_045602165.1 Paramuribaculum sp. | reverse complement strand
CTACACTGCTGATTGGGTAGTCAAGTCGAGTAATGAATTGCTCTATAAAGTCAGCGAACGTGGCAATGTTATCCGTATGGAGTTACCTAAGAAAGATGGTGGAGTGATGCCGATGTTGATGTTCGGCAAAGATTCTCTCTGTCCTCGTTAGACTTTCACCTTGACCACTTTCTTAAATACCTATGTATCAATGTAATAATCGTTGATTCTATTTCGTTTAGAGCCAAAAAAAGGAGTTCGTGTGAACTCCTTTTCGTGATCCGCCTGGGGCTCGAACCCAGGACCCCAACATTAAAAGTGTTGTGCTCTACCAGCTGAGCTAGCGAATCGGCTTTGTTTCTCAAAAGCGATGCAAAGGTAGGGCGTTTTTTTGATATACGCAAATATTTTACAAACTTTTTTCACCTTTTTTTTGCCACAAAAATCCAATTTAGGGTGCAACATTCTAATTCTCACCGACTTTTACAATCTAATAGAATGCCACTTTTATCTCACTTAAAACTGAAGGAACAATGAGGAGCGAGGTTTGTGGCATTTTTTGATGGGAGTTTGGCTTGAATTGACTAACTTTGCAGTGTAGGCGATATTTGCTGATGCTACTCAAATTCAAGAGCAGAGGTTGAGCTGATTTTACACTGATTAAGAAATGGACGTTGTTTACGAAGATAATCACATAATAATTGTCAATAAGCGCCCCGGAGAAATTGTTCAAGGGGACAAAACCGGCGACGAACCGCTTGTTGAGATGGTCCGACAGTATATCAAAGAGAAGTATGCCAAGCCGGGGAATGTGTTTTGCGGCGTGGTACACCGTCTCGACCGCCCGGTGTGGGGGTTGGTTGTGTTTGCCAAAACTTCGAAGGCTCTGTCGCGTCTCAATGAAATGTTTCGCGAAGGGCGTGTAACAAAAACCTATCGAGCCATTGTGCGCAATATGCCCAAAGAGCCCGAAGCTCGTCTGGTCCACTATATCAAGTCAATCGAGCGCAACAACAAATCGTATGCCTACACTAAGCCGAAAGATGGTGCCAAGGAGGCTGCGCTGAGCTATCGCTTAATTGGTTCTTCGGAGCGATACCATTTGCTTGAAATTAATCTCGAAACCGGGCGAAAACACCAAATCAGAGTCCAACTTTCAAGCATCGGCTGCCCGATTCGTGGCGATTTGAAATATGGCGACAAGCGATCAAATCCCGATGGCAGCATCTCGCTTCAGGCCTATAAAATTGAGTTTGACCACCCCGTCAGCCATCAGCCAATAAAGATTGTGGCACCCCTACCAGATGACAATCTATGGCAGGCTTTTGATGTTGACAATTAATCTGCTACACCGCATGCCACTTTATCTTGACCTACACCTTCCGGCTGCTTGCCGACTAATCGCAGAGGGGCATAGCGTTCTCGCCATTGAGAATGCACCGACTGATTGCCTTAACATTGGCATCGTAAACCTAATGCCCATCAAGCCCGATACCGAATATGACTTTCTGCAGCTGCTTGCCGATGACCCCCGCCCTATAAAACCAATATTTATTGAAACAGCCACCCACAAATCGAAGCACACTCCAGCCGAGCATCTGGAGAAATTCTACACCACTTTTGGACAAATTCAGCCCGAATCGCTCAATGGCATTATCGTCACCGGAGCACCGCTTGAAGGGGTTAAATTCGAGGATGTCAATTATTGGCAAGAGATAACCGACATTTTCACTACGGTTCGCCGCATTAAACTGCCGGCGCTATATATCTGCTGGGCAGCATTCGCTGCTATGTATTATTGGCACGGCATTAGCTGGAAGATTCTCAACCGAAAAATTTCCGGAGTGTTCCCCCACCGCATTGTTGCCGCCGACAGTCCTCTGCTCCAAGGAATTGAGCCGGGATTCACGATTCCTCACAGCCGCTTTGCAACATGGTCCCAATCGGCTCTCAACAGTGGTCATGGCTTCCAAGTAGCAGCCGAAGGCGATGAGCAGGGAGCCTACATGATTGAATCGCTCAACAATGCCGAATTCTATATCAGCGGCCATGGCGAATATTCAGTCATGACACTTGACAATGAATACCGCCGCGACACCGACCGCGGGATGAATCCCCACATCCCCGACAATTACTACCCCGACAATGATCCATCGAAAACTCCAACAGACAGCTGGCATCAAACAGCGCTTAAAATAATGGCAAATTGGGTTAACCTCACCGAAGAAAACAAAAACAAAAAATGATAGAATACATTAAAGGCGAAATAACACAGCTCAACCCCACCGACGCTGTGATTGAATGTAACGGCATAGGCTATCTGCTAAACATTTCACTCTACACCTACTCCTCACTCGATGGGCAAAAAAGTGCAAAACTTCTTGTTCATGAATCAATCCGCGAAGATGCCCATCAATTATTTGGATTCATCAACGAGCAAGAACGCCAATTGTTTCGCCAATTGATTGGGGTTTCGGGAGTAGGGGCCAACACAGCGCGTGTGATTCTCTCGTCAATCCCCGCCCCCGACCTTGAGACCGTGATAGCCTCCGGCGATGACTCCCGACTAAAAAATGTGAAGGGAATCGGCACAAAAACAGCTCAACGCATCATTGTTGACCTCCGCGATAAAATAAAATCAGTGGGTAATGCGTTAATAAATCAGCCTAACATGGGCTCCGATATTTACGATGAAGCATTAGCGGCTCTTGTGATGCTTGGGTTCAACAAAGCTCAGTCACAAAAAGCGCTCAAAAAAATATTTGCCGACGACCCGACCACACGCGTGGAAGCTGCAATCAAAAAAGCGCTCTCCATGATGTGATGCCGGAGTCAATTCGTTTTTATCACCCACCAAAAGGCACTCACGCAACAAATTGAAAACAAACCAATCACGGTGGCTAACAAGAGAATAAAACGACATCTATGGCAACGACTACACAATTCGCATCGCGGACTGTGGATTGTTGCTATGATTATTATTTTCTTTAGCGCCACCGCATGGCCTCAATACTATAAATCGGAATTGCCCCCGCCGGCCCCCGCTTCAACACCTCCTCTCCCAAAAGATACACCACAGGACTCTGCTACGCAAAATGTAGCAGTGCAGAAAACAGCGCCCCAGTCCTACGACGATTTATTGAACACGGAAGTGCCGACTAACTTATCGACACCGTCCAACATCACCACCGTGGCCGAATATGATCCGGCCACGGGCTGTTACATCGTGCGCACGCGCGTGGGGAACTACGACATAGCCACCCCATTCATACTTTCGGAAGCTCAGTACAACGATTGGCAAACACGCAAGACCATGCAGGAATACTATCGTCAACGCAATAGCGAACTGCTGGAGAAGAAGAATGAGAAACAACCATTCGACATTCTTGATATGAATTTTGCCCTTGGCCCATTGGAAAAAATATTTGGTCCCGGAGGTGTCAGCCTGAAGACTCAAGGCTCGATCAAGATTGACATGGGCATCAAGTCAACAAAAACCGACAACCCCACACTATCGCTGAATTCAAGGCGCAAAACCATTTTTGACTTTGACCAAAAAATTCAAGCTACAATTGCTGCATCAGTAGGCGACCGCATGAAATTTAACATGACCTACAACACCGATGCAACATTTGATTTCGACTCAAAAAATCTCAAACTTCAATACGAAGGGAAGGAAGACGACATTGTTAAGAACATTGAAGCCGGCAATGTCAGCATGTCAACAGGCTCACAGCTAATCCGCGGAGCAACAGCCCTATTTGGTATAAAAACAAAACTTCAATTCGGCCGCTTGACAGCAACGGCATTGGTTTCACAGCAAAACTCCGAATCGCGGTCAATCAACACTAAAGGGGGCGTGCAGACCACACCCTTCACCATAAATGCTGATGAATATGACCAGAACCGCCACTTCTTTCTGGGACAATTCTTCCGTGAGAACTACGATAAATTTGCATCAAAGCTCCCCTATGTGTCATCGGGAGTGCAGATTACACGAGTGGAGATTTGGGTAACCAACAAAAACAGCAACTTTGCACAGAGTCGCAACATTGTTGCATTTGCCGACCTCGGCGAGAACACCCGGCTGACAAATAACCATTGGATACCAAATCCCACATTTCCCAACCCCACAAACTCCTCAAACAATCTTCTCGCCACAATCAAAAACGAATACCCCGACGCCAGAAACATCAACAATGTCACTCAAGCCCTTGCACCGCTATCGGCATTTGGTATCAATGGCGGTGTGGACTATGAAAAGGTGGAGAGCGCACGCTTGCTTGGCGAGAGCGAATACACCTTGAACCCCACCCTCGGCTATGTTTCATTCAAGAGTCAAATGAACGCCGACGAAGTGGTGGGCATCGCCTATGAATACACCTACAATGGTAAAGTGTATCAAGTGGGTGAATTTTCTTCCGACATCACATCAACAGACCAGTCGCTCTACGTCAAGATGCTCAAAGGCACCACAGTTGCGCCGCAACTCCCCGTTTGGGATTTGATGATGAAAAATGTCTATTCACTCGGTGCCTACCAATTGCAAAGCTCTAACTTCAAAATGCAGATTAAATACATGTCGGACACTACCGGGACAATGGTCAACTATCTTCCCGCGCCCGGCATATCAAACATTCCGCTTTTGCAAGTGATGAACCTTGACCGCATTGACTCTAATCAAGAATCCAACCCCGACGGCTTCTTTGACTACATTGAAGGCTACACTATCATATCCTCAAATGGCAAAATCATATTCCCTGTTGCCGAGCCCTTTGGCAGCCACCTTGCTCAGAAGATTGGCAATCCGGCAATAGCTGAAAAATATATCTACCAACAGCTCTATGATTCAACACTCGTTGTGGCTCAACAATTTGCCGATAAAAACAAGTTTGTCTTGACAGGTGAATATCAAGCTTCATCAGGTTCTCAAATCAGGCTCAACGCCATGAATGTGCCTCGAGGATCGGTGGTAGTCACAGCCGGTGGTGTTCCACTTGTGGAAAACAGCGATTACACCGTTGACTATGCTATGGGGATTGTGACCATCACCAACCAGACCATTATTGACTCCGGGCAGAGCATCAGCGTCACTTTGGAAAATCAATCAATGTTCTCAATGCAGCGAAAGACCCTTCTCGGGCTTGATTTGAGCTACAAATTTAATCGCGATTTCACCATTGGAGGTACAGTCCTACACTATGGAGAAAAGGCACTCACCGAAAAAGTCAACATTGGCGACGAAATTGTGAACAACACAATCTGGGGGCTCAATCTTTCCTACAAAAAGGAATTTATGTGGCTGACAAATCTTCTCAACAAGATTCCGACAGTCAATGCTGTTGCTCCGTCAAAAATATCAATCCAAGGTGAATTTGCACATTTAGTTCCTCATGCACAAAAAAGCGGTTCCACAACCGGCAGCTCCTATATTGACGATTTCGAATCAGCCCAAAATGGGATTGACCTTCGAACACCCTATTCATGGGTTTTAGCCTCAACACCCTACGATAACAGCGCCACAGCGCTATTCCCCGAAGCTGCATTAAGCAACAATGTTGACTATGGCAAAAACCGTGCGCTACTCAACTGGTACTATATTGACCGAATGTTCACTTCGCGCAACTCATCACTTGCGCCGGGCTACATTAAAAGCGACTTAAAACAGCTCTCCAACCCCTATGTTCGCGAAATCACATCTCAAGAAATATACCCCAATCGACAACTTGCCTACGGCGAATCATCGACCATACAAACCCTCAACCTTTCATTCTATCCCTCAGAGCGCGGCCCCTACAACCTTGATGGCATCAACGTTGACGCTGAAGGCAATTTAGTAAATCCCGAAAAACGCTGGGGGGGGATTATGCGTAGATTGGACAACACCGACTTTGAACAGAGCAACATTGAATATGTTCAATTCTGGCTCCTCAACCCCTTCTTGGATCCGGAAAATCCAAATTATGAAGGTGGCGACCTCTACATCAACTTCGGTGAACTCTCAGAGGATGTGCTTAAAGATGGGCTAAAATCCTACGAAAACGGCTTGCCATATAACGGTGCCAATGAACACACCACAACCACAGTGTGGGGACGTGTTTCAACTGAAAATTCGCTTTCATATGCCTTTGACAATTCCGACGAAGCACGCAAGAATCAAGACGTTGGGTTTGACGGGCTAAACAATGATGACGAATACAACACCCCGGCCTACTCCAACTATATTGATCAGCTCCGCCGAACACTCTCACCCGATGCCATTCAGCGAATGGAGGCCGACCCACACTCCCCGTTCAACGACCCCGCCGGTGATAATTACCACTTCTACCGTGGATATGACTACGACGAGCAACGACTATCGGTTCTTGAACGCTATAAACGTTATAACGGTGTTGAAGGGAACTCACTCTCGCCCAATGATGCAGCAGACCCACTATACCAATCCTCACGCGCAATGCCCGATGTTGAAGACATCAACCAGGACAACACACTCAATGAATATGAACGCTACTATCAGTATCGCGTTTCAATCCGCCCGGAAGATCTTGTTGTAGGCAAAAACTATATTACCGACAAACAAGTGTCGCTTGTGCCAACACGCGATGGCGGTGAATTGCAAGTGGAATGGTATCAATTCAAAATTCCATTGGCCGACTATGAAAAGGTTGTAGGCTCAATCAATGGTTTCACCACAATGCGCTTCATGCGAATGTTTATGACCGGCTTCAAGAAGCCCACACACCTTCGCTTTGCCTCACTCGAATTGGTGAGAGGAGAATGGCGTCCCTATGAATTCAATCTCAACTCACGCGGAGAGGCACCGGCCGACGGCAACCTCGATGTTTCTGTTGTCAATATTGAGGAAAATTCAGGGCGCGAACCCGTTAACTATGTGCTTCCTCCCGGTGTTTCACGAATTGTAGATCCGGGACAGTCTCAGATGGTTCAACTCAACGAACAGTCACTTTCGCTCAAAGTCACCGATCTCAATGCCGGTGATGCAAGAGCCGTGTATCGCAACACCTCGCAAGACCTTCGCAACTATAAAAGCTTGCAAATGTGGGTTCACGCAGAAGCCCTTATCGATGACCACACCAACCTTCGCAATGGTGATTTATCAGTGTTTGTGCGCTTAGGCTCGGATGTTCGCAATAACTTCTACGAATATGAAGTGCCATTGAAATTAACACCCCACGGACACTACGTTGACTCATCATCCGACCGCGCAATAGTGTGGCCCGAAGAAAACTTTCTGAACATCACCCTCCAAAGCCTTGTTGACTTGAAAAAGCAACGCAATCAAGCGAAACGAAACAACGAACCGGGAGTGGGATTCGGAGTAATCTACTCCGGACAAGACCCCGATAATGGCAAAAATCGCATTTCGGTCAAAGGCAACCCCTCGCTTAGCGATGTCCGAGTTTTGTTGGTCGGTGTCAGGAACAATTCATCTGTAATCAAAGATGGGATAGTTTGGCTCAACGAGTTGAAAGTAACCGATTTTGAATCAGAAGGAGGCTGGGCAGCAGATGGAACTGCATCATTGTCACTTAGTGACATTGCAACCTTGAACTTAGGTGCCCACTACGAAAGTGCGGGCTTCGGTGGTGTTGACCAGAGTCTGAACGAGCGCAGAATGGATGAGTATTCACGCTACACCGTAGCCGTACAAACCGACTTAGGTCGCTTCCTTCCGGAAAAAGCCAAGCTTCGAGCTCCGATTTTCTATTCAATGACCAAAGAGAAAACCACCCCCAAATATAATCCACTGGACCAGGATGTACTTTTAGACGATGCTCTTGAAGGTGCAACAAAAGCTGAGCAGGACTCAATCAAGGCCTTTGCAATTGAAAATTCCACTCAGCAAAACTTCTCTATTTCAGGGCTTAACTTTAATATTCAAAGCAAAAATCCCATGCCCTGGGACCCTGCAAACTTCACCCTGAATTTCTCATTCAACAAGTCAACAAAAACTAATCCCACAACCGAATACGAGTATAGAAATGACTATCGCGGAAGTTTCCAATACTCCTACACCCCCTACATAAAACCGCTAAAACCATTCTCATGGTTAAAAACTAAGTCAAGGAATGCCAAATTCGTAAAAGATTGGGAATTTAATTGGCTCCCAAATTCTATATCATTCTTGACCACTATGTCGCGCTACTACTATGAAGAGCAAGCGCGTTCAATGGTAGAAACCAATATCAAACTGCCGGTTTCGGTGAGCAAGAATTTCCTTTGGGACCGACAGCTTGCAATCACTTGGAACATCACAAAATCGCTTAACCTAACCTTCAACTCCAACACCTCGGCACGCATCGAAGAGCCAATTGGAGCCGTGAACAAAAAGCTTTTCCCCGACCGCTATCGTGAATGGCGCGATTCTGTGTGGTCAAGCATTCTTCACTTAGGCACACCCTGGAGCTACAACCAATCTTTTGTGGGCACATATCGAGCTCCATTCAATCGCATCCCCGCAGTTGATTTCCTGGTGGCCAACGTGAGCTATAACTCTACATATCGATGGGACCGCGGCGCAGCAATTGAAGATGTAAACATCGGCAACACCATTTCCAACCAAGCATCATGGAGCGTTGATGGGCGCATAAATCTTGAAAAACTATATAACAAAAATCCATATCTAAAGCGAGTGAACACCCGCTTTACGGCACAGCGCCGCTCAACAGACAAGAAATCAACAAAATCAACCAAGCAGCCAAAGCCCAAACGCTTTGAACGCACCTTTGCGCTTAAAGCCGACACAACCATAACCATTAAGCACAATCTACGCACTAAAAAGGTTAAAGTCACAGCATTTAAAGCTGCCGACAACACCCCCTTCAGCGTCAAAACAAAAGTAATCGACGCAAACAACATTGAGGTTTTGACCAAAGGAACAGAAAACATAAAATTCCGAATTATTGAGGTCAAAGATGAAAAAAACATTTGGGACGAAATAGGCGAACACGCCGCACGCTTTGCCATGAGCGCACGCAATGTGAACATTCGCTGGCGCGACACTCGCTCAATGTCAATCCCAATGTTTGCTCCGAATGTGGGGAATGCTTTTGGTCAAACAGGCAGCATGGGGCCATTGGCACCCGGCTTGGATTTTGCATTTGGCTTTGTTGATGAATCCTACATCACCACTGCAAAAGAACGAGGATGGCTACTCAGCGGCGACGGACAAACGTCGCCTGCCACCTACTCCCACACAAATGAACTAAACATTGAGCTCACACTCGAACCCATCAAGGGATTGAAAATACAGCTCACGAGCAATCGCACCGACAATCGCACCAGCGCTGTTCAGTTTATGTATGACGACATGCCGACATCACTTGCCGGCAGCTACACAAAAACACACTGCGCCATAGCCACAGCCCTAAGTTCAAGCAGCGCCGGGGATGGTTACTATAGCAACACATTCAATCAATTCCTTGAAAACATTCCGGTGATTGCTCAACGTGTTGAAGGTCAATATCAGGGAGTGCGCTACCCTACAACAGGATTCATGAACGGGAATGCCAATGCCGGACAGGTGTTCAACCCCGAGTTAGGCACTGTGAACCAATCATCAAGTGATGTCTTGATACCCGCATTTATTTCAGCCTACACAGGCACAAATGCGACGAAGCAATATCTCGATCCATTCCCTTCATTTGCCAACGTACTCCCAAACTGGCGAGTGACCTACGACGGTTTATCCTATATCGCACCGATTGCCGAAATATTCAAATCAGTGACTATTAATCATGCCTACCAATGTACTTATTCGGTTGGTTCATATTCATCATATCTCAATTGGGTGAGCGCTGACGGAAAACTTGGTTTCACCCTCGATGAACTGACAGGACGTCCAATCCCCTCCTCTCCCTACAATATTTCATCGGTAGCCATCACTGAACGTTTCTCACCTCTCATCGGCGCCTCGGCAACACTCAAAAACAACATGACATTTAATGCCGAATTCCGTGAATCGCGCACACTGACTCTCAACACATCGGCCGGGCAAGTAGTAGAAGCGTCGCAGCGTGGCATCACAGCCGGATTCGGATATAAAATCGTAGGGTTCAACTCCGTGCTGAAACTTAAAGGAAAACAACATGGTGTGAGCAACGACTTGACACTAAATGCCGACTTCTCCTTTGCACAAAACCAAGCCTTGATACGCCGAATTGATAACGCATACACTCAAGCCACATCAGGCTCGCGCACCATATCATTCAACCTGACTGCCAATTACATCCTCTCAAGGCGCATGACTCTCGGCATGTACTTTGAACACCAAATAAACACTCCGCTTGTTTCGTCATCGGCCTACCCGACAACAAACACAGCATTTGGAATCTCATTTAACTTCTCTTTAGCACGATGATAAGCTATCTTCAAATAGAAAATCTTGCCAAAAGCTACGGCGATAGATTGCTGTTTCACTCTGTTACCTTCGGTGTGAATCAAGGCGACAAAATCGGTTTGATTGCAAAGAATGGTTCAGGGAAAACAACACTTCTCAATCTTATTGCCGGGAAAGAATCACCCGATGAGGGAACAATTACTTTCCGCAAGGATATTCGTGTGGGCATTATCGAGCAAACTCCACAGCTTGACGAGCACTCCACAGTGATTGACGCTTGCTTGAAAAACACCACTCCCGCCACAAGAGCTATTGCCACTTATGAAAAAGCACTTGCCGACGGTGATACTGAGAAAATCAATGAGGCCATTCATCAAATGGATGCCACTAATGCCTGGGACTATGATGACCGGCTAAAACAGATGCTCTATCAGCTGCGCATAACCGAAATAAATGCTCAGGTTTCAACTCTTTCAGGCGGTCAGAAAAAGCGAGTTGCCATTGCGGCAACCCTCCTTGAAAATCCTGAATTAATAATTCTCGATGAGCCCACAAACCATCTTGACATTGAAATCATTGAATGGCTTGAAGACTACCTCCGCCGTCAAAATGTGACCTTATTGATGGTCACCCACGACCGCTATTTCCTTGACAGCGTGTGCAATAAAATCATTGAAATCGATCATCAAGAAATATTCACCTACTTAGGCAACTACGACTACTATCTACGTCGTCGCCAAGAACGCATTGAAGCTCTAAGCGCCGAATTGTCAAAGGTTAAAAACACTCTTCGCAAGGAGCAAGAATGGATGCGCCGCCAACCACAAGCGCGTGCCGGCAAAGCAAAATATCGCATCGACGCATTCTATGATTTGAAGGACCGCTCTCACATCAATCTCACCGAGAAAAATATTGATATTCAATCGGCCGGAGCCTCATATATCGGTTCAAAAATCTTTGAAGCATCACACATTTGCAAGCGATTCGGCGAAAAGGTGATTCTTGATGATTTCAACTACACTTTTGCCCGCTACGAAAAGCTTGGCATCATTGGGAGGAACGGCGTGGGCAAGTCAACTCTCATAAAGATGCTACAAGGAATAATTCCCCCCGACAGCGGCACATGGGATGTGGGCACGACAGTGCGCTTTGGCTATTACAGCCAAGATGGCATTGCTTTTGATCAGTCAAAGAAGGTGGTGGATGCTATCACCGAAATTGCAGAGAACATAATTCTGGAAAATGGTCAATCACTAACTCCGATGCAATTTTTGACCAAATTCCTATTCTCACCAGCCGACCAGCAGAAATATATCCACACCCTAAGTGGCGGAGAAAAATGCCGTTTACATCTTGCCACAGTGTTAATGCAGCGCCCCAATTTCTTAATACTCGACGAGCCAACCAACGACCTTGACATCGTGACGCTGGGAATCCTTGAAGAATACCTTCGAGAGTTTTCAGGCTGCTTGATTGTAGTGTCTCACGACCGTTTCTTCCTCGATAGCATTGTGGACCACATCTGGGTTCTTGAAGGTGAAGGCTCAGTTAAAGATTTCCCCGGCAACTACACCGAATATCGCGCTTGGCTACGCGAGAACTCTCAAAAGAAAGAGCCCCAATCAAAAGCCACAGCCAATAAAGAATATCGCAACAATAATGCCGACAACAAGCCTCGCCGAATGAGTTTCAAGGAGAAAAAGGAATTTGAAGCCTTGACCGAAGAGATTGACCAATTGACCGAAGAGAAACAGTCGCTCGACAATCTTTTCAACTCCGGACAAACATTAGACAATATTGCTCAATTATCGGCCCGATATAACGAACTGACCGAACTTCTTGATGAAAAAGAGATGCGCTGGCTCGAGCTATCCGAACTTTCATGATTTTTCACTATAAAAATTAGCTCTAAAGACTAGAATCAGCATCTAAAATCGCTAAATTTGTAATCAAAATAAAGATTACACCATTTTGAACGGATACTTAGATAAATTAAACACTCAGCAACGCGAAGCTGTCACCTACACCGAAGGGCCACAGCTTGTCATTGCCGGGGCCGGATCGGGCAAAACTCGCGTTTTGACCTACAAGATTGTACACCTTCTGAACCAAGGCTACGAACCCTGGCGCATACTCGCTTTGACATTTACCAACAAAGCCGCACGCGAAATGCGCGAACGCATTGAGCAGCTTGTTGGAGCAAACACAGCGTCGCGCCTATGGATGGGTACTTTCCACTCTATATTTGCCCGAATTTTGCGCCAGAATGCTGAGCGCATAGGCTTCAAGCCCAACTTCACCATCTACGATACTGCCGACTCAAAATCGCTTGTCAAAACCATAATCAAGGACATGGACCTTGATGAAAAAATCTATAAACCATCCGTCATATTATCAGCCATATCATCTGCAAAAAATGCGCTTATATCACCTGAAAAATATGCCGGAAACAGAGAACTCACAGAGGCCGACCGCAGAAGCCGTCGCCCTTTAATTCATGCAATCTACCGCACATATCGCAATCGCTGCGTTACTGCAGGAGCAATGGATTTTGATGATTTGCTCTACTACACTAACTTCCTGCTTCGCGACAACCCCGACATTCTTCACCACTATCAAGAGATCTTTCGCTATATCTTGGTTGACGAATATCAAGACACTAACTTTGCCCAGCATGTAATAGTGTCACAACTATGCAGCGCTAACCCACACTTGTGTGTGGTGGGCGATGATGCACAAAGCATCTACTCATTCCGAGGCGCAAACATCAGCAACATACTGAACTTGCGAAATGCCTATCCCAACTTGATGGTATTCAAATTGGAACAAAATTATCGTTCCACACAAAACATTATCAACGCTGCCAACTCGCTAATTGCAAAAAACACCATGCAAATTCCCAAGCGAGTGTTCTCGCAAAACGAAAGTGGAAGCCGCATTGAAGTGGTGCAAAGCTACAGCGATTTTGAAGAGGGCTACTTGGTGGCAAATCGCATCTCGCAAGTCAAAATGAATTCAAAAGATTCTTTTGAAGACTTTGCAATCCTCTACCGCACAAACGCACAGAGCCGTGTTCTTGAAGAGTCCTTGCGAAAACGAAACATCCCCTATCGCATATATGGGGGGCTATCGTTCTATCAGCGTAAAGAGGTCAAAGATGCCATTGCCTATTTCCGATTGTCAATAAATCCGTCGGACGATGAATCACTAAAACGTGTAATCAACTATCCGGCACGCGGCATTGGAGAGACCACACTCAATAAGATTGTCCGTGCAGCCATTGACAATAATGTCAGTGCATGGGAAGTTATCAATAACATTGACACCTACCACCTTGATGTAAATTCCGGAACTCGAAAGAAACTTAACGGATTTCGCGAGTTGATTCAGTCATTTATTGATGCAAACACAGAGGGTCAGAATGCCGAGCAAGTGGCACGCCTAATTATCACTCAAACAAAATTGCTTGCAATTCTACTCACTGACAACACGCCGGAGAATCTTGCCAAACGCGAAAACATTGAAGAACTTCTCTCCGGAGTTAAAGAGTTTATTGACACTCGCACCGAAGAAGGGAACGAAGCTATCACCCTAACCGATTTTCTCGGCGAAGTATCTCTGGCCACAGACCAAGACACCGGTGACAATGATGAGCAGGCACAAGAGCGAGTTACACTAATGACTGTCCACGCAGCCAAAGGACTAGAATTCAGCAACATCTTTATTGTCGGAGTTGAAGAAGAATTATTCCCGTCGGCAATGGCAAATACATCTATTGAGGAAGTTGAAGAGGAACGCCGTCTGCTCTATGTGGCCATTACACGTGCAAAGAAATTCTGCATGATGTCCTATGCATCAACCCGTTATCGCAATGGCACCACTTGCACCACATCACCCTCGCGCTTTCTTAGAGATATCGACCCTCAATATCTCGACCTATCATCCGGGGCCAAGATTTCGCCCCCCAAACGCTCATTCTCATCCTTTTCAACATCATATCATTCCGGCGCGCTGAAACCACTCAACAGCACGCCAAAACCGGCAGCACACACCCCTCCGGGTCAACAGCCTGCAACCACACAATCGGCCGCCAGTGGATACCACTCTGTCAATAACCTCCGAGAAGGGATGGTTATAGAGCACTCTCGCTTTGGACGCGGAATAATAACCAACATTGACACCACTCATGCCGACCCGCGCATTACCGTTGAGTTCAGCAATCTCGGCTCAAGAGTTCTGCTACTTAAATTTGCTCGCTTTAACATAATAGGCTAATCACAAACGAACACCAATGAAAGAATCTCAACTATCCACACCATACTATATCGTTTACGAAGACCGTCTTAGCCGTAATCTTGATTTGATTGACACCGTGCGTAAAAGTGCCGGAATAGAAATCATCATGGCTTTTAAAGCCAATGCTCTTTGGCGCTCTTTTGCTCCTATTCGCGAAAAGGGATTCAAATTCACAGCATCATCACTCAATGAATTGCAGCTTGGCAACAAACATCTCGGAGTGAAAGCCCACACCTACTGCCCTGTTTACACCGAGCAAACAATTGATCAATTCTTGCAAGGCTCCTCACACATCACATTCAATTCGCTCAATCAAGCTGAACTATATGCAGCCAGAGCCATCAATGCCGGTGTCAGCCCGGGGCTTAGAGTAAACCCCGAATGCTCAGTTATTGACACCGATAAATACAACCCCGCCCTACCCGGCTCACGCTTCGGAGTGACTCGCAACATGATTGGCGATAGTCTCCCCGCCGGACTTGAAGGGCTTCACTTTCATGCGCTATGCGAATCAACATCGTTTGACCTTGAGCGTGTGCTGACTGCATTTGAAGAGCAATTTGGAGAATTCTTGCCTAATCTCAAGTGGGTCAATATGGGTGGAGGTCACTTGATGACTCGTCTAGGATATGACACTAATCATCTTATCAACCTATTGACCGCATTCCGCAATCGGCACCCCAATTTGCAAGTAATCCTTGAACCGGGAAGCGCATTTACATGGCGCACAGGCGATCTTGTTGCCTCGGTGGTCGACATTGTTACCAACCAAGGAATCAGCACTGCTATCATTGATGCTTCATTTGCCTGCCACATGCCCGACTGCCTTGAAATGCCCTATCAACCCGCTATCACTGAAAGCTGCGATGAAACATTGCCGCAACTGCCCACCTATCGCATCGGTGGCAACTCCTGCTTGAGTGGCGACTATGTTGGAGATTGGTCTTTTGAAAAGCCGCTTGAAATCGGACAGCGCCTTCGCTTCGAAGATATGAACCACTACACCACAGTCAAAACCAATATGTTCAATGGAATTCAACACCCCGACATAGTGTGGTGCAACTCAGCAGGCGAATGTAGCTATCTGCGACAATTCACTTTTGAAGACTACGAATCCAGAATGTCATAAATCTCACCTCAAAATCCCACATCTGCAATCATGGCAAAATATTCTGTAATTGTTCCGGTTTATAATCGCATTGATGAAGTTGACGATTTGTTACAAAGTCTTTCCCAGCAAAGATTCACCGATTTCGAGACCATAATTGTTGAAGATGGCTCTACTATGCCTTGCGAAGAAACAGTCAAGAAATATCAAGATCGCATTGATGTTAAATACTACTTTAAAGAAAATGAAGGCCGTTCAATTGCACGTAATCACGGAATTGAACGAGCTTCAGGTGATTACTTTATATTTTTCGATTCCGACTGCGTGATTCCGGAAGATTACTTTGAAAAGCTGGACCGAAGACTCACCGCAACACCACTCGACTGCTTCGGTGGTCCGGATGCGGCACACTCGTCATTCACCCCGGTTCAAAAAGCCATCTCCTTTGCCATGACATCATTTCTAACCACCGGAGGAATTCGAGGTGGGAAAATACAATTGGAGAAATTTGTACCTCGCTCTTTTAATATGGGCTATAGCCGAAAGGTATACGAACGTGTGGGTGGTTTCCGCGAAATGTTTTCGGAAGATATTGACATGAGCACAAGAATCCGAATGGCAGGTTTTTCCATCGGGCTTATCTCAGAAGCCGAGGTCTATCACAAACGACGCGTTGATTTCGGAAAATTCTGGCGACAAGTCCATGTGTTTGGCATGTCGAGAATCACATTAAAAATTCTCTACCCCGATTCACTAAAAATTGTGCACACTCTGCCGGCGTTCGCCGTTATTATAGGACTGATTCTAGTAGGTCTAGGCATTACACTTTCTCCATGGTGGTTACTGCCCCTAGCCATATACATCATAGCTATTTTCTTTGCTGCATGCATTTCAACTCGCTCTATTGGCATTGCATTGCTAGCCATTCCAGCATCTGTGATACAAATACTAGGATACGGAACTGGATTTATTCGCGCCTATTTTACAAAGATACTTCTTGGTCGTGGACGCGATATCAATCAAGAAATTGCCATGCGTAAAGGGAAATAGCCATCAATGAAAACTGCCGAGAGTTCATATACCCCCTCAAAGATGCGTATTGCAGATCTTTGTGATGATGATAAGCCGCGTGAAAAAGCGTTGGCACATGGCATTCGCACTCTATCCGACACTGAATTAATTGCAATTCTATTAGGCGCAGGTATTCCGGGTAAATCTGTTATTGAGCTAAGCCGTGAGCTATACGACGCATGCGGCAACTCTTTGAGTAGCATGGCTCAAATGAGCATTAGAGATATGAGCTCACGATTCCACGGCATAGGCATAGCAAAAGCCGTAACTATAGCTGCTGCACTAGAACTTGGTGGCCGACGAAAAGATATTAAGCCAACAGAAAGACCGCGTATTCTAAATTCAAAAGATGCCTACGATGCAATTCGCCAAAAGCTACAAAATCTACCCACGGAAGAGTTTTGGATAATCCTCCTATCTCGTGCTGGTAATATCATAGCCACAGAGCGGATTAGTGTTGGCGGAACAGCGGCCACTGTTGTTGAGCCTAAAATGGTGATGAAACGAGGTATTGAACACTTAGCAGCATCTATAATCCTTGTCCACAATCATCCCTCAGGGAATTTAAACCCATCGCCACAAGATGACGCACTCACAAAGCGCATCAAAGAAGCCGGTAAGATAATGGATATTAACATCATTGACCACCTGATTATCACCCCGGAGAGCTACTACTCCTATGCCGACAATAACCGTCTATAACACACAGCAAAACCCTTAGGTGTGGCAACTCATAACCTATTCAATCGACGGCAAATTGATTTTTGCAGAAACTACTCTTCAGAAATCAATCAATGTGAACACATCAGGAGTTTACATTGTCATTGTAGGTAACGAACTCCACAAAGTGGTTGTTAAGTAACCCTATTATTCAGCCACAATAAAACCGGACAATCGCTCTAAGCAGTCCGGCTAACATACAACACAGGCTCCGAGATTGTTCGGAGCCTGTGTTTTTATTATCTGCTATTTAACAAATCACAATTTGATTATTTGCCTGCCAATATATCTTTTACAGAACCAAGCGATGAGAGAACACCGGTTGCTTCATATGGGATATAAACTGTTTTTGAATCTTTACCCTTGGTCATTTCACCTAAGGTTTCAATGTACTTAGTGGCAAGAATATATGATGCCGGATTGGTATTTGATGCAGCAACGGCTTCGGCTACTCGGCGAATAGCTTCGGCTTCAGCTTCGGCTTGAAGAATCTTAGCTCGAGCTTCACCCTCTGCACGAAGAATTTCCGACTGTTTAGCGGCTTCTGCCTGATTAATGCGTGATTGCTTCTCCCCTTCAGAGCGAAGAATCAAAGATTTCTTTTCACCTTCAGCATTCAAGATTTCAGCACGGCGGTTACGTTCGGCCTGCATCTGTTTTTCCATCGCTTCGCGCACACTTTCGGGGGGTGTGATATCTTGCAATTCAACACGATTCACCTTAACACCCCATTTATTTGTTGCGTCATCGAGGATTGACTGCAATTTGGCATTAATAGTGTCGCGAGAGGTCAATGTTTCGTCAAGTTCCAATTCACCAATAACATTTCGAAGAGAAGTTTGAGTCAACTTCTCAATTGCATTGGGGAGATTGTCAATTTCATAAACCGACTTTCTCGGATCTACAATCTGAAAATAAATCAAAGCATTAATTTCAGTTGTAACATTATCCTTTGTGATTACCTGCTGAGAGGGGAAATCATAAACCTGCTCACGCAAATCAATCACGCTGGTTGTTGACACTCTCACATAGCTACGACCATGGCCCAAGTTTTCCACTCGGCGAGTATAAACAATTTTGGGTTTATCAATAAAGGGCCAAATAATGTTCAACCCCGCGGGAAGCACACTATGGAAGCGTCCAAGACGTTCAATTACTCGTGTCTCAGACTGAGGCACCACTTTCACTGCATTCGCCACTATTATAATGGCGAGCAACACTATTACTCCAAGAATTATCCAAAGTTCCATGGTAATAAAATTTAATGAGTTAATATATTAAGTTTATAGTTTTTCCACCACAAGGATTATGCTATCGTAGCCACACACTTTCACTCGGTCACCATGAGCCAAGGCAGCGCCATCAGCGGTTTTCACCTGCCAGCGGTCACCATCAATTTTCACTCGAAGTGAAGAATCGGCAGCCGAAGACTCCACGATAGCTTCGCGGCCAATCAGGGCATCCATATTGCTCAATGACTCTTTGCCGTTTCTAAACAAGCCTTTATAGCGCTTGAGCAAACGCGGCACAAACACCAACGACGATAGCATTGCAACTGCCAGCACCAATAACTGCAGTTCGATTCCACAGCCACATAAAGCAGCAATTGATGCAGCAAGAGCACCGATTGCCATGCAAAGGGCTATTGCAGAAACCGTAAAAACTTCAAAAATCACAAGAAGAATGGCCACTGCAAGCCAAATCATCCATGCATTAGTAATCATACAACAATTCATAGCTTTCAATATATAAAGTTGCGCCACGACCACCGGTAAAGTAGTCACCATATTTAGATGCCGAGGCTGTTATGACAATATATTTTGGTTCACGATTTGTGTCCACATATTCGAGCGGAATTTCCACATCGATATAATCTTCAATAGTTTGAGCCGATGTAAATTCGCCATAGGCAATCACTCCGGCATCATCGCGACTGAAGAGCTTGCGATTGGTGGGATTGGTGCGAATTTCAAACTGCACATCCCAATCAGCAAGCGCACACCACACAATGCCTATATCATTCTGACCTTTTACAATTCCGTCGGGGGTGTCTTTGCCTACATCTGTGATAGGGGCTGTGGTGTATTTCAATCTCACTTTAAGTTTTGTAGGGCGCGCTCTAAATTCGCGACCAAATGCAAGAACACCATTAGTTCCATCCACTCTCACAAAATCGCCGGCAAAGAGGTTTCCGGCAGCCAACTTGCCCAGGATAGAAATACCCACAAATTTAGTGTTCAAGATAGCACCGGCATAGCCTGTAGGTGATGACGAACTTTCCATCGGCACTGTATTGCTCTCACCAAGTGTACAAGCGCCTCTATTGCCCGATGACCAGAAAGATGCCTCTCCCTCTACCCACGGATTCCAAACCTTGCCATCTTTCCACCAATCTTGCAATTGGGAGTTGGGGAGCTGCAGCTCCTGACCCGTTGTGAATTCAACCTCAACACTGCTTTCTTGATCACTAACGGCACGAGCCACATACTGAGTCTGCGCGTCAAGATGAATCAATCGACCGGTAAAGCTGCCACCATTGTGTGTAATCCACTCTGTGGGCACTTTTGTCCACTCATTGGAATCGGCTCTGCGATATTCAAATCCATTATCTTTACCAACTTCGGCCGAGCCATGGAGCCATGCAACATTTGTCCAAGCATCAACACTTGTCAAGTCAACACTAACTTCTGTTTGCTCAACAGATACAGTCCATTTGGTGTCGCGACCAAATTCACTGACCACAACATCCACCGACGAAGAGAAATCAACAGTTTGACCATTCAAATCGGGAGTCATTGTTGCACTCAATCCACCTAATTTGATGTCCGAAACCACAATGCCTGTCAACGATCTTGACTCAGGAATCAACGCCTTAACAGTGTGGTTTTGAGCATCAATAACCGCAGTTCCTATCTGCGATGAGATTTTGAAATAACGTTCAATCTGCTGAGTTGCAGAGATTGTCCATGTGAGCACTCGGTCATAGCGCTGAAGTTCAACCTCAACCGGAGAGGTCAAGTTCAATGGTTGCGCAAAAACTTCAGGATTCACGCAAGTTGACCCTTCAGAGAGTTCCAAACCATAAACAACCACATTCTCAATATCGGCCCATTCAGTTAATTCAAGCACAATGCTTCGCGCCACTGAATCAATTGCCGGTTCAGAAAGCAATAAATTATTACCCTGTCCATCAACAGTTTCAATATTAACCGATTCAACCGAAGGGAACACCCACGGATAAGGAAGATCATTAGAGATACAAGCAGAAATAGCGGCTGCAAAGACTGCGGCTAAAGCAATTCGTATTTTATTAAATGTGTACACCGATACCAAAATTAATGTTGAACAAATCTAAACGGAAGTCAGCACCACTGCTGAACTGTGAACCGATTTCTACGCCATCGGTCACTTGCTTTTGGTTGCGCAAATGAACCCCGAAAACGCCTAACGAAACATTGAAGCTCACATTTTCCATCACAAACATACAAACACCCGGACTAAAGTTCAAAGCCACCTCTGTCAAATCGGTGCGTGTGTCTCGAATCACACCATCATAGGGGCGTTTAAATCTTGAAGTGCCGCTGCCGAATGACAAGCTTGCCTCATTGAAAATAGCAAATCGCTTTGAACGGCCAAGACCGATATAGTTACGATAAAACACACCGAATGAATATTTCGATGAACTATAGTAGATGTCATGAATATCAAAACTTAGGTCCTCACCGATGTTCACAGCAAGACGACCAAGGTCAGCTTCGGCATTCGTGTAGTCAAATCTCAAGCCTACACACTGATTGTGGCGGAAGAAATAGGCCACCATCGGACGAATTGCATAGACCTTTCCGTTGAAATCAAAGTCTTCAAGTGCTTGAAGAATTCCAACATCATTTGCATTGAACTCACCATAAGAAGCCGACAAACCTAATGTCCACTGCTTCTTGGGGATAAACAAATAGTTAAAAAGCCCGCGATCATAACGACCATAATTGTAGTCTTTCAATACCAAATTAACTGTGTCGGAACCTACAATGACTTTCTCGTCCATTTCGGGGTGATAAATCTTACCCTTAACAATCGTTTTCCTATCCGTTTTCACGGTGTCAACCCTGACTGCTTCCGATGCTATTGCTGCCGTTCCTATCAGCAACGACAGGGCTAAAAATATAATTTTCTTCATCATTCAATAATCGATTATAAGTAAAATGCCATGCCAAACTGCACGGAAAATAGGTTGATTTTAAAGTTTGCATGCTTTGTGTCGCGCTCTGAAACTTGCACTTGATTGGTCACTGCACGAGTGTGTGTGTAGCCGAATCCGAGAACACCGACATTAACTTCAATTGCGGAATAGTTGTTCAAAAACATCACAAATCCGGGAGTAAGACCTATGTTCATGGTAAAGTTGCGTTCAAATGTTCCTTCGGGATGACGATTTTCACCTTGGCCACCGGTATAGTTTGAGAATTTTGACCGCCCGCCGCCTAAGGTCAACTGCACTTCATTGAAGAAGCCGAAGCGAGTGCTGTTGCCGAGAGAAATATAGTTTCTAAAGGCCGCAGTGGCAAAATAATTCGAACTGATTGCATATATATTATCCGCATCAAATGTTGTCTCCGAGTCGAGAATAAAACGTCCTTCATCCAAACGGGTGCGTGCTCGTTCATAACCGAATTTAAGACCCGCAGCCAAATTATCTTTGAAGGCATACATTGCCATCGGTGTCACTTTAAATGAATAGGAATCACCATCGGCTTTCTCAAACACAAAGAATTGATAGTTATCCTGATTATTCATCGAGTAACTAACACTAACACCGGTGATCCATTGCCCTTTAGGGACAAATGACACTTGCTCCAAATCACGCTTGAAATGCTCTTGAGCATTGACAGCGGGCATTCCAACTGTCACAGCAAACATGATTACCATTAATAGCTTTGAAATTTTGTTCATGCTTTAAATTCTATATTACTATCTATTTTATTTTCTTTTTTAGTATGAGAATGTCAAGTTGTCAATACTCAACCTTCCTCCGTGGGATGTTGATGTCACAACATCGGAATATGTTATTATCGATTCTGTTTCCTCTTCAATTGAGCCATAATGCTTTGACGACGCAAACATCACCTTTATTGCTGTTGCTTTGACTCCAAACATCTTATAGCTCAGCGGAACGCTGAATGCCGTGTAACCCACAACACCGGGTAATTCCTGACGAGCACGCGCTATCACAACTTCGCTATCGTTCACACACCCCATCACCTCAACAGTCACAACCCCGCAATCTGACAAATCATCAACACAGGGCACAAATTTATAGTATCCATTGAGCGATGCTGGTCGAGAAGCAAACATAATTCCTTCAATATACTCTTCGGTCATGGTTAAAGGATTAAATCTGTACTCCCCAAGGAATAGTCGCCCGGCCGCACGATTGGCCATATTCGGAACATTCTTATTATAGTTTGTATAAGGAAGCCCGGTTTGACGATAATCCGGGATTTGCTCACCATTAAGGTCCCATGAGGTGCTGACCAATTCTACTGCAAATGCCCCCTCCATGACATCTTTGATTGTAGCGGTTGAGGGTTGCATATACCATGTGTTGTGATTGGAGGCTCCTGTACAGAAGGTTTTAGCATTTACTGTTGCCCAATGTTTGGGCATATAAAGATCGTAGGACACATAGTTCTGCTGATTGTATATCTCAACAATGTTTTGCGAATATCGTCCACCGGCAGGCAAGTTCTTATATCCCAATCCGGTTTCTACATCCTCAAAGCTTCCATTTGGCAGCGGTTCACACACCTCTGTCTTGATTGCCACCGGAGCAGTAAAATGCTCTGCCTCTGATGGGTGTTCATAAAGTGTTGCGCTCAGTTGATAGAGGGTATTCTCAGCAAAACCACCCACAATTATGGTCCCAGAATCGGGATCTCGCATTAGTGATTGCACTATGGAGCCATTGACATAAATATTTACCATTGAGGTAATAAGTGACTCCAATTGTGGGGTTTCGGCCTGAACCTTCAGATAAATCAGCTTCGCAAATGCGTCAACCTCAAACGAATAATCCGGGGAATCAACTTTGAGCACTGTTTTAGCCACCTCTTTGCCTGAGTACAAAAATCTCAAATCAATCTCTCCGGCCCGAACTGTGGGCATTTTAAGACGCACAATCTTTTTATTCGGGTCTTCGAAATCCGGATTGATTGACTGAATTTCCACCGGAATCCAATCCAAAGAGCTTCTTCCGGAAAGCATTTCCACCGACAAGACTTCGGCGCTTAATTGAGAATTTGACGAGAGCAAAACTTCCACCTCCACATCTCCCACATGCATTTCCGATGCACCGACCACTGCAATTTCAACGGGACTCACATTAACATTCAGCACCATCGGCTCTGATATTTTCCCATGCTCGCCTACTGCCAATAGCGATATAAGCTGCGTAGTCTCGGAGCTTTTCATTTGGGCTATCACTTCGGTGACATCAATTCGGGTGATATTCTTTCCTTCTCCTGAAATTTTTAGTCCGAGTGACTTTAATGCTGCAAGTTCAGATTCTGATGTTGCAACTAAATCAATCTGTTTAGGCCAACCCTTTGATTGCAATTCGGGCGACACAACGCTCAACATCAATGACGACAAATTACCACCTACGATATCAAAGCCCAAATCTGTTTCGGGACCCATACCCTCAACAATCGTGATAGTTTCATTCGGTTCAAATCCTATCGGGGCCACAATCGGGGCCTCGGCCGATAGAAATTCCGGAGTGAGCCTGATAGTAACATCATCGGCTGCTATCGATTCATCAAATGAAATCAATAACTCTGCCACTCCATCATCGGCTATTTTCGTATCAAAGATAACTCTATACAGCGTTGCCGCCTTCACATCAGGGATTGATACGGCTTTAAAATCGGCCTTTTCACCGGTATCCATGGTCAGCGACACATGAATATCAACATCCCCGGGATGAATAAATGCCTTGCGGGTTTCGGCCATCGGATATGATATAAAACCACCGCCGGAGGTGTGTATAACAACATCTATTTCTGATATAATTGATGATTCAATCAAAGAATAATCGATTGACAACACTGCATTTGATATACTGCAAGCAATCGGCAATGACCTATTCTCGCCATTGGCCAATTCAACCGCCGCAGCACCATAAATGCAAGGATTATCAAACCCTTCTCGCTCCATAGCCCCATAAAACACCTCGGCAGTATATCCACCCGGAAGCAACGGCTCGGCGCGAGGATATTCGTCAACCGAAGCCCACGTTGCAGAATATTGCCCATTCAAATTTGACAGTCTGAACGAGCAATCACTCACCGAAATATCTTCTGAAAGCGAAAATGCAACTGATCCATCGGGGAATTTAACCGATTGGTCAATCGTTACAATAGGATTCAGAACTGCCGCTCCGAATCGCTCCTCCTCTGTTGATTGCGTACACGACAAAAGCAATGAACCGACTACTAACACAAGCAGCATCACGGCCATCACACTGTGAAATATATGTTTTAAACTGCTATATTTTGACATCTACTATAGAGCCCAAAATGATATTTTCCTATTCTTTTGTAAAGATAGCACATTTTTATTTAACGAAATTTATACTCAGACTTAAATTTAGTTAAGAATACCTATATCGCCCCATTTTCGCTTAATTTTGTGACAAAATTGCAAATTCATCACAAAAAACAAGTCACAAATGAAGCTAAACATCATCTTCACAGTTGCGGCCATTTTAGCCGGTTCATTCACAGCATCAGCCTTGGACATTAAAGACCTTCTTGGCCGATTAGGCGCATCGGACAGTTCATCGGTTTCTGATGCTATTTCAGGAATATTAGGCGAGGTTCTCTCCACAAATGACTTGACTGTTAAGCAACTTGAAGGGAACTGGAAATATTCGGCTCCAGCTGTCACTTTTTTGAGCGACAATCTTCTTGAGAAAGCCGGCGGCGCAGCCACTGCCGAAACAATCGAAGGCAAACTGGCCCCAGTCTACAAAATGGTGAAACTCAATCAACTGAACTTCACCGTTGATTCAGAAGCAAATTTCAGTTTAAGTGTGGGCAAAGTAAAGCTTCCCGGAACCATTGTTGCTGCAACCGATGAAAATGCAATCGGCAATTTCATTTTGAGATTCAGCACACTTGGCATCAATCGCGACATTAATGCCCATATCACCAAAAGCATTGACGGCACAATGACTCTGACTTTTGATGTGTCGAAACTCATCATCATCATGCAGCAACTCAGCAAAATTGCAAAAAGCTCAACGATTACGACCGCCGTGAATGCATTCTCAAACTTTGACGGTCTTTGTGCCGGATTTGAGTTAAAGAAATAATAGAACCAAATAGAGCAAACAGCCGTGAAATCAAAGACTTCACGGCTGTTATCTTTTATGCTCCGACAGGCATTACTGAAGGGTCACTTGAGCGGGAATTCGATCGCGCCAATCAGATGGTTCACCGGGGATTTCCGATTCATCTTCCACCACTTTAAACTTCACCGCCACAAATGCTCTCGCTAATTCACACTCCTCTTCGGCAATATTCATTTCAGCCGACAAAATGTGTGTTCCGGCCGGCAATTCCTCTGTATCTATAGCCACTTTCTCATAGGGACTTGCAACAAATCCGGGGTAAAATCCATCAACATGATATGTCACCAACCCGGCAACCATTGCGTTGTGATTCGGATTAACAGCTTTAACCGAAATCCCTGTGATATAGAGGGTATTGGGCTTTACAACATAAACCTCAGAGTCCGCAACAATTCCATTCTCAAAATGAATGTCTATGTCAACATTTGGCAAATTATCATCATCGCTACATGAGGTCATAAAAACCAACATCGGGAACGAAAACAGTAGAAGCATTAACTTTTTCATAACTTAAATATTTTATTTATAACACATATTTTTAATTCTTAAATATCAACTCGTTATCATTCACGTCAACTACAATCGGACGGTCGGTGTCAACCTTTTGAGCGAGAATATCTTTTGACAAGCGATTCAGAACCAATCGATGAATTACGCGCTTAACCGGACGAGCACCAAACTCGGGATCATAACCCTCTTCCGCTATAAATTTAAGCGCTTTTTCCGTAACCTCAAAATTAATCCCGATTGAAGAAAGTGTTTTTTGAACACCGCGAATCTGCAATCCGACAATCTCTTCAATCTCTTTTTCACTTAGCGGAGTGAACATTATGGTTTCATCTATGCGATTCAGGAACTCGGGGCGAATGGTTTGTTTCAACATTTCAAGGACTTGCATTTTGGTTTTTTCCACCACTTCATCATGATTCCGGGGAGTCATTGCAGCAAAATTTTCACGAATCAATGCCGACCCCATATTGGATGTCATGATGATGATTGTGTTTTTGAAATTAACCAATCGCCCTTTATTATCTGTCAAGCGACCATCATCAAGCACTTGCAATAGTATATTAAACACATCGGGATGTGCCTTCTCTATTTCATCGAAAAGCACCACTGAATAGGGCTTGCGACGAACAGCCTCGGTCAGTTGACCACCCTCATCATATCCCACATACCCCGGAGGAGCTCCAACAAGGCGACTCACTGCGTGTTTCTCTTGATATTCGCTCATATCAATTCGAGTCATCATATTCTCATCATCGAAGAGGTATTCTGCGAGAGCCTTGGCCAATTCGGTTTTTCCAACACCGGTTGTCCCCAGGAAGATGAATGAACCTATTGGACGTCGGGGGTCATTAAGCCCGGCGCGTGAGCGGCGCACAGCATCAGCAATGGCGCTGATGGCCTCCTCTTGCCCCACTACCCTACGATGTAACTCCGATTCCAAATGCAAAAGCTTATCCTTTTCACTCTGTACCATTTTTTTAACCGGAATTCCAGTCCAACGAGAAACCACATCGGCAATATCTTCGGCATCAACCTCCTCTTTGATTAATGCCTTTTCGCCTTGCATCATTTTTAGTTGCTCCTGAATCTCAGCATTTTCACGCTCTTTATTCTGCACTTTTGAATAGCGAATTTCAGCCACTCGTGCATAATCGCCTTCGCGCTCGGCTCGCTCAGCTTCAAAATTCAGCTGTTCAATATCAATCTTGTTTTGCTGTATGCGATTAATCAAATCCTTCTCCGATTTCCACTTAGCCATATAGGATTTTTCATCTTCTCGCATAGCAGCAATATCCTTCTCTATTTCACGCACTTTTTCGCTATCACCTTCGCGCTTAATAGCCTCTCGTTCAATCTCTTTCTGCGCAATCATTCGAGAAATCTCATCCAATGCTTGAGGCACAGAGTCAATTTCCAAACGCAATTTTGAGGCAGCCTCATCTATCAAATCAATAGCCTTATCGGGCAAGAATCTATCGGTGATATATCTCTCAGATAATTGAACAGCTGCAATTATAGCTTCATCACGAATACGTACCTTATGGTGATTTTCGTAACGTTCCTTCAATCCGCGAAGAATTGCAATGGCACTCAATTCATCAGGTTCATCAATCATCACCTTCTGGAAGCGACGCTCCAATGCTTTATCCTTCTCAAAATATTTCTGATATTCATCAAGAGTTGTTGCGCCGATGCTTCTGAGTTCGCCTCGAGCCAAAGCCGGCTTCAAGATATTGGCAGCATCCATTGCCCCTTCACCCTTTCCGGCCCCTACAAGGGTGTGAATCTCATCAATAAAAAGAATCACTTCGCCATCGCTTTGAGTCACTTCATTGACTATTGCTTTGAGACGTTCTTCAAATTCACCTTTATACTTTGCCCCGGCAATGAGCGCACCCATGTCGAGCGAAAATATCTGTTTTGAACGCAAATTCTCCGGCACATCTCCTCTGACTATTCTCTGAGCAAGCCCCTCGGCAACAGCCGTTTTACCCGTTCCGGGTTCACCAATAAGCATTGGATTATTCTTTGTTCGGCGGCTAAGGATTTGCAACACTCGGCGAATCTCATCATCACGCCCAATCACAGGATCAAGTTTCCCTTCTCGGGCACGTTCATTGAGATTTATGGCATATTTCGACAGTGAATTGTAAGTATCTTCCGCACTTTGACTTGTGGCCTTCTTCCCCTTTCGCAGTTCGGCTATAGAGCTTTTCATTTCAGCATCGCTCATGCCTGAATCTTTCATAATCGCCGATGCCGGCGAATTAACATCAAACAAAGCCTGCAACAAAGCTTCGATGGTCACATACTCATCACCCATCTTCTTTGCAATGTCAAACGAGCATTGCAAAACATCATTTGAATAACGACTTAAATATGGATCGCCACCGGAAACCTTGGGCAACGATGCCAATTCCCCATCAATAGCATTTGACAATCGAGATATATTTGCTCCAACTTTTGCAAATATAAATTTCACAACCGTCTCCCCCTCCAAAAGCACACCCTTCAGAAGGTGAATCGGCTCAATTGCCTGATTACCATTAGCCTTTGCAATCTCAAAAGCCTTTTGAACCACCCCTTGTGACTTAATCGTGAAATTGTTCAAATTCATACTCTTCAAATTAAAAGTTTATTCTTTCAATCAATACTTAAAACAAACATCAAAGTATTAAAGTTTTTTTCACTTCAATATTAATTGATTTCAATGTTTATTGCTACTTTTGTAGTTGCAAACAACGTGCCAAACTATTTTGATATATCAACTGCATGAAACATATTTTTATCCTATTAACCATTTTGGCTGCCTCGCTGACAGCCGGGGCTCAAGACAAAACATTCTTTCAGCTCCCTATAATCCCCGATAGCCTTCAACATTTGCAGGATCGCAGCGACTTTATGGTGACTCACTATTGGGATTTCTGCGACCTAAAAAAAGCATTCTCTTCACGCGACAAAATGGCGGAAGCTTTTGACACTTACCTGTCATTTATGCCTTATGCATCGGCCGATGTGGTATATGCCGGAATTGACAATTTCATGTCGCGCATTGCCAAGAATGGCAAAAATGTTTTGTTTATCGGCGAGCTTGCCGAAGAGAAACTTTACAGCGATTCCGCTGTCCTGCAAAGTGATGAGCTTTTTCTTTATTTTGCAAAAGCTGTGGTCAACAACAAGAAAGTCGATAAGACCTCAAAATTGCGCTTTCAGCATCTAATCAACATTCTCTCCAATTCTCAGCCCGGCAATATTGCGCCATCTTTTGAATACACGGACATTTACAATACATCCGGAAAATTTGCTGTTGACACAACAAAAGTGTGCACCGTATTGTTCTTTAATGACCCCGAGTGCTCGGATTGCAACATGGCCCGCATTCGCCTTGACGCTGATGTTATGACACGCCGCCTTGTGGAGAATAAAAGGGTGGATATTGTCAGCATTTATGCTTCCGAGTCCAGCCCCGAATGGATTGAACAAGCCATGGACTATCCTAATGAATGGCTCAACGTAGCTTCTGAAGAGGTCAACGATCTCTACGACATGCGCCGCACTCCGGTGTTTTATCTTCTAAACCCCAATGGAGCCATTGTGCTACGCACCTATAGCGTTGACGACATAATCACAATAATGACTCGATTAAATCAATACTAATCTCCTCTCTTCACCCATATAAAAACTAAATCCAATATGAATCTTACCGACATCGCATCTCGACTATTTTTGCGCTTCACAGGCTACACTTATAGCAATATGGCTCGATTGTTTTTGCGCCTTTTTGTTGGCGTGATGTTCATGCAATTCGGCATTCGCCATCTCGTCAATTTTTCCGAATTGAGCAGTCAATTCCCTACTGTGATAGGAATCTCATCAGAGACAAGTTTGATTCTGATGATTATAATTGAATTGGTGTGCTCGCTGCTGATTATGGTCGGGTTCATGACTCGCCTATCAACAATTCCGCCGATTCTCGCCATGGTTGCTGCCGAATACTATATCCTACACGACCTTCTGCCCCATAGCTTGGCCTATGGATTGTCGTGGGACCAGCCAGGCTACCTCCCCATAATGTTTATCGGCATCTACCTCTTCATTCTCCTTGCCGGTCCGGGGAAAATATCTCTTGACTATTTCATCTCTCTCTTCATTATTTCGCGTCAAGGACGAGATGAGCAAGAGGAGCTTGACGAAGTGTAAATATTCATTCTAACCACTCTGACGAACAAAAAACTCAAAATGAAAATAGCCGTACTGATTTCCGGGGGTGTTGATAGTGCTGTTGCCGTACACCGACTCTTGGAGCAAGGCCACGACCTGCATCTATTCTACATTCGTATCGGACTTGACACAGACGAGGGTGATTGTTCGGCCGAAGAAGACATTGAAATGTGTCGATTCATTGCCGCACGATACAAATTGCCATTCGATGTGGTTTCGCTACATCAAGAATATTGGGACAATGTGATGGAATATGCGCTGAAAACCGTTCGCGAAGGTCTCACACCGAACCCCGACATCATGTGCAACAAGATGATTAAATTCGGCTATTTTGAACGTCGCTGGGGACATGAATTTGACAAAACCGCTACCGGGCACTATGCTACAACACTCAATATTGACAATCGCGTGTATCTCGGCACTGCCGTTGACCCGGTGAAAGATCAAACCGATTTCTTGGCAAGAATTGATTATGATCAGCTTTCTCACTTGATGTTTCCTATCGGCGACATTCCCAAAGCACAAGTTCGCGAAATTGCCATTGCTACTGCCATGCCTAATGCTTTTCGCCATGACAGTCAAGGTATTTGCTTTTTAGGCAAGATAAACTACAACGATTTTATTCGCCGACATTTAGGCGAACGCCCCGGAGCCATAGTAGAGATTGAAACAGGGCGTAAACTCGGCACTCACCGCGGCTATTGGTTCCACACCATAGGCCAACGCAAGGGGCTCGGACTCAGTGGCGGCCCTTGGTATGTTGTCAAGAAGAATGTTCATGATAATGTGATTTATGTATCAAACGGCTACGACACCGAACGTCAATATGGTCGCACTCTCCACCTCGATGAAATGCACTGGATTACACTCAATCCGTGGGAGAGCAACTGCCAAAACGTGGAAATCACATTCAAAAATCGCCACATGCCCGAATTTATTCCCGGCCGGCTCACCCACGTTGGTGGCAACGAATATGTTATTGAAAGTTCTCGCAAAGTTCAAGGCATAGCCCCGGGGCAGTTTGCTGTGATTTATGACCGCGATAGCCGCATTTGCTACGGTAGCGGCATTATAACCGGTCGAAACATTGAAAACGAAATAATTATCTGACATGAGCGAACGCGTCCGCCTTAAAGTTCTCGGCATCTCTTACTCTCAGATTCAAACCGGTGCCTATGCTCTGATTCTTTCTCAGGTGGGAGGTCCGTATAGAATCCCGGTGGTTATCGGTGCGGCCGAAGCCCAGTCAATTGCACTGAGAATGGAGAATATCACTCCCCCGCGCCCCATGACTCACGATCTTTTTGTCAGCTTTGCCCATGCATTCGGGGTAAACCTTATAGATGTTTTTATCTATCGATTTGAGGATGGTGTTTTCGCGTCGGAACTGACATTCTCCGATGGTGAAAGAACCGTTAAGATTGATTCGCGCACTTCCGACGCTATTGCAATAGCCATGCGCACCGGCACTCCGATTTACACCACTGCCAATATTCTGAGCGAAACCGGATTCATCATGGAAACCCAATCTGAGGACAACAATGATGATGACGATGCTTACTATGACGAAGACGAAGCAGCCGCAAATGGTGCTCCGGAGTTTAAATCGGAAGATGAGGATGACTCGTCAGATGGCAACATATACCAACAGCGTCCCCGCCCCGAAAACTACACTATCGAAGAGCTTGAACGCACCCTTGCCCGACTGATTAAACAAGAAAACTACGAAGAGGCTGCTCGGATAAATGAGATTCTAAAACAAAAGAAAAACAATAAATAAAAAAATCGATTCTTACTATTATGTCTGCCATTAAAGCTAAACTAACAATAATGAACTTCTTGGAGTTCGCAGTTTGGGGTGCCTATCTCACATCTTTGGGCATTTATCTTGCCGGAGCCGGATTAGGCGACAAGATTTACTGGTTCTACACAGTTCAAGGCATCGTTTCAATCTTCATGCCTGCAATCATAGGCATTATTGCCGATCGCTGGATTCAGGCTCAAAAAATGTTGAGCATTTGCCACACAATAGCCGGTGTTTTCATGTGTGCAGCGGCCTACTATTGCCACACTTCCGGAAGCGCTATCGAATTTGCTCCGCTATTCACACTCTACACCATATCTGTGGCCTTCTTCATGCCCACAATCGGATTGGCTAATTCAGTGGCCTACACGGCTCTCAATAAAGCCAACCTCGACACTGTGGTCCACTTCCCCCCGATTCGAGTTTTTGGCACTATCGGTTTTATTGCATCAATGCTTCTAACCAATTTCTTTATGATTGACGGTGTTTCAATGCAGAAAACATATTTCCAATTGGCATCATCGGGCGTATTTAGTTTCATTCTTGCTATTTATGCTTTGACAATGCCCAAATGCCCCACATCCAAAGCCCAGTCTACATCACTCGTTGATGCATTCGGATTGCGTGCATTTGCGCTATTCAAACACAAAAAGATGGCCATCTTCTTCATCTTCTCAATGCTTCTCGGAGTGTCATTGCAAATCACTAATGGCTATGGCACCACATTTATCAATGCATTTGAAAGCATTGCCGAATATGAAAAGACTTGGGGCGCACAGAATGCCACAGCTCTCGTGTCGCTATCACAAATCAGCGAAACTCTTTGCATTCTCCTCATTCCATTCTGCTTGAAACGCTTTGGCATCAAAGGTGTAATGATGATTGCCATGATGGGATGGGTGCTTCGTTTCGGCTTCTTCGGCTTGGGCAATCCCGGAGGCGGAGTGTGGCTGTTTGTACTCTCAATGATTGTGTATGGTGTTGCCTTTGACTTCTTCAATATTGCCGGATCACTCTATGTTGATAAGCAGACCGACCCCTCAATTCGCTCAAGCGCACAAGGGCTCTTTATGCTTATGACTAATGGCATTGGCGCGACATTTGGCACTCTTGCTGCCGGACAAGTTGTCAACACTCTTGTTTACTCTCAGCCCACACCGGAACTTCAAATGGCCGGTTGGCACACCTCTTGGTACATTTTCGCCGCCTATGCACTCGCTGTGGCAGTGATGTTCTGGCTCATCTTCCGCGATGATGAACCCCACGCAAAAGCCAACCGATTATGATTCAATTTTTTGCCCCCGACATTGAATCCACTCTAACCCTTCCACAAAGCGATTCTCAGCATTGTGTCAGGGTGCTGCGCATGCAACCTGGCGACGAGCTGGATGTTATTGACGGTCGTGGCCACCGCTTCCGCTGTGTGCTGGTCGATGCCCATTCCAAGCATGCCTCGGTAGAGATTCTCGAGCAAATCGACATGCCACTATGCTGGCCACAACAAATCACAGTGGCTGTAGCCCCAACAAAACACATGGACCGCATGGAGTGGATGGTGGAGAAATTGACTGAAATCGGTGTAAATCGCATTATTCCTTTGCTTTGTCAACGCTCTGAGCGCAAAGAGATAAAGACCGAACGTCTCGAAAAAATAGCAGTCTCGGCTATAAAGCAATCACTCAAAAGTGTATTGCCAGAAATCATGCCAATGACTTCAATTCGCGATGTTATCCATTCTTTTCCCGAAGCTCAACGCTTTGTGGCCTATTGTGATCCCACCATCCCCCGCCTGAATCTTTGCCATGAATATCAAGCCGGGCGCGATGCTGTGATTATGATTGGACCAGAAGGTGATTTCTCTCCGGAAGAAATCAACGAAGCTCTCAGCTCCGGATGGAAACCGGTCACTCTCGGCGATAACCGTCTGCGCACAGAAACGGCGGCTATTGTGGGGTGCGACACATTCCATATCATAGACCAGATTAACAATATATAATCCTATATAACTATGGCAAATCAGATTATAAAATGCCTGACTCCCGAAGATAATTTCTTCCTTTTGGCGGGGCCTTGTGTAATCGAAGGCGAAAAAATGGCAATGGAGATTGCTGAATCAATTATTGAAACCACATCTCAGCTCGGCATCCCCTACATCTTCAAGGGCTCTTATCGCAAAGCAAACCGCTCTCGCATCGATTCGTTCACAGGAATCGGCGACATGGAAGCTCTGCAAGTTTTGCGTAAGGTCAAAGAAACTTTCGGGTGCCCGGTGGTAACAGATATTCACTCAGCTGAAGAGGCTGAAATGGCAGCCGAATTTGTTGATGTTATTCAAATTCCCGCATTCCTATGTCGTCAAACCGACTTGCTTGTAGCCGCAGCTCGCACAGGCAAATTTGTAAATATCAAAAAGGGACAATTTCTGTCTCCCGAAGCAATGCAATTTGCTGTTCAGAAGATTCGCGATGCCGGCAATGAGAATGTTGCAGTAACCGAACGCGGTGTTAGTTTCGGCTATCAGGATTTGATTGTTGACTATCGTGGAATCCCTGAGATGCAAAAGTTCGGTTGCCCGGTTATTCTTGATGTTACACACTCACTCCAACAGCCCAACCAGCCGAAAGGTGTCACCGGAGGCCGTCCCGATTTGATTGAAACAATAGCACGCGCCGGTGTTGCCGTGGGTGTCGATGGCCTTTTTATCGAGACTCACCCCGAACCGAGCAAAGCCAAGAGTGATGGCGCAAATATGCTACCCCTCAACCAGCTTCCCGAGCTGATGAAGCGCTTGAGCGCAATCCGCGCCACTGTAGCAAAATTCTAATTGCGAGATTCAGTCAGTAGTCCACTGATTTGGCAACAGACATTGATACGCATAGGCATCTACAAAGGATTCGCCTATGCGTATCCATGATTTAAGCCTACCACTAATGCCGAATCCGCAAGATTCAAACAATTGTCGCGAGGGAGTGTTTTCAGCTCCGACAATGGCCCATAGTTGATGCAATCCCAAATCTCGCCAAGCATAGTCACAAAGCAATCGCAAAGACGTAGCTCCGTAGCCCATGTCGCGATATTTCTCATCTACCACTATCCCCACACCGCAACGCCTATTGATTGAGTCCACATCATAAAAATCAATAGCTCCAATCGCGGCATCATCTTCTACACGGCAAACCATAAACCGGGCCTGCCCATCTTCAAAAATATTTGCCGAAAGACTGTTGATATAGTTGAGTATCAAATGCCGTGACATTGGTGCACGAACACCCGCCGACGACCAAGATTCTCTGTCATTTTCCCAACGAAAAATGGCGTCAACGTCGTCCGGTTCGGGAGCACGAAGATATATTTCGCCATTAGAAATCATTGCTGGAAGGTTTCGGTGAATAATGTTCGCTGCAACAATGAGCGGCCGAGAGTCAATTCATCGGTATATTCCAAATCATTACCCACAGCTACTCCGCGAGCAAGCTGGGTGATGCGCAACTCTTGGAAACGCGCCAATTTTCGGAATATATAATAGTTTGTGGTATCGCCCTCCATAGTAGCACCCAAAGCGAGAATAACTTCAGCCACTTCCCCCTGCTCAACACGTTTCACAAGCGAATCGATCTCAAGCGAATCAGGGCCGATGCCATCCATTGGAGATATCACCCCGCCAAGCACATGATAGAGCCCGGCATATTGTCGGGTCCGCTCTATGCTCATAACATCATTGACATTTTCCACCACACAGACTATGGATTTATCACGGCGAAGGTCGCTACACACAGGGCAAATCTCTTCATCGGAGATATTGTGACATTGGCGACAATAATTTATGTTGCGCCGCATGTCAATGATTGACTGTCCGAGAGCCACACTCTCCGATTCGTCGCGACGCAACAGATGCAAGGCAAGTCGCAAAGCTGTCTTGCGTCCTATTCCGGGTAAGCGCGACAGCTCTGTGACTGCGTTCTCTAATAATGGCGATGCAAAATCCTGTGTCATCAGTGAACCGATGCAGAAGTTAAGGGCGAATAGTCGCGAGAATAGCGCAACATCTGCTCAACAAAGCCCTCGCCATAAGTAACTTTTATATCGATAATCTCACCCGATTTATTCAAAACAGGGCGATAAATCGGATTGACAAATCCGCGATAGGGAGCAATGGTGAGGTGTGAATAGCGTTCAAGCACTTCTTGATGAAGTTTGGGATCCACCTTCACTGCATATGCTTCAACGAGCTCAGCTCCGGCATTGTAATCACCTTCCGACTTGATGCGCTGAACTTCATAGAGCAACTGACCAAACAAATCGCGGAGCTTTTCATAATCATTTATGCGAATGTAGGTCTTGCCACCTTCGATGTACAATTCCACCACCTTATCGGCGGCGCCTTTTTCCAATACCCACTCAGAAATAAGTTTGCGATTGCGCATGTGAGCCTCCTCAACATCCTTGCCCGGCTCGATACGCATCAACTGAGTCATCAAACCATTAAGAATATATTTGTAGTACTCCGCCTTATAAGCTTCAGGATTGTCAATCAAGCCGAGCTCCACAAGTTTGGGATCGGCAAGATAATATAGCGCAAACAAATCGGCACGAGTTTCTTCGAGTGTTGAGCCATGAGCTTTTAGTGCATCGGGGTCAACACCGGGGAGCAATTGACCTGAGCCGTGACCAAGACACTCATGCAAATCAGTGTGAAGATTATCGGTCAAGAATAGATATTTGTTCATCAACTGACGCATTTCCATATCGGGAACAAACTCTTCGTTGAAACCATTTCCGTGAGAAGCTTCATCATAGGCTTGAGTGATATTTTCAATGGTCACTGATTTTGAGCCGTGCATTGCACGAATCCAGTTGGCATTCGGGAGATTGATGCCAATAGGAGTTGAGGGATAAGCATCACCGGCAAGCATTGCAGCAGTGATTACTTTTGCTGTCACACCCTTCACTTGAGCCTTGCGGAATCGAGGGTTGATGGGAGAGTTATCTTCAAACCACTGTGCATTTGATGAGATAACCTCTGTGCGGCGCGATGCTTCAATATTTTTGAAGTTAACGATTGATTCCCAGTTTCCGGTCATTCCCAATGGATCGTCATAAGATTCAATGAAACCATTCACAAAATCCACTTGTGATTCTGCATCCTTCACCCAAAGGATTGAATATTCATCAAATGTCTTCAAGTCACCTGTACGGTAATATTTTATCAAGGTTTCAATAGTGCTGCGCTGCGCCTGATTTTCGGCATAGGGCACAGCAAGCTCCAAGTTTTCAATAATTTTGGCAATAGCATCAGAATAGAGCCCTCCCAAACGATATGTTTGCTCCACTACTTTGCCATCAATTTTTGTGAGACGAGTGTTAAGGCCGTGAGAGATAGGGGTTAAGTCAGTAGAATCTTTAAGAGCGGCATAGTAGTCTTCAACCTCTTTCTGAGTCACACCCTCATAAAGATTGGTTGCCGATGTCAAGATAATATCAACTCCTGAGGCTTGATTCACCTTCTTAGCCATAAACTCGGGATCGAAAATCACACGCATCAAATCGTTAACATTTGCCGGACGCTGCGCAGCCGGTAATTTTTCAATTTGAGCTTCAAGGAAAGCGCGATCAAATGTAGGGGTAAATTTATCCATCGAATAGTGATGATGGATTCCATTGCCAAACCACACTTGTTTCAAATACAATTCAAATGCCTTAAACTGAGCATCATCACGCGCGCCATCATATGATGTGTAAACCGCTTCAAGCAACTGACGCAATTGCAAGTTATAGCGATTATTCTGGCTCCAGAGAATGTCGCGCCCATAAGTGGCTGCCTCTGAAAGATAATAGATTAATTTCTTCTGATTAAGCGAAAGCTGCTCAAAACCAGGGACTTTATAACGCAGAACTTCAATGTCTGCAAAGCGGTCAACTATGTAGTTGAAATCATTTTCTTGTGTTGTAGAGGCCATAGCGTTAGCTGAAATTGCAAGTGCGAGTGCTGAAGATGCTATTGTTTTTATAATGTTCATATCAGTTATTGCTTATAGTTTTTTATTCAATATAAAGCACTAATCCTTTGAGGTATTCCCCCTCGGGATGATAAATATTTACCGGATGGTCGGCCGGCTGAGTCAATTGGTGGATAATTCTAACCCGGCGCCCGGTTTGAGCGGCAGCTGAAAACACTGCCAATCGGAATTGCTCTTTGGTAATTGCCTGCGAGCATGAGAAGGTGAACAGAATACTCCCTGAAGGCATCTTCTCCATGGCTTTGGCATTCAAGCGTTGATAGCCGCGAAGCGCATTGCGAATAGCTCCACGATGCTTGGCAAATGCCGGCGGATCGAGAATCACCAAATCATATGCACCATCTTCCATATCGGCAAGATACTTAAACGCATCGATTGCAAATGCTTCATGCGGTGCTTCCGCGCCGAAATTCAATTCAACATTGGCATTTACCAATGCCACTGCCTTGGCTGAAGAGTCAACCGAATGAACCAATTCGGCGCCTCCCTTAAGCGCATACACTGAGAATCCACCTGTGTAGCAGAACATATTGAGCACCTTGCGACCGGCCGCAAACTGTCCGAGCAGAGAGCGGTTATCGCGTTGGTCAACAAAGAATCCTGTCTTCTGTCCTTTGAGCCAATCCACATGAAATTTCAGAGAGTTTTCAATTGCCACATCGGTGTCAATCCCTCCGATTATATAATCATTCTGCGGGTCAAGAGCTGCCTTATAGGGAAGTGTGGTTTCCGATTTATAGTACACATTTTTTATCCCCATATCGGGCAGTTCCACCAAAGCTTGCGCTATTATCTGACGAGCATAGTGCATGCCGGGTGAATGCGCTTGCACCACAGCTGTAGAGCCATAAATATCAATAATCAATCCGGGAAGGAAATCACCCTCACCATGAATAAGGCGAAATGCATTATTATCCGGGCGAATCAGTCCGAGCGATCGACGCAAACGAGCTGCCTGCTGCAAACGTGAATGGTAGAATTCGCCATCAATCTTAATATCTTTATCGCTGAGCATTCTCACTGCGATGGACCCTATTTGATAGTGGCCAACACCCAACGGAGAGCCGTCGGCTGCTACTACACTCACAGTGTCGCCCTCTTCGATTGCCTGATCCATTGAATGGATGGCGCCTGAGAACACCCACGGATGAAAACGGAGAAGCGATTCTTCTTTCCCGCGCGAAAGTTGTATGATTGGATAATTCATATCAAAATATCTTTACAAAAATGCTCTAACAATATCTGCTCCATTGGCATAGAGAAGCAGTGTTATCAAGAATATCATCCCTGCCATTTGTGCATACTCCAACACCTTTTCACTTACTTTTCTTCGGGTGATAACTTCCCACAGCAGGAACAACACATGACCGCCGTCAAGGCCGGGAATCGGAATCAAGTTCATAAATGCAAGAACAACCGAAAGGAATGCTGTGATTTCCCAGAATGAAAGCCAGTTCCATGTTTCTGGGAACATTCCGCCGATAGCACCGAATCCGCCAATTGATTTAGCACCTTCAGCTGTGAAGAGATGCTTCATTGATGACACATAGGTTGATAAGGTTGTGGTACCAAGGTCCCACCCTTTGGGGAATGATTCCAAAAGAGAATATTTTTCAAACACAACGGGATAAACCTCTGTAATCGAAGCGAGATTGAATCCGAGTTTACCCTCTGCTGATGGGGTTGCAGTCAAATTAACAACCTCGCTGCCACGAACCACTGCGATTGCAGTTTTTTTAGTGGCATTGGCGGTGAGTTCTTGCTGGAGCTCTGCATAGGAGGGGGTCGGCACTCCACCTACACCCACTATTCTATCACCCTCCAAAATGCCGGCTTCGGCAGCTGCGCTACCGCCTTGAACCTTTTTAACAACAACCGGCAATCTATAGCCCATTACCTGAGCATTATTCTCCGACAATTGGAATATAAACTGCTCCGGCATTGGGAGAACCACAGTGTCGCGCTTCAGTTCGCGGCCTTGAGTCATAAGCACTGAATCAGATTCGGCTTTTCGCAAAACAGTCACCGTCTTTGCATCGGCCATCAGATACATGCAATTCGACTCCGAGACATCAAGTTTCTTGTCATCGGCCATCAAGGGGATATCGCCATTTTGGAATCCGGCCGCTTGAGCCACTTCGCTATAGTCCATCCCTTCAGTGGCTTTGTCAAATGGGACATATTTATTACCCCAAGCCCATGCAATTCCGGCATATATCAAGACTGCAAGAATGAAATTGAACAACACTCCGGCAACCATCACAAGCAATCGCTGCCAAGCCGGTTTGGCTCTAAACTCCCACGGCTTCACCGGCTGAGCCATCTGCTCTTTATCCATTGATTCATCAATCATGCCGGCAATTTTGACATAGCCGCCGAGCGGAAGCCAGCCGATACCATACTCTGTATCGCGCCATGACGCTTTCTCCTCGCCTTTACCGCCAAGCGCCTCTTTCTTTTTCGGTTTCCATTTGAAAAGTGAAAATCCGGGATTGAAAAAGAGATAAAATTTCTCAACTTTTATACCAAACATTCGAGCAAAGATGTAGTGCCCGAATTCATGAATTACCACCAAAAAGGCAAGTGCTGCAACCAGCTGCAGTGCTTTAATAAAAAAGATTTCCATCTATCTAATTAATCTATGAGTATGTGTGCTTATAAAATTTATTTCTTTAATTTGACTATTTCCGATGCCACAGCGCGTGCTTCAGTATTAATGGCCACATAATCGGAATATTCCGGACAATCTATTCGCTCTATTCGTTGAAGAGTTCTGTCAATTGTGGCATAAATATCTGTGAACTTAATTTCTCCTCTAAGGAATGACGCCACAGCAATTTCATTGGCTGCGTTGATAACGCAAGCTGTTGTTCCCCCTTCGGCCAAAGCGCGCGAAGCGAGTGACAAACATGGGAAACGCTCCATATCGGGTTCTTCAAATGTCAGAGTGCGATATAGGTCCAACGTCAATGGGGGTTCATCGGTTGCATAGCGCGAGGCTTCACCTAAGGCATAGCGGATAGGCAAGCGCATATCGGGAGTGCCGAGCTGGGATTTGATTGCACCATCATTGAACTGCACCATTGAGTGAATAATTGACTGTGGATGCACCACGGCTTCGATTTTCTCTGCCGGCAATCCAAAGAGCCATCGCGCTTCAATAATCTCAAATGCTTTGTTCATCATTGTAGCGGAGTCTATGGTAATCTTTGAGCCCATCGACCAATTGGGGTGACGCAACGCATCTTCAACCGACACCGATGCAAGTTTTTCGGCCGGCAACTGGCGGAAGGGACCACCCGATGCTGTAATTATCAACTTGGAAACAGTGGATATATCCTCCCCTACCAAACATTGATAAATTGCCGAATGCTCGGAATCAACAGGATAGATTTTAGATGCGGACTCTTTTAACAGTCGAGTCACCAATTCTCCGGCAACAACAAGAGTCTCTTTATTAGCCAAAGCTATATCTTTTCCGGCGAGGATGGCGCGGATAGTCGGCTCCAAGCCGCTATAACCCACAGTTGCGGTTACTGCCATATCCACATCCTCACGTTCCATGGCCTGCGCCACTGCCTCAGTCCCTGCGGCCACCTCTATCCCAAGCGGGGTCAAGGCCGATTTAACCGCTTCATAGCGACTTTCATCAGCAATCACTGCCAATGCCGGGCGAAATTGCCTACACTGCTTAATCAATAGTTCATCATTGCGTCCGGCCACTAATACAGTGGCGCGAAACATTTCGGGATAGGCTGCTATGACTTCTAGCGTTTGAGTGCCGATTGAGCCTGTTGAGCCTAAGATTGCTATTCGTTTTTGCGACATCACTATCGTTGTGTAATATTATCATGCAAAGATAGCAAATTTCACTCTATATCGCCATCCCGCACTGCAATAAACACCAAAATATATGTTAACAATAACATAAATTCATTGAACCCACTCCTTATATCACCACTAAAAGCATCAAACAAAATTTCATCGACTAAGAACATTTACCTCTCAACTAATGTTATAAAATCGAAAAAGAGCAGAAACAAACCACACAAATGCTTATCGGCTCTATTCAAAAACCATTGTTTTATCTAAACTGAAAATCGGAATGAAAACAAACATCACTTTCCTCACCGCAGCAGCATCGCTTGCCTGCTTGCTAATCTCCACCAACAACGCTTCGGCACAAGAGGCTGTAGTAATTGAAGAGATTTCAATCACTGAGTCACCGATTGATTGTGAAACCCGATATGCTTCATCGTGGCGCAACAATTGGTTTATTCAACTCGGTGCCGGAGCGCAAATGCCATTCACTGAATATGGCCTTGGCGACGGTAGCGAAAATCGCCGTATATCAGCTGTTTACAATATGGGCTTCGGTCATTGGTTCAGCCCATATTTGGGTTTCCGCATCAGTGGCATGTATGGCAAAATGCGCTATGATTTTATTGAGCGCAACAAGGCTCAAATGGCATCAGCCAATGCCGACTTGATGTGGGACATGACCACTTCTATCTGTGGAGTCAACCCTAATCGAGTGTTCTCTTTCATCCCATTTGTGGGTGTTGGCGGGACCTATACCTGGGACTTCACCGGAATTAAAGGCAACGACATGGTGAACTACAATTCGCGTGTGCGCAAAAGCCAGTGGACACTGCCGGTATCAGTGGGTATGCAAATGCGTTTTCGCTTATGCAGTTTTGTAGATTTCTTCACAGAAACCCGCGTTCAATTCTATGGCGACAACTTCAACAATTACGTCCAAGGCTATCCAATCGAAGCCAACATCACTGCAATCGGTGGACTTAGTTTCAACATAGGAGCTCGCAATTTCCAAGCCTACAATCCTTGCAACGATATGGCTTATTTGAGCAATCTAAACTCACAAGTCAACGCCCTTCGCCATCAGCTTGCCAAAACCAACGCCGAACTGGCTGAAGCCAACGCACAACTCCCCTGTCCGGAAGTCACAGAGACCATAACAGAAACAATTATCGAAACCACAACACCCCTACTGGCATCAGTGAGCTTCGCAATCAACTCTCATGAAATCACTGAAAAAGAAATGGTCAATGTGTACAACGTAGCACAATGGATGAACTCAAATCCCGATGCTTCAATAGTAATCCAAGGGTATGCCGACAAAAACACAGGAAGCCAAGCCTACAACCACCAGCTCTCAATGCACAGAGCTGAAGCCGTAAAAGCGGCGCTTATCACCTATGGTGTAAACCCCGACAACCTTTCAATCGAAGCATACGGCAGCTCAGAGCAACCCTACAGTGAAAACAACTGGAATCGAACCGTGATTTTCGTTCAACAATAGAAGAATCAACCTAAAAATAACTTATCTAACAATCGCCCCGGCTTTCAATCAAAAAAGTCGGGGATTTTTTGAGGATAAACTTTAATTAAACTTGCTTTTGAAATCCGAATTTAGTATATTTGCTATCGCAATCAATCTGCCCAAAATGCAGGTTGCGATTTGCCATGCAAAAAGAAATTTCTAACAAGTAAATATAACATCAACCTTAAATTATGGACACCAATTCAGAATTGATTAAAACCGTAACAGCCAAAGCACAAACTTGGCTTTCTGACTCTTACGATGCTGAAACTCGCGCCGAAGTACAGCGCATGCTCGACAACCCCGACAAAACTGAGCTCATTGACTCTTTCTACAAAGATCTAGAATTTGGCACAGGCGGTCTTCGCGGTACAATGGGCGCCGGCTCAAACCGCATGAACATCTACACAGTAGGTGCTGCAACTCAGGGTTTGGCCAACTACCTTAAAGAAGCATTTGCTGATCTTCCTCAGATTTCGGTTGCTGTGGGTCATGACGTACGCAACAATTCACGCAAATTTGCTGAAATCGTTGCCGACATCTTCTCTGCAAACGGCATCAAAGTATATCTTTTTGATGACTTCCGCCCCACTCCCGAGCTATCTTTCGCTATCCGTTACTTTGGTTGCCAAAGCGGTGTAAATATCACAGCGTCACACAACCCCAAAGAATACAACGGTTACAAAGCATATTGGGCCGACGGTGCACAGATTATTGCTCCCCACGATGTCAACATCATTGACCATGTGAACCGCATCAACTCTGTTGACGACATCAAATTCCAGGGCAACCCCAAAAATATTCAGATTATCGGTGCTGAAGTTGACAAAGTTTATCTCGAAGAAATCAAGAAACTTTCACTCAGCCCCGAAGCTATCCAGCGCCACAAAGACCTCAAGATTGTTTACACTCCTATCCATGGCACAGGTGTGACTCTTATTCCTCAGTCACTCAAAAACTATGGTTTCGAGAACATCATCAATGTACCCGAACAGGACATTCCTTCAGGCGACTTCCCCACTGTAGAATCACCCAACCCCGAAGTACCCTCTGCAATGGCTATGGCTATTGAAAAGGCGAAAGAGGTGGGCGCCGACTTGATTATGGCTTCTGACCCCGATGCCGACCGTATTGGCTGTGTGCTCCGCGATGCTAATGGCGAGTATGTGCTCATCAATGGCAACCAAATCGTGATGATTCTTCTCAACTACATCATGACTCGCAATGCCGAACTCGGCAAGCTCACCGGCAACGAATACATCGTTAAGACTATCGTTACCACTGAAACCATCAAGTCAATCGCAGAAAAGAACAACATCAAGATGTATGACTGCTACACCGGCTTCAAATGGATCGCATCAGTAATCCGCGAAAACGAAGGCAAAGCACGCTATCTTGGTGGTGGTGAAGAAAGCTACGGCTTCCTCGCTGAAGAATTCTGCCGCGACAAAGACGCTGTTTCTGCCGTTTCTCTTATGGCTGAAGCTGCTGCATGGGCAAAAGACAAAGGCCTCAACTTCCTCCAGATGCTCCAGGATATCTACATCAAGTATGGTTTCTCACTAGAAGAAGGTATCTCTGTTGTACGTAAAGGCAAACAGGGTGCTGAAGAAATCCAGGCTATGATGAAACAGTTCAGCGAAAATCCTCCCAAACAGCTTGGTGGCAGCGATGTAGTAACTATTAAGAACTACAACACTCTCGACGAAACCGACGTTAAGGCAGGCACAGTAACTAAACTTGACTTCCCCTGCACATCAAACGTACTTCAGTACTTTACCGCCGACGGCACCAAAGTATCTGTACGTCCCTCAGGCACAGAGCCTAAGATTAAATTCTATGTTGAAGTTCACGGCACTATGCAGTCAGCTGCCGACTATGAAAAGGCTATCGCTGATGCACGCCAGAAGATTGAAGACATCAAGAAAGATCTCGGCATCTAATCAGATTGCACTAGTAATATAAAAGTCGGGCGATGCAAGGTGCATAAGTCGGAGGCCAAGCG
>JAZSAZ010000027.1:0-68897 GCA_045602165.1 Paramuribaculum sp. | reverse complement strand
TGGGGGTGTAGGCTGCGGCGCAGGCGTTGCAGCGATTCTTGGAAGTCGCGCTCAAAGAGCGCCGACGCCTCGTTATCTGTGCCGGAATATATTGCCGCGAGCATTCGCGCCACTATTGCATGCTCTATCTGCAGGCGCAGCGCTATCAGGTTGCATCGGCAGTTCTCGTCAAAGTCAAGCTGCATCAAGTCTGATTCCGTTTTTTCCCCCAGGTCGCAGTCCGCGAGCCACGGCGCCATTGTCAGGCACACCTCCCCCATGGCGCTGCGCACCATAGGGGGAATTTGGTCGGCATGTTCGGGGTGGAGCATCGGGGGGTAGTAGTCGCGCAGATGGCTTCGGAGCGCGGTTTGTGCCAGCACTTGGGCTGTGATGGCATGAATAGAGAGAGATATTTTCATACTGGTTTAGTGTAGAAGTTAGTGAAATTCGGCGAGTTCCCGACTGATTTTTTGAGAAATCGGCGGCGGTGAATTGTGCGCTGAGTGCGAAAAATGCGTTCCCCGGCCGAGGGTGAGATATAGAATCGCGGGGCCTTGAAATCGGAGAGCACCCTCATCAGCGCTGCCGATAGGCTGATGCCGTGGCGCTGTTCCACAGCCGCCACACGCTCATCCAGGTCGGCCCACATCTGCTGTTTCGACCGATAGGTTGGGGAGTAGCCACGGCGACGCATATCGCGCAGGCGGCGAAGTGCCGAGCTGTGGGTGAGGTAGAACTGAGGCGCCGGTTGGTGCAGGGTGGCTTTCACCAGAGCGCGGGTAGATTCATAGCTCTCGGCAGGGTTGGCGAGCCGGCGGCAGCATGCCGAGTAGAAATCGGCATCCCGCTGCCAGGTTAATGTTGTGAAAGTGTGTGATTTAGTTTTCATTTTGAATTAGATTAAGTTAAGGTCAATAGAAAAGGGAGCTTGTCGGGCTTTCCGCTACAATGGCAAATTTACAACCATGGGTGTGCAGTCACCCCTACACACCCATGTTAAAAATCCCAAACTCCCCCTCCGAGTATTCCGAGTCTATATTGTTGTGGCTATCATGGCATTGCGCTTGTGGCGGAAGTCATTGAAGCTATCCAACAGGTCGAGCATTGCGATAGCCGAGGTGCGCAGCTGGGTGTTCAGGGCCTCGGCGGAGGTTTGGTGTGTGGGCATTTTGCCGCGGGCGGTGTCGCTCACCCCCGAAATCTCTTGAAACAGGCTGAGCTGGGTTTCGAGCATGCGATATGCTCCCGGATTTTCATTTGCCGACATCACTTGATGTGGCTCGTGGGAGCTCCCATTGGGGGTGTAGGGGAGAATGGAGTCGGAGCGTGCCCATAGCTGCCCCACCTGTTTCCAGGTCATCTCATCGATTTTCTGCTCCTCGGGAAACAGCAGCACCCCTTTTGCCGACACGCTCATTATGTGGTCAATCAGTGTTATCAGGCGGTTGATATGTCGCTGCTGGTCTATCACATCTTCCACTAATGAATGGACTTCGCCATCAATCAGGGGATACATTTTCAGCGCAAAGGGGTGAGAGCCATGGCTATAGGGGGAGTCATACTCCTCGAGTAGCAGGCCATTGGGGGCATAGAAGCGGCAGTGCCACCGCAGGGTGGTAGCAGGCCGAAATTCCACTATGCTCTCCCCCTGGTTGCGGCGCCTTTGGTTAAGGCTCTCTATGGCCGGCATTGTGCTCTCTTCCACTATGAAGTATTGAGCCTTTTGGCGGTCGTGGCAGCGCAGAAGGGTGCGGCTTTCGAGGGTCCACACCTCGATTACTCGGCAGCGTCCGGCCCCGGCGCGATAGAAATCCACCGGCGTCTCATCATTGCCAAGCTCTGCCGTCGCCACCGACATTGCCGGCTGTTGGGGCTCGGTGTAGGCTTTGGTGATGGCTTCGCGCTTGGAAACTGTGGAGCCAAAGCGCATCATCACTTCGCGCAGACTCATGCTGTGGAGCATCCCGATTAGCTCTATGTCGCCACCGCGAGGATCGCTGTGGTGGTTCACAAAGAAGTTTTCGGGGCTGATATTGTCAACCCACACTCCGCTGCCTCCTATGCGCTTTTCGGCTATCACTCGCTGAATTGCGCACCCCGAAATCAGAAATTCTTCAAGCATTCGGCAGTCGAGTTCGGTGAGCGAGTTGCGACGCACTGTTGCGGCGTCGGGGGCTTGCGCCATTGCCGGGTCTTCCTGGGATATCGCGGAGCGAAAATTGCCCACAACCGACTTTATCAGCTGGCGTATCATATTATTGGTCAGCGGTCGGCGTCCGCCGATTTCGGCTTGTGTCCCCTCGGTGATGAAGCGCCCGTCAATGTCGCGAATCTTGTCCTCCCACTGACGCCCGTAGGCATAGCGCTTGTAGCGCCCACGGCGCCGGCGCAATTCTGCGCCGGCAAGCCATGCTTCGTGGGCTAATTGAAGCGAATTTATTCCCATAGGCCTATCACTCTTAGATGGGTTTTAGGATGGCGAAGCACAAGGCAACTCGCTTCGGTGGCCACAAGGGCATCGGTGTTGCGAACTCCCGAACGCTTCAAGTCGAGACGCTCAACTCTGAAGGGCACATGGGTGTATTTGGTCATGTACTGCGGGTCGATAATCAGCCCGTCGGAGGAGTGGCCACACTGGTCAAACACCTCGGCATGGACCACATAGAGCGAGCCGAATTTCGAGCGTATCTCGTTGAAATCGATTCCCCAGCGGGTAACGGTGTCGGTGGCGAGAATCACTTTTGAAAATTCCAGCTTGTTGAGCGCCATGACCAATTGGCTTCCGGCCACAAGAATCTTGCGAGGCGAGCCGGCGGCGGTGCCGGTAAAGGCCTCTCTCATAAGCTCCACAAGGTCGGTTTGTGTCAACTCCTCAAGGCTCACTGCTGTTTCTCCTCCGGCTTGATTCCAGATGCCGCGGGTGAAGAGAACTTCATCGAGCTTCTGAGGATCGGTCAGGCGGGCCATTGTGCCAAAAAGGAAGCTCTTCTCCATCCCCATGCGCATATCCATGATGGCAACCTCCTCTTGGTCGGAGAAGTTCCACCCAACCTCTTTGGAGGATAGACGCATCAAGGCCGACTGCTCTACTTGTGTCTTGAAAATCTGGCAATAGTTGAAATCCTTGACGGGGAGCGCTTCAAACTGCGCTGTCTGCACATCCAATTCGGCGGCTGCACGCCCCATTCTCACTATCTTTGCATCGCTGCCGATTGTGGGGAGCGAATCTCCGGGAAGCAGGTTCAGCGCTATCAATTTCAAGCCGCTGTCGCTCCCGCTCAGCACCTCGCTCACATAGCATGTCAGAGACTCTCGCCCCGATGCCGTGGTCACCATCACATCAGGGAATAAAACGGTGTCGGTAGGTGCAAATAGGCGGTCGTTGGCGGTGGTGACTATAAATGTGGGGGGCTGGTCGGAGGGGATATCCGCCACATTGCGGATGCTCCCCTTGACGGTCGATTCCATGGGGCGGGTGTCAACGGAGTAGTATTCCACTTTCATTGACGAGGCAGGGCGCGAACCAACCATTCGTGAAATTTGGTCGATAGGGGTGGCCATCGGACGGATTCTCACCACTCTATTGTCAATCTCATTGGTCAATAAATCGGGTGCGGCTTCCGAGGCCACTGAGGTGGTCAAAGGTCCGTCGGTGATGTGCTGTCCGTTAACTGTGCCGGGAATGATTTGTCCGGTGTTTTGAATTGTTGTTGTCATAGTGTTGGAATTTTAAATGATAAAGGGTGATAATTAATCGGTCTTTTTTTTAGTCCCACACTTGCGGGCGGATATGGGCAAGAAAGTCTCTTGCGGGATCGGGCTCGGAGGCGCTTGAGGCTGTAGGGGCATAGCCTTTGTGCCTTGCCGGATTGGAGAATAGAGGCGGCTCTTGCATCATCTGCTCTATCATTTCGTTGCGCCCGCGCAGATAGCCGCGCTCTTCGGCTTCGGCAATCAGCGCCGCAATCTCCTCGGCAGTAGGGGTTGACGGTGCTTCACTTTCTGGCCCGAGTTCATCATTGCTGTTGTCAATAGGTGCCACAGGCGGAGTGTTCTCCTCCATTTCGGGTTCATTGCTCTCAATAGGAGCTGTTGATTCAATAGATTCTGTAATTTCTTTGATTTCTTCCATAGTATCTGTTAAAGTTAAAAAGATTAAGTGCAGGGGGGGTGACGCGTCGATGCAAAGTTACTATGCAAAAAAGGGGGGATGAGTGTAAATCTGCGCTTCGGTGTGGCGCAGATGCAAAAAAATATTACTACATTTGCAGTATGAAACAGAACATAATATTGCTCGATGAAGTTGACTCAACCAACACTTGGTTGACTGCCAACGCTATGGATTTGGCCGACGGAACAGCTATTATGGCTCGTGCCCAAACTTCCGGTCGTGGTCAGAGGGGTACTTCTTGGGAGTCGGCCCCCGGTAAAAACCTGACTCTTAGCTTGCTGTTGAATCCAAAGGGATTGCCGGCGGCTAAGTCGTTTATTCTCTCTGAGGCTGTCGCTGTGGCGGTGGCTGAAACCATTGAGATGGTGGAGCCCGATGTGAAAGTCAGCATTAAATGGCCCAATGACATCTATGTGGAAAACTTGAAACTTGGCGGAATTTTGATTGAAAACTCCCTTCGAGGCGAGGAAGTGGGCCATTCGATTATCGGACTCGGCTTGAATGTCAATCAGGAGGAATTTCTGTCCGATGCCCCCAATCCTGTGTCGCTTTTCCAAATCACCGGGATAGAATATGATGTTGATGAGATTGCCGATCAGATGGTTGAGGCAATGATTAGCGAAGCCGAAACGGCTGTCTCGGCCTATGATGATTTGCATCAGCGCTATATGGCACGACTTTGGCGTGGAACAGGCACTCACAAGTTCACCGATGCCGCCACCGGCGAATCATTCAGTGCAGCAGTAGCAGCAGTAGAGCCTACCGGACATGTGCAGCTCCTCACCACTGATCGAAGAACACTTTCTTATGCTTTCAAAGAAGTCACTTGGGATATTTAAACAAACACAATATAATCAAAAAAAGCGACCACATGGTCGCTTTTTTCATTATGTCAATTAGTGGCTTAGCTAATTATTGGAGCGGCTCATAAAGTTCAGCCTCAGGGGTGCAGAGGTCGCGAAGAAGATCGGCATAGCGCGTGGCTACAGCCTCGGCAAAGCAACGCCCCTTTTCGGCTGTGGCCGATTTCGGCGAGCCGATGCCGGTGTCTATCGACACTCGCTGCCAGTTACGAGGAATCCAAGCAAGCCCCTTTTTGAGTGTTTCGGGGCGGAAGCCCCCCGATTTTCCGTCGCCGGATTCTTCAAGATTGACCAATTCGGGGTGATAGTGCATCATGACTGATGTTTCAAGCTCCTCGGCATGATCGTCGGGCGCTTCAAAATACTCTTTTGCCGGGCAAATCTTGAACCATTCGCTGGTGGCAATGAGCATATCGGGCATATCAATCGAGAGGTCGCGAATCATGTTCTTGAACGAGTTGCCGCCGTGGCCATTGACAATCAGTAGGCGCTTCACTCCCTGATGTTGGAGCGACGCGGCAATGTCGGTCAAAATGGCGCGCTGAGTCTCATAGCGAGCGTGGACACAGAAGGGGAGTTCGCGCTGACCGGGATTTTGAGAACCCAATGTCACCGGGGGCATCACCATTGCCATCACCGAATGTTTCTCCTCGGCAATGCGTGCGGCATCCACAGCAATGTCGTGACTCAGAATTGCATCGGTCAGATAGGGCAGATGCAGATTATGGGGCTCTGTGGCTCCCCAGGGGAGAATGGCAATATCGTAGGATTGACGGCGTGCTGTGCCATAATTGCTCACCGACAAATCATGTGTCTTGTCAATAACCATGCTGATTAGAATTTGAAGTGAAGTGTTTCGGCAGTGCGGATGCGGGGCTTGATTTCTCCACCGAGAATGTAGATGTCGCCATCGCTTCCGGCCACTATTGATGCTCCGGCGCGTGCGGCATCAGATGTGGTTTCTTCAATGCTCCACTGCTCTGTTGCCGGGTTGAATATCATGATATTGGGGTTGAAGCGATACCACTCCACCGGGTGTTGCAAATAGTCGGGTGCCTGGTTCTGAAGCGCCGATAGGAATATATCCTTGTTGACACCGCCAATCACTGCAATGCGACCATCGGTGAGGGTGCAAGCTGCGCCGCCACCCACCGACAGTGGCTCGCCGGCTTCATCTTTCGGTCCTTCGATTTTGTGCCATTTATCCTTTTTGGGATCGTAGCGAAGACCTTCAAGTTCGAGTGTTGGCTCATATTTGCCATGACGCGGAGCAAATCCACCCCAAAGATAGAGCGAAGGCTCGCCATCGGCGGTTTTGCCGGCTGTCATCACAGGCTGTACACGTGGATTCCCCGGCATCTCACGCAGTTTTACCCATCCGGCCAACGGATTCTCCACATCGAGCATGAAAAGCGATTTTGAGGGGATTCCGTCGGCATTTCCGCCGGCCACATAAACTTTGCTGCCGAGGGCTGCTGCCGCAAGATTGTCGAGGGTTACCGGAAGCGAGGGGAGTGCTGTGGCTGTGGCTGCATCGGAGTCAATGTTCAATAGCTGAACCGAATTGGTTGCAACTCCATTCGGGGTGCCGCCAACGAGTACTATACCCTGCGGTGTCACTGCCGCTGCGCCATAGGCTGTGGGCTCGGCAAGTGTGCCTATGCGTTTCCACTGCATCTGTTCGGCTGTTGCTGCATAGATGCCGCTGTAGAATTTCTTTTGGCTGGAGGGGGCCATAGGCTCAACGGGGAAGTTGCAGCCGCCGGCCAAGATGATGCGGCCATCGGCCGAGAGAGCTGCGAATGCGCCTGAAACGCCACATTCGATGCCCGATTCCATCTCTTCCCGGGCGCAATCGGCTTCAAGAGCAAAGGTTGAAGCGGGGAGATTGTCGCCATTGACGAGGTTGGCGCGTGTGAATGGCTGCCAACCGTAGCGCACATAGCGCGGTGTTTTGATATCCATATTGCTGACTTTGATTTCGTTGTGACTAATGATTGTTGCGGTTGCGCTGCGGTAAACACCTTCAATCTCGGCTATCTCAAATGTGCGAAGTGAGTGGCCGTCGGAGCTTTTCAGGATGTCGGCGCAATCGAATTTGATGATTATTGAATTTCCTTCTCGGCGGGCTTTGATTGGTTCGGGCCCTTGAGCGAGGAGGTGGGTGTAGCCATAGACATTGTGTAATGCCTGGCGGGCCATGCGCTCTCCAACAGGGCGCTTCATGCGCGGATGCACATCGAGCGAGTCACCCACATCGGAGGTCACTGCCATGTAGATGCCGGGGATTGATTTCTGAAGGCGGCGCTGGCTGTCGCGGAACATGGGCCACGACGGACGGTCGATGCTGCTCAGCTGGGCAAAAACAATCGGCATTTCGCTGTTATTGAAATAGCGGCGCCAGCTTTCGGTGAGCATCGGAAAGAGTGATTCGTGGAGATAGGTGTTGTGGGCATTGCTCTCCCCTTGATACCATAGCATCCCTTTCACCGGATAGTGTCCGAGCGGATGGATGGCTGCCGAGAAAAGATAGCTTGGCTCGTAGGGGTGGCGTGAGCGTGGATTTTCCACTCCGGTGTTCTGGTTGGCTCTCCCTTGGGCCCAGGGCTGCAGATAGTCGTTGCGACGCCAGTTCAGCAGGGCTTCAGGCATTTTATCCTCAAGAGTGGTGATGTCGATCCATGATTCGCATGTAGAGCCACCCACAGCATTGCAGATAATCCCCACAGGCACTTGCAGGCTGTCGCGGAGTTGTCGGGCAAAGTAATAGGCCACGGCTGAGAAATTGCGGACATTCTCCGGCTCAACGGCGGCCCAGCGTGTTTCGGTGTAATGCTCAAGGCGATTTGTGGCTTTGATGATGCTATCGGCCCAAAGCACATTATCGGTGCGGGCTATTGTTTTCATGTCGTAGATTCGCAATTGCGAGTCGCTGCAAGCGGCTATGTCGCCGGAGCTGTTTGTGGCATCGCGCAGCGGAAATTCCATGTTGCTCTGCCCCGAAGCTATCCACACTTCGCCGGCAAGAATGTCGGTTAGGTGCAGAGTTGTCTTGCCGTCGGTGACGGTCATTTCGTAGGGCCCGCCGGTGTGCAATGGCTCTGTGGTCACTTTCCAGCGGCCGCAATTATCGGCTGTGGCAGTGTAGTGGCGATTGTTGAGAGTTAGTGTGATGCGGCTTCCGGCATCGGCGCTCCCGTAGATGGGGAGGTAGCGGTCGCGTTGCAACACACACCCCGATTGGTAAATCGAAGGGAGTTTCAATCCGCCGTAATTGCCGGTAATTGCTTTATAGACAGTGGCTGCAAGTAGTCCGGCTCCCTCTTGGTCGGGGTGAATACCGTCGTGAAGAAGGTCTTGGCGATGGCGGAGCGGGGTGTCAAAATCAATCAATTCGGCATTGACAGCCTTTGCCACTCGCTCAATTGCATCGCGCACTTCATAGCGCCATTGGCGTGTGCCGGAGCGAAAACGATAGTGCTGAGCGCTGATGGGGGTGAGATTGGCAATGATGATTCTGACATCGGGGTTCACATTGCGCAGTGAGTCGGTCAAGGCTATGTAGTCGGTGACAAATTGGTCCTCAAAATTGGGCCAATTGCGCGGGTCTGTGTCGTTAACACCGAGATGAATCACTGCAATTTCGGGCTTGAAAGCCAATGCCTGGCGGAATTCGGGAAGGTTGAAATATGGTCTGTGGCCATGTCGGAGCAGTGTTGCCCCGGAGTGTCCGAAGTTGCCCACTGTGAAGTCTGCTCCCAACATCTGTTGCAACTGAGCCGGATAGCTTTGAGTTGCCGGATCTTTGAGGAGGTAGCCATAGGTGATGCTATTGCCTATACATGCCACACGGAGGGGGTCTTCAGCCCCTCCGGTGTGACATATAGTGCAAATCATCCCCACAGCGATTATCAGCTTATGCAGGAGTTTCATTGTCGGTGTTGATTTGCGGTGATTTATTTCAAAATTTCATTGATGAGCATTGAACTCTTGATGAGCATTCGGGGAATGTGGAACGGACCTTTGAAGAGATTTCCCTTTGCAGGCTGTGCCACTGTGCCATCGCGGTGGAGGTAGCCATACCATTCGCCATTTTCTGTGTCGGGAAGGTATTTATACATCCATTCGTTGGCCATGCGGTGCATCTCGAGATAGCGTTCATTGCCTGTCGCTTCATAGGCATAGAGCATGGCAATGACAGCCTCGGTTTGGGGCCACCAGAATTTCATGTCTTGTGAGTAGTCCTGTGCCGGGAATCCCTTGCAATCGCGGAAGTTGATGATGCCGCCATACTGCTCATCCCAGCCCCAATCCCAGCTCCAGTCAAGAATCTGAAGGGCCATATTTTTGATCTCTTCGTCCCAACCGCGATATTTGGCTTCTTCAAGGAGGAACCATGCAGTTTCAATGCAGTGGCCGGGATTGATAACTCGACCGCCGAGGGTGTCGATAAGTTCGCCATTGGGGCCAACGGTTTCGAGAAGCGCTTTGTATTCGGGCTTGATGAAGAGCTTCAACTCCTCAATAGAGCGGCTGATTTGCTCATCAAGTGCCGGATCTTGAATTGCACGGCGCACACACGCTGCCGTGTTAATCAAAATCATGGTGATAGAGTGGCCGCGTCCGGGCTGTGTGGGGAGATATTTGGGCTCGAGAATGCCGGGAGTGTTGATGAAACGCTGCACCTCTTTGAATAGCTTAAGCGACTTTTCGGCATAGCTCTTATCGCCGGTAGCGATAGAATATTCACTCATGGCTATTGTGGCAAAACATTCAGAGAACACATAGCGGCGGCGGCGCAACGGACGGCCATCGGCTGTTACCTCAAAAAACATTCTGCCGTCGGTGTCAAAGCAGTGGGCTTCTATGAAGTCCAAGCAGCTTTTTGCCATTTCAAGGTATTCCGGGCGGCGTTCGATGTTATTGTAGGCAAATGAATAGACATAGGCGCAGCGACCCTGGAACCACACCGATTTGGTGGAGTCCATCAAAGTGCCGTCGCGGTCCACACAGGTGTAAACCCCGCCATTCACTCGGTCAAGGCCGTATTTGAGCCAAAAGGGGAGGATGTTTGTGGTCAGGTCCTCATTGTAGCGCTTTTGGCATTCAAGAAGATAGTTGCGATATTCAGCTGTTGACATGACTATCAAAATTTGTTGCAACGTTCAAAAAAGTTGATGGCTTCGAGCTCGGCCTTCATGGCTGCTTCCTCTTCGTCGGTCATATTCTGGAAGGGAACGCGGTTGGGGCCAAGATCAAGGCCAATGAGTTTCATGATGCGCTTGCCACCCACAATATTGCCGCGATAGTGGCAAATGACGTTGATAACATCTTGTGAGAAGTTCTGGCGTTCGCGAGCCAATTCCAAGTCACCGGCTTTCCATGCTTCGATGATGCCCACTAATTCTTTGCCATTGTAGTTTGTGGTGCCACCGATGCCGCCCTGAGCACCACCCATAGCCAAGCTGGGGAGGATGGTTTCATCCTGGCCATGGAGCATGTCGAATTTGCCATCCTTGTACAAGCGGCATTGGTTGTATTCATAGATGCTTTCAAAGGTGTATTTGATGCCGGCAAAGTTAGGCACGCGGCCATCAATGGCTTCCAAGAATTTAACCATGGGGAGGAATGCGCCATTGAATGCGGGGATGTGGTAGTAGTAGAAGGGGAGTTCGGGAGCACCCGATGCAATCTCTTCAACATACTTTACCAACTCTTCAACCGGGTTGATTTTGGGGAAGGGGGGAGCCATGGCGCCGATGCCCCATGCTCCGATTTCGGCTGCGTGGCGGGCAAGTTCGCGGCTTGCGCGTGCGCAGCAGCTGCCAACATGAACTATTACTTTGAACCCTTCTGGAGCAGCTTTCACCCATGCTTCGGCCAATTGGCGGCGTTCGTCGTCGGTGAGCATATAGCCTTCGCCCGATGAACCGTTGATAAACACACCCTTGAGCCCGTTTTTGTGCAGCATTGCTGCGTAAGCGGGGATAGGTTCGAGATTGATGTCTCCGTTGGGGAGGAACGGAGTGAATGGAGCGTCAATGAGCCCCTCGATTTTTTCAAAAGTCATTGCTGTATATTTTTTAGTTTAATTTTCAGAGAGTTCAAGATCTTTATCTTCATATTTTGGACGAAGCATGGTGAGCTGAAGGATGAGGGCAAGAAGTAGAATGCCACCCATAAGTGCGAAGCACATACCCAAGCCTACCGATTCAGATAACCCGCCAAGGAGTGTAGTGGTGATAGCGCCCATAATCACACCGATTGAGTTCATGAAGCCGTAAGCCATAGCACGCTGGCGTGATGAGATGAATTGGCAGAGAATAGGCATATTGTTGGCGTCAAACATACCGTAGCCTATGCCGAAGCAGAGGCCTGCCAACACTGAAAGCACTGCATTGTTGGCAAGTCCGATTAGGATTAGGGCCGGAATCATCATAGCCAAGCCGATGGCGCTGGTGTAGATGCGGCCGCGCACATTGCGTTTTACCCATGAGTCGCTGATCGGACCGCCAATCATAACGCCGATGAAGCTTGAAACGGCAATGGTGAGTGTGGCCATCGGACCTGCCCAATCCATGCTGATGCCGAGATTGTCAACAAAAAGTGTCGGGAGCCAGTTTTTAGTGGCCCAGCCGGGGATTGAGCTTGAAGCAAAGAAGAATAAAATCACCCAGAATGCAATGTTGCCCATCACAAAAGTGAGTGACTGAATCACAGATTCCGAGTTTTTGCGTTTAGTGGGCTCTTTTGAGAGAGAAGCTGCAACCACATTCTCTTTTTCATGAAGAAGGAACACCAAAACAAGTGCATAGACAACACCGATGATGCCAAACCACTGGAATGTAGCTTGCCATGACCATGTGGTGGCCACCATTGAACCAAATCCACCCAATGCTTGTCCGCAGTAGAGACCGGTCATGTGAAGACCGATAGCCAATGAGCGTCCTTTGCCTGTGAAATAGTCGGCAATCAAAGAGAGGGCTGAGGGGATGTAGAGAGCTTCACTGAGTCCCATGATACCGCGGAGCCACATCAACTGCTGGAAATCTTCGCAGAATCCCATCAAGTAGGTCACAGCCGACCACACACCAAGCGAGCCTACAATGAGCCATTTGCGGCTGATACGGTCGGCAACGGCGCCTGAGAAGGGGCTTGCTATGCCATACACCCAAAGGAACACAGCCATCAGCCAGCCAAACATTTCTGCATCGCCTAAGGCCTTGATGTCAAGAGCTATGTTGGCTTGCATGGTTGACAGCATCTGTCGGTCAAGATAGTTCAATAGAGCCACTATCCACAGAAGGGCTACAACAAGCCAAGGGTAGAATTTTTTTGTGGTTAGTTGTTGCATGGTGATAAGTTTGGTTTTTATGTTTTTTATTGATTATTCCCGATTACTTGATAGATTCTTAAGCCGAATTTATGAATCACGGCATACACGTGGTCAAAAATTTCGCTCTGCACTCGTTCGAATTGCTTCCAATCTGTGTGTGAACAGAAGCAATAGAGTTGCAATGGGAGGCCGGTAGGAGTGGGCTCCATTTGTCGCACCAAAGTGAGCATATCTTTTCTGACCTCTTCGTGGGTAGAAATGTATTTCTCAAGATAGCAGCGCAATAGCTGCAGGTTAATCTGCTTCTTTGCGCTGTTGATTTCGGCTTCGTCGATCCACCCCTCTTTTTGCAGTGATTCAAGCTCTTCGGCTGTGCAGAAACGCACGCTGTTGGCATCAATGAGGATTGAGCGATTGATGCGACGCCCGCCGCTGTGGCGCATTGGCTGATAGTTCTGAAATGATGAGGAGATTAGGGCATAGGGGGGGATAGTGGTAACGGTGTTGTCCCAATTGCGAACTTTCACTGTGGTCAGCGAAATGTCAATTACTTCACCATTGGCCCCATTGCTGTCCATGACAATCCAGTCGCCTTTGTTGACCATGTTGTTGGCAGTGAGCTGTACGCTTGCCACAAGCCCCAGAATAGTGTCTTTGAATATCAACACCAAGATTGCGGCCGATGCACCGAGCGCCATCAGAATCGATGTTGGCGACTTGCCGATAATCAGGCTGACGGTCAAAATCACCCCCACGCCTATCAACACCAGTTTGAGCATCTGAAATATACCCTTGATGGCATAGCCTTTCAGCTTTTCTCGCTTTGACAGGGCTTTGAAGAGGTTGCCGATAAAAACAAGGCCGATAAAAACAAGAGTCCAAAGGATGTAACATTCAGTGGCTATGTGAACCCAATTTGCCGAACCGGCTATTGTGCTGAACACTTTCGGAAGAATGTAATAGACCACCAATGCCGGCATTAAATTCGACACTGCTCGCAAGAAATTGTCGTTGAGCAGGTCGTCGTCCCATGTCGTGGAGCTTTTGCTCACAAAGTGTATGGCTATGGACTCTATCTTGCGAAAAGCATAGTAGGAAATTACGGCAATTATCGCTAAGCCAACCAATTGGATGCAGAGAATGATGGTCTCTGCATAGGGGCCTGTGATGCTATCTTTAAGCAGCGCAATTAGGTTATCTATCATGGATTAATTTCACAAATGAATAAGTGGGAAAATTTCCGCACACTACTGCAAATATAGACATTCTTTGCATATTAAACAAAGAATACCTACATTTGTCAGTGTTACAAAAAAAATTCACTATGGATAATTTCTCTTATTGTGCTCCAACGAAATATGTGTTTGGTCGTGGTGCAGAGCTTCATGTTGCAGAAGAACTGGATGCTATCGGAATTCACAAAGTTTTGGTGTGCTATGGTGGTGGCTCTGTGGTGCGCTCCGGGCTGTTGCAGCGTGTGCTTCAAAAGCTTGATGAGTCCGGCATTGTCCACGCTGAGCTTTCCGGAATTGAGCCGAATCCCACTGATCCGAAAGTGAGGGAGGGGATAGAGATTTGTCGTAAACATGGGCTGAATGGGGTGCTTGCTGTTGGCGGCGGTTCGGTTATTGACACTGCCAAGGCTATTGCTGCCGGGGTGCCTTATGATGGTGATTTTTGGGATTTTTGGGCCGGCAAGGCTGTGGTTTCCTGTGCTTTGCCTGTTGGGGTAGTGCTGACAATCCCGGCTGCCGGGAGCGAGGGTTCAGGCAATTCGGTGATTACATTGATTGATGGCATGCGCAAGATTTCGTTGCGCACTGATTATTGGTTGCGCCCCAAATTTGCCCTTCTGAATCCGGAATTGACATTTACTTTGCCGCCGGAGCAAACTGCTGCCGGCATTGCCGATATGATGGCTCATATCTTTGAGCGTTATTTCACACTGACCACTGACACTGAAGTCACCGACCGAGTGGCTGAAGGAGTGTTGCAGGCTATAATTACTGAAGCTCCGAAGGTGATGGCCGATCCGCAGAATTATCAAGCAAGAGCCAACATTATGTGGTGTGGCACTTTGGCGCATAATGGAGTCTGCGGAACAGGACGTCGCGAAGACTGGGCAAGTCATGGAATGGAACATGAAATTTCAGCTGTCTATGGGGTGACTCATGGTGCCGGACTCGCTGTGGTGTTCCCGGCGTGGATGACCTTCATGGCTGAGCATCGCCCCGAAAGGGGAGCGCAGTTGGCGCGAAGAGTGTTTGGCGTTGATGAAGCCGATGATCGCCGTGCGGCGCTTGAGGGTATTGCCCGATTGAAAGGTTTCTTCCGAATGCTCGGATTGCCGGTGACTTTTGCCGAACTCGGCATCGAAAATCCCGATATTGCGCTGCTGGTTAATAAATTGATTGAAAACAAGGGTGAAAAATTCGGGGGATACTATGATATAACCCCCTCTGAGGCCGATAGAATTTATCGTTTGGCATTATGATAGAGATTGTTCGCTACGAAGAGCCTATGGCTGCGCGCTGGAATGAGTTTGTCAAGAACTCTTCCAATGCAACATTTCTGCATTTGCGTGGATATATGGATTATCATTCGGATCGGTTTACCGATTGTTCGCTTCTCGCTTTCGACGAAAAGCATAGGCTCGTGGCGATGTTGCCGGCAAATATTTCCGGCACTACACTCTATTCTCACCAAGGGTTGACCTATGGGGGATGGATTGTGGGGCGCCGACATTTTGCCACAAGGGTGATGCTCGAAGTGTGGAATGCGGCGGTGGAGTGGATGCGCTCCAATGGTGTCAAGGATTTGATTTATAAAGCCATACCACACATCTATCAACGCTATCCGTCGGATGGCGATATTTATGCACTGTTTAGACTTGGGGCTGAGATTGAGGCGTGTCAAGTATCTTCGGCTATTTCTCTGCGTTCTCCTTGGCTCCCTAATGAAACGGTGAAGCAGCAAATTAAGACCTCTTGCAGCAGTGGGGTGGTGATATCTGAGTCGGATGATTATGCGGCGTTTATGGCAATGCTGGAGCAGCGATTGGATGAGCGCTACAATGTGACTCCTGTGCACTCTCTCCCTGAAATGCAACTCTTGGCCGGACGCTTCCGGAAAAATATATCGCTTCTCTTGGCTTTAACTCCGCAGGGGGAACTGCTTGCCGGTACAATTCTCTATAAGACCGACACTGTGGTTCACACTCAGTATATTGCCACAACAGAGCTCGGACGAAGCAATCACGCCTTCTCGGCTGTGGTGGCTTATCTGATTGAAAACCAGTGTGACGGATGTGAGTGGCTTGATTTTGGCGTTTCTTGCGAACAGGGTGGCCGAGTGTTGAACGACGGTTTGAATCGTCAAAAATATGGTCTTGGCGGCCGCCCGGTAGCCTATGTTGCCTATCGGTTGAAAATCTCAGAATAGTTCGCGCAGAAGGTGGCGCAAAGCTTCAATCGGGTGATAGAGCATCATCCGCGGCCCTGAATATCGCATTATTTTGCGAATCTGCTCCTGCTCTGCTTTGCGATAGCAGTGTATGGGGCATTTTTTGCATGTCGGTTTGCGGTCGCCATGCGGGCATTTGTCAAGGCGCTGTTTTGCGTACTCCAAAAGGAGGCTGCAATTTTGACACAGTTCTTTGTTTCCCTCATGTTTTCGGCAATAGAGCCTGATCATAGTCTCTATGGTCTTTTTCTCCTGTTTAATGCTCATCTGCTCGGTGGGTGGAGGTTATTGATTGGAGGCTTGGAGAAGCCTGCTGTAGAGGTCGAAAATCTGATTCCCGTAGTTGGGATTCATGGCCCATCGGTTGCTCAGTTCATGCCAGGTTCGTGCCACTCCGCGCATCACCAGCGAGAAGCGAGGGTCGAGCAGTGGCTCCCCTTTGGGGAGTGATTTGGTTGAGGCATAGGCATATAAGTGTTGCAGGTGGGCTCTGACTCCGTCGTCTATAGAGTCAAACGAAGCACCTTTCACTCCGCGGTGAGTCACTCCGAGTCCGCAGTAGTTGTGTTGGTCGGGGGTGACGGCTGTGCCATCGGCAAATTTGAACCAGCCTGTTTCTATAATTGCTTGGCAGATAGCAACATCACCACGGATGCCATATATCTCGCCGATTTTGAGGTAGGATTCGGCAATCTCTTTTGGGAAGTCGGGGTTGTTTTGCCAAATGAAGGTGCAAATTGAGCGGGAGTCTATCTCAGCCGGTCCGAGAATAGTGAATTCAATCTCAGCCGGCGGATTATGGATGGTGATTGTGGCGTCACCTTTGTGGGGAGCTTTGTAGGGGATGGTGTAGAGCGGTTCCCATCCGTCGAAGCTGTCGGGCGAATCGCATGAGTCAATGGCATGGCTTCTTGCACCTAAGAGTGCAAGAGCCATGGTGAGTATTTTTACTGAAAGTCGGAGCATTGCGTTTGGGGAGGGAGGTTATTGCTCTTCGGCAAACATGGGGTCCCACGCCGGCAATAGTTTCGGCTCCTGCTTGAGAATGTCGAGAATCTTTTTGGGGAGATACTTTTTGTTGACCACAAGGCGGAACATATATTCATCGAACCATCGGTCGGTCATCACTAAGTGACCTTTATTTGGTCCTGAGCCCCAGCTGTTTTCAACCATCCAGCGAGTAGCTTTTCCATCGGCATTGATGTCCACAGCCATCAGTGTCATGGCATGCGAAGAAGCGCTGGCAAAGGTGCTGATGCGCTGGGCTTTTGTCATGCCGAAGGTGGTCCCCATCAAATCGTCGTAGTTGAAATTGTCAATGTCGAGCAACCCTCGTGAGCGGTCAAAGAATTTACCCACATCGCAAGAGAAATACATCATTGTTGAATCTTTGATTGATTTGATGGCAGCCTCTTTGATGTCTTCAACCGGGAGGTTGATATAGGTCCAGTTTGTGCCATTGTAGATGTGGCGGTCAAGGTCTATTTCATAGAGTTTATAGTAGGGGCGAGTGGGATCGTTCATGAGCATGACATAGTTGGCGCAAAGGTCGTCGCCGCAATATTCTTTATAGAATGATTGTGGAGTGTATTTACGGCGGTCAATGATGTTGCCATGTGAGTCTTTGCGTGTCCATTCAAATTCTGTCGGAGGAACGCCGAGGGTGAGCGCAAGCATGCGGTAGATTTCACCGAGCATCTGCTCTTTTCGTTCATTAACGGCTTTCGCTTCGGCTCCATTGGCAAGCATATCGCGAAGTATAAGTCCGTTTTCGCGAAGCTTTAGCGATATCAGTCGGCGCATCTGCGAGGTGTTGTTGCTGCTATAGGTTTCGGGCCACACTTCTGCCGGCACCACACCATATTTCATCACATTTTCCGAGAAACCGGTGTATTGTCCGCCATCGCTCAGGGGATTCTTGAACAGCCATTCCACCTTTTTGTCATCCATCGGCAGGGCATGGGTGTCGATGATGGTTTGCAAGAATAGATTAGACTTTTCAAGTTGGTCATAAAAGAAATTATAGTTCTGCGACAGTTCTAATTTTGGCAAATCGTGGCGTGCCATCATTTTTGCGCGAATCACATTCAGCCCGGTGAATAGCCAGCATCGGCCCGATGACTTTTGGTCGGTAATCCCTTTGCTCTCAACGCGGTGGGAGAATGATTGCTCCACAGCTCCTGCGTTTTCGGCATTCACGGCAAGCTTGTTTATGTCAATCTGGCTCAGCGCATTGCGCAGCGCTTTTTCAGCCGGAGTGTTGGGCTGGTTTGCTCGGAGAGAAGATAGGAGTTCGGGGGTGATTTCACCATCGGGAGCGGCCAGCGCCATTCCCGACATTGATATAGCAATAAGCCCGGAGGCAATAAGCTTTTTCATGATTTTTCGATTATTGAAGATTTGGTGATAAAATTGGTATCTTCGGCAAATTTACAAATAATTGAACCGAGAACTGAAATTGGATAAAGAATTTTTTCCATAATTGTTGGTTGATTGGTTAATTTAAATTAAATTTGCACTATGCAAAGACTGCGCTCTGAGCGCTTGTCGGCGCGGAAAATCAAACCAAAGGAAAATAATTAAATTAATTATATTTTTAAATTCCTATCATCTATGTGGTTAACTAATTCATCTATAGGCCGCAAGCTTGTGATGTCACTTACAGGTGCATGCTTGATCCTATTCCTAACTTTCCATGTGTTGATGAATGCTGTAGCTCTTATCAGCGGCGATGCTTACAATGCAATTTGTGCTTTCTTGGGCGCAAACTGGTATGCTTTGGCCGCTTCAATGGGCCTTGCAGTTCTCTTCATCATCCACATCCTCTATGCCGTATGGCTGACAGTGCAGAATCGTCGCGCTCGTGGTAATGACCGCTACAATGTGGTTGCTAAGCCTCCACAAGTAGAATGGGCATCACAGAACATGCTCGTGCTCGGTTTTGTTGTTGTTGCGTTCCTCGCTGTTCATATGTGCCAGTTCTGGGCTAAAATGCAGCTTGCTGAAATCCTTGGTCAGCACGAACCCGATCCCACAAATGGTATGTACTTCATTGAGTTGGCATTCTCACAGTGGTACAATGTAGTAATCTACATCGTAGGTCTCGTGGCTCTTTGGTTCCACATGACTCACGGCTTCTGGTCAATGTTCCAGAGCGCCGGTTGGACCAATGACGTGTGGATTAAACGTTTGAAATGCATTGGCAATGCTTGGTCAACTGTAGTGGTTGGTCTTTTCATTGTACAGGCTGTTTGGTTCTTCATCGAGTTTGGTATTTGCAAATAATAACATTAGTCCCACTAAGAATTTTTTAAATTATTATGGCAGAAAAAATTAAATTGGAGGGTATGATTGACTCTACCCCCATTATGAAGGACTATGCTGACATCGAATCAGCTAAGCTCCCGGAATATCAGATTGACTCTAAAATTCCTGAAGGTCCCGTTGCCGAAAAGTGGACTAATTACAAAGCCCACCAGAAGCTCGTTAACCCCGCAAACAAGCGTAATCTCGACGTTATCGTTGTAGGTACCGGTCTTGCAGGTGCTTCAGCTGCTTCTACTCTCGCAGAACTCGGCTTCAACGTATGGAACTTCTGTATTCAAGATTCACCCCGTCGCGCTCACTCTATCGCTGCTCAGGGTGGTATCAACGCAGCTAAAAACTATCAGAACGACGGTGACTCAGTGTATCGTTTGTTCTATGACACTGTAAAGGGTGGTGACTTCCGCGCTCGCGAAGCCAACGTTTATCGCTTGGCTGAAGTAGCTAATAACATCATCGACCAGTGTGTTCAGCAGGGTGTGCCTTTCGCTCGCGAATATGGCGGCATGTTGGCCAACCGTTCTTTCGGTGGTGCTCAAGTGTCACGTACTTTCTACGCTAAAGGTCAAACCGGTCAGCAGCTCTTGCTCGGTGCTTATGCTTCATTGAACCGTCAGATTGAAAAAGGCCAGGTGCGCTCTTTCAACCGTCGCGAAATGCTCGACTTGGTTATGGTTGACGGTCGCTGCCGCGGTATTATCGTGCGCAACCTCGTGACCGGCGAACTCGAACGCTACGCTGCTCACGCTGTGGTTCTCGCTACCGGTGGCTATGGTCGTACATTCTTCCTTTCTACCAACGCTATGGGTTGCAACGGCTCTGCTGCTATCCAGGCTTTCAAAAAGGGTGCTTACCTCTCTAACCTCGCCTTCACTCAGATTCACCCCACTTGTATTCCCGTTCACGGCGAAGATCAGTCTAAATTGACTCTTATGAGCGAATCACTCCGTAACGACGGCCGTATCTGGGTTCCCAAAAAGAAAGAAGATGCTGAAGCTATCCGCGCCGGCAAAAAGAAACCTACCGAAATTCCCGACGAAGATCGCGACTTCTACTTGGAACGCCGCTATCCCGCATTCGGCAACCTCTGTCCTCGCGACATCGCTTCTCGCGCTGCTAAAGAACGCTGCGACGCAGGTTATGGTGTAGGTACAGGTCAAGCTGTGTATCTCGACTTCAAATATGCTATCGAACGCCTCGGTGCTGATGTGGTTCGTGACCGCTACGGCAACCTCTTCGATATGTATCAGATGATTTCTGATGATAACCCCTACGAAACTCCGATGATGATCTTCCCCGCATCACACTACACTATGGGTGGTATCTGGGTTGACTACGAACTTCAGACCTCTATCCCCGGTCTCTTCGCTATCGGTGAATGTAACTTCTCTGACCACGGTGCTAACCGCCTCGGTGCTTCTGCTCTCATGCAGGGCTTGGCTGATGGTTACTTCGTACTTCCCTACACATTGCAGAACTATCTCAGCGACCAAATCAAGGTGCCTCACTTCTCTACTGACACTCCTGAATTTGATGAAGCTGAAAAGGCTGTTCGCGATCGTATCAACAAATTGATGAGCATCAAGGGTACTAAGAGCCCCGACCAGATTCACAAGCGTCTCGGTCATGTGATGTGGGATCTCGTTGGTATGGGACGTACACTCCAGAGCCTCGTGAAAGCTCTCGAAGAACTCGAAGAAGTTAAGAAAGAATTCTACACCGATCTTCGTATCGTAGGTGATGCTAACGATCTCAATATCGAGCTCGAAAAAGCTCTCCGTCTTGAAGACTTCCTCGTGATGGCTAAGATGATGGCTATTGATGCTCTCCATCGTAACGAATCTTGCGGCGCTCACTTCCGCGAAGAATATCAGACTCCCGACGGCGAAGCCGCTCGCGACGACGAAAACTATATGTACGTTAGCTGCTGGAAATACACCGGAGACGACGAAAAGCCGATCCTCCTCAAAGAGCCCCTCAAATATGAGGCTATCCAGGTGCAGACTCGTAACTATAAGTCGTAATTCTTTAACCCCAGCGTCAATAACTCTTTAACAAGAAATTTCAATGGAAACAAAAATAAGCGTAAACTTGAAAATTTGGCGTCAGCGTGGTCCTAAAGAAAAAGGACAGTTCGTCAAATATTACCTCGAAAATGTATCGACAAGCAGCTCTTTCCTCGAAATGCTCGATATGCTTAATCAGCAGCTCGTGGATAAAGGTGAAGAGCCTGTAGTGTTTGATAGCGACTGCCGCGAAGGTATCTGCGGTATGTGTTCGCTCTACATCAACGGTCACCCCCACGGTCCCGTTCAAGGCATCACTACTTGCCAGCTCCACATGCGTAAATTCAACGACGGCGACACTATCACTATCGAACCCTGGCGTTCAGCTGCGTTCCCCGTGATTCGTGACCTCACTGTTGACCGTAACGCATTCGACAAAATCCAGCAGGCAGGCGGTTATGTATCGTTCAACTGCGGTGGCGCTCCCGATGCTAACGCTATGCCCATCTCTAAAGAGGTGGCTGACGTGGCTATGGACTCTGCCACTTGTATCGGTTGCGGTGCTTGTGTAGCTGCTTGTAAGAACGGCTCGGCTATGCTTTTCGTTTCTGCGAAAGTGAGCCAGTTTGCCCTCCTTCCTCAGGGTCAGGTAGAACGTGCTCGTCGTGCTCGTGCTATGGTACGTCGCATGGATGAACTCGGCTTCGGTAACTGTACAAACACTGGTGCTTGTGCAGCTGAATGTCCCAAGAACGTTCCCTTGAGCAACATCGCTCGTTTGAACCGTGAATTTGAAAAAGCAAAACTCGCTGACTAATTCATAGGTCAACATAAAAAATCTGCAAGAGCCGGAGTTTTTGGACTCCGGCTCTTGTGTTTTTACATATAAGAAAAGTAAATGCAGCATTTATATTTTTAAATTTGAAAAATATTAGTAACTTTGCGTGTGTAGTTTTTGCGTAAATACTTGTCTGAGTTTAAAAGATTAGGAAAATCATTAGAAAAGTATTTTGGCATGAATTACATTAATTACATGTAAAGCGTTTATCTGCGCTGATTCTTGACGTTTCGAAATTCTCGCAAAATTTCAATCAATAGTCAGGGATAGAGCAACGGTAGATGCCCTAGAGTTGTAATAATCGTTCTGGTTGATGTTTCGGATGAAATATCACAGGTCGTGGGTTACATATTTGCGTGGGCTTCTGCGTTGCCGTCTGATTATTGATGGGCGATGCGAGAAGCCTCGAAACGTAGGACGGTAACTGATACAGAATCCTACGCTTTTTTTATTTATGTAAAGCCAACGAGGGGATGACCGCGGCCTAAATTTCGTATGAGAACCAAATTCTTGTTGCTTTTTGTACTAACCTTGCTATTGCAAATTTCAGTTAGTGCGCAAGAGGTGTATGTGCCAAATGAAAAAGGAGATATCACTCCTATGCCCCAAGCTGTTATTATGGGACAAAAAACAGGCGGTAAGTCATTCTTGGCTGCGTATGGGGCTAAATTAACAACAAGTCTTGTTTTGGATGGGAAAAGTTCAAGTCTTGTTTTACCTAAATCTTCAGCGGTTTTTTATGTGTTTCTTCCTAAAAACATGTCGATTCAGGCCTTGAAATTAATACCATTAAAATCTAAGAAAAAAAATCGAGAACTTCCATATCTAAAAACGAGTGCTTATACAGGCTCCAAAACAGAACTTGATGACATAGAGATGATGGTTATTAGAATAACCGATGAAATTTATGAGTTGAAGCCAATGGCTGACCTTAAAAATGGCGACTATGCAATAGCTTTGATAAAAAATGGTGTTCCTGTATCCGTCTATGATTTTCGCATAGAAGATAAATTGCCTCCATATCCTCAAGTTTCTGAAGATGTTTTGCTTGCCGAATTTAATCCAAGAGGGGAATTCGAGGATTCGAAAAAAAACGAATCTTCTGAAAATTCACATTTGTCAAACACAATTATTCGTTGGTATTTTGATTCAGACCCTAGGGGCGCCAGAATATTCTATCGTGTGATTTCTAGTGTTCCACAGGAAGTTAAGAATACCAATGAATCATATTTAACCACTACGCCACTTGAGGAAACGAAATCTCTAAATATACCAGGATTGACCTATGAAAATTCGGCGAATGTTGTTATTGAGATAAAATTGACAAAAAGAGGCTATGAAGAACAGACAAAGAGATATAATGTTCGTCAGGCGTTAGATCAACAAGAAATAAGTGGCTTTTTTGAGTTAGTAGAAAAAATACAATCATTTAAAACACAAAATCATGAAAATCTCTAAAAAAATTTTAAATCGAGCACTCGGACTTATTGTGATGACTATGTTGCCTATCAGTGTTAGTGCTAAAGAATACGAAGCAACCGTAGTGTCAGATCCAGATGGAGCCGTGGTTTATCTAAATGGTAAAATTGTTGCACAAACAACCCCTGCTATTATCTTGTTAGATTCGAAAGTTAAAGATAAAAATCTAATGTTTCGTTTTGAAAAGAGAGGATATGAAAGCAAGACGGTAATAGTTTCTTTTAATAAGAAGGAACTCAAAAAGGGGCCGGTGATTCATGCGAGTCTAGTGCGATCTCAGACTGCTCAATATGAAGAAAAGAAACAGAAGAAAGAAAAAGAAGTGTATAGAAAAGATACTACAATTCCAGCCGGTCAGGCATCCGCAAGGGTGAATAGAGATAATGCTGGTGAAACAAGTATGGAGCAGTCAATCATTCGTTGGTATTTTGATTCAGATCCTCGCGGAGCGAGAGTTTTTTACAGAGTAATCTCAAATAATCCCGCAGAAGTGAAAAATACAAACGAAACATATCTTACAAATACACCTTATGAGGAAACAAAAGGTTTTAGCATTCAAGGTTTGACTTATGAGAATTCGAGAAATGTTACAATTGAGATTAAAGTTTCGAAAAAAGGCTATGAGACTCAGGTTAAAAGATATAATGTTCGTCAGGCATTAGACCAACAAGAAATAAGTGGATTCTTCGAACTAGTGCCAAAAGAAGAATAATAAAGGAATTCTACAAGATTAATTCATGTTGGAGCTGGAGTTTTTGGACTCCGGCTCTTGTGTTTTTACTTGCAAATCATTATGTTTGCACACGAAAACAACTGAACGGGTTGATGAAAGATTTGTATTTCAAAAATAGTCAAGGGCAAACATTTGGACCAATATCTCTTGATGAGATTCCACTTCATCCGATTACACCTGAAACCATTGTTTGGCGTCCGGGTATGCAAGACTGGGTAAAAGCAGCTTCAATTCCCGATGTGATGAATTATGTGCCGCCGACAAATAATGACAATACGTCCTCAATCCCTCAAAGTGTAGTGCCTGAAGTTGCTAGACCTAACAACTACATGGGGTGGTCATTGATAGCCGTAGTGCTTTCTTTATGTGCGTCTTTTATTATGTTGCCTTTTGGGATAGTCGCACTAATATATTCATTTTTAGTAGATGATAAATGGAATAAAGGGTATTACAAAGAGGCTATTGAATATTCTCGGAAATCCTATAATTGGAGTGCTATCGCAATCTATGGAACTTTCATAATTTTTGCAGTAACTATATTGACAAGTATATTTTTAATGTATATTTTTAAGATAAAAATTGTGGATTTATGAAAGATTTGTACTATGTAAACGACAGACAGGAGCGTGTAGGCCCAATTGATTTAAGCGAAATACCAATGCATCCTATTAATGCCAACACATTGGTGTGGCACAAAGGTATGGCGCAGTGGGTGCCCGCCGGTTCTATACCGGAGGTAAGTGAATATTTGGCTCCTACAAGCTCATTTGGCCCTACTTCGGCTGCACCTCCTATGCCTCCTGTAGGAAACGCCGGAAATCAGGTTTACTATAGTGGAGAGTCAGGCAAACCGAGTAGCTATCTGTGGCTTGCTATTTTGACCACTATTTTCTGCTGTATCCCATTTGGTCTTGTTGCAATCGTATTTGCAAGCAAGGTGGATGGTTTATGGGCACGTGGCGATGTGGATGGTGCTAGAAACAATTCAAAAAGAGCGTTGAATTGGAGCTTGGCAGGTATAGTGGGTAGTATCCTTGTTTGGATTATCTATATTACTGCTGTTATGGCTATGTTTGGAAGCCTTGAGTACCTCATTGAAGCTAGCAGCAATCCCCACGAATTTTATGAACTTATTGACTAATAATGCAATCGGCCAATAAGAAAAAGATTTTGAGAATAGTAGCCGTGAGCTGCATATTGATATGTGGCATCGTGGTTTACTATTTTTTTTCACCAACAGAATCAAAATTCTTCCCTCGCTGTATGTTTTACACATTGACAGGGTGGGAATGCCCCGGCTGTGGCGTTCAGAGAGCGCTTTATGCCATGCTTCATGGAGAGTTTCTTCAAGCTGTGGCCTACAATCCTTTTCTCTGCTTGAGTGTGCCCTACTTGTTGATGGCTCTTTTTGTGAACTTTTTCACCGGTAGGGTGGCTGAGCGTATTAGTAGGATAGTCTATCACCCTTATGTGGTGTGGGGCTTTATCGCACTATTCTTTATTTGGTGGTTTGTGCGAAATCTGATAAAGTAGTGTTTTGCGGGTGTTGGCGTATAACCCCAAAAAACGAAAGGGAGGTCTCGCGACTTCCCTTAAGCTTTAAATACACAATTATCTATAAAACAACTATTGTTTCTTGGAATGTTTTTACATTACAAATATAGTGAAATGCTTCTAAATAGTAAAGTTTTTATGAATAAATTAACAAAAAAACTTATGATCGTTGGAAGCTGGTTGGCGACATTCCGGTCAGGTTTTTAAAATATTTTCCAAAGGATGATTGATTGGGGAAGTTCAGTTCGTAGGCCACTTGCTGAATGTTTTTGCCCGAAAATCGGAGCAGGTTTTTAGCTTCAAGAATCACATACTCGTCAATCCACTCGGCTGCCGAGCGTCCGGTGCTCTCTTTGATGATTTGCGAGAGATATTTGGGCGAGATGAAGAGCTTTGAGGCATAGAACGAAACCCCGCGCTGGCTGCGGAAGTTCTGGTGAACTAGATGCATAAACTCTCTGACATAGTTAGCGCGGCGAGAGATAGTGCCATCGGTCACATCCTTGGCGCGGCTATCCATGAATTGCATCATCTGATAAATCATGGCGGCAATCAAGGAGCGCGAAATCGAGCGGACATAGTGGGAATTGGGGTTCTCGATGGTGTTGAAGTGAATGAGGTCGAAGTAGCGACGAATGAGCTGGATTTCGCTTTCGGTAAGGTTTAATGGCTCTTTGTGTCCTCGATGATTGCGCGATGCAGATAAAATGTTTATTTCAAAATTGATGTCGCGGATAAATTCGGGCGACATGGCAAAGATGTATGCTTCAAGATGATCAATATCACCGGGCTCCACACTGACCACACTATCGTGGCCTATGGCGAGGAGTGTGCCCGGAGTCATATGTCGCGGCTCAAGATTAACGCTGAATTTGATAGCTCCTTTGAGACACAAAATGATGTTCATGCCATGAAGGCGCATGGTTTGGGAGGTGAGCTCTGAAAGCTGCTGTGTTTTGGTTATATGAGTGAAAATATAATCGGAACCGAAGCTGCTAAACTGCGAAGCATACTTTTGGAATGATGTCGGGTCGGGTGATTGAATAATGTTTTGTTCCATAGTTGCAGAGTTGTAATTTCGGCTCAAAGTTATACAATGTTTTTAAAAAAGATGTAAAATAAGAACTTTTAACCAATAATCAGCCCGAAAAGGGCATTTTGTGGTATGGAATAAAAAATCCGATAAAATGCTTGGCTTCCGCGGAGTTTTCTTAACTTTGCGAAAAAGAATAATCAGATTTATGAATCGGAGCGTTGCACACTTTGGCGGTCGCCGAATTTTGAGCCTTTTTTTCAAATTCCTTTTGCCGTTGATAATCACGGTGTGGCTTTGCTATGTTCTGTTTGCAAAGCAGGATGTGGCCGAAATGGTCAGAATAGCCCGTGAGGAGTGTAATTATTGGTGGATTGCGCTGGCGCTGGTTTTGAGTATTGTATCTCATGTTGTCAGGGCAATGCGTTGGCAGTTGCAGTTGCGAGCCATTGATGTTCGAGCTCCGCTATTCACTGTGGTGATGTCGATATTCGGCACTTATGCAGTGAATCTAGTGTTGCCCCGCCTCGGCGAGTTTTGGCGCACAGGCTATATCTCACAGCGTGAGAATGCTCCGTTTGATGCTGTTTTCGGCTCTATGGTTGCCGACCGACTTGCCGACACTCTGACTGTGGCTCTGCTGATGCTAGCCACGCTGTTGTGTGCCGGTGGCCCTTTGATTGATTTTCTTCGTGAAAATGGTGCGCAGTCCACTCTCGATGGATTAGTGGCTATTGCTACATCTCCTATGGTGTGGGCTGTGATAGTAGTTTTGGTCATGGTGGCGATAGTGGCTCTGATGCGTTTCAAAACAGCTCCTATAGTGGTGAAAATATTAGACTTTTTCAAAGGAATATGGCGTGGATTTGCTGCCATAACCACCATGAAGGGACGCGGTCGATGGCTTTTGTTGACGGTTTGTATTTGGGGGTGCTATTTCCTTCAGCTCTATGTGGCATTCTTTGCATTTCCGGCTACAGCTCAAGTAGTGGCCGACTATGGAATCGGTGCGGTGGCAGTCTGTTTTGTGCTTTCAAGTATAGCCATGGTTATCCCATCGAATGGGGGTATAGGTCCGTGGCAGATTGCAGTGATGTTTGGCTTGAGCATTTATTCGGCGGGAATCCCAGAACTGACCGGTGACTATGCCGGCTCATTTGCCAATCTTGTTCTCGGCTCTCAAACCTTGCTGCTTGTGGTGCTGGGTATATTCACATTCATTTCCATTGCCATACAAAAACGAAAAGATGTTTGAGGATGATGTAGAGGATTATTATGTTGACAAAGACTCGGAAATTCCATCCGCATCTGTTCAGCAGCCGCCGGAGCCTCAAGAGCCGGCGCCGAGCAGCCATGTGATTGATTTTGGTGACCCGAAACCGAAGCAGCAGGCGCTGCAGGAATTGATGCCTGCAAATGGTGGTTCAAGGCGATTTGTGTCGTGGATTGCGAAGGTGGCTGTTGTGGCAGTGCTCGTGGTGGGAGCGTGGGGCTATTTTCGTTATTTTTCTCCGGTTGTTGATAGAGCGGTGATGGATGTTCATGTTGAGAACGTGCAGCGTCGCGGGGTGCTGTTTAAGACCTTTGAGGCCGATTTGATTTATGGCAACGAAGTGGTCAAAGTGTCGGTGGTTGATGAGACCGTTTTTTTGAAATTGCAATCCTTTCAATCCTCCGAGCAGAAAATCCGTGTGGGCTATTGCAAATATGCCGCAACGTTGCCTTGGCGAGGCGAATCTCCAATTGTGGTCACTGATATTGCCGGTCAATAGGGGTATTGCCGAGGGTGGTTTTGAAGCGGCAAAGGTGGAATTTGTTGGTACTCCGGTGTGATGTTATTGCATGAAAACGAAATTCTGCGTACATTTGTAGCTTAGAGAAAAATATTTAACCAGATAATAAATAAAATATCATCATATGGCAGAAATTAAATGCATCGGTATTCTCACTTCGGGCGGTGATGCTCCCGGTATGAACGCCGCTATCCGTGCGGTCACTCGTTCGGCAATTTACAGTGGATTTAAAGTGAAAGGTATCTATCGCGGTTATCGCGGTTTGATTACCGATGAAATCGTGGAATTTAAAACTCAAAATGTGTCAAATATCATCCAGATGGGTGGCACAATTTTGAAAACAGCACGTTGCCCTGAGTTCAAAACACCCGAAGGTCGCAAGCTCGCTTATGAAAATATTAAGCGTCATGGCATTGATGCACTTGTGGTGATTGGTGGTGACGGCTCGCTTTCGGGTGCACGTGTTCTTGCCAATGAATTCAATCTCCCAGTAATCGGCTTGCCCGGCACTATTGATAACGACCTTTATGGCACAGACTCAACAATCGGTTATGACACAGCTCTGAACACCATCATGGAGTGTGTGGATAAAATTCGCGACACCGCCACAAGCCACGAGCGCTTGTTCTTCATTGAAGTGATGGGGCGCGATGCCGGCTTCTTGGCTCTTAATGGTGCAATCGCTTCGGGTGCTGAGGCTGCAATCATTCCGGAGATTTCTACCGAGGTTGACCAATTGGCTGAACTTATCCAAAACGGTTTCCGCAAGAGCAAAAACTCATCAATAGTTCTTGTGGCTGAGAGCCCGGTAACCGGCGGTGCAATGGGCATGGCCAATCGTGTGAAGAATGAATATCCCACCTACGATGTGCGTGTGTCAATCCTTGGTCACTTGCAGCGCGGTGGCTCTCCCACAGCCTACGACCGCATTTTAGCGTCTCGTATGGGTGCTGCTGCCATCGATGCATTGCTTGAAGATCAGCGCAATGTGATGATCGGCATCAAGAATGATGAAATTGTCTATGTGCCCTTCTCTAAGGCAATCAAAAATGATAAACCAATAGGTCGCAATCTTCTCGACACTTTGCGCCGTCTCTCTATCTGATGAATCTACCCGAAGAATTTCTGGCGCAGTGTGCCTCAATGGGCGTTGCAGCCTTGGAAAATCTGTCGGAAGCACTTAAAACCGAGCCGACAGTGTCGGTTCGGTTTAATGCTACAAAGGGGTGTGAACCGGCCGAAGGGGCCGATTGTGTGCCTTGGTGTAGGGGCGGGTGTTATCTGACCGAGCGCCCGGCATTCACCTTCGAGCCGGAGCTGCATCAGGGACTCTACTATGTTCAAGATGCTTCGTCAATGTTTTTGCGCTATGTGGTTGAGGTGTTGACTGCCAATGCCGCTCCGGTGCGCTATCTTGATGCGTGTGCCGCTCCCGGAGGAAAAACTACTGCCGCTTTGGATGTGCTGCCTAAGGGGTCGCTCGTTGTGGCCAACGAATATGTGCCGACGAGGGCTGCCGTGCTTCGTGAGAATTTGACAAAATGGGGGGTGCCGTGCGCAGTGCGCTCAGGTGATACTGCCCGATTTGCTGCCGACGGAGCTGTGTTTGACCTGATTGCCGCCGATGTGCCATGCTCCGGAGAGGGGATGATGCGCAAGGATGCCAAGGCAGTTGAACAGTGGTCGCCTGAGTTGGTGGTAGAGTGCGTTGCGCGTCAGCGTCAAATTATTGATAATTTATGGCCGGCGCTTGCCCCCGGTGGGTATATGATTTACAGCACTTGCACCTTCAATCGTGCTGAGAATGAGGAGATGGTGCAGTATATGATGGAGCGCTATGGCGCCGAACCGGTTGAAATTTCCATCGATGCGGAGTGGGGGATTATCCCTGCCGTTGGGGCCGATTTCCCGGCCTATCGCTTTATTCCCGGAGCTGTGAGAGGCGAGGGATTGTTTTTGGCTGTGGTGCGTAAGCCTATGGACGACGAACCAGTGTTTACTCCTTGTTCAAAACCTCGTAAAGAGAAATCTCGAAAAGGTACAAAAGAGAAATTGCCCTCCATCCCTAAGGAGGTGACCACTTGGCTTAAGCCCGATTCAGGCGCAGTGTTGAAAGCAATGCCCGACGGCTCTATAAAGGCTCTGTTCCCCATGCAGTGGCCCGATTTTCCTTATATTCCTGAATTGGAAGTTGCAACAGTCAAAGGGCGCGATCTCATTCCGTCACATGATTTGGCTATGAGCGTTCATTTGAATCGTGAGGCATTCGCATGCCAAGAGGTTGATGAGCCTACAGCATTAGAATATTTGCATTGCCAATCAATCACCCTGCCGGGCGATGCACCGCGAGGAATAGTTTTGTTGACTCATAATGACAAACCGCTCGGGTTTGTTAAGAATATCGGATCACGAGCAAACAATCTTTACCCTCGTTCGTGGCGCATACTCAAGGATGTGAATTTAAAATAAGATTTGATATGAAAAGGATTTCGTTTGTTATGTGTATGGCTTTATTGGCCAATATCTTGTTGGCACAAGAGTATATCATAGAAGCTAATGGTATAGGCCCGGTGAAAGTGGGATTGAACTATAAGGAACTTCCAAAGCAAGTGGCTGGTTTGTATAGTGCGATTAACGTGTGGGAGAATTACGACGAGATGGAAGATGAGACATCTTACACTGTACTTTTCATGATAGGCGAAGATCAAATTCTATATGCCAATGCATCTGAGACGGGCGAGATATATGGTGTGCGCGGAAAATCAAAGGAATTACATACTAAATCGGGCGCATACCCCGATATGCCGGCTCGTGAGTTTATAGCTATGCCGGGAGTGAAAACCATATTCCAGCCCAAAGCGGATGAATTATACCAAGTGGTATTTGAGATTGATGGTGTGCCTGTGAATATTGAGCGATACCATTACACCGCCGCCGGTGAAAGAAAAATCCAAAAAGCATTAAGAACAAAAGTAGCTCCAAAATTTACAGCCGCTGATTTCACGCCTGAAGCGTGGATATTCTTAGGTGGCTATTAGGATGTCATCACTCGCGGTATTTGCTCATCCGCTAAAATCTCTGTAAATTTGCACTCGATGAAGATTTTAAAAAAATATCTACTGATTTTGATAGCAGTGGCGGCTTCGCTGACACTGAGCGGATGTGTGCCCAGTTTCACCCTCAATGGAGCTCCGATTGATTACAATATCTATCGCACTGTCCATGTGTCGAATTTCCCGATTCGTGCCGCTTTGGTCTATCCCCCTTTGCAGCAAACATTTGAGAATGAACTGCTCAACTATATCACTCGAAACACTCGATTGCAAACCACCGACGGCGCAAGCGACCTTGTGATTGAAGGGGAAATCACACAGTATTATCTCACTCCGCAAGCGGTGACTGAAGATGCTTATGCATCAAAAACGCGACTCACAATAGGCGTGCGTGTCAAATACACCGACGCTAAGGCTGAAGGGAAAGACCTTGATCAGGTGTTTACAGCCTATCGCGATTTTGATAGCTCGCAGATGCTCACCGATGTGCAAGATCAGCTCTGCCAGGAGATTTCTGAGGAGCTTGTTCAGCTTATTTATAATGCCACATTGGGCAATTGGTAATGGCGCTTATGGAGCAGTTGGCAGTGACGTTCAATAGCTTTAGCGAGGTGTTGGCTTCCGGTAGGGAGCTGACAGTTGATGATTTGCCCATGGTGGAGCAACTGCTGTCGGCCTATCCCTTTTTTACACTCCCGGCGGCAATGATGCTCAAAGTGGCTGACTTGTCCGAAGACTCTCGCGCAAGGCTTCAGCAGGCTGTGGCCATTAATGCCCCTGATGGTGATTCGCTCATGAAATTAATTGACCCCGACGGGTTGAAATTTGCTTCATTCTACCCCGAAGAGCCGCAGCAGCCAACACCAACAACCGAAGTGGCACTCGACACCTTCTTGGAGCAATACGGCACAATGGATAAGCGAGAGCATGATCTGCTCGAAAAGTTGATCTTCAATCCGGTGCCCGATTACTCACAAGTGCTTGCGCTCGATGATAGCTTAAAGCCGATGGAGACCGGTGCCGTCTCGGAGCAGGACGCGCTGCTTGATGCCTTTTTGGCCAATCATGATGCTGCCGTCAAGGAGGAGGAGCGAGTGGCCCTTGCCCCCGAAGAGGAACGCCGTCAAAGAGTGTTGCCAACAGATGCCGATGCACCATTGAGCGAATCTTTGGCCAAAATCTACATTGGGAAAGGGCGATATGACAAGGCTTATGAAATTATCTATCAATTAAGTTTGAATTTTCCGAAAAAAAGTGTTTACTTTGCAGACCAATTGCGTTTCTTGAAGAAACTTATGTATATTCAAGCGGCTCAAGAGGGCAAATCAAGTAAAAAATAAAAAATAAAAATTCAATATGTTTATTTTATTTGTAATCCTTACAATCATTTCAGCTTTGCTGCTTATTGGTGTAGTTCTCATCCAGAAATCAAAAGGCGGTGGCTTGTCATCAACTTTTGCCGGCTCAAACCAAATCATGGGTGTGCGCCGCACAAACAACTTCATTGAAAAAGTAACTTGGTCTCTTGCCGGTGCAATCGCTGTTTTCGCTATCCTTTCTGCTTACACCATGGATAGCAGCGCTATTCAGACTGAGTCTCGCGTGAAAGCAAATGCAAAACCTGCTACTGAAACCACTTATGATGGTGGTGCCGCCGCTGAAACTCCTGCTGCTGAAGCAGTTCCCGCTGACTCAGCTAAGTAATTAGAACCGAAAGAGTTTTTTTAAAAAAACATACAGAGCTTGGGCGCATCCGTAACAGGATTGCGTCCTTTGCTTGTTGTTGTGTCCGGGGTAAACAATATTGCCCCGGCAATGCTTTTTTATGTTTATTTTGCTTGCGGCGGTGGAATTGTGGGTAAAAGTTGCTATCTTTGCGTAATACACGCAATGTTAAATAAATAAGAGAAAAATATACCATGTCAAGATTCCTATCGGCCTTATTCATTGCCTCGGTTGCAATGTCGGCTTCTGCAGAAAGTCTGCCCGAATGGCAGCAAATTGATGCGTATCGCAATGGGCAGATTGATGCTCATGCGCTTGTTGTTCCCTATGTGAGCGGTGATGTTAAAGCTGTTGAGAATATGGCTTTCGATAAATCGCCCTATTATTTGAACCTTAACGGTAAATGGAAATTCAATTGGGTGAAGGGTGTGGATAATCGTCCGATAGGATTTCAGAGCCCGGAGTATGATGTGACAGCATGGGATGATATTAATGTCCCCGGCAACTGGGAACGCCAAGGCTACGGGACAGCTGTTTACACCAATACTACTTACGAATTTGATTCTGAATGGGCAGGTTTTCAGAAGAATGCTCCTTTAGTGCCGACAGAAACAAATGAAGTGGGTTCATATCGTCGCACATTTACAGTGCCTGCCGATTGGGCCGGTCGCCGAGTGGTGCTTTGTGTTGAAGGTGCCATTTCGTTCTATTATGCTTGGGTCAACGGCGAGTATCTTGGCTGCAATCAAGGGTCAAAGGATGCTGCCGAATGGGATATCACCAATCTGCTCAAAGAGGGTGAAAACACTGTGGCATTGGAAGTGTATCGTTGGAGCTCCGGCGCATACTTCGAATGTCAGGATTTTTGGCGTTTGAGCGGTATCGAACGTGATGTGTATCTATATAGCACGCCCAAAACATATATTGCCGACTTTACAGCACGCACACCGCTTGTTAATGGCTATAAGGATGGTAAGTTGAGTCTCAATGTTGATGTAGCAGGCCTTGTGGCTGCTCCCGAAGTGAAAGCGAAAAAGGGTAGCAAGAAAGCGACTGTAGCTCCCGAAACAATGGTATTGGGATATGTTCTCTATGATGCTAATGGTCAAGAAGTGGCCAACGGAAATGCTCCAGCTAAGGCTGATAATAATTTCGAAATGGAATTGAAATCGGTTAAGCCGTGGTCGGCTGAAGCGCCAAATCTCTACACTCTTTTGGTTAATCTTACCGACGGTAAGGGAGAGGTGATTCATACTGTGGGTACAAACGTAGGCTTCCGTACGTCGGAAATCAAAAATGGCATCTATTTGCTCAATGGTCAGCCAATCAAGATTAAAGGTGCTAACCGCCATGCTCACTCTCAGCAGGGTCGCACAGTGCCACGCGAACTTGCGCTGAAGGATATTCAGTTGATGAAAGAAAACAATCTTAATGCAGTGCGTAATGCCCACTATCCACAGGATCGCTACTGGTATCATCTCTGTGATAAATATGGCATTTATCAAATCGATGAAGCTAATGCCGAAAGCCATGGCTATGGTTATGGCGATGCATCATTGGCTAAGCGCCCCGAATGGACTGCTGCTATTATCGACCGCGAATTGCGCATGTGGATGAAGTCTAAAAACAATGCTTCGGTGGTGTTCTATTCACTTGGAAATGAGTGTGGCAACGGCATAGTGTTTGAAGAGGCTTACAAGTTTATGAAGCAGATTGAGCCCACTCGCCCCATTCAATATGAACGTACGCTCAATGATTGGAACTCAGATTTGTATGCCGAAATGTATGGCTACCACTCAGGTGTGAAACTCTATGGCGATGACTCTACCAAGGTACGTCCATATATTCTTTGCGAATATGCTCATGCAATGGGTAATAGTGTGGGTGGTTTGCAGGACTATTGGGATCTGTTTGAGTCTAATCCCAAGCTCCAAGGTGGTTGCATCTGGGACTGGGTGGACCAATCATTTGAGGCAACAAATGCCGAAGGTCGCAAATATTGGGCTTATGGTGGCGATTTCGGTCCCGCCAATGTTCCAAGCGATAATTCATTCCTTTGCAATGGCTTGGTCGCTTCTGACCGCACATTGCACCCCCACATGGCTGAGGTGAAGAAGGTGTATCAGTACATCAAGAGCTCACTTGTGGATGAAGCTACAATGACTGTGAGAATTAAAAACTGGTACGATTTTACAAATCTCAACCAATATACTCTCAATTGGAAACTCGTCACTCCTGAAGGTAATGTGCTTCAAGAGGGAACAAAAACCATTGATTGCGAGCCTTATGCCACTGTTGATGTGAGCTTTGGCGCTTACACTCCCGGCATGGAAGAAGCATTCCTCGATTTGAGCTGGACTCCCAAAAAGGATGCAGCGTTTGTGAAGGTGGGCGATGAAGTGGCCTACGACCGCTTTGCCCTCTCGGCTCTTCCCGCTGAAAAAGCTACTGTGGAATTGGCTAAGCTCAAACGCAATAAGAAAACCAACGAATATTCAGCACAGAAACTTGGCGCAAGCTTCAAGGTGGATCCCGCAACAGGCGAACTTATATCGCTTGTGGTGGATGGCAAACAGTTGCTTCAGACACCAATGCAGCTTTCGCTCTATCGCCCTGCTACAGAAAACGACCTCGCATGGGAGGGCAAAAACCGTTTCTGGCTTGAGGCCGGCTTTGACTCTATCAGCCAGCGTGCTACAAATGTAGAGTTTAAGAAAAATGTAGTTAATGTGGCTTCTGAAATTGTGGCCAAAGGCCGAGTAATTGCTACTGCTAACTACACCTACACTGTCAATGCTGAAGGTACATTTGCTGTGAATGTTAAGTTCAACCCCGATACCGCTGTAATCAAAAATATGCCTCGCGTGGGCTTGACCTTCCGTATGCCCGAAGCCGAGTGCGGCGACGTGACATATTTCGGTCGCTCCGGTGAAACGTATGTTGATCGCATGCAGGCCGGTCGCGAAGGTGTTTGGACTGTTAAGCCAGTTGAAGACTTCTTTGTGTACAATAAGCCATCAACAGCCGGCAACCACACACAGACTCGCTATGTGCAGTTTGGCGGTTGTGGCGTGAGAGTTGACGCTGATGCTCAATTCCAGTTCAGCGCTTACCCCTATGGTGATGATATGGTGCAGCGTGCATTGCACACATGCGACCTCACTCCGCAGGACTTTGTCACTGTGCATCTCGATGCAGCTCAAACCGGTGTGGGTACAGCAACTTGTGGCCCGGATGTATTGCCCAAATATTATCTGCCCATTGCGCCCTATGACTTCACCTTCTATTTCTCAAAGAAATAATTAATAGACAAATAAAGTTGGCGCAAACACCGCAGTGTTGGCGTCAACATTTTTTTAAGATATATGCAACGAAAAGACTTTGAAATAATGGCTCCGGTGGGGAGCTACGAATCGCTCTATGCGGCAATCAATGCCGGTGCCGATGCTGTGTATTTTGGAGTGGAAGGGCTCAATATGCGTGCTCGTTCGTCAGTGAATTTCACGCTTGATGATTTACACAAAATAGCTTCAATCTGCGACAAGCATGGAGTGAAATCATATCTCACGGTAAATACTATTATCTATGATGACGAATTGGAAAAGATGCGCTCTGTGATTGATGCAGTGGCCAATTCCGGCATTTCGGCAATCATAGCATCAGATATTGCAGCTATCAGCTATGCGCGCTCTATGGGCGTTGAAGTACATATTTCCACACAGTGCAACATTACCAACATCGAAGCTGTGAAATTTTATGCTGCTTATGCCGATGTAGTGGTGCTCGCTCGAGAGCTAAATATGGAACAGGTGGCAGCTATTCATAAAGCTATCATTGACGAGGATATCCGCGGCCCTCGTGGCGAATTGGTACGTATAGAAATGTTCTGCCATGGTGCATTGTGTATGGCCGTGTCAGGAAAATGCTATCTCAGCCTTCATGAAATGAATATGAGTGCCAATCGCGGTGCTTGCACTCAGATTTGCCGTCGCAGTTATGAAGTGACCGATCTTGAAACAGGCGATCAGCTCGCAGTGGACAATAAATATATTATGTCGCCCAAAGACCTAAAGACCATTCACTTCCTCAATAAGATGATTGATGCCGGGGTGAGCGTGTTTAAGATAGAGGGGCGTGCTCGCGGACCTGAATATGTACAGATAGCCGTGGAATGTTATAGTCAAGCCATTGAGTCAATTTGTGATGGCTCCTACTCCGAAGAGCTTATCGCGGGATGGGATGAACGGCTACGACAGATTTTCAATCGCGGATTCTGGAATGGCTACTATCTTGGTCAGCGCCTCGGAGAATGGTCGAGCAAGTATGGCTCGAGTGCTACACGTGTTAAGCACTATGCCGCTAAGGGTGTGCGCTACTTCTCGAATATCGGTGTGGCAGAGTTTTATGTCGAGTCAGGCGAAGTGTGTGTGGGTGATGAGGTGGTTATCACAGGCCCCACCACAGGCTCAGTAATAATGACCCTGGATGAAATTCGTGTGGATTTAAAGCCGGTGGAAAAAGCTGTGAAAGGGGATAGCTTCTCATTTAAAATTGCCGAGAAAATCCGCCCCTCCGATCGCCTCTATGTCTGGAAGCCTACCGGCCTGTAAATGCAAAAATAATCATTTTCACATAAGAAAACACCCGTCATTGATGGCGGGTGTTTCTTATATTGTGCCGAGTTCAACGCCGACGGCTACACGCTCTATAATGGCGTCGTCTTTATCTTTATCCGGCTTGTAGTCCACTTTTAGATTCACACCAAAGAATCGACCGAATGTTTGCCAAAAGCCGGCTCTGAATGAGCCTAAAAAGGCTTTAATGATGTCGTAGCCCGATTGATTGGTCTCGCGCTTAATGAGCTTGCAGAGCATTCGTGCTTGTGATTTGGTGAAGGATTTCAACACGGGTTTGTATTGCTTGAATATGGCATCCTCCATGCGCTTTAGATATCTGTCTCGCTCTTCTTTTGTGGGGAATGTTTCGATGTATTCGTATGTTTCGAGGAGTGTTTCGCAGATGAGTTTGGCATAGGGGAGTGTTTTTTTTACATCGCGCACAGTGCGCCAGTAGAATTCCTCCTGCTTTTTGTTTTTGAATTTTAGTTCGGGATAGACCACTACTTCGTTGAGAACTATCATTTTCACCTCTTCCCCATCTATCTCGGTATAGTAATATCCTTTGGCATAGTCGATGCGGCCATCACCGGGGGTGGGGATGTGAAGCAGAGCCGGCTCTTCGGCATGAATGCCAAGAGCGCAGATAAGAGATATGAAGATGAAGAGTACTTTCGTCACTGATTGTTGGCCGTGTGGGGATAATCGATAGTATAGTGTAGTCCGCGTGATTCTTTGCGTTCTTTGGCTTGGCGCATGATGAGGTAGCCAACGTTGATGATGTTGCGAAGCTCGCAAATTTCGCGTGAGGCTTTCGAACGCTTGAAGAGTTGTTCGGTTTCTTCGTAAAGGAGGTCGAGTCGGTTCCAAGCGCGGTCGAGTCGGAGGTTGCTACGAACAATGCCCACATAAGAGCTCATTATCTGCCCCACTTCTTTGATGCTCTGTGTGATGAGCACCATCTCTTCGGGGAGTGTGGTGCCTTCGTCGTTCCAGTCGGGCACATCGTGGCGGAAGTCGTAATGATTTATAGCGGCCTGAGCATGTCGAGCAGCGGCTTCAGCGTAGACCACGGCTTCAATCAACGAGTTTGATGCCAAGCGGTTGCCCCCGTGAAGGCCTGTGCAAGAGCATTCGCCAACGGCGTAGAGTCGTGAGATTGATGACTGTCCGTTGAGGTCCACTTTGATGCCTCCACATAGGTAGTGGGCTGCCGGGGCCACAGGAATATAGTCCTTGGTGATGTCAATGCCTAAAGAGAGACATTTGGCATATATATTCGGAAAGTGATGTCGAGTCTCTTCAGGGTCTTTATGGGTCACGTCGAGATACACATGGTCATCACCATGAAGTTTCATTTCTGAGTCGATGGCGCGTGCCACAATGTCGCGTGGTGCCAATGATAGGCGCTCGTCGTACTTGTGCATAAATTCTTCGCCACGGAGGTTGCGAAGCACAGCGCCATATCCGCGCATGGCTTCTGTGATTAGGAATGAAGGACGGTCGCCGGGATGGTATAGGGCAGTTGGGTGAAACTGGATAAATTCCATATCTTGTACTGTTCCTTTTGCGCGATACACCATTGCTATACCATCGCCTGTTGCTACGAGAGGATTGGTTGTGGTGGTGTACACGGCGCCGGCACCTCCGGTGGCCATAGTTGTGATTCGTGCAAGGAATTTGTCAACACCTCCAGTTGTGGGATTCAGAACATAGGCGCCATAGCAAGTGATGCCGGGAGTGCGGCGAGTCACTATTTTTCCCAAATGGTGTTGGGTGATAATCTCGATGGCAAAATGATTTTCGAAGATATCGATATGGGGATTTTCGCGCAACTTGCGAATAAGGCTTTCCTGGATTTCAAACCCGGTGTTGTCGGCATGGTGGAGGATGCGAAATTCCGAGTGTCCCCCTTCGCGGTGTAGGTCAAACTCACCATTTTCTTGTCGGTCAAAATCGACACCCCATTCGAGAAGCTGGGCTATTTCGGTCGGCGCTTTTTTAACCACCAATTCCACAGCTTTAGGATCGCTGAGCCAGTCACCTGCCACCATAGTATCGTGGATATGTTTGTCGAAATCATCAACTTCGAGATTAGTAACCGATGCAATCCCCCCTTGAGCTAAAGCTGTATTGGCTTCGTCCAATGTGGTTTTGCACACCAAAGCTACTTTTGAGCCCTCACCGGCCACTTTCAGCGCAAAGCTCATGCCGGCAATTCCTGAGCCTATCACGAGATAATCATATTCGTAAGTCATCGCAGATGATATTTTTAATAACGCAAATGTAGTCATTATTTCCAATCACCCCAAAAAAACAATCAAACAAGAGCGGTAAAAAACTTTAAGGAGGGTAGATTTTGTGGAGTGTGTTTTTTTGAGTAGCTTTGTGGTGTGAAAACGCAGCGGTATAGACCGGATGCGGTATAGACAGATTTAATCAATAAAACCTATAAAAACTATGTCATTTATTCAGGATTTTAAGGCATTTGCCATGAAAGGCAATATCATCGACATGGCTGTCGGTGTGATTGTTGGTGGCGCTTTTGGTAAGATTGTCAGCTCGTTGGTTAACGATATCATCATGCCTGTGATTTCAATTTTGACCGGCGGTGACGGATTGAAAAATCTTAAGTATGTAATTGTTGAAGCTCGTGAGGCCACTGCTGAGGGGGCTGCTGTGGCTGAAGTTGCGGTTAACTATGGGATGTTTATCCAAAACATTGTTGACTTCTTGATTATTGCCTTCAGCATCTTCATGGCGCTTAAGGTTATCATGAAATTTAAGAAGAAAGAGGAGGAGAAGCCTGTTCCGGCGCCTGCTCCCTCAAAAGAAGAGGTGCTTTTGACCGAAATTCGTGATTTGCTCAAGCAGCAAGCCGAAAAGAAATAAGGGAATAGCCCCCTGTAGAACTAATAAATGCCAATAATAAGCTGCTGAAGTTTATTATTGGCATTTCTGTTGTATTTGTGGATGTTATGTTGTTTGGCCTGTAATCGAGTTATTTGCGACCAAAGTCGGCAGGGATTTCGCCCCAATTGTCAGTGTCCCATTTGATAATGCGGTTTTGGGGGGTGTGGCTTGCAAGCCAAGCTTCGGCGCGGGCTATTAGCTCGCGGATTTTAATGTTTTGTGGTGATGGCTTGATGGTTGTTTTTGCTTTGCGATTGCGCACCCATGCTTGTGCTGTGCGGCTGTCGGAGTAGATGGCAATGTCGGGGCGATTGATTTTGTCAAGCCAAGCCAGGGCATGGACAATGGCGAGAAATTCGCCAATATTGTTTGTGCCGTCGGCAAGAGGTCCCACATGGAACAGCTGCGCGCCAGTTGAGATGTCAACGCCACGATATTCAACCGGGCCGGGGTTGCGACTGCAAGCGGCATCAACAGCGATTGAGCCGGGGATGATTCCGGGGATGGAATCATAGTTGGTGATTTCCGGTTTTCGTGCGGCAAGGCCTCTGTAGAGCCCCATATAGTCTTCGGGATTGCCACGATAGGCCTCAATGGCTTCGGCGCGTGAGGAGAAGCTTTTGTAGCGTGCTCCGGGAAAGTTTTCGGTTTGAAGCTTACACTCCTCCCAGGAGTCAAAGACTCCGGTGTCGTGTCCGGCCCAAACCACATAGTATTTCTTGCGTTCTTGCATCTGTGGAGACTAAAAAGTTAGGATAGGGTGAGGAATATGCCGATGTCTATGCAGCGGCGTCCGGCAATGACGGCAACATCGGCGTTTGTCGGTTTTCCGAGAAAGGTCAGAGTGGCTGATTGCAATCCGGGAACCATCTGTAGCGCGGAATTAAAGCCGTCGGAATCGGTGATGGAGTGCAGCATGGTGGCAAAGGTGTTGCTCAAGGCCATGGCGGCAGTTCGAGCAACGGCATTTCCGGCGTTAATGTAGCATGCTCTCGATGGCTCTGTTAGCGATATGTCGAGTGGCGAGGCCAGGGCAAGGTCTATAGTCGGGATGCTTGGAAAGGCTTTGCCGGGATTGTCGGAGAGGTCAAAGACTATTACGCCTCGTTTCATCAGTCCGGCTGTGTTGCTGTCAATGATGGGGGTGGGGTCGATGCCGGTGTAGATGACAACATCGGCAGTGCGCAGCGCATTTTCAAATACTCGCGGGTGTAGCGCCGAGGTGACAGTGCGGTAGTCGAGTTCGCGCTCGGTTTGGCGCAGGCGATAAATGTCGTTGTCAAACATTCTGACCAGTGCACCGGCTCCTGCGGCTGATTTTGCGGCGGCGCAAGCGGCAATACCGGATCCAATGACGGTGACTTCGCAAGGGGGGACTCCGGTGACACCCCCCAGCAGAATTCCTTTGCCATGGATGGAATCGGCCAGAAGGGATGCCGCGCGAGCAATGGCGGCGCGTCCGTCGATTTCCGATAAGATGTCGGCAAATGGGCGGTTGCCCTTGTTGTCGTTGATCAAATCAATGGCTATAGTGATTATGTGACGCGAAAGCAGTGCTTCCACTATTTCTCGGCTTAGTCGGCTTAGCGAAAGGAGGGTTAGAAGCATGGCGCCTCGACGCATTTGGTTGATGTCGGATGGCGGTAGCGGAGCCAGGTGGATCACAATGTCGCAAGCCAAAGCTTCGTTGCGATTGCAGATGTTCACTCCGGCTTCGGTGTAGCGCCTGTCGTGGTAGTGGATGGTGGTAGCGGCTTCGCGCTCCATGAGCACCTCAAATCCCTGGTCCACGAGCATTTCAGCCCCTTCGGGAGTTAGTGGGAAGCGGCGCTCTGCGGCATCATTGCATTGCGGCAATCCGATGGTGAGCTTTCGTCGGGTTGTAGCTGTGGCTGAAGGCTGTTCGTGTGGGGTTGGTGAATTGATGTTCATGGCTTAGGGTTTTTGAGCGGGATATTAAATCGGGCCACAAATTCGCGGACCGATTCATCGAGTTGTTCTTTATTGTCGAGTCTGTCGGCCGAAAAAGTTGCGTTGGCTTTGGTGTAGTGGGGCAGACGGCCGGCGAGGGCTTCGGAGATGTAGATTGAAAGTTCTTCGTCGGTTTTTGAGGCGATTAGCGGTCTGCGTCGTCGGCCAAGTTTGAGCCTTTCAAGCAATCGTTGATGTGATGCATTTAGAAACACTGTGGTTCCGGCGCGGTTCATCACTTCAATGTTGTCAAAGAAGCATGGGGTGCCCCCGCCGCAAGCAACAATGACATCTTCAAACTCGCTCACCTCGATTAGCATTCGTCGCTCTATATTGCGAAAGCCTTCTTCTCCTTTTGTGGCAAATATATCGCGGATATTGGCATGAAATCTGCACTCAATGTATGAGTCAAGGTCAATGAAACTGAGACTTGAAACATCGCTGAGTGCGCGGCCGAGGGTTGATTTGCCGCTCCCCATAAATCCTATGAGAAAAATTGGTTTCATGTGGATGCAAATTTAACGATTAATCCGATAGATTCCAAACCGGGTTCCGCTCTGCTACCCGGGGGAGGAATATATAAAAAGCGAGCCGCTTCCCGGAGGAAACGGCTCGCGCTATCAGATTGGTTTATTATCCGAGTCTAATTTAGGATTAGAGCTGGGGGCCTGCAGCTACGAGAGCTTTACCGGCTTCGTTGCCAGTGAACTTAGCGAAGTTCTTGATGAAACGAGCAGCGAGGTCTTTAGCTTTTTCTTCCCACTGTGCAGCTTCAGCGTAAGTGTCACGAGGATCGAGGATGTTGGTATCAACACCAGGAAGTTCTGTGGGCACTACGAAGTCGAAGTAGGGGATAGTTTTTGTGGGAGCTTTGTCGATTGAACCATCGAGGATAGCGTCGATGATACCGCGAGTATCTTTGATAGAGATACGTTTGCCTGTGCCGTTCCAACCGGTGTTAACCAAGTAAGCGGTAGCACCGTTTGCCTGCATCTTCTTAACCAATTCTTCGCCGTATTTAGTGGGGTGCAAGCTCAAGAATGCAGCACCGAAGCAAGCAGAGAATGTGGGAGTGGGTTCAGTGATACCACGTTCAGTACCGGCCAATTTAGCAGTGAAGCCAGAGAGGAAGTAATACTGAGTCTGCTCGGGGTTCAAGATAGAAACGGGAGGAAGAACACCGAATGCGTCAGCAGAAAGGAAGATAACTTTCTTAGCAGGACCAGCCTTAGAAACGGGCTTAACGATGTTTTCGATGTGGTTAATAGGATAAGAAACGCGAGTGTTTTCAGTTACGCTCTTATCAGCGAAGTTGATAGTGCCGTCTTCAGCAACAGTTACGTTTTCGAGAAGAGCGTCACGTTTGATAGCGTTGTAGATATCGGGTTCGCTGTCTTTGTCGAGGTTGATAACCTTAGCGTAGCAGCCACCTTCGAAGTTGAATACGCCTTCGTCGTCCCAACCATGTTCGTCGTCACCGATGAGGAGACGTTTGGGGTCGGTAGAAAGAGTAGTTTTGCCTGTGCCTGAAAGGCCGAAGAAGATAGCAGTGTCGCCTTCGTGACCCACGTTAGCAGAGCAGTGCATTGAAGCCATGCCACGCAAGGGGAGGAGGTAGTTCATGATAGAGAACATACCTTTCTTCATTTCACCACCGTACCAAGTGTTGAGAATAACCTGTTCTTTAGTAGTGAGGTTGAATACTACGGCAGTTTCTGAGTTGAGGCCGAGTTCAGCATAGTTTTCAACTTTAGCTTTAGAAGCGTTGTAAACTACGAAGTCGGGTTCGCCATAGTTAGCAAGTTCTTCTTCAGTAGGACGGATGAACATGTTCTTCACGAAGTGAGCCTGCCATGCAACTTCCATGATGAAACGAACTTTCAAACGAGAGTTTTCGTTAGCACCGCAGAAAGTATCCACTACATAGAGTTTTTTGCCAGAGAGCTCGTTTACAGCGAGATCTTTGAGCGCAGCCCAAGTAGCTTCAGTTACAGGCTTGTTGTCATTCTTATATTCGTCAGAAGTCCACCATACAGTGTTCTTGCTAACTTCGTCCATTACAAAGAATTTGTCTTTGGGAGAGCGACCGGTGTAAACGCCAGTCATTACGTTAACAGCACCGAGTTCGGTTGCTTGGCCTTTTTCAAAGCCTTCCAATGAAGGATCGGTTTCAGCTTTGAAGAGTTCATCGTAAGAAGGGTTGTAAACAACTTCTTTGACATCTTTGATGCCATACTTAGTTAAATCGAGTGCACTCATTTTTTTAACTTGATATATAAATTGGTTAATAAATTCTGTTCTTTGGTTGGTGTGGTGTTCTTGTTCACCCTCCAAACCAAATGCAAAGATAGTCACTTTTTTCGTGTCGAGAACAATTAATTAAAGAAAAATTTCCGTATTAATAATTTTTAATACTTTCGTGTATTTTTATCCTATTGCCACCCGCCACCTAAAGCCTTGTATAAGTGTATTAAAGCCAAATGCTGATCGCGTATAGCGTTGCTGTATTGAATCTCGGAATTGAAATAGCTTCGCTGAGCGTCAAGGACATCAAGATAGTTGATTTGGCCGTTCAAGTGTTGGAATAGTGCCAATTCAACATATTTGCGTGATGAAATCATGAGTGCTTCCATGTGGCGTGTGTTTTCCAATGCAGCTTTGTATGTGGTTACAGCATCGTTAACTTCTTTAAAGGCCTGCAGTACACTTTCTTCATAGGCGTAGCATTGCGCCTCGCATGCTGCCAATTGGGCCTGATATTGGGCTTTTCGCTTTCCAAATGAAAATATCGGGGCAGTGATGCTGCCAATCATGTTTGTAAATGGTGCGGAGAAGAACCCCTTAAAGTCGGAGTGTTGAAGTCCACCATCGAGGTTGATAACAAATCGAGGAAAGCGTTCGGCCCAACTTATACCTACTTTTGCCACGGCACCATCAAAGGCAAGTTTGGCTGCGCGTACATCCGGACGACGCTTGATGAGATTGGAGGGAATACCTAATTGCAATTGTTTAATGATGATGGGTGATGGCTGAATCGAACTTCGTATGATGGATGATGGGTAGCTGCCAGTCAGGAATGCTATTTCGTTTTCTTTAAGTTTGATTTTGTTTTGCAGATTAGGTAGCATAGCTGCTGTGCGAGCAAGTTCTACTTTTGCTTGTTGATATGGGATTTCGGATGTCAGTCCTCCCTCAAAACGCAGTTTTGCTTGCGACATATTTTCGCGTCGAGTGGTGAGAGTGCTTTCAACGATACTCAGTTCTTTATCCAAAGCCACAAGTTCAAAGTAGCTTGTTGCTACTTCAGCGATGAGAGTCATTTGTAATGCTCGCCGGGCCTCAATGGTCTGCAGATAGTTGGCTTTGGCTTCTGTGTTTGCCCAATGAAGTCGGCCGAAGAAATCTATTTCCCACGACAATGTAGCCAATGCTGCCACTTCCAAATCTTCAGTTGTTTGTTTTCCTGACTCCTTAGTTGTTTCTCGTTCGATGTGTAAATCAACGCCGATTGATGGAAGGAGCTCGCTGCGGGAAATGCGATGGCGCTGTTCGAATTCGCGTATTCGTGCTGTAGCTATCAGCATATCCTTGTTATGGTTAAGAGCTTTATTGATAAGATCGAGTAATAGCGAATCGGCAAAAAATTCAGCCCACTTAATGTCGGCGAGTGACATTGAGTCTTGTGTCATTCCTTCAGCAAGGCTGTCGGGGATGTTTAGCACGGGCTGCGTAACACGCTTCTGTACAGAACAAGATGAAAATGTAACTACTGCAAGCAGAAGTAATAAAAATATATTTCGCATTATTTTTTTCGTCGGGCTTTAAAGTATGATTTGATTCGATATATCCAAATGAAGAAAAATGGCACTAAGACAATCCCGATAGTCATTGCCACCAACATTCCAAAGAAAACGCCAACACCTATTCCTTGACGACTATCTGAGCCGGGGCCTGTAGCAAATATCAGCGGCAGCATACCAAGGATGAATGTCAGCGATGTCATCACGATAGGTTTAAAACGCATAACGGCAGCATGTATCGTAGCTTCAATAACATCGATGCCGCGGTCAACTTGCTCCTTGGCAAACTCAACTATGAGGATTGCATTTTTGGCGGCTAATCCTATCAGCATCACTAACCCGATTTGGAAATAGACATTGTTCTCCAATCCGAATATCAGGATTCCGATAAATGCACCTAAGCAAGCCACAGGAAGAGACAGTAACACGGCAATAGGTACTGACCAACTTTCATATTGTGCGGCCAAAAATAAAAACACAAAAAGAAATGCTAAAACAAGCACAATGCCAGTCTGTCCGCTCTGTTTCTTTTCTTGATAAGACAATCCGCTCCATTCAACTCCCACATCGTAGGGTATTTTCTCTTTTACAATATTCTCAAGTACTTTCATTGCTTGGCCGGAGCTGTAGCCCGGAGTTGCTTCTCCGGTTATTGAAGCCGAGTAGTACATGTTGAAGCGTTTGATTGACCCGTCACCTGAAGTGTAGGATGTTTTACCGAGTGAAGGAATAGGAATCATTTTGCCACCATTACCCTTTACAAAGTAGAGGTTCATGTTGCTTGGTGTCGCTCTGTAAGGCGCATCTGCCTGAATATACACTCTGTATACTCGATTAAACAGGTTGAAGTCATTGACATATACCGAGCCGGTGAAAGCTTTCATGGTGGTAAAGATGTCAGACATTGACACCCCCATTAGTTTAGCCATATCGCGGTCGACATCAATATACAATTGTGGGATTTCTTCTTGCATTGAGGATGTGACACGAGCCAATTCTTTGCGCTGCGAAGCGTAGTGCAATAATGTGTCGACAGCTTTCTGTAATTCATCGTAAGTGGTGTTGCCGCGTGCTTCAAGTGCCATTTCAAAGCCGCCGGATGTTCCAAGTCCCGGAATTACTGGGGGAGTGCTTGCTGTTACTATACTCTCCGGATAGCGGCTTAGTTCGTTTTTTACACTCTCCATGAATTTCGACAGGTTTTTCTCTTGGCGTTCTTCCCACGCATTCAGAATGACAGTAAGTTGGCTTCTGGATTGGTTGGTGCCAACACGGGGACTTGAGCCGGTGACATTAAGTACATGTTTTACATCAGGGAGAGTCATCAAGTAGGCTATAGCTCTATCTGTAACCTCACGAGTACGCTCTAATGAAGCTCCTTCGGGAAGGGCTAATTCAAGCGTGAAGTATCCTTGGTCTTCCAGGGGTAAAAAGCTCTGTGGGACCCATTTCATCATAGCGAGTATGATAGCAATCGATGCAGCGAATAGAATAAAAACACTCTTTGAATTATTCAACATGCCGATAATCATTCGCTCATACCAATGATTGCCTGTGTCAAGCAATTTGTTTATGCCGCGAAATAGTCGATTTTTCTTCTCAGGAGTCGCGGTGTCGGGACGCATGAGCTTTGAGCACATTACGGGGCTGAGAGTTAGAGCTACAATCGTTGAAATTATGACCGACACAGAAATTGTGATGGCAAATTGACGGTAAAGCAACCCGGAGATGCCGGGGAGCAAACTAACGGGAACGAATACGGCGCATAAAACTAAAGATGTGGCAATAAGTGCACCGCCAAGGCTGTGCATAGCCTTCTTTGTAGCTTCGTAGGCTGATAGCCCTTCCTGTCGCATAATCCTATCTACATTCTCAACAACAACTATAGCATCGTCCACCACAGTGCCTATGGCTAATATCAATCCCAACAAAGTTAGCATGTTTAGGGTGAATCCAAAAAGCAGCATTACACCGAGAGTCCCTATTAATGAAATTGGTACGGCAATAGCCGGAATGAGCGAAGAGCGCCAGTTTTGCAACGAGAGGAATACGACTAAAATAACCAATATGAGCGCTTCGAACAGAGTTTTATATACTTCTGAAATCGATTGGCTGATATATTCAGTAATATCGAAGGGGATGTCGTAGGTGATACCCTCCGGGAAGTTGCGACTAATATCTTCCATGGTTTTCTTGACAGAATTTGAGACATCCATGGCATTCATCCCAGGTAGCATTTTGATTTCCATAACTGCAGCATTTTCACCATTGACACCACTTTCGGTGGTATATGATGATGCCTCTAACGAAATATCAGCCACATCGCGTAGTCGCAAAATTGAGCCGTCTTTATTTGTCTTGATTACAATATCTTCAAATTCCGACACATTCGACAAACGACCTCGTGCTACGATTGGAATAGTGACATCGATGTCTTCGATTGGCTGTTGCCCTAAGACCCCGGCTGCTGATTCGCGATTCTGCTCCTTAATTGCCGATTGAATGTCTTGTACAGTAAGTCCCATTGCCGCCAGATGCTCGGGACGCACTTTAACCTGCATAGCATAGTAGCGGCTACCGACATTCGACACCTGCCCCACTCCGTTGACTCTTCGCAACATATCCAGCACATTTAGAGTGGCATAATTGCTGAGATAGATTTCGTCAAATTTCGGGTCGCTTGATTTTAGTGTTATGGTCATTAATTTGCTTGATGCCTGCTTGTCTATAGATATGCCATTCTGTACGACTTCGGCTGGGAGTCGGGATTCGGCTCCCTTAATTCTGTTTTGCACTTCAACGGCCGCAAGGTCGGGATTGGTGTTGATGTCGAATGTCAGAGACACGGTGAAAGACCCGTTATTGGTGCTTTGCGACTCCATGTACAGCATGCCGGGAGTACCATTGAGTTGCTGCTCGATGGGCGCTGCAACGGCTTGCGACACAGTTTCTGCTCCGGCTCCGGGATATGTCGCAGATACGCGAACAACGGGAGGAACAATCTGAGGGTATTGATCCACAGGAAGAAGCAGAAGCCCTATTGCACCGATGAGAACGATGAGGATCGATATGACCATCGAAAATATAGGACGGTCAATAAAAAGGTTACTCTTCATCCTCGTTTTTATTATTTACAATTTCTACTCGCATACCATGACTGAGCTTATGGAAACCATCTACGATGATGTTTTCATTGCGGCCAAGACCGCGTTCTACTACCATTTTGTTCTTGATTTCTGGTCCGAGTTCTATAAAACGCTTTTCAACAATGCTGTCAGGGCGTACAACAAAAATGTAAGCCCCCCCTTTTTCTATTACGAGCGATTTTGTCGGGACAACGATGGCATCCTCGTGTACGTCCATAAGCAATCGCACCTTGGTTAGCTGTCCCGGGAGGAGTATGTGATCGGGATTAGGCATTTGGGCGCGCACAGAAAAAGTGCCGGTATTTGGGTCTACTTTCGGATCGGCAAAATCAACTAATCCTCTAAATGGATATTCTGTGTTGTCAGCAAGGGTTATGGTGATATATGGATTCCAATCTCTATCTTCAATGGCTTTGCCAAGGTTTACATTTCGTTCTTTGCTTTTAAGATAATCCAATCCGGTCATGCTAAAGTTGACCTCTACGGTATCACTGTTTACTACGGTCGCTAATAAAGACTTGCCCCCCGGTCCTACTAATGTGCCTATATCGGCAGAACTTTCGCTGATAAAACCTGATATAGGTGAGCGCACAGATGTATAGCTTAATGCAATCTCGGCTTGAGTGTAGTCGGCCTCGCTCATCACAACATCTGCTTGAGCAGCCTCATAAGCGGCTATGGCATTATCGAGGTCGAGTTGGCTGGCTGCATTCTGCTCGTAAAGAGGACGTATGCGGTTTAAATCACGCTCAGCCTTTAGCTTCAGTGCTTCATTTTTCTTGAGTTGTGCTTTGGCTTTTTCTACGCGTGCCTTATAAACTTTTCGGTCTATGACAAATAAGAGGTCGTTTTTGTCGACATAACCACCCTCTTCGAAGTGCATAGTCTCAAGGTAGCCTTCTACTCGGGCGCGTATCTCAACATGTTGACGAGCTTTGATTTTCCCTGCGTATTCCACATATATTTCAACATTTTCCACAACTACAGGCTCTGCCGAAACTTTGGGATATGCCGGTGTGATAGGTTTTGGCCAGTTGAAATATACTATAGCCCCTATTGCCAGTAGGATGAGTATTGAAATTAAGAACCACACCCATCGCGGGCGGTGATTTGTAGAGCGCAGGCAATGGATAATCGGTGTACCATATTTTGCAAGTCTCTCCGTGGGGATGTTTATTTGCATGTGTAATTTTTACTTGTGGTGGTAGTCACATTTTTCGTGGTTGCAAATATACACAAAAATAGAAATATCGATTTGTTGTTGACCAAATTTAACTCTTTGAGAGTATGTGCTAAATGGTGTAAATATTAGAGCTATAGATTATAGTGTTATTCGGATTTTTCAGAAAGATAATATGTTTGCGAATCTAAGAGTGGAGTGGTGCTGTCTTAATGCAATCCATTGATATGGGAGAAACTTAATTTTGCTGTTCTGTTTTGGTGGAATGGAAAAAAGTTGTACCTTTGCACTCGTGTAAGTCCTTCACGACCAGCTCCCCGAGAACTCCGCCAGGTCTTGATCGAAGCAACGGTATCGGGTTGTAGCGGTGCGATGTAGTCAGCTTACCCTTTTTTTGTACCCATACCCCTCGTTCATCATTTTCATCATTTTTTTATAAATGCCTTTTACGAAAATAATTTGGAGGTGATGGTGATGTATTTGAGAAAAAGCTTAATTTTGCAGTTGGAATAGTGTAAAACTGAAAATTGTGAATCATATACTTCGGTATCTTATCCTAATTCTGTTTTCCGCAGTTGCATTTGTATGTGGCGCGGAGACGGTTGATTACACTGACACCAACACCGACTCTCAGCAGCAGACATTGCCGTTGAGTAGCGAAGCGCTCGATTCGTCGGCTTCAAATTTAGAATTTTACCTTCCGACACAAATACTTGGTGCAAATGCTTTTCGTCCGCAGCCTACGGCCAAAAGGACCAGCAGCACTCAGAAGAATAATTATGAGTTTGTGAAGTGTGGCAAGGTAATAAACATTGCCAATAGGCATTTTTGTCAATCAAAACCCTTAAACGCTCTGTCTTCGCGTATCAAGCCGGTCCATCGGTTGGTCTGTCTTGGTAGGCTTATCATTTAGTGGATTATTTGTATTATGCTGTATTGCAACATCTTTTCAGAAGTAAAGGATGGTGCAGTGTGTTATATGTATACATATAAATTATATCTACAAATTTCACTAAATGATAATTCAAAATGAAAAATAAATTTATTAGAGTTCGCTCTACCAAAGATATTGTTATATCTGCAGCATTGTTGATTTTAGGGGTTGCACTTGTTGTTTTAACCAATATTGAAGCTGCAAATATCAGCGGCTATATGCTTATTATTGTTGGGTTGGTACTTCTGTTGGTGCTAAAAACTGCATATCGCGATGAAGAAACAAAAGCTAAGTATTTCAAAAAGGATATATTCTTTTTAAGAGAAATGAAGGATTCGATAATCAAGGCCTTGGAGTCGAGTCCAGAGAAGATAGATATGTCGCAAGCGGGTAAGGGGCAGGTGTTGCTCTTGAGAGTGTATTATAGCAAGTCGGCAGCAAGGGCATATATGCAACTTTCGGAGTATGTGCCACATGAATATAAACCCTGCACAGAGGTCTGTGTTTATGACATCAGCCAAGTGGAAGGTCTGCTGAAATAGTTGTAACAATCAATAAACTTAATATCACAAAAGGACATGGGAATTTTACAATTGTTTACCCTCATCGGAGCATTAGGAATGTTTCTGTATGGGATGAATCTAATGAGTTCGGGTCTTCAAAAGGCATCGGGAGATAAGTTGCGTGGTTTTCTTTCGGCAATGACCTCCAATCCCTTCAAGGGAGTGGCAACGGGCTTGGGTATCACCACTGTGATTCAATCGTCGTCGGCTACAACTGTGATGGTTGTGAGCTTTGTTAATGCCGGATTGCTTTCACTCTCTCAAGCTATCGGTGTAATTATGGGTGCGAATATTGGTACCACAGTTACGGCATGGCTTGTGTCGTGGTTAGGATTCAAGGCCGATATTTCAATTCTCGCTATCCCATTGATGGCTTTGGGTTTCCTCTTTTCAAATTCAAAGAAGAATCAGCGTCAGAATATTGGCGAGCTCATTGTGGGCTTCTGCCTTCTGTTCCTCGGCCTTTCGTTTATGAAAGAGTCGGTGCCCGATTTGAATGAAACGCCTCAGGTATTGGAGTTCGTTAAGACATGGTCTAGCCATGGATTTGGTTCGGTGCTGATATTCTTATTGTTTGGTACGGTATTGACTCTTGTGCTTCAATCATCATCGGCTACAATGGCTATTACGCTCATCATGCTAAGCATGGGGTGGATTCCGTTTAACATGGCTTGTGCTATGGTGTTGGGCGAAAATATCGGCACCACAATCACTGCTAATATTGCAGCATCAGTGGGCAACACTCAGGCGAAGCGTGCCGCCATGTCGCATACTATTTTTAACCTTTTTGGTGTGTTGTGGGCATTGGTGTTTTTCACTCCATTCCTTGCACTTGTAGGCGGTATTATAGAATTGTTTGGTTTGCCTAATCCAGCTGCAGATGGCTTTGTGGTGACAAATCCCACTTCGGCCGATGGCACTGCAGCGCTCTACGGCTTATCGATGTTGCATACGCTATTTAATACAATCAACACCTTGATTCTTGTCTGGTTTGTTAAGTATATCGAAAGGGCTGTGGTGTATATTATCAAAGCGCCAAAGGACCAAGAGAGCGAAAGCTTCCGCTTGAAGTATATCTCTGCAGGGCCGGTTGCAACTCCCGAGCTTGCAGCTGACCAGGCTTTTGATGAAATCATACATTTTGCTCAGATTTCTCGAAAAGGATTGGAGTATGCGCGTCAGGCTATAGGTGAGGCAGACCCGGACCGATTTGAAGAGCTACGAAAGAAATTGGTTAAGTATGAAGAGATTTCAGATAAGATAGAGTATGAAATTGCCACGTTCTTAAATGCCGTTTCAAGGGGCGACATCAGCGAATCGACATCGGTGAAGGTAAAAGCTATGTACAAGATTATTGGGGAACTGGAATCGTTGGGCGATTCTGGAGAGGCTATCAGTCGCATTCTTTCACGCAGAAATATTCATAAGAAGAGCTTTGATTCGGCAACTGTCAAGGCTATAGATAATTTGGTTGATACTGTTGATGCTGCCTATGGTGTGATGCTTGAAAATCTCAATGTAGCTTATAAGGGAGAACTTGAAGATATTTCCAATGCTTACAATGCAGAAGAACGTATAAATAGCATGCGAAATAATCTGCGTGATGCTGAAATTGAAGAACTTGAAAATGGTGACAAAAATTACCAAGCAAGTGTTTACTATATCGATGTGGTTAACGAATTAGAACGCATGGGTGATTTTATTATTAATATTTCCCAAGACTTGAAACGATCATTTGCTTAAAGTATTCAATGGCAAAAACAAAACTATAAGAAATGACAACAAGTTTAATATTGATATTTGTTCTCGGTTATCTGTGCATAACTGTTGAACACCGAATAAAAATCGACAAGGCGGCCACTGCATTGTTTATGTTCGGCTTGATGTGGGCTGTCTATATGCTGTTATCGGGTGGAGAGCATGTTGGGGCTGAGCTGATGGAGCACCTCGGAAGTACATGCGAAACACTGATATTCCTTATCGGAGCTATGACCATAGTGGATATTATAGACACTCATGGGGGCTTTAATTTCATTGCCAAATATATTGCTACCCGAAACAAGATAAAGCTGCTATGTGTGCTTGCAGTTGTGTCATTCTTCATGTCGGCTGTATTGGATAATATGACCACAACGATTGTGATGATAATGATTCTTCGAAAGATGATTCAAAAGCAGTCGGATATGTGGAAGTTTGCCGGAGTTATTGTGATAGCGGCAAACTCGGGTGGAGCATGGTCGCCAATTGGCGATGTTACCACCATAATGCTATGGATGCGAGGAAATGTCACGACTGTGCCATTGGTGGTTTACTTGATATTGCCATGCGTTGTGTCAATGCTCGTTCCGCTATTGATAGTGTCATTGCAATACAAGAAGAACCCCGGCGAGGCGTTATCTTCCGGACCTGTCAAATTGGAATTGCCCGAAGGTGTGGGCGAGAAATTTAGCTTAGGTGTGTTCTTTGTGGGTGTTCTTGGCTTGTTGTCGGTCCCCGTATTCAAGTCGGTGACAGGTCTTCCACCCTATGTAGGCATGATGTTTGTGCTTGGAGCTATGTGGATATTTACCGAAGTGGTTTATGGGCGTAAACGCAATCTGGAAGATCCCATTAAGAATCGTGTGTCGAAGGTTATCAAAAGGATTGATATGCCCACTATTATGTTTTTCTTGGGTATTTTGATGTCAGTAGCATGTTTGCAGAGTGCGGGTATTTTGGGCTCGGTGGCAAGCTTCCTCGATGAGAATGTTCATGAAGTGTTTACCATTGGCTCAGTAGTTGGATTGCTTTCCTCAGTCATTGACAATGTGCCATTGGTGGCTGCGTGTCAAGGGATGTATCCCGTGATGTCGCCTGGAATGTTGGAAGCGTGCGCCGACCCCACATATATGCAAGCGTTCACGCAGGATGGCCTGTTCTGGTTGTTGCTCACTTATTGTGCCGGTGTAGGTGGTAGTATTCTTATCATTGGCTCGGCAGCTGGAGTGGTAGCAATGGGCTTGGAGAAGATTGACTTTGTGTGGTATCTCAAGAACATAGCCCCCGTGGCACTTTTGGGTTATATAGCCGGTATTGCCGTTATGTATCTTGAATCAATATTGTTCTTGTAGCTTAGTTCGCTAAAACTATATATGGCAATCTTGTGTGCATCATGCCACAAGGTTGCTTTTTTTTACTCTATTGTGGGATGCTCATCTGAGGTGGAGTGTGTGGGGGGAGGGGATACAAAAAAGTCTGCAATTGCTTGCAGACTTGAGGTTTTCTTTGGTGGGCGTTGACGGATTCGAACCGCCGACCCTCTGCTTGTAAGGCAGATGCTCTGAACCAGCTGAGCTAAACGCCCTGATGATAAATGCGGCTTTGAGCCGCGAATTCTGGAAGCTATCAAAGGCAACCTTTCTTTATATAGGCCTCCGTGGTGGAGGAAGATTGGTGGGCGTTGACGGATTCGAACCGCCGACCCTCTGCTTGTAAGGCAGATGCTCTGAACCAGCTGAGCTAAACGCCCAATCAGGTTTGCCGTTGAAAGCGATGCAAAGGTAGGCATTATTTTTGAAATGGCAAGCGTTTTTGCGATTTTTTTTCTGAAAAATCTCTGTTTTTGCTCAATTCGAAGCTGTTTCGCTGTCGTTTTCCCCCTTTTCGAGCAGAGAAGAATGGTTTTTTTGTCGAAAATAGGTTATTGGAGTTTCTTGTTCGATTGCAGTTAAAAAGGTGAGGAGTATGAATAAATTTCGATGGCGGCTATTTTTAGTTGTGGAAATAAATATATAAATTTGTGAACAGAAAAAATAAATTAACGTATGGAACCAAAATACAAAAGAGTCTTGCTCAAGCTAAGCGGCGAATCGCTGATGGGCAAACAGGGTTATGGCATTGATGCCGATCGATTGATGGAATATGCACGCCAGATTGCCGAAGTGGTCAAAGCGGGCGTTGAAGTGGCTATCGTCATTGGCGGTGGTAATATTTTCCGCGGTCTTCAGGGTGCAGCCAAGGGATTTGACCGAGTGAAGGGTGATCAGATGGGTATGCTTGCCACTACTATCAATTCGCTTGCTCTCAGCTCGGCTCTTGAGGATATAGGTCAGAAAGCACGTGTGTTTACGGCTCTTAATATGTATCCCATCGGGGAGCATTACAGCAATCGCAAAGCTATTGAAGCTCTTGGCGAAGGCACTGTGGCTATTATTGCCGGCGGCACCGGAAATCCCTATTTTACCACCGACACCGGCAGCGCTCTCCGCGGAATTGAAGTGCAGGCCGATGTGATGCTCAAGGGCACTCGCATTGATGGTGTGTACACAGCCGACCCCGAAAAAGACCCCACAGCCACTAAGTTTGACAAGATTACTTATGGCGAAGTGCTCAATCGCGGACTCCGTGTGATGGACCTCACCGCAACAGCTCTTTGCAAGGAGAATGGGTTGCCAATCGTGGTGTTTGATATGGACACTCCGGGCAATCTTGCCAAAGTGATTGCCGGCGAGCCTATAGGCACATTGGTTTATTAATAGGTGGAAAAATCATAAAAAAACAGATACAATATGGACGTAAAAGACTATTTGAATCCGGCTGAAGAGAAGATGGAATTGGCATGTGCCTATCTTGACGAATCATTGTCACACATCCGCGCCGGCAAAGCCAGCACAAAATTGGTTGATGGCATCCGTGTGGAATACTATGGTAGCGCAGTGCCCATCAGCAATGTGGCAAATATCTCTGTGCCAGATGCACGCACAATTGCCATCACACCTTGGGAAAAAGCAATGTTTAGAGAAATTGAAAAAGCTATCATCAACTCTGAACTTGGCATCACTCCCGAAAACAATGGTGAAGTTATTCGCTTGTCTATCCCCCCGTTGACCGAAGAGCGCCGCAAGCAGCTTGTTAAGCAGTCAAAAGCCGAAGCTGAAAATGCAAAGGTTTCAGTTCGCAATGCTCGTCGCGATGCAATTGAAGGCTTGAAGAAAGCAGTTAAGCAGGGTATGTCGGAAGATATTTCTAAAGATGCCGAAGGCACAGCTCAGAAACTCCACGACAAATACATGAAAAAGATTGACGAGCTTTTCGCCGCAAAGGAAAAAGAAATCCTCACAGTGTAATCTCTCGGACACTCAGCAGAGTCATTTCCGATTCACGCATACAAAAGGCGCATCCCGCTGCGGGGTGCGCCTTTGTTATCGATGGGAGGGGATTTTATTTGCGTGAGAAGGAGTAGGGGGCCGATTTGTCGTTGGTGCCGCGGTCTTTGTTGGGGGTGGCGCTCATGTTAAAATTGATTGCGGCGCCTGAACGGAGCATATCCATTGTCAAATAGTTGGCGTTGTAGGCTTTGCCGTTAACGGTCATTGAGCCGATGTAGCGATTTGTGTCGGAATTATCGGGGGCTGTGATGCTGACGGTTTTGCCGTTTTCAAGATGCACTTTCACATCTTTGAATAGCGGCGCACCGAGGGCATATTCTCCGCTGCCGGGACACACTGGGTAGAAGCCGAGAGCCGAGAATACATACCAAGCCGAGGTTTGGCCATTGTCCTCATCGCCGCAATATCCATCGGGATTGGGGGTGTACATGCGATTCATCACTTCACGCACCCAGTATTGGGCTTTCCATGGCTGACCCGACCAGTTGTAGAGATATATCATGTGCTGGATTGGCTGATTGCCATGTGCATAATTGCCCATGTTCATAATCTGCATTTCGCGGATTTCGTGGATTGTGAAGCCATAGTAACTATTGTCAAATACAGGCGGCACGGTAAACACTGAGTCCATCATTGCGTTGAATTCATCTTTGCCACCCATTAGGTCGATGAGGCCTTGGGGATCGTGGAACACTGACCATGTGTAGTGCCATGAGTTGCCTTCAGTGAAGGCGTCGCCCCACTTTAAGGGATTGAATGGTGATTGGAACGAGCCATCTTCATTGCGACCACGCATTAGCTTGTGTTCCGGGTCGAAAAGGTTGCGATAGTTCATGGCATTTGCAGCGTAAGGCTCTAGCTCTTTTTTAGATTTGCCGAGCGCTTTACCGAGATGATAGATACACCAATCATTGTAGGCATATTCAAGGGTGCGGGCAGCACTTTCGTGGATACCAACATTGTAGGGTACATATCCAAGACGGTCATAGTATTCATGTCCGAGGCGACCGGTAGAGCTCACGGTGGGGTGTACTTTGTGGGCTCCGGAAGTGATGGCTTGCCAAAGTGTCTCAACGTCGTAGCCGCGGATGCCACTCAAATAGGCATCAGCAACCACTGATGCGCTATTGTTGCCCACCATGCACCCACGATGTCCCGGGCTTGCCCACTCGGGAAGGAATCCGCTTTCAAGATAGGCATTCACAAGTCCTTCTTGCACCTTTGCGCTCTCTGAGGGATATAGTAGATTGACTAACGGGAAGAGTGCACGGAATGTGTCCCAAAAACCGGTATCTGTGTACATGTATCCGGGCAATACTTTGCCGTTGTAAGGGCTGTAGTGTATCACTTTTCCTTCGGCGTCTATCTCATGAAGGGCATGAGGGAAAAGCAGAGCGTGGTACATATTAGAATAGAATGTGCGCAGACGGTCGAGCTGGAAATCGTAGCTGTCGGGAGCTATTTCGATGCGAGAGAGCACGTCGTTCCATCGAGCGCGACCCTGCTGCTCAATCTCTTCGTAGGTTTTGTTGCCAAGTTCGCGGAGGTTGAGCTCGGCTTGTTCGAGACTGATGAATGAGGATGCTACTCGAGCATTTACCTTTTGCCCTTTAGCTGTGGTAAAGCCCACAATGGCACCGGCATGATTACCGGTAGCTGTGGTGGCACCTTCGGTAATAGTGCTGTCGAGCACTGTGGCTGAATAGCTGAAGGGGGTGTCAAACTCTATGACAAAATAGTTTTTGAAATTGTCGGGTACACCACCTACATTTTTGGTTGTGTAACCTGTGATTCGGCGGTTTGATGCGTCAATTGAAACAGACGAACCGCTATCAAAAGCGTCGATGATGACTGTTGAAAGCTCTGCTTTAGGGAATGTGAATCGGAATTTGGCAGCACGTTCAGTGGCAGTAAATTCTGTGGTCACATCATGGTCGGCCAGATATACCTTATATGAGTAGGGTGTGGCCTTTTCGGCTTTGTGAGAAAACCAGCTTGCGCGTTCACTCTCCAAAAACACCGGCTTGCCGGTAACGGCAGGCATCAGGGAGAACTGGCCGTAGTCGTTGATCCAAGGCGATGGACGGTGGGTCTGTTTGAAGCCAACAATTTTGTCGGCATTGTATGTATATGACCATCCATCACCGTTTTTACCTGTTTGAGGAGTCCAGCTATTCATCCCCCAAGGCATAGCTACGAGGGGGAGTGTATTGCCTGTTGATAATTCGTACTTTGACTGAGTTCCAACAAGGGTATTTACATAGTCAACCGGTTCGGCTGCCGAGCAGATTACCGATGTTGACAGTAGGAACATTGAGAGAAGTTTATGTTTCATCATGGTAGGTGATAATGTCTTGTTTCTTTGGATTTCTACAAAGTTACTCAACTTCATGGATTTTCATGCAGATAAAATGTGAAAAAAATAGCTAAATTTGCATTATTGAATATTGTTACATACCGAATATGGAAAAGCCAGACCTAAAAATAGTGTTTTTCGGCACTCCGGATTTTGCCGTTGAAAGTTTGCGTGGCATTATAGAGGCGGGATTTAATGTTGTGGCTGTGGTTACAGCTCCCGACAAGCCGGCAGGGCGTGGGCGTTCACTGCAGCAATCTGCCGTGAAGCAATATGCGCTGTCGGTGGGATTGCCGGTGTTGCAGCCTGTTAAACTCAAGGATGAGGAGTTTATAGCCGAACTTCAGGAGCTGAATGCCGATTTGTTTGTGGTCATAGCATTTAGAATGTTGCCCGAGGTTGTGTGGATGATGCCCCCGTTGGGCACATTCAATCTTCATGCCTCCTTGCTTCCTCGCTATCGTGGTGCGGCCCCAATCAATTGGGCTGTTATCAATGGCGAAACACAGACCGGAGTGACAACATTCTTCCTCAAGCACGAGATTGACACCGGGGATATTATTGATGCTTGTCCCATAGAGATTGGACCCGATGAGGATTGCGGTTCGGTTCATGATAGACTGATGGTGCTTGGTGCGGAACTGACCGTAAAGACTGTGAATTCAATTGTTGAGGGCAATCTGAAGGTTATACCCCAGGAGGAGGTGCCCGGAGTAGAGCCGTGTCCGGCGCCAAAGATTTTCAAGGATACATGCAAAATAGATTGGTCACAACCGGCTGCCAAGGTGCATAATCTTGTGCGCGGTCTGTCACCCTATCCCGCAGCGTGGTCCACTCTCTTCAGTGGCGATGCCGAGCAGGGTTCACTTAAAGTGTTTGCAACTCGAATCACTAACACCCCGGCTTCGCACCCTGGATTGGTCAGAGTGGATAGCTCGGCCGGCACCATGATGGTTGACTGCCAAGACTATCAATTGGAGATTCTCTCCTTGCAAGCTCCCGGCAAGCGTCGAATGACAACAGCCGAATTTCTGCGTGGTTGCCGATTGACTGAAATGTTACTTAAATAAAGCTATGAATATAAAGAAAATAACTTTAGGAGCCATTTTAGCTGTTATTGCCACAGCACCTATCCGGGCATTTGAAATCCCCGACAGCACTCTTTCCTATGGAGTGGAGTTTAATTCCTCTGTGTCAACAGGCGAAACCACCCCATTCTGGTTGGTGAGCAATCGCTATGGCTTGTCATCATTGCGTAGTTCAAACGGCTACATTCGTGCCGGAATATTTAAGCACAAAAAATATGACAAGCGTTTTGACTGGGAAGTTGGTGCCGATTTGGCGGTACCATATCGTTATTCATCGCCCTTTGTTATTCAGCAGCTATATGCAGGAGTGCGTTATCGCTCGTTGAACCTGACAATCGGTTCAAAGCAGTGGCAAAGTGGAGTTGTAGATCCGGATTTGAGCTCCGGCGATATGATAATGTCGACAAACTATCGACCGGTACCCCAGATTCTTCTTGAGATGCCCCATTACAATTATGTCCCCTATACAAAGAAATGGCTTGCTGTCAGAGGCTATTTTTCAATGGGTATGTATACAGATGATAAGTGGGAGCGCAATAGAGCCGGTGAAGGCGCAAGCTGGGTGGACAATCGATTGTTTCATTCAAAAGGACTTTTCTTGCGAGGGTTTAACCCCGACAACAGCCCAATAACCGTTGAGGGTGGTTTGGAGATGGCCACAACATGGGGTGGCACCGTGCATGCCGTTAATCGCTACACCAAAGAGCCTTATGAAGTGAAAATACCTCATGGGTTTAAAGATATGGTCAAAATGATATTTGGCATGGGCGGAGGCGATTCAGCCGATCCACATCAACAAGGAGAAATAGCCAATGCCCTCGGAAATCATGTCGGACAGTGGTCGCTTGCGGTTAATTGGTCGCCCAAAAAATCGGATTGGAAAGTGAGGGCCTACTATGAACATTTTTTTGAAGATCACTCAATGATGTTCTTTGACCATGCTTGGAAAGATATGTTGCTCGGTGTTCAGGTGGAGCTTCCAAAGAATCCTATTATCAGCAAATTTGTCTATGAATATATCAACACCAAAGATCAGAGCGGCGCTGTTTACTGGGATATAACCGACCAAGTGCCTTCGCAGGTGAGCGGACGAGATGGTTATTACTCTCATTATCTCTACACCGGCTGGCAACATTGGGGCATGGGTATGGGAAATCCGCTTTTGATATCTCCTATCTACAACACTCCGGGCTTGTATAACTCGTATGATTTCATGGATAATCGCATAAAAGGTCACCACATAGGGTTTGAAGGCTCCCCCTTGCCGGAGCTTGACTATCGTGTGTTGCTGACTTATACCCGCTCGTGGGGTAGCTATGATGTGCCGGCACGCTACCTTCGTTATAATTTCAATGGATTGCTTGAGTTGAACTATCATCCGCGCAAATTGCCCGGCTGGAATGCTCGATTGGGAATCGGGGTTGATGCAAGCAAATTGGTCGGTGATAATTTTGGAGCAATGTTAACTATCACAAAAACCGGATGGCTATGAAAAGAGTAATATATATTGCGCTAATGATGGTGGCGCTGTTTTCATCAAATGCATGCCGCGAGCTGGCTCAAAATGGCGATTTCTCCGGGCAGTGGCAGATTCTGTCTATGGACTATCCCGATGGCACAAGTGTGGATCCGGAGGGTAAATATTATTATTGTATTTATCGAGATGTGGCGCAGCTTACAGCTACCGGCGGCACGCGAGTGGTGGGGAATCTTGTTTACGACGAAGATGCGATGCGCTTTTCCATTCAATTCCCCTATGAATCGGCTCGCGGGTTGGCTCGATGGGGTATTACATTCCCCGACACTGTAGATCCCGCTGCAAAGGGGTTGACGGTGAATTTTACTATAAATCATTTAACCTCAGAGCAGCTGATAATGACCACAGAAATGGGGGTAGTCATCACCTGCCGTAAATGGTGATAAAGATGTCATACAGAGCTGTCCTTATGGCAGCTCTTTTTTTCATTATTCTCCCAGCAAAATTTGTTGCGGTAAAATATTGGTATTTCAAGCCTCAATCATTATATTTGCGGTTATAAAGGATTGAGGACCATGAAGCTACGAAATCTAATATCTACGATTTTGCTTTTACTGGCTGCAGTTGGGGTCTGCTCTGCTGATGCTAGGGGTGGTGTGGTGCGTATCGGGGGATTCGAGTTGTCTGTGTCGCCATGGGATGCAGCGAGCGAAAGCAATGTGCGAGACTTCTCAGAATCGGATAAAATAACTCAAGCCGGATTGCAATATTTCACCCGAGGAGATTCTGTGGTCATGGAACTTTTACCTGTGCTAAGGAGTGACTATCTGATTTCTTCTGACTCAGTGTGGTTGACCACAATGGAGGGCTCTTCATGGAAATTTAATGTTGACAGCCTGTCGATGAATCAGTCTGTGGGCCGTGTTCGCGGCTTAGCGAGTAGTAACCTTTCTCGAAAATTCAACCTCGATGGTGTGTGTCTCCGAAAGTTGGCACAAAATCAAACTGTGATATTGGAGCCGGGCGATACAATTCGCAACGCCAAATACTTAGAGCATACAATAGATTGCTCATCAGTAGAGCCCCCAATTGCTGAGGCACAAACTCAAAGAGTGAAAGTGACTCGCAGATACTGGTTTGCAGAGAATAGCATCTACCCCATAGCAGTAGAACTGGACATAAATGCTCCATGGGTTGAGAATCAGCAATATACATATATCTTTCCATTGTATAAACACCCCGTTCGGTCAACAATGAATGACGAACCGGAGCAGATATCTCCCAAGTCGCTATACAATGTGCAAAATAGTGGCTTTGCGGATTATGACTCCCGAATGTCGTACGGAGAATTGCCATTTGAGTTTAATAGCATAGAAATAGATACTTACGATGGCAATGTTGAAATTCATCTTCCAAATGAAGAGGAGGTCGATGTAATGCTGTGCGATGTGGCAGGGCGAGTGTTGGAATCTCAATTCGGAGTGCGATTGCAGACATCATTTAGCAATCTGACAGATGGGACCTATCTGATAAGTATCAGCGGCAGAAATTGGCGAGTAACACAGAAAATCACAACAAGATAAAGCGATGAAACAGCTGCTTCACATATTCATGGCTTTGGTTGTTGTAATCTCCACATCAAAGGCCATAGCACAAGAGAATCAGGCAACTGCATTCTGGCCCACACGCACGGCCGAAGAGTTGGCTGTTGCTCCATCGCCCGAAGTAGCAACAATGCCGGCATATCGCCAAGCAGAAATCAACTACACAACAGGACGTGCCACACTATCCTATCCCTTGCTGGAATGGCAAGTAGGAGCATACCCGATGGCCGTAGGGTTGACCTATCGCGTAGGAGCATTTACCACCGAGGAATTGGCAGGGTGGATAGGCCTGGGATGGAATCTGACAGGCACAGGCTCCGTAAGCCGAGTGATAAAGGGATTGCCTGATGAAAAGGTGACATTTGATTTGCGAGATTCACAGAGTGTCGATACCACCTACATCTGTGACTTGATGGACTATCGCAAAGAAGCATCTCTTGACAGATATAGCTACAACTGCCCCGGAGGGTCGGGGAGTTTTGTAATTCGTCAGGGGGAAATAATCGAACTCCCCGAAAGCGACAATGAGATAGAGCAAATCGGGCAGATAAGCGAAGGCGTTCGAGACTTTCGAGTAACAACCCCCGACGGCACCAAATATGAGTTTACAGAGCGAGAACACATAGAGTACAGATACCTACCTTATTGTCTGCCTGCAAATTTCAAATCGCCCAATTACAATGCAGTTTCGACATGGCAGTTGAGCCGTATCATAACCGCAGAAGGTGCAGATACTATTAAAATCGAATACACGCAAATACCTCGCTGGAATCGCAACAATACGCGCCCTACAGAAACGCTTAGTATGCGCACCAGCGATTGCGTTCCGAATATAGATTGGCTTTCATCAGGACTTCCAAATAGTTCAGAAGCTACCAATACCACCATATTTGATGATCAGCGCATACCTTTTAGAATTGTTTCCCGTACAGCAACTGTGGAATTTGGGTATGACACATCTGAAAATTTCAAGAAATATATCTCATCAATAACACTAAAAGACTATTCGGGCAATATTGTAAAGTCGATAACACTAAGTGGTCAAGGCTCAGATCGTCGCAAGCTCAAAAAAATTACAACGACAGCAGCAGATGGCACACTCAATGATAGCCAAGAATTTATATATCATGCTGATTCAGGGCATCCCGTAGGGGATATATTCAATTACGCCAATGCACCGGAGTCTGCACTACCAAGCAGCTATACGGCAATTTATTCCGAAACAGCAAAACTCAATCCACGCCGCCGTCCCAATCCGACGTATGCCATAAGCGGAGCATTACAGCAAAGTATATCATCAACCGGTGTTATCACAAAATATGAGTATGAGCCCAATAGCATCATACTTAGACCGAGAAACAGAGCTGTTAATTTTGGCAGAGGCCGTGACTTAACCTTCGATACACTCATCTGGGATATAATAGACCCCGATGACCCGATATTCCCCATTGACCCTGACGATCCCCCGGCCGATGAGGTAGAGGATGATTCTACGCTGACCATAGGTGTACGACTCAAGAGCATCACCATGACAGATGAGAATACCGGACGCCGACAGGTGCGGGAATTGTCATATTCCGAAGGTATGTGCAACATGGATTTGACTACACTGTCAAGGTCCGATTTCATCTCAATGTCGGGAACAAAGTGGTTTAGGCTAATAAATATCATAACCATAGAATCTTTATATGACACATCATCGTCTCTACTGTATGGTTCTAAACTTCCCGGCATCCCTATAGAACAAGCCGGCATATATTATGGGAAAGTGACCGAGAGTGTCAGTGGAACAGGTATAGACCATCCACTTATCACAGATTATGAATTTGACACCTCCCGCTGTAATTTGGAGCGTCTGTATCAAGGACGCGAAATGAGCTCTGACCCCACAGATACACGTACTCTACGCGTAAGTACCATCCCGGTAGGAGGCCCTAGCGCTTATCGATTGCTGTTTGATTCTCATATAGCACGTGGATATTTCCGTGAGCATATCGGCGCAGAGCCCGAACTGAGTCGCCGCACATCCTACAGGTGGCTCAATGGCGAATATACACCACTTGAAACAGAACAGCGATTCTACTCCACCATCGACTCAGTGTGTATTGCAACCGATATACATCATGAACCACTAGTGCGACAGATAAAGAACTTTGTATCTGAAGCAATAGATAAAGACTTACGTTCGTTAGATGACATCAGCTATTTCAATATCCACACAGAGGCATCATCACGACGTCTTGACTCGATAGCCACCATAAAATATTTCGCTGACGGTTCACAGCGTCTGCGCACCACAAAGCGCCATTATGCCAACGAACACTCACTACCCTTAGTGCCATTAGGATTAAGACCTCCTATTGACTTCCCGATATTGCCATATAGCCATCCTGTATGGAAATGCGATAGTATTGTTTCTGTAAACCCCATGCGAATAGCCGTTGGTGAAACCATACGCGAGGGGGGACACACCCTGGAACATCATCAAGCCTATTCATCGATGGTCAATAGTAATTTCTATAGTTCGGCCACACAAAGAGGCTTAAAGCACCTGCCGGTGCGCCAAATGTGGGTTATGAATGGTAGCGATACTCTTCATCGTCAATATGAGTATGGACTCTTTTCAGGGCTTTACGGCCAAAGCGTAACGCGACCCACAAATTTGCGAACCGATATTGCACGCATAGCCGTAGATAATCAGCGTATAAATGGATATACCCTCCATGGCAAACCAATATCAGTGTCGCAGACAGGCAAACCGTTGACCCAATATGAATGGGGGTATGATGGCGAACTGCTGACAGCATTGATTTTGAGAGGTTCACCTTCCGACGACTCCGATGTTTTGCGCTCACAGTATTTATGGCAGCCAATGATAGGCTGTACACAAATAACCAATCCCTCGGGAAAGATTTCGAGATACACCTACACCGGCAATCGACTCTCCAAAATCAGCGACACCCAAAACAGAACTCTCACAGAATACACATATGAACTGCATGCTGAAACCAACGGAACGTATGCCGGGCAGAATCGCATCAGCACCACGGCCTATATTCTCGATGCCAATGCAGGCACATCAGCCACGGCTCTTTATGATGGTTTCGGAAAGTCAGTGGCAGAAATCGGCCATGAGATGGGAGGCGGCGGCGAGGATGTAGCCAAAGTGTCGTATTACGATGCAATAGGACGGCCTATAACGCAGTGGATGCCACTGAATATCGACGCGGAAACTACCGACACAGCCATCAAACGAGATACCCCGCTTCGTTCGGCTGCACAAGCGCAGTATGGCGATGCTCAGGCCTTCAGCGCAATTACATATCCCTACTACGGCACCGAACAGCCCAACACCACAACCCTCGGAGGGATTGACTTTGCAGAGCACCCGGCGAGCAGTGAAATATCATGTTCAAATCCCAATGAACAGCAGCGCCGAGTGGTGCGCTGGAATTGGAATGGAGCTACGCTTACAGCCGACGGCTATTACGATGCCGGCGAACTTGACGCCCTCAAAACAGAAGATGGCGACGGACGCGTCACCTGGGTCTTTACCGACTGCTTGGGCCGACAGATATTGCAGCGACAACTCACAGAAAGCGAAGGAGTATTTGCCGATACATACACTGTGAGCGATTCGTGGGGCAATCCGCTGCTTGTGCTCCCCCCCGAAGCCACAGCACGCATCAGCACCTCCTCCTCGGCTGCCAATGCTGATATATTGGACAGCTATGCCTATATCTATCGCTACGATGCCAAACTGCGCTTACGCTATAAGAAACTCCCCGGATGCCAAGCCATACAGTATGTATATGACAGCGATAATCGGATTGCATTTACTCGTGATGGCAATCAGGCAGAGAGAGGGCGACGTTCATTTATGCTCTACGACCGACTGGGGCGCCCGGTGGTTACAGGCACTTGCCAGGATGCTCTAAGCGAAGAATTCTGGAGCGAAGCAGCCACAGATGCGCCACAGATGGTGGCAACACGTACAACCTCAGCCGTAGCCATCGGCGAATCGTCATCGCTTCAATCCCTCTCGACAATTGGCTATGAGACCTCTTCCGATGTAGAAAATCTCTTAACCCAGGCGCAACTGCTCACTGCTACATACTATGATGATTATAGCTTCATCCCACAAGCCTCATCACAGAAACTCGCATCACTTGCCCCTGCCGGATACATCGGCTTCCCGCTAGGGCTCCCCACAGGAGAGTTGACAGCAGTGCTGGGTATTGACACCGAGACTGCAGACACAGACACACGCAAGCCGATGCTCACAGTGAGCTATTACGACAGCGAAGAACGTATCATATCAGCCGCCATCATTCAGAGTGACGACAAGACATATGCCGTAAACACAGCTTACACTCGAGGCGGACTGCCCAAGCAGAGTGTCATCTCATTAGCCACAGAGAGCAATCACCCCTCATCATCGTTATCAGCCATTACAACAGATACGGAGTATGACGCCCATGGCCGAGTGACAAAATCACTGTTGAGCGGAGTCGGAACATCGACACTGACCATTTCCGAAAACAGCTACGACAGCTATGGTAATCTACAGCGCACCGACTATCTTGGAGGGATGTCACGTACACAGATGTATGACATGCATGGATGGCTCAGGGAGTGGAACACTCCGTTCGTGTCACAGCAATTGCGATATGCCGACGGTGCCAATCCCTCATATAGCGGGCGAGTATCGGCGAAGATTACCGGCAGCGATGGCCGCAGCGACAGATAT
>JAZSAZ010000026.1:0-69565 GCA_045602165.1 Paramuribaculum sp. | reverse complement strand
GGTGGTAGGAGGAGGGATGCGGCTGTTAGAGGGTGGTTTTGAGGGGAGTGGGGAGGTTCGGGGTTGTTTTTTTGTTGGAGTGAAGATAAAAGTGCAGAAATACATTAGTTGTTGGATAAAAAATTGTATATTTGTCGGAACTTGCATTATTAATGTGAAATAATTAACTAAAAAATATTTTTTATCATGAAAAAGTATCCCAAAATTGGTATTCGCCCCACGATTGATGGTCGTCAGGGGGGTGTTCGTGAAAGTCTTGAAGAAAAGACAATGAATCTTGCCAAAGCAGTGGCTGAGTTGATTTCTGCAAATGTAAAGCATGCAGATGGAACTCCTGTGGAATGTGTTATCGCTGACGGCACTATCGGTCGAGTGGCTGAAACAGCTGCTTGTCAGGCAAAGTTTGAGCGTGAAGGAGTAGGTGCAACAATTTCAGTTACTTCATGTTGGTGCTATGGTTCAGAAACAATGGATATGCATCCCCATTGGCCCAAGGCTGTTTGGGGCTTTAATGGCACAGAGCGTCCGGGCGCTGTATATTTGGCTGCAGTGTTGGCCGGTCATGCTCAGAAGGGTCTTCCTGCATTCGGTATTTATGGCCATGATGTACAGGATATTACAGACAATTCTATTCCGGCCGACGTAGCTGAAAAGATTCTCCGTTGGGCACGTGCAGCTCTTGCAGTAGCAACTATGCGTGGCGAAAGCTACTTGTCAATTGGTAGCCAGTGTATGGGTATCGCAGGTAGTATCGTGGATCAGAACTTCTTCCAGGAATACCTTGGTATGCGTAACGAAAGCGTTGACGAAACAGAAATTCTCCGCCGTATGGAAGAGGGTATCTATGACCACGAAGAATATGAAAAGGCTATGGCTTGGACAGAAAAGTGGTGCAAAGTGAACGAAGGTTGGGACAAGAACCGTCCGGAACGTCAGAAAACCCGTGAGCAGAAAGATGCTGACTGGGAGTTCGTTGTGAAGATGACCCTCATTGTGCGCGATTTGATGCATGGCAATCCAAAACTCCTCGAAATGGGATTCAAGGAAGAAGCTATCGGTCACAATGCTATCGCTGCCGGCTTCCAAGGCCAGCGTCAGTGGACAGACTGGAAGCCTAATGGTGACTTCACAGAAGCTCTGATGTGTAGCACATTTGACTGGAACGGTATTCGTGAAGCTTATGTTGTGGCTACAGAAAATGATGCTTGCAACGCCGTAGCTATGTTGTTTGGCAAATTGTTGACCGGTTGCGGCCAGATGTTCTCAGATGTTCGCACATATTGGAGCCCCGAAGCGGTTAAGCGCGTAACCGGAAAAGAATTGACCGGTATTGCAGCAGGCGGTATGATTCACTTGATTAACTCAGGTGCAACTACTCTCGATGCTACAGGTGCCAGCACCAACGCACAGGGAGAACCTTGTATGAAACCAGCATGGGAAATGAATGAGGCCGACGTGGAAGGCTGCTTGAAGAATACTAACTGGATGCCTGCCGACCGTGACTACTTCCGTGGCGGTGGTTTCTCATCCAACTTCTTGTCCAAGGGTGGCATGCCTGTGACAATGTCACGCTTGAACCTCATCAAGGGTCTTGGCCCGGTTCTCCAGATTGCAGAAGGCTGGACTGCTGACATAGATCCTGAAATTCACGAGGTGTTGAACATGCGTACCGACCCGACATGGCCTACCACATGGTTTGTTCCTCGCTTGGATGCAACCAAAGTTCCGTTTAAGGATGTTTACTCAGTGATGAATTATTGGGGTGCTAACCACGGCGCAATCAGCTACGGTCACATCGGTGCCGACTTGATTACATTGTGTTCGATGCTTCGTATTCCTGTGTGTATGCACAATGTCCCTGAAGATGAAATCTTCCGTCCTGCATCATGGAATGCATTTGGTATGGATAAAGAGGGTTCAGATTATCGTGCATGTCAGACTTACGGTCCCATCTATAAATAATCGAATATGGCAAAAATATCACAAATTGAAGAATTTGTACGTCAGGCCCGCCGCGTAGGAGCGGCAGGCTTGACCATTTGTAGCAGTGGCAACTTGTCATGGCGTTTGGACAATGATGAAGTGTTGTTGTCGGGAACCGGTTCATGGGTTCCAGAATTGACTCCTGATCGTGTTTCAGTGTGCCGTCTATCGACCGGTGAAATCCTAAATGGTGTAAAGCCTTCGATGGAATCAGTGTTCCACATGGGAGTGTTGCGTAATCGCCCCGATATGAATGTAGTGTTGCACTTCCAGAGCCCTTATGCCACAACGATTGCTTGTATGGATAAGCGCCCTGAAAATTTCAACTTCACAGCTGAAATGGCCCTCCACGTAGGCGCAGAAATCCCGATGATACCTTACTATCGTCCCGGTTCGCCGGAATTGGCTAAATGTGTAGTAGATGCACTTACCGACCACAATTCGGCAATGTTGTTGAAGCATGGTCAGGTGGTGTGTGGTGAGGATTTCGACCATGCATTCGAGCGCGCAATGTTCTTCGAAATGGGTTGTCGCATTGCAGTGTTGAATGGTGCAAATGTCAATCCTCTAACCGAAGCAGAAATTGGTGATTTGGAATCATATTTCCTTGGCAAAGAGGGTAAATAATGAAAGAAGCATTTATAGCCGTTGATTTTGGCGGCGGAAGTGGACGTGTGATGGCCGGATGTGTTTCCGGCCAAACACTTACATTGCATGAAGTGAGGCGCTTTGAGAATCGACAGGTGAAACTTGGCGGCCACACTTATTGGAACTTCTTGTCACTCTTTGACGAAATGGTGCGAGGCTTGGCCGATGCAGTTTCGGCCGGTTACAAGATTCGCAGCATAGGGATTGACACCTGGGGAGTTGACTTTGGGTTTATAGATTCAAAAGGCAACCTATTGGGGAATCCTATTTGCTACAGAGATGAGGCAGTGGCAGGAGCATCTGATGAATTTTTTGCGGGCGGAATGACTCCGGAAGAGCATTATGGCGAAGCCGGAATTCAGATAATGGATATTAACAGTGTTTTCCGCTTGGCAAAAACCATAAAGACAGAGCCCGACATAATCAATTCGGCCTCTCGAATACTGTTTACTCCCGATTTGTTCAGCTATTTCCTGACCGGAAAAGCATCAAATGAATATACGATTGCATCAACATCGGGCTTGCTCGATGCTCGCACTCGCAATTGGAATATGGAGCTAATTTGCAAAGCCGGCTTGCCCGAGCATATTTTTGGCGAAATAGTGATGCCGGGAACTGTTCGAGGTAAGTTGACCGCCGACATTAAGGCGCGCATAGGAATAGATTATGATGTGGAGGTGGTAGCAGTAGGTTCACATGACACAGCGAGTGCGGTGTATTGTGTAGGCAGCGATTATGCAGCATCGCGCACCGCATATCTCAGCTCAGGGACATGGTCACTGCTGGGTGCTACTATTGATGAGCCTATTTTGACCGAAGACGCGCGTCAGGCAGGCTTTACCAATGAAGGCGCTGTGGGAGGCAAGATACGTTTCTTGCAGAATATCACGGGGCTTTGGATTCTTCAAAGTCTGATGGGTCAATGGAAAGAGCAGGGCTTGTCGGTAGAGTATGGACCGATGCTTGCAGCGGCTGAATCGGCAGAGATAGACTCTGTGATTGATGTTGACGACCAAATGTTCCATTCACCACGCAGTATGAGCGAGGCCATAGCAAATTATTGCCGTGAGCATTCGATGCAAGAGCCGAAAGGCCAGGGAGAATATGTTCGAGTAGTGCTCCAATCGCTTGCAGCTCGCTATAAGAAGGGTATTGATGGACTTAATACTCTCTTGTCTCAGCCGGTGGAACGCCTGCAAATCATTGGTGGTGGAAGCAGAAATGGTCTTCTTAATCGCTTGACAGCCGAGGCAACCGGACTTGAAGTAGTGGCCGGCCCGGTTGAAGCGACAGCGATAGGAAACATCTTACTTCAAGCGCAATCCGCCGGGGTTATAACTTCGCCAAATGAAATCAAGGAAATCAAATAGTTATGGACAAGATTAAGAAGACATCACATAAATTGGTGGAGCGAAAGTATTTAATACCATTCATACTTGTCACCTCGCTCTTTGCCCTATGGGGATTTGCAAATGATATCACCAATCCCATGGTGGCGGCGTTTCAGACCGTAATGGAATTGTCGGCAACCAAAGCATCAATGGTTCAATTTGCCTTTTATGGGGGGTATGCTACCATGGCTATTCCGGCGGCTCTGTTTATTCGAAAGTATAGCTACAAGAGTGGCATTTTGCTCGGGTTGGGATTGTATGCGTTTGGTGCATTTATGTTTATCCCTGCTGCGGCTTATGAGGAATTTACATTCTTCTGTGTATCTCTTTACGTGTTGACATTTGGCTTGGCATTTCTTGAAACAACAGCCAATCCCTACATTCTATCGCTTGGAGACAAAGAGACTTCAACACGAAGATTGAATTTTGCGCAGGCATTTAATCCTGTAGGCTCACTTTCGGGCATGGCAGTGGCTTCGCTGATTATTCTTCCAAATCTATGGTCGGATAAGCGCGATGCCGCCGGTCAGATAATTTTTGATACACTAAGCGAAAGTGAAAAAGCCGGTATCAGAGTGCATGATTTGGCTGTGATACGCGATCCATACGTGGCTATCGGATTGATAGTGCTAGTGATGTTTATCATTATTGCATTGGTGAAGATGCCACGCACAGAGGGCAACGGTGAAAAGATAAGTGCCGGAGAAACGCTTAGTCGCTTGTGGCGCAATGTGCGTTATCGTAGCGGTGTTTTGGCGCAGATGTTCTATGTGGCAGCACAAATTATGGTGTGGACATTTATCATTCAATATGCCGATAATTTAGGGATAAATAAGGCTACAGCACAGATGTACAATATTGTGGCAATGGGCTTGGCTTTGTCGTTCCGCTTTATTGGTACATATTTGATGAAATATTTCCCTGCCTATAAGATGTTGCTCACCTTTGGTATAGGTGCCACAGTGTGTACGCTCGGTACTATTTTTATTGAAGGCATGGTGGGTCTCTACTGCCTTGTGGCGATAAGTGCGTTTATGTCGATTATGTTCCCCAGTATTTATGGTATAGCCCTTGAAAATGTGGAGGCTCGTGACACCTCGCTGGGCGCAGCATTTTTGGTGATGGCCATTGTGGGAGGCGCTATTATGCCACCTCTACAGGGATCAATTATAGATTTGAAGGAAATCGGTGGTATGGCGGCAGTCAATGTGTCGTTTGTGCTACCCTTGATATGCTTCCTTGTGGTCACTGCTTACGGAGCATATATTACACGATTGAGTAAGAAGTGATAGATGGCAATTTGAAAAAAATAAATGTCGTATAATTAAGAGCTCGATTCCAAAGGTCTTTTTATATGGCCTTTGGAATTAGCTTTTATATAACTATATATAATATATATAATGTGAGCCTATGGCGTTAAATGTCCTGTTTTTTATCTATGGATTGCTGGTAATGTTCTACGGCTTGATGTCGTGGATGTTCTGGCGTCGTGGGAGCGATATGATATCACGGATGGTGTCTGTGTTGATGATGGTAATCTTTGCAGAGAGTGTTAAAGATCTATTTATAATCACAGAAGATGGATATTGGCAGACAAAAACATGGCAATTGATAGCTGCTATTGATATGGTAGTGGTTCCTATTTATACGAGCATATTGAAGGAGCTCGTCAGGCCCGGGAGTGTGACATGGAAAAGATTAGTTATTCGTAGTATTCCCTTTGTTGTAACTCCGTTGTGTTATTGGCTTACATCGATGGATTTCGTCTATTATGTCAATGTGGCATTGGCCGGTGTTTACGGATTGAGTTACACAATTTGGGCAGCAATAGAGATTCCGAAATATAGCAAATGGCTAAAGAAACGCTATTCATATAGTGAAAATGTGAATTTGAGGTGGCTGCGAATTATACTGTATTCATTCTGGGTTATCTTAACACTTTGGTTGATTGACTGCTTTATAGTGAATGTAAGTACAGATGGGATGTACTTATTAGGATCGTTAGGGATGTGGATGGCTATTTCGTACTTTATATCTCGTCATGAATCGGTGCTTGAAGAATTTTCGGATGAGGCAAATAATCAGGAGCAGCCAGAGGTGATTGAAGTAGAAGCGGTGGCCGATGAAAATAGCTTGGCCTCGAAAATAGAGTATTATTTCAATGAGGAAAAGGCGTTTTTAAATTCGAGATTGAAATTGTCGGATGTGGCAAGAGCAGTAGGATCAAACCGTAGTTATGTTTCAAATTATTTCAACAAAGAGCTGGGTAGTACTTTTTTTGACTATGTCAATGGGCTTCGAGTGGAGTATGCTTGTGAACTCCTATTGAGTACAGATGACAGTATAGATTCAGTTGCTATGAGTTCAGGATTTAATTCCCCATCGACATTTTACCGAGTTTTTCAGCAAGTGAAAGGCTGTACGCCTGCAAATTTCAGGGCGGGGTAAACTCGCTGATATATAGGTGGTTATCCTTTTGATTGTAAGGTTTTAATGTTTTAAAAATACGAGTTTTTACGTTTTAGGATAAGCTTTTTACCCGTTGCTATAAGTAGTGACGGGTATTTTTGTAACTTGTGTCAAGTTATTACTAACCCCTAAAAATATGTTGTTATGAAAAAATTAATGAAAAGTTTAGTTTTCTTAGCAGTCTCAGTTATCGCATTTAGTGCATGTTCTGATGGAAAAACAACAGTAACTAATGCCGAAGGTGAAGTTACCGAAGTTGAATCAAAAGAATTGAAGTCGCTTGATTTCCAGGGAATTCAAGATTTGCTGGATAGCAAAAAGAAAGAGTTGACAGAAGATGATATTGATTTCTTGCTCGATCAGATGGAAATCGTGGTTGAAAAAACTGAAGGTATGACTAAGAAAGAGTATGAAGCATATTTTTCAGCTCTATCGGGAGATGAACAGGGGGCATTGATGGTGTTGGGCTTTGGCTTGGCCGGCGCAGAACAGGGAGGCAAGATGACCGATGCTCAGAAAAAACGCCTTGAAGAATTGAATGCTCGTACACCCGGCAAAAAATAAGAAATTGTAATTAAGTGATTAAATAAGATAATGAAACCAACCATGCGCGCCCAATAAACGTGCATGGTTGATTGATTATTTTTTTGACCTCATCGATATAGAAATGAAGCGTTTTGTAGTTTTAATTTGTCTAATTAGTTTGCTAGGCTTTACCTCTATGGCTCAAAAGTATGTCATTGACTATAATTTTGGGGATTCAGTTGATGTATTCAAGATAAAGATGCTTGATGATGGAAAAACTGAGACGCTTGATGAGGCTGTGATGAAACTGCCCATGGGTGAAGAGGTGGAAGTGATACGCTTGCTAAAGGGTCAGACAGGTTATGGCGCTATAGAAATAGATGGCAAGGAGTATGGTGTGCATCAACGCTACCTACTGTTCAGCGAAGATAATGCAGAGGTGGTAGAAGATGTGTTTGAAGATACCCGTGAGCAGATTCAACACTCGTGGGCTGGAAAATTCTTTGCCACATTCACTCCTTATGCTATAATAGCAATACTCTTTATTGTAGCCATAGCATTTATGTTTTTGGGCTTTAAATCAGGGGTGATTGCAAAACTATGTCTTTATGTAGTTCCGGCTTGCGTGTTGGTTGCATCGCTCATAGAGGTATGGGCCTATTCAGTGTTGGGGACAGATGCATTTTGGTGGTGTTCGATGGACCGCTATGGTTTTTGGGGTTCGTTGATACGTGCAATTCCCTATGTGTTATTTGTCGCATTTCAATTGTACAGCATCAAAATTTACGAAAAATTATTGTTGGCTGGTGATAGTGAAAAGAAATTATCGATAAAGCCTATGGCTATTAGTTTGGCGATATGTATTCCGTTGGCCCTTGTTGTTGTTTTTGCATTAGCATCTATGGGAGTAAAGGGTGTGGTCCTTGATATTTTGACCGTAGTTTCTTTCCTCGGATCATTGGCTGTTGGTGTATTGATTTCTCTTAAGAAGAATATTAAAGTATTAGGCAAAGCAGCCGGCATGGCATTTACTGTGTTTGGGATAGTGTATATTTTGGGATCGATAGTGGCTATTATCGGTTTGATTATAGTGATTTTTGAGATTATCCTTCAGATCTTGATTATCTGTGCGGCACTTTTTGGTGTAGGATTTGCAATGAGCCAAGGTGGCGGCAAAGGTGGTGGTGGCATCGCTATAAAAAGAGCCGACGGCAAATGGGTTAGCCGCAGCGGCCGTGTTTGTAACTCATTTGCCGAAGCAAATGATTAAAGAATACTCTTCAATACTACTGAAACACACATAGTATTAACAGGAGGAGGGGCTGTGCCGATTTTTCGGTGCGGCCCTGATCCTATTAATGATTCTGAAAAAAGGATTGCTGGAAGAATTGAAACTTGTATGGTATAGCGATATATAAAAAGGGCTGTGATTGAGTCACAGCCCTCTTGTGTACATATGAGAGTTTATGGGATTATTCTTCATACCACTTAGAGTACATCAGATAGTTTCGAGCTATTTTTTGATTTAGCTCACGAGCAGTAGCGGGATCGACCATTTTGATGAATTTGGCCGGTGCTCCTCCCCAAAGTTCGTTGGGCCCGATTTTGGTTTTTGAAAGGACTACAGATCCGGCTGCAACAAGAGCCCCTTCGCCAACTTCGGCATCGTCCATTACCACAGCGCCCATTCCGATGAGTGCAAGGTCGCAGATTTTGCAACCGTGGAGAGTGACGTTGTGGCCAATCGAAACATCGTTTCCGATTTCGATTGTTGATTTTTGATATAGAGTGTGAAGCACAGTGCCATCTTGGATGTTCACACGGTTGCCGATGCGAATTGAGTTGACATCGCCACGCACCACAGTGTTGAACCAAATGGAACATTCGTTGCCAATGACAACGTCGCCAATTATAGTAGCATTGTCGGCGAGAAAGCAGTCAGAGCCAATTATTGGATTGAATCCTCGAAGCGGTTTTATAAGAGCCATGATTGCAGTGTCGAATTATTTGGTGATAGGTTGGGTTTTTAGAATGAGCCACTCTTGTGCGTCGGCATCGAGTAGCGGAAGGAGTTTTTTGCACACCGATGAGTGGTATTCGTTGACCCATGCAATTTCGTCGTCGGTCATGATGTCGGTGTCAAATAATCGAATGTCAAATGGGCATAGGGTGAGGGTTTCGAATCGGTAGAATTGGCCAAAGTCGGTGGTGAGGGCTTCGGTAGTCAGAACGAGGTTTTCGCAGCGGATACCATATTCACCTTCGCGATATAGTCCCGGCTCGTTGGAAGTGATCATGCCCGGAGTGAGGGGTGCAAGGGTGTCGTTTAGGCGAATGCTTTGCGGTCCTTCGTGAACGGTCAGGAAGTGTCCTACGCCGTGGCCTGTACCGTGGAGGTAGCTCAACCCCTCTTTCCAAAGGTTGATACGAGCGAGAGCGTCGAGCTGAGCTCCGCGAGTTCCTTCCGGGTAGATTGCTTTGGCCACAGCAATGTGTCCCTTCATGACGAGGGTGAAATCTCTGCGCTGAGTTTCAGTGGGGTTGCCAAGAGCGATGGTTCGAGTGATGTCAGTTGTTCCGTCGAAATAGTTAGCTCCTGAGTCAATGAGCAAGAGATTGTCGGGACTTAGTGTGGAATTGCTTTCGGGTGTTGCACTATAATGAACGATAGCACCATGGGGGCCAAATCCGGCAATGGTGTCGAAACTGGTGTCGAAGAACATTTCGCTTTTCTGTCGATTGCGTAGCAGGATGTTGGCAACGTCGATCTCAGTGAGTGGTTCGTTGCCGGCCATGGCATTTTCGATTTCCATCAGCGAGTGGACCATTGCAACGCCGTCGCGCTTCATTGCTTCGCGAATGCCCTGGAGTTGGGTGTCGTTTTTGATGGCTTTGAGCATAGCCACCGCTGATTGACCTTCGATGGCTCTGCCACCCAAAATCGGGAGTAGTGCTCCGGCGCTTTGAGTGGTCGGCACCAAAACTTTTTCGTTTTCGGGTAGATTTGCGAGGAAATTTAGGATTTCACCATAGGGAAGGGTTGCGATGTTGCGAGCCGAGAGGTAGGCAGAAACTTCAGAGTTTACCTTTCGCGGGTCTATAAACAAGGTGTTGCCTCGCGGACCGAGATAGAGGAAAGATGTTACCAGAGGGTTGCATTTGACGTCGGCCGCGCGCAAGTTTAGAGTCCAGGCAATCTCGGTTAGGTCGGAAATGAATACAGAATCGGCGTTTTGGTTGTTAACGCCGGTCATCACGCGTTCGATTTTAGAGGCAGCATCTTCGCCACAGTATTCCATTTTGTGGATGAATACTTCGTTTTCGGGTAGTGCCGGTCGGTCGAGCCAAAGAGCATCGATGGGGTTGAAGTCAACGCGTAGGGCAATCTCCTTGGCATTGAGTGCTTGCTGCATGCTTCGAGTAGAAGCAATGTTGAATAGCATACCGTCGATGCCCACAGTGCATCCGGGGTTGAGGTTAGAAGTGAGGTATTGAATTATTGAAGGGGTGCCCGGCTTTCCATCCTCCATCACTGAGATTCCTGTGTCGGCAAGCTGCTCGGCGGCTTGCAGCCAGTAGCGCGAGTCGGCCCAGATGAAAGCATCGGAAGCTGTGACCACCAAATCTCCCGCCGAGCCGGTGAAGACGCTGAGCCAACGGCGCACTTGCCAATGGTCAGAGAGGTATTCGCTTTGGTGAGGATCGGTTTGCGGGATTATAGCAGCGTCGATGTTGCTGTTAAGCATGGCTGCTCGCAGCTGCTCAATGCGGTTTTGAATGTCTTCTTTCATGCTATATATAATAGTATATATGAATGTTTGTCTGATTTGAGGGAGCGCGAAATTCGCACTGTCAGCAAAAATAATAATTTTTTTTGGAAGTATCTATATAGTGAGCGCTTGTTTATAAATGGGGTGATAGGGGGTGGTGAAAAAAGTTTATTTTTTGAGATGTGGGTTGGTTGTTGGGTTAAAGTGTTGGTTTATAGCTTATTGGTGTGATTTTTGATGCTGAATTTTGCGGGAAAATGAATAAAAAGAAGAAAAAAAGTAAATTTCGGAGTGAAAATATTTGGTGGAATAAAAAATAGTGCTTAACTTTGCAACGCTTTTGAGAACGATATGAGTCTCAAAAAAAATAAAGACCTATGCCTCTTTAGCTCAGTTGGCCAGAGCACGTGATTTGTAATCTCGGGGTCGTTGGTTCGAATCCGACAAGAGGCTCAAAGAATCGGGATAGAGTCCCGATTTTTAGACTGAAATAATTGATATTTCTCCGGGCGTGTTCCAGAGTGGCCAAATGGGGCAGACTGTAAATCTGCTGGCTTTCGCCTTCGGTGGTTCGAATCCATCCGCGCCCACAAATATGCGGAAGTAGCTCAGTTGATAGAGCATCAGCCTTCCAAGCTGAGGGTCGCGAGTTTGAGCCTCGTCTTCCGCTCTAAACTTGCCTATGTAGCTCAGGGGTAGAGCACTTCCTTGGTAAGGAAGAGGTCGCGGGTTCAATTCCCGCCATCGGCTCAATTGCTGATTGATTGATAGCCACGATAGTGCCTTGCTCTATCGGGGTCTTGCAATTAAAAAAGCGAGTTTTTTAACCTTGATATTTTTAATATTCAAATAAAACAAAGTTATGGCTAAAGAGAAATTCGAAAGATCGAAACCGCACGTAAACATCGGTACTATCGGTCACGTTGACCACGGTAAAACTACTCTTACAGCAGCAATCACTACAGTGCTTGCAAAAGCTGGTCTTTCAGAGCTTAAATCATTCGATCAGATTGACAACGCTCCCGAAGAAAAAGAACGTGGTATCACTATCAACACTTCACACGTAGAATACGAAACTTCTAATCGTCACTACGCACACGTTGACTGCCCCGGTCACGCTGACTACGTTAAGAACATGGTAACTGGTGCTGCTCAGATGGACGGTGCTATCATCGTAGTTGCTGCAACTGACGGTCCCATGCCCCAGACTCGCGAACACATCCTTCTCGCTCGTCAGGTAAAGGTACCTCGTATCGTTGTATTCCTCAACAAGTGTGATATGGTAGACGACGAAGAAATGTTCGAACTCGTTGAAATGGAAATGCGTGATCTTCTTTCTTCTTACGAATATGATGGTGACGAAACTCCTATCATCCGTGGTTCTGCTCTTGGTGCACTCAACGGCGAACCCCAGTGGGAAGAAAAAGTTATGGAACTCATGGATGCAGTTGACAACTGGATTCCACTTCCTCCCCGCGATATCGATAAACCCTTCTTGATGCCTGTAGAAGACGTATTCTCAATCACTGGTCGTGGTACTGTAGCTACTGGTCGTATCGAAACCGGTATCGTAAAAGTAGGCGAAGAAGTTCAGATCATGGGTCTCGGTGCTGAAATGAAATCAACCGTAACTGGTGTTGAAATGTTCCGCAAACTTCTCGATCAGGGTGAAGCTGGTGACAACGTAGGTCTCCTTCTCCGCGGTATCGATAAGAAAGATATCAAACGTGGTATGGTAATTTGCCACCCCGGTGTTGTTAAACCTCACAGCAAATTCAAAGCTTCAGTTTATATCTTGAAGAAAGAAGAAGGTGGTCGCCACACTCCATTCCACAACCACTATCGTCCTCAGTTCTACATCCGTACACTCGACGTAACTGGTGAAATCACTCTTCCCGAAGGTGTAGAAATGGTAATGCCTGGTGACAACGTGGAAATCATCGTTGAATTGATCAACCCCGTAGCTTGCGACCAGGGTCTCCGCTTCGCTATCCGTGAAGGTGGCCGTACAGTAGGTTCAGGTCAGATCACTGAAATCATCGACTAATAAATGCTCGGTCGAATTTAGGTTCGACAAAGCAAAACAATAAAAAGCAACCGGCTCAGCCGGGTTTAAGATTCGCTTAGTCGGTTGCTTTTAATATAAACGGGAATAGCTCAGTTGGTAGAGCACTGGTCTCCAAAACCAGGTGTCGGGAGTTCGAGCCTCTCTTCCCGTGCAAAGGGAAAGAAAATGAAGAAATTAAAACTAATTACGAATATAGAGGAGTCATATAACGAATTGCGTTATAAGACTTCTTGGCCAACAAAGAGCCAGCTTGTCAAGAGCTCAATGATAGTGCTGATCGCTTCCATTATTTTGTCACTTATCATTTGGTGTATTGACTGGGTGCTCGAAAATGTTATGTCCTTAATTTATAGCTTGCCTCAGCTTTTTAGCTAAGCAGTAGGATAGTAATCACTTTTCAAAAACTCTATCAATGGCCGACGAAAAAAGAGCGTGGTACGTTTTACGTGCTATATCAGGTAAAGAAGCCAAGGTTAAGGAAGTTTTGGATGCGGAAATCCGAAACACTGATCTTGGCAAATACGTTTTCCAAGTATTGATACCGACAGAGAAAGTGCTTACCGTTCGAGGTGGCAAGAAGGTTGTTAAGGAGAAAAACCTTTACAGTGGCTACGTTTTTATCGAAGCCATTCTTCATGGTGAAGTGATGCACGAGCTTCGCAACACCACTAATGTGATTGATTTCCTCCGCGGAAAGGGAAAGGATGCAAAGCCTGAGCCTTTACGTCAGAGCGAAGTTCAGCGCATGCTTGGTATGGCCGATGATATGGCTGAGGTTACCGTTGACTCTCTCAATGACTATATGGTAGGCGAGACAGTTAAGGTTATCTTTGGTGCGTTCAACGGATTTACCGGCGAGATTGAAGAAGTGGACCACGATAAGAAGAAGCTGAAAGTTATGGTCAAGATTTTTGGCCGTAAGACGCCTCTTGAGTTGGAAAATTCGCAAGTAGAGCGAGTGTGATGTAAATCGTCGCCATTGGTTACGCAGGGCGACGTTTTGATATCAAATTCGCACAATCAACACCAATATCTAAAATTAAGATTAAAATGGCTAAAGAAATTGCTGGACAAATCAAATTGCAGATTAAGGGTGGAGCAGCAAATCCATCACCGCCTGTAGGCCCCGCGTTGGGTTCAAAGGGCATTAACATCATGGAATTTTGCAAGCAGTTCAATGCCCGTACCCAGGACAAAGCCGGAAAAGTTCTTCCTGTAGTAATCACTTACTATGCAGATAAGAGCTTCGACTTCGTAGTTAAGACACCTCCGGTAGCCATTCAGCTGCTCGAAGCTACAAAAGTTAAGAGTGGTTCGGCACAGCCTAACCGTAACAAGGTGGGTGAAATTACATGGGAACAGGTAAAAGCGATTGCTGAGGACAAAATGCCTGACCTCAACTGCTTCACAGTAGAATCGGCAATGCGTATGGTTGCTGGTACAGCCAGAAGTATGGGTATCACCGTTAAAGGCACATTCCCTGAAAATAATTAATAAACTTCAATTGCAAACAGATGAGTAAACTTACAAAAAATCAAAAGTTGGCCCTCGGTAAGATTGAAGCTGGGAAGACCTACACTCTCGCTGAAGCGACTGAAAAGGTAAAAGAAATCACTTTCACCAAATTTGACGCTTCACTTGATATTGATGTGCGTCTTGGCGTAGATCCCCGTAAGGCAAATCAGATGGTGCGTGGCGTTGTGACCCTACCTCACGGCACAGGTAAGACTGTACGTGTGTTGGTTCTTTGCAACCCCGACGCTGAAGCAGCAGCTAAAGAAGCCGGAGCCGATTATGTCGGCCTCGACGAATACATTGAAAAGATCAAAGGCGGTTGGACCGACATTGATGTAATTATCACCCAGCCTGCAATCATGGGTAAAATCGGTGCTTTGGGTCGTGTGCTCGGTCCTCGTGGCTTGATGCCCAACCCCAAGAGCGGTACAGTTACCAATGATGTAGCGAAAGCTGTGGAAGAGGTTAAGAAAGGTAAGATCGACTTCAAGGTTGACAAGAACGGTATCGTTCACTCTTCAATCGGTAAGGTGAGCTTCACTCCCGAACAGATGAAGGAAAACGCCCGCGAGTTTATCAACACTTTGATTAAACTGAAGCCCGCTGCTGCAAAGGGTACATATATTAAGAGCATTTATCTTTCATCAACGATGAGCCCCGGCGTGAAAGTTGACGCTAAGACCATCGACGACTAACACATAAAACAAGCGTTACGAAAATGAGAAAGGAAGATAAATCAATAGTTATAGAGAAGATTATTCAGACCCTTAAGGAGTATCCTAACTTCTACTTGGTTGAAACTGCTGGTTTGAATGCAGAAAAGACAAGCGAACTTCGTCGTGCTTGCGCAAAGGCAGAAGTTAAGTTGGTAGTAGTTAAGAACACCTTGCTTGAGAAGGCTCTTGAACAGATCGAAGGTGATTACACTGAATTGTATCCTGTACTTGCAGGTCCCACTTCATTGATGTGTGCCCAGGTAGCAAATGCACCTGCAAAGGTTCTCAAATCATTCTTGAAGAAGGACGATGTACTCCCCGCGCTCAAAGCAGCATATGTAGAAGAAACAGTGTATGTTGGTGCTAACCAGCTCGAAACTCTTGCCACAATCAAGAGCAAGAACGAACTTATTGCCGACGTTGTTTCACTTCTCCAGTCTCCTGCTAAGAACATTATCTCAGCATTAACCTCGGGTGGCAGCAAGCTTCATGGCATCCTTGAAACATTATCAAAAAAAGAAGCTTAATAAACATAGTTAATAACAAAATTAATACATACTAAAATGGCAGATTTAAAAGCTTTTGCAGAACAATTAGTTAACCTCTCAGTAAAAGAAGTAAACGAACTTGCTCAGATCCTTAAAGAAGAATATGGTATCGAACCCGCTGCTGCAGCTGTAGCTGTTGCTGCTGGTCCCGCTGCTGGTGCTCCCGCTGCTGAAGAAAAAACTTCTTTCGACGTAGTTTTGAAATCAGCTGGTGCAAAGAAACTCGATGTAGTTAAAGTTGTTAAAGCTCAGACCGGTCTTGGCTTGAAAGAAGCTAAAGAATTGGTAGACGGTGCTCCCGCTGTAGTTAAAGAAGGTCTTCCCAAAGCTGATGCTGAAGGCCTCGCAAAAGAACTCGAAGCAGCAGGCGCTGAAGTTGAACTTAAATAATAACGCCTGTTAATCAGGTATATAGGTTAAGTATCGCCGGAAGGGCGTGTACTTAACCTTTTTGTGTTAATATTTAATTTAAGTTCTTAACCTTACTTTTTTAATAGATGTCAGTAACAGAAAGAAAACCCCGTGTTAATTTTGCGTCGGTAAAGAGTCATCTTCCTTATCCCGATTTTCTGGAGGTGCAGTTGAAGTCGTTCAGAGACTTCTTGCAGTTGGATACTCCGCCGGAAAAGCGCAATAACGAGGGCCTATATAAAGTTTTCGCCGAGAATTTCCCTATTGCCGATACTCGCAATAACTTCGTACTTGAATTTCTCGACTATTATATTGATCCGCCGCGTTACACTATCGATGAGTGTTTGGAACGTGGTATGACCTATAGTGTACCACTCAAGGCCAAGCTTAAATTATATTGTACAGACCCCGATCACGAAGATTTTGCAACGGTGATTCAGGATGTTTATCTCGGTTTGATTCCTTACATGACTGAGAAGGGAACATTTATCATCAACGGAGCAGAACGAGTTGTTGTGTCACAGCTACACCGTTCGCCGGGTGTGTTCTTTGGTCAGAGTATTCACACAAATGGTACTAAACTTTACTCTGCACGAATCATACCGTTCCGCGGTTCGTGGATAGAGTTTGCCACTGACATCAATAATGTGATGTATGCTTACATTGACCGTAAGAAGAAATTGCCTGTGACAACATTGTTGCGTGCAATCGGTCTTGAAAGCGATAAGGACATCATTGAAATTTTCGGTCTTGCAGAAGAGGTTAAGGTTAATAAGACCAACCTTAAGAAATGCATTGGTCGCAAGTTTGCTGCCCGTCTTCTAAAGACATGGGTGGAAGATTTTGTTGACGAAGATACCGGTGAAGTTGTTTCAATCGACCGCAATGAGGTGTTGATTGACCGTGAAACAGTGATTACCGAAGAAAATATCCAGGATATTATTGAATCGGGCGCGAGCACTGTGTTGCTTCACAAGGAGGTAGCCAACAATAATGATTACTCAATTATCTTCAACACACTTCAGAAGGATACCACAAACACTGAAAAGGATGCGATTTCTTACATCTATCGTCAGCTTCGCAATGCTGAAGCTCCCGATGATGCAAGTGCACGCGAAGTTATCACTAACTTGTTCTTCTCAGAAAAGCGTTACGACCTGGGTGAGGTGGGCCGCTATCGAATCAATAAGAAACTCGGCTTGACAATTCCTGACGAAGTAAAAGTATTGACTAAGGAAGATATCATTGCTATTATCAAATATTTGATTGAGTTGATTAACTCTAAGACAGATGTTGATGATATCGACCACTTGAGCAATCGCCGTGTGCGCACAGTAGGCGAACAGCTCTACAATCAATTTGGCGTTGGTCTTGCTCGTATGTCACGCACCATTCGTGAGCGCATGAATGTTCGTGATAATGAGGTATTTACTCCCATTGATTTGATTAACGCGAAGACAATTTCTTCGGTTATCAACACTTTCTTTGGTACCAACGCTCTTTCTCAGTTCATGGACCAGACTAACCCTCTTGCAGAGATGACTCACAAGCGCCGTATGTCGGCTCTCGGCCCCGGCGGTCTTTCACGTGAGCGTGCAGGTTTCGAGGTTCGTGACGTACACTACACACACTATGGACGTCTCTGTCCGATTGAGACTCCTGAAGGACCTAATATTGGTCTTATTTCGTCACTTTGCGTTTATGCTAAGATTAATGACCTTGGCTTTATTGAAACACCCTATCGCAAGGTTGAAAATAGCAAAGTGTCACTCGATAATAACGATATTATCTACTTGGCAGCAGAGGTAGAAGAGGGAAAAGTTATTGCACAGGGTAATGCTCCGTTGAATGACGACGGCACCTTTGTAAGAGCTCAGGTTAAGGCTCGTCTTGATGCCGACTTCCCAATTGTTCCTGCTGAGCAAGTTGAACTTATGGACGTGTCTCCGACACAGATTGCTTCAATTGCAGCTTCATTGATTCCGTTCCTTGAACATGACGACGCTAACCGTGCATTGATGGGGTCAAACATGATGCGCCAGGCGGTTCCTTTGTTGCGCAGCGAGTCACCGATTGTTGGCACCGGCCTTGAAGGTCAGCTCATCCGTGACAGTCGCACACAGATTACAGCCGAAGGTGCGGGTGTTGTGGAATATGTAGATGCCAATGTGATTCGTATTCGCTACGATCGCACAGAAGATGAAGAATTTGTGGCATTTGAAGATGCGGTTAAAGAATACACACTTCCTAAGTTCCGCAAGACAAACCAGAGCACTACAATTGACCTTCGTCCGATTTGTGTGAAGGGTCAGCGTGTGGTTGAAGGTTCAATCTTGACAGAAGGTTACTCAACAGAAAATGGCGAGCTCGCTCTTGGCCGTAACCTCAAGGTTGCATTCATGCCTTGGAAGGGTTACAACTATGAGGATGCTATTGTGCTCAACGAACGAGTTGTGCGCGAAGACATTTTGACTTCTGTTCATGTTGACGAGTTCACACTTGATGTTCGTGAAACAAAACGCGGAATGGAAGAATTGACTTCAGATATTCCCAATGTCAGCGAAGAAGCAACAAAAGACCTCGATGAACGCGGCATTATCCGTGTGGGTGCTCATGTTGTTCCCGGTGACATTTTGATTGGTAAGATTACACCTAAGGGAGAAAGCGATCCTACACCGGAAGAAAAACTTCTCCGTGCGATCTTCGGTGATAAAGCCGGCGATGTTAAGGATGCTTCATTGAAGGCTTCACCTTCGCTTAAGGGTGTTGTAATCGGCACTAATCTATTCTCACGTGCAACCAAGAAGAAAAAGGGTAAAAATGCCAATGCTCTTCTTCCCAAGCTTGACGAGGAGTACGAAGCAAAACTCGAAGCGCTCAAAGATGTGCTTGTTAATAAGTTGATGACATTGACATCAGGCAAGACATCACAGGGTGTTAAGGATTTCCTCGGTTCGGATATTGTTGCAAAGGGAGCGAAATTCTCGGCAGCTATCTTGCGTGAGATTGACTATGACACAATCAACTTGAGCAAGTGGACTTCAGATGCACATAAGAATGACATGATTCGTGACTGCATCGTTAACTATTTGCGCAAGAAGAAAGAGATAGAAACAGAACTTCGTCGTAAGAAAAACGACATTTCAATAGGCGATGATCTACCCTCCGGTATCATGCAAATGGCTAAAGTCTATGTTGCTAAGAAACGTAAGATTTCTGTGGGTGACAAGATGGCGGGTCGTCACGGTAACAAGGGTATTGTGAGCCGTATCGTTCGTCAGGAAGATATGCCGTTCTTGGCCGATGGTACACCTGTTGACATTGTTCTTAACCCGCTTGGTGTGCCTTCACGTATGAACCTTGGTCAGATTTTTGAAACTGTTCTCGGTTGGGCAGGTCGCGAACTTGGAGAGAAATTTGCAACTCCGATTTTCGATGGTGCCACACTTGACGATCTCAATGATTGGACCGATAAGGCAGGTTTGCCCCGCTATGGTAAGACCTATCTCTATGATGGTGGCACCGGTGAACGTTTTGACCAGCCGGCAACCGTGGGTGTGATCTATATGCTTAAACTCGGTCACATGGTAGAGGATAAGATGCATGCTCGTTCAATCGGTCCGTACTCATTGATTACTCAGCAGCCTCTCGGCGGTAAGGCCCAGTTTGGTGGTCAGCGTTTCGGGGAAATGGAAGTTTGGGCGCTTGAAGCATTCGGCGCATCACACATTCTCCAGGAAATCTTGACAATCAAGAGTGACGACGTTAATGGCCGAAGCAAAGCATATGAAGCAATTGTTAAGGGCGATCCGATGCCACAGGCGGGTATTCCCGAATCGCTCAACGTGTTGCTCCACGAATTGCGCGGTCTTGGCTTGAGCATCAACCTCGAACAGTAAGAGTCACACAAAGAGATTCACCAATACATTCAGTATCTTAGTCAACAATAAAATATATGGCTTTAAGAAAAGACAATAAAGTTAAAACCGGGTTCTCAAAAATCACCATCGGCTTGGCCTCCCCCGAGGAAATCCTTGAAAAGTCAAGCGGAGAGGTGTTGAAACCCGAAACTATCAACTATCGCACCTACAAACCCGAGCGTGACGGTCTGTTCTGCGAACGCATTTTTGGTCCGGTAAAGGATTATGAATGTCATTGCGGTAAGTACAAACGTATCCGTTACAAGGGTATTGTCTGCGACCGATGCGGTGTTGAAGTGACTGAAAAGAAAGTGCGCCGCGAACGCATGGGACACATCAAATTGGTGGTTCCTGTGGCACACATTTGGTTCTTCCGCTCACTCCCCAACAAGATTGGTTATCTTCTAGGCTTGCCCTCAAAGAAGCTCGATGCTGTGATTTACTACGAACGCTACGTTGTGATTCAGCCTGGTGCAGCTGTTGATGTTTATCAGTCAAAAGACGGAAAAGATAAGCCTCTTGAAACCAATGACCTTCTCTCGGAAGAGGAATACTTCGAAATTTTGGACAATCTTCCCAAAGAAAACCAAATGCTCGATGATTCCGATCCCAATAAGTTCATTGCAAAGATGGGTGCAGAAGCTGTTTATGATTTGCTTCAGCGTCTTGACCTGGACGATCTTTCATATACATTGCGTCATCAAGCAGATACAGATGGCTCACAGCAGCGCAAAACTGAAGCTCTCAAGCGTCTTCAGGTTGTGGAGTCGTTCCGTTCATCACGTGATCGCAATAAGCCCGAATGGATGATTCTTCAGGCCGTGCCTGTGATTCCGCCGGAATTGCGTCCGTTGGTTCCGCTCGATGGTGGCCGCTTTGCGACTAGTGACCTCAACGACCTCTATCGTCGAGTGATTATCCGTAACAATCGTTTGAAACGTCTTATTGAAATCAAGGCCCCTGAAGTGATTCTCCGCAATGAGAAACGTATGCTCCAGGAGGCTGTGGATTCATTGCTCGACAACTCACGCAAGTCGTCGGCAGTTAAGACCGAATCAAATCGTCAGCTCAAATCACTCTCTGACTCACTCAAGGGTAAGCAGGGACGTTTCCGTCAGAACCTTCTCGGTAAGCGTGTTGACTACTCAGCACGTTCGGTAATCGTAGTAGGCCCGGAACTCAAAATGCACGAATGTGGCTTGCCTAAATATATGGCAGCCGAACTCTATAAACCGTTTATCATCCGCAAGCTCATTGAACGCGGCATCGTTAAGACCGTTAAATCGGCTAAAAAGATTGTTGACCGCAAAGAGCCTGTTGTTTGGGATATTCTTGAATATGTGATGAAGGGTCATCCGGTGTTGCTTAACCGTGCCCCGACACTTCACCGCCTTGGTATCCAGGCATTCCAGCCTAAGATGATTGAGGGTAAAGCTATTCAGTTGCACCCGTTGGCATGTACAGCGTTCAACGCCGACTTCGACGGTGACCAGATGGCTGTTCACCTCCCCTTGGGTAATGAAGCAATTCTCGAAGCACAGATGCTCATGCTCGGTGCACACAATATTCTTAACCCTGCCAATGGTGCACCTATCACAGTGCCTTCACAGGACATGGTTCTCGGTCTCTACTACATCACCAAGCTTCGCAAGGGTGACAAGGGTGAGGGCTTGAAATTCTACGGACCAGAAGAAGCAGAAATTGCCTACAATGAAGGCCGCGTTACACTTCACGCACCGGTGTCAGTGGTTGTTGAAGATGTGGATGCCGATGGTAACCCCATCACCCACCTTGTTGAAAACACCTCTGTTGGTCGAGTGCTCGTTAACCAGTTGGTGCCCAAAGAAATTGGCTATGTGAATGAAATTCTTTCAAAGAAATCACTTCGCAACATCATTTCAAGAGTAATCAAGAGATGTGGTATTCCACGTTCAGCTCAGTTCCTTGATGATATCAAGAACCTTGGTTATGCAATGGCATTCAAGGGAGGTTTGTCGTTCAACCTTGGCGACGTAATCATTCCGAAGGAAAAGGCTGACTATGTGAATGAGGGTTACGAACAGGTTCAAGAAGTCCTCAATAACTATTCAATGGGCTTCATCACCAATAATGAACGCTACAACCAGATTATCGATATTTGGACACATGTAAATGCGCGCTTGTCAGATACGCTCATGAAGCAGATTTCATCGGACCAGCAGGGCTTCAACCCGGTTTACATGATGCTCGATTCAGGTGCTCGTGGTTCTAAAGACCAGATCCGTCAGCTCTCAGGTATGCGTGGTCTTATGGCTAAACCTCAGAAGAGCGGTGCCGAAGGTGGTCAGATTATAGAGAACCCGATTTTGGCGAACTTCAAGGAAGGTTTGTCAGTGCTTGAATACTTTATCTCAACCCACGGTGCACGTAAGGGTCTTGCGGATACCGCGTTGAAGACCGCCGACGCCGGTTATTTGACTCGTCGTTTGGTTGACGTGGCTCATGATGTGATTATCAATGATGTGGATTGCGGCACACTCCGTGGCCTTGTGTGCTCGGAAATCAAGAAAAACGACGAAGTTGTGGTTTCTCTTGGAGAGCGTATCCTTGGCCGTGTGTCAGTACACGATATTGTTGACCCCACTACCGGCGAAGTTATTGTTGCAGCCGGCGAAGAGATTACAGATGCAGCCGCTGCACGCATCGATGCATCACCCATCGAATCGGTTGAAATCCGTTCAGTGCTCACTTGCGAAAGCAAGAAGGGTGTTTGTGCAAAATGTTATGGTCGCAATCTTTCAAACAATCGTTTGGTTCAGAAAGGCGAAGCAGTCGGCGTAATCGCAGCTCAGTCAATCGGCGAGCCCGGTACACAGTTGACCCTTCGTACATTCCACGTGGGTGGTGTTGCGTCAAACATTGCAGCCGTTTCTTCAGTTACCTCACGCTATGAAGGTGAATTGGAAATCGATGAGCTCCGCACCGTTAAGACCTCGGAAGTTGATGCCAATGGTCGTCCGGTAGAGGTGGTAATCGGTCGATTGGCAGAAATGCGAATCATCGATCCCAATACTAAGATGATGCTTGCAAATGCAAATATCCCCTACGGTTCAAAACTTTACTTCGAAAATGGCGCTAAAGTTAAGAAGGGTGATGTGATTTGCGAATGGGATCCCTTCAATGCCGTTATTGTCAGCGAAGTTGGTGGTTCGATTAAGTTTGTTAACTTGGTTGAAAACGTGACCTATCGTGTGGACTCTGACGAACAGACCGGTTTGCGTGAAAAGGTTGTTATCGAATCACGTGAACGTGGTAAAGTTCCCGAAGCAAACATTGTTGACGCTAATGGTCAGGTTGTTAAGTCATATGCACTTCCTGTGGGCGCACACTTGCTCGTTGAAGAAAATGCCGAACTCAAACCGGGTGAAATCTTCGTTAAGATTCCTCGCGCAGCCGGTAATGCCGGTGACATCACCGGTGGTCTTCCCCGTGTGACTGAGCTCTTCGAAGCACGCAACCCGTCAAATCCTGCCATCGTTGCTGAAATCGACGGCGAGGTTAACTTTGGCAAAATCAAACGTGGTAATCGCGAAATCACAGTTACATCACGTATCGGTGAAGTTAAGAAATATCTCGTTCCTCTGTCAAAACAGATTCTTGTTCAGGAAAATGACTATGTGCGTGCCGGCACACCGCTCTCTGACGGTGCAGTTACACCTGCCGACATCCTCAACATCATGGGCCCGACAGCCGTACAGGAATATATCGTGAATGAAGTTCAGGATGTGTACCGCATGCAGGGTGTGAAGATTAACGATAAGCACTTTGAAGTTATCGTTCGTCAGATGATGCGCAAAGTTAATATCCTTGATCCGGGCGACACTTGCTTCCTTGAGCAGCAGGTTGTTGACAAGCGTGCGTTCATGGAAGAAAATGACCGCATCTGGGGCAAGAAGGTGGTTACCGACGCCGGTGACAGCGAAAATGTCAAACCCGGTCAGATCATCACAGCTCGCAAGCTTCGCGATGAAAACTCAGCGCTCAAGCGTCGCGACCTCCGTTTGATTGAAGTTCGCGATGCCGTGCCTGCAACATCAGAGCAGATACTCCAGGGTATCACTCGCGCAGCACTTCAAACTTCAAGCTTCATGTCGGCTGCATCATTCCAGGAAACCACCAAGGTGCTCAACGAAGCAGCAATCAATGGCAAAACCGACTACCTCGAAGGTATGAAGGAAAATGTGATTTGCGGTCACTTGATTCCTGTTGGTACTGGTCTTCGCGAATACAGCCGCCTCATTGTAGGATCCAAAGAAGACTTCGATATGGTGAGCGACGCCGTTACCGATATGCCTGCTAATGCCGAATAATAGGCAGTAGCCACACACTATAACACAAAAAGCGAGAAAGTCCATCGTGACCTTCTCGCTTTTTCGTGTTTTATCGGAATCGAGAGCGAATTAAGTTTAATCAAACGTCACCATCAGTTTGCCGGCTGAACAAAATATAGTAATATTTTGAACAGTAAAAGAGGTGAATCTTACTTTTCTGTTCAAAAATTGTCTGTTCTTGCGTTAAATAGGGGATGGGGCTTTGTTGCAGTGTTATTTGCGGAGGGCGGCGAGGGGGCGGCGAGGGAAGGCGTCGATGAAGCTTCCGGGGGTTGCGTTGAAGATATTAGCGCCTATGTGGAGTGCGTAGCGCTGCACAAAGAAGTAGGAGCGAAATGCGATGTGGAAACTCAGCAGAATTTCATGTAGGCGAATGTCTTTGTAGACGGATGTCACTCGCGAGTGTTCAGCATCGTTGTCTTTGTAGAAATGTGGCTGAATGGTGACCACGAGGTTGTTTTCGTCTACTGCAAGAGTCTTGGTCCAGGAGTGGTCGGCTCCGGCAAGATAGATGCTGCGAAATCCCATTTTCAGTCCAATCATGATTGAAACAATGAGCACATTGCGCGGGCGAGGCATTCCACGTCCGGAGGAATAGGCTGCGTTCTCGAGCCATTGAAAGCCCTCCACGCCCACGGGGTTAAAGGTTTCAATGCGGATGTGTTGATTGCTGATTTCGGGGAGCAAAGCGCGAAGTCGGGTCGGCACAAAGAGAGTCATTCTCCAATCAATGTGGTTAGTGAAGTTGCTCCATAGGCGAGAGACATTTTCATGGTCTTGTCCGGTGAAGAAAAGCGGGTCGGCAAGGACATAGAATTGAGGGCGGAATTGATAGAACTCATCGGCGTTGGCGGCAAAGTTGACAGCCATCAGATGGTGTTGTTTGAGCAAATCGGCGTCCTCTTTCATGGTGTCGGCAAGAGCCGGACCATTGCCCATGATGATAAGGGTGTCGCCGGGCGATGCAGCTTTTGAGATGCCGCATTTTTTTGATTCAAGGGCAATTTTTACTAAGCTCTTGAATGAAGCTCCGCAGAGGTGTGTTGCATTGAGAAATTTCTTTGCTAATCCCATTTTTGAGGGTTATTGAGTCGTTATGTTTTGGCAAATTTAGGGAAATTATATCACAAATGATAATCATTTGTGCATGAATTTGCATGATAATGTCGGAATGGCTACATTTGCGACTTATGAATGAAACCGACCTTATAGAAATAGATCTTCGCAGGGTGGTGAAAACCAAATTGCCCGAAAAATCGCGCTACATTCCCGGATTTGTGATAAGCTGGCTTGAGAGAGTGATTTGTCAGCGTCAGATGAATGAGATGCTTCGGGAGTGTCATGGCAAGCGTGATGCTGATTTTTGCCGTGGAGTGCTTGAACATTTGCGGGTGAGCTATAAAGTGGAGGGCGCTGAAAATCTCCCATCCGATGGGCGAATAATAATTGTTTCGAATCATCCTTTGGGTGGGCTTGATGGAATGATGCTGATTGATTATTTCACGCAAGTCTATGGTCCGGGACTGAAATTTATAGTTAATGATTTGCTGATGGCAATAGCGCCGCTACGCGGTGTTTTTCTGCCGATAAACAAGCATGGGCGTCAATCGCGCGGGTCGTTTCAGGGGATAGATCAGGCAATGGAATCTGATGTTCCGGTGATAATTTTCCCTGCCGGACTTTGCTCTCGAAAAGGGAAGAATGGTAAAATTGCCGATTTGAAATGGCAAAAAACATTTGTGAATAAGGCCATTCAGCATAAGCGTCCGATTGTGCCGGTGTTTTTTGATGGGCAGAACTCAGACTTTTTTTATAATTTTGCAAAACTGCGCGAGCAATCAGGGCTTAAATTCAATGTGGAAATGATTCGACTGCCCAAAGAGATGTTTCGCAGTGCCGGACAATCGTTCACAATAAAGATTGGCGCGCCGATCGATTGGCACACTCTTGATGGTGGCGCCGGAGCGCAGCAGCAGGCTGATAAGATAAAAGAGATTGTCTATAACTTAGAGTAAAAGCATCAGTTGATGGAACAAGAAATAATATCACCGGTTAGCACAGAGCTGCTTGAGTCGGAATTGACCGAGAGCGCATTTTTGCGCGACACCAACAAAGGACACAATAAAATTTATGTTGTGGATGCACATTCCGCGCCTAATGTGATGCGCGAAATAGGGCGTTTACGCGAGATTGCCTTTAGAGCCGCAGGTGGTGGCACCGGGAAGGCTTGCGATATCGATGAGTATGATTTGATGACTCCTCCCTGTCGCCAACTTATTGTGTGGGACCCTGATGCGCGATTGATAATAGGCGCCTATCGCTATATCACTGGCAAAGATATAATGACAAGTTCTGACGGAATGCCGCGAATAGCCACAGCACACATGTTTAACTTCTCGCCGCAGTTCACGGAAGAGTATTTGCCTAAAACTATTGAATTGGGGCGCTCTTTTGTGAGATTGGAATATCAATCCTCGAAAGCCGGTGCAAAGGCCCTTTATGCGCTGGATAATCTTTGGGATGGGCTTGGTGCGCTGACTGTGATTCATCCCGAAATTAAGTATCTATTCGGCAAGGTGACCATGTATCCGAGTTATAATGAATCCTGTCGCAACATGATTCTTTATTTCTTCCGAAAATATTTTGGCGATCCTGAGAATTTGGTGACACCAATCACTCCGCTGGACACTAATATCGATGTCAAGGCCATGGAGTTGCTCTTCACCGGAACTTGCTATGCCGAGGATTATAAGATATTGAATCATGAGATACGCTCCTATGGAATAAATATTCCGCCGCTGATTAATGCCTATATGAGCTTGTCGCCAACGATGCGCACCTTCGGCACAGCGATAAATGATGAGTTTGGCAATGTTGAAGAGACGGGCATCTTGGTGACCATCGATGAGATTCTTGAGGAGAAAAAGCATCGCCACATAGAGACCTTTCATCCCAAAACCGATTGATTTATCGGGAGAACAGATTGATACCTCCAAATAAAGGGGGCTTATTGGTGTAAGCTGACAAAAAAATCTGTATCTTTGCGATAAATAATGAGTTTGGATTGGAAAAGATTGAATCACCATATTATCAAGGAGCAAGAGCCGGATTGCCAGTGGGACTTTACCTTGTGGCAATGTTCTTGCTTTTTGTGTTGATGACCAAGGTGGCAATAGCATCATGGGTGTTAATGCTGCTGATGGTGTGTTTTCCCATTTGCATATATTCAACCATGCGCATCACAGTGTCGCACACTCGCGGCCGTGTAACATGGTCGAGCTTGTGGATGCAGGGCATAGTGTCAATATTGTGTGGATCTGTGCTTTGCGGATTTGCAACAATGGTTTATCTGAAATTTGTGGAGCCTGATATTCTTGTGGATATGGTTCAAAGATGTATTGACACCTACGCATCATTGCCCGGCAAAGAGGCGGCTCAGATGACCGAGATGCTCCGCAGCGTTATCAAAATGGGATTGATCCCTACAGCAACATCTTTTACCATGTCAATGTTTTGGTTCACAGCCTTTTTAGGCTCAGTGTTGTCATTGGTGCTTGCTCTTACGGCCAGCGCTATCGGCCGGCGTAAATTCGGCTTAAGGAATCGGTAAAAAAGAATAATTGTTAAGAAGTATCTAATAAATTACACAAATGGATATTACAGTAATCGTCCCGCTATACAATGAGGCAGAATCGCTTCCTGAATTGGAGCGTTGGATTCATCGTGTTATGGAAGAAAATTCGTTCAGCTATGAAATTTTGTTTATTAATGATGGCAGCACGGATGATTCATGGGATGTTATAACTAAACTTTCGGAGCAGAATCCTGCTGTTAAAGGTGTTTGTTTCAGAAGAAACTATGGAAAGTCACCGGCCTTGAACACCGGCTTTGTGCGTGCTCAGGGTGATGTGGTAATAACCATGGATGCCGATTTGCAGGATAGTCCCGATGAAATCCCCGAACTCTATCGCATGATAATGGAGGATCGCTATGATTTGGTGAGTGGTTGGAAGCAGAAGCGCTACGACCCGCTGTCAAAGACCATTCCCACAAAACTATTCAATGCCACAGCACGCAAGGTCAGCGGTATCCATAACTTACATGACTTTAACTGCGGCTTGAAGGCCTATCGCAATAAAGTGGTTAAACACATTGAAGTGTATGGCGATATGCATCGTTATATCCCTTATTTGGCAAAGAATGCCGGTTTTGACCGCATAGGCGAAAAGGTTGTGCAGCACCAGGCCCGCAAATATGGCAAATCAAAATTCGGCCTTGATCGATTTGTCAATGGCTATCTTGATTTGATGACACTTTGGTTTACCAACAAATTTGGTGGAAAACCGATGCATTTCTTCGGATTGCTGGGCAGCTTGATGTTCTTTGTGGGATTTGTGGCGGTTGTGGTGCTTGGCGGAGTGAAATTGTATCATATGTGCATATCTGAGCCTTATAGATTGATTACCGATTCGCCCTATTTCTACATAGCATTAACCTCTATGATTTTGGGTACTCAGCTATTCTTAACCGGCTTTATCGGCGAGTTGATAGCACGCAATGCCGCCGGCCGCAATGACTATGAAATTAAATCAGAGATAAAGTGATGTCGACCGATAAATTGTATTCAGAGTTTATGAGCATAGTGGGCAATAGATTTTCCTGTCGTCGCTATGCCGGAGTGCCAATGACCAATGAGCAGATTGAAGCCGTTTTGGAAGCGGCAAGATTAGCTCCGTCGGCTTGCAATCTGCAGCCGTGGACTTTCTATGTTGCCAACACAGCCGAACTCGCCGCCGAAGTGGCAGCAAGCTACGATCGCCCATGGATACAAAGTGCCGCAACGTTTATAGTGGTGTGTGGCGATCACACTCAGTCGTGGCATCGTGCCGATGGCAAGGATCATTGCGATGTCGACATCTCAATTGCAGTTGAACATATCTGCTTGGCAGCAGCTTCAATGGGGTTAGGCACTTGCTGGGTTTGTAATTTTGATGAGTCGAAGCTCCGCAAAGCTTTTAATCTGCCTGAACATATCGAGCCTATTGCTATCATTCCGATTGGGCAAATGGCCGAAGGGACTTATGTGCCTGAAAAGAAGCGCAAACAGCTTGACGAAATTGTTGTATGGGGAAAGCATCAGTAATAATATCGGCAGTGGTTATTGGCATCGTTGCAACTGTGGTGATGGGTTCGTGTAATTCATCAGGCTGCACCGATAATCAAAGCTCGTTGCCGCTGGCGGGATTTTACTCCTCAACAACCAATGAACCTGTGTTGCTCCCCTATATCGAAATCTACGGTGTGGGAGCGCCTAATGATTCGATTTTGTATCGATCCGGTCAAGGACACTCCATTGTTTATCTGCCGTTTCGCAATTCATCCAATCAAGTGTCCTATGTGTTTCACTACACGCAGCAGGGGATTGATAGTGATGAATTTAATGATACATTGACCTTTACATATAGCTCAGAGCCTTATTTTGCATCGGAGCAGTGTGGGGCAATGTATTGCTATGATATTTCAAAGCTGGACTATACTTGCCATTTGATTGATTCAGTGGTGATAACAGACTCGTTGGTCACAAACACCGACATTGAACGAATTAAAATCTATTTCCGAACATCATCTGCCAATTAACCTATTATCATGACATTAAACAGCAAAATAGGCCGTGTAATAGCCATGTCAATCATGTGTTTGGCGTTGGTGGCGCCATGCTTGGCGCAGCGTAAAATCACGCCGGTGAAATCGCGTCCGGCCACAGGGACTGTGCCCACAAGCGGACAGACGGCCGATAAAGAGAAGGCCAATCTGGCAGAGATGCTTGATGCGCAGGGAAATGTAATCTTTGTTGACACAATAACCGGTCAGGAGTGGGTTGACACCACAGCTGTTGAAACAAGCAAGAAGATGATCTATCCGCTGATGGAATCGGTGACTATAGGTGTCAATGTGTGGGATCCTGTGATGCGCCTTCTTGGCTCGGATTATGGCGGTTTTGATATGTGGGCCGAATTGAGCCTCCACAATCGCTACAAGCCGATTGTGGAGTTCGGATTAGGCTCAAGGGACATCACTCCCGATGGTCAAAACTATACATTCTACACACCTCTCTCACCCTATTTTAAGATAGGCTTGAACTATAACTTCTTGTTTAACAGCAATCCGCGCTATCAACTTTATGCCGGCATCAGATATGGGTTCACTCCATTTAAATATCAGGTGGATGATGTGACAATGGCACCGGGATATTGGGATGATCCGGTGTCGTTTAATATTCCGAGCCAATCGGCCACAGCCGGTTACTTTGAATTCATGGCCGGAGTCAGAGTGGATATTTGGAAGAATATTTCACTTGGTTGGTCGGTGAAATATCATTCGATACTGCATGAAAGCAAATCGAAATATGGCGAGCCGATGTATATACCCGGCTATGGTAAGCGCGGAGCTTCGTTTGCCGGCAGTTTTTCAATATCCTATACTCTGCCATTTGGGGGCAAAGAAACTGAAGAGGATAGCAAAACAATCGAGTAATAAACTATTCAGATAATGTCACAGCGAATAATCATCATAGGGGCTTCATCAGGCATAGGGCGCAGTGTGGCGCTTGATTTTGCTCGTGCCGGGTGGACTGTGGGCATCGCCGCCCGTCGACAGTCGTTGCTAAAAGAGATTGCAGAGTCTGTGCCCGGCAAAATAGTTTATAAGGCAATCGATGTGACAGCCGATGACTCAGATGAGCAATTCAGAGAGTTGATAGCTCAGACCGGTGGAATGGATTATCTGCTTTTTGCTTCCGGGATAGGATATTTGGATGCCAATCTCGATAGCGCGAAGGTGGTTTCAACGATGAGAGTCAATGGCGAAGGCTTTGCCCGAATAATGGTGGCGGCTTATAAATATTTTAGCGAAAACAATAGCGCTGACCGACGAGGGCAGATATGCGCCATAACTTCAATTGCCGGTACAAAAGGGATTGGTGTTTCAGCAGCATATAGCGCAACAAAACGCTTCGAGTCAACCTTTATAGATGCTCTGGAACAGTTGGCCCACACGCAAAATGTGAATGTTGGGTTCTCGGATATTCGTCCCGGATTTATTCGCACAGATTTGCTTGATGCCAACCGAAAATATCCCATGGAGATGACACTCGACTATGCAGTCAAGCGAATTGAGAAAGCCATGCTAAGGCGCCGTCGGGTGGCTGTTATTGATGGCCGTTGGCGAGTGATTGTTGCCTTCTGGCGATTGCTGCCACAATTTGTTTGGCGCTATATAAAACTGAATAAAAAAATATAAACTAAAACCCTACAATAAATTATGAGTATACTTGAAAGTGGCAAAAAGATTGCTCTTTGCAGCGACCACGCGGGCTATGAATTGAAAAATGCTATTATTGCCTATCTCAATGAACGAGGCATAGAAACTGAAGACTTTGGAACAAACAGCGAGGCCAGCTGTGACTATCCTGATTTTGCACACCCCTGTGCAGCTGCAGTGGAGTGTGGCAAGGACTATCCCGGCATTGCAATGTGTGGCAGCGGAAATGGCATTTCAATGACACTCAATAAGCATCAGGGAATCCGTGCGGCTCTTTGTTGGGATGTTGATTTGGCGCGCTTGGCACGTCAACACAATGATGCCAATATTTTGGTTCTTCCGGCTCGTTTCATTCCAGTGGAAAAGGCGTTGGAGATTGTTGATGCATTCCTTTCAACCGACTTCGAAGGTGGCCGTCACATTAACCGAGTGAACAAAATCCCCGTAGCCGACTAATCAGCAGGCTGGAGGATTAGTGAGAGGGTGCGGCCGGATTTTATGCCGGAGTGGCGTGCTGAAAAGAACTCTTGCGGATTGCATTTCGAACAGATAGGCGGTAGGGCAATATGCTCTGCCGCTATTTTTGTGTCTAATAGAGTGTGTTTAATCGCTGCAGCCAGATTAATGTGTGGGCGCGGATAGGAATGGTCCACAATGTCGTTGCGATTGGGAAATTCACTTAAAAACGATTCTGCCACCTCTTCTCCCACTTCAAAACACTCGGTGCATATCGATGGTCCCATGGCGGCGCGGATTCGATTAGGGTCGGCGCCGAGGTTAATCATTGCTTCGATGGTTTTGGCAGCGATTCGCGCAATGGTGCCGCGCCATCCGCTGTGGACAGCTGCTATCACACCGGCTTGCGAGTCGGCCAGAAGGATAGGGATGCAATCGGCAGTGTTGATGCAGAGGGCAATTCCGCGCTGCGATGTGACTAGTGCGTCGATGTTCTCCAACGGAGTTGAGAGAGGGGTGCTATCGATTATTACAGCCACATTGGCCGAGTGGGTTTGTCGTGGGATGATGATTCTCTGAATCGGGGTTTTCAGCTCAGAGGCGAGTGCTTGTCGACATTTAGAGGTGTGTGATTCCGAATCGCCAACATAATGACACACGCTGAACCCCATGTAGGGATTTTCAGTGTGTGTAATCTCTCCTCTGGTCGTGGAAAATGCTGTGATTCCTTGACCAAGATGGTAATTAATGACTGCGGGGAAGGGCATTACTGGTGATTTTCCGGAATGTCGTAGTCCCAATCATTGCCCCAATCTTCGGGAAGATCGAAATCTTCATCGAAATCCTCTTCAAAGTCATCATCGTCGGTGGCGGCTGAGGGTTCTGGCTCAAAAATGAATTCATCCTCTTCGCGCACACGGTGGTGTCCGTCGAGCGGGCGGTGGGTGATTGAGGGTGTTGCAATTTGATTGCGGTCATCTGTGATTGCGCCCCAAAGAATATCTTTAAGCTCTGTGATTCCGAATCCGGTAACCGAGGAAATGAACACACAAGGGATGTCATCGGGCAGAGTGCTGCGGATTTCATCCATTAATTCATCATCGAGCATATCGCTTTTAGAGATGGCGAGCACGCGCTGCTTGTCCATCAGCTGAGGGTTGAACTGTTCGAGCTCACCAAGTAGGATTTCGTATTCCTTCTGGATGTCTTCGGCATCAGCAGGGACCATAAACAGCAACACGGCGTTGCGCTCAATGTGGCGCAGGAATCTCAATCCGAGTCCACGTCCTTCGCTTGCGCCTTCAATGATTCCGGGAATGTCGGCCATCACAAATGAGCGATTTTCGCGATATGACACAATGCCGAGTTGCGGTTCCATTGTGGTGAAGGGGTAGTCGGCAATCTTGGGACGAGCGGCAGAGACAGATGAAAGGAGGGTTGATTTTCCGGCATTGGGGAAGCCAACCAGGCCCACATCGGCCAATAGCTTCAGTTCCAAGATGATGGTGCGTTCGATTGCCGGTTCGCCCGGCTGTGCATATCGAGGGGTGCGGTTAGTAGCGCTCTTAAAGTGCCAGTTTCCGAGTCCTCCTTTACCGCCACGGAGTAGCTTGATTTCTTCTCCGTCGTGGTTTACTTCGGCAAGAAATTCTCCCGTTTCGGCATCAAAAACCACAGTTCCGGTGGGCACTTCGATGATGCGGTCTTCGCCATCTTTACCGAAAGAGCGACCGCCGGTACCACTCTGTCCATTGCCGGCAAAGACGTGACGATTATATTTCAATGGGAGCAGAGTCCACATTTGCTTGTTGCCGCGGAGAATTATGTGCCCTCCACGACCACCATCACCGCCGTCGGGTCCCCCTTTGGGAACATATTTAGCGCGGTAGAAATGACGGGAGCCGGCTCCTCCTTTCCCGGAACGGCAATGTATTTTGACGTAGTCTATAAAATTCGAATCAGCCATAATGATGTGTAATATCTTAGATAATAGTGTATTATTGGAGATTTCTATGTTTCATTAATTCACTTGCATGCTGGAAGTCGGCCGGAGAGCCAACGTCAATCCACATGCCCGAAATGGGGAAATACACCACTTTTAGCTGTCGAGCAATGGCTTGTTCAATCAGGTCGGTGGCATCGGTGCGTTGGTCAGAAGGCAGGGCACGCAAGAGCTTGTTGGATATAATATAAATGCCGGCGTTGGCATAATATGCGTAAGAGGGTTTCTCTTCGAGGGCCGTTACGCATGGCCCATCGGTGTTGAGGATTGCATAGGGCACCGACACATTGTAGGGGATTGCGGCAATTGTGATGTCGGCTTGCTCTTGGCGGTGGCGAAGATACATATCTTCAAATGAAATAGTGGTGAGCAGGTCGGAGTTCATAACAATTGTGTCGCCCGATTCAGGAAGATTGACCAAAGCTGCTGAGCCGATTGTGCCGAGAGGCATATCCTCCTTGACACATTTGACATTAACTCCGGCAACGGGCTTTGAGAAATGGTCAGCAATCTTTTCTGCAAGATAATTGACGGTGACGCTGATGTCGGTGACTCCGCATCGGGCAAGAGCCTCAACGTTATAGTCAATTATTGCTTTTCCGCCGATTTTCAGCAGTGGTTTGGGTGTGTTGAGGGTTAGCGGACGTAGGCGTTCACCCTTCCCTCCGGCCATCATTATAGCCGAAACGGGGAGTCGAGTCGGGGTGCTTGTGGTATCAATTATATCAACTATGCGCCCTGAACCATCGAGCAGAGGCAGGAGCTTGACACCCTGATTGCGGTAGAGTCGCAACTGCTCAACATTGATTTTATCGCCACGAAGAGCGCGGAAGCTTCGAAGCATCACTTTAGACACAGGATCCGACGGTTGAGCGCCGGCAATGAGACCGCGCCGGATGTCGCCATCGGTCAGCGAACCGATCATTACATTTTCTGCGTTGACAACAAATAAGGCCATGACAGCATGTCCCGATAGCCTGTTGATTCGTTCAAGGGCTTCGAGTATGGTGTTGGTGTCGGATATTATATGCTGGTTCATGTGGTTTTTTAGTTGGTTAGGTCGTGGAACTGTTTTATTTCGTTGACCGGGATTTCGGTTTCAGTGAGAGCTGCAATGATTAGTTGCAGAGTGTCGGGTTTGAAATAGGGGTTTCGGTTTTCTCTTCCAAGTTTCTGCCCTTCATCGGATAGGGCGAGTTTAATGGCTGAGGATATTTCTTCGGTAGAGTCGCCGCAGTGAATCACCGATGTTGCAGCATCGCGCCCCTGTTGGCGAATACCTATGTTGACAGTGGGAATCCCTGCCGACGGCACTTCGATAATTCCGCTTGAGGAATTGCCGACCACAGCGCCCACATAGTGTAGCGCCGAGATGTAGCGTCGCATGCCGAGCGATGGGATAACGAACACTCGATTCGGATTAGCTGCTTTGTAGGCCTCGATGCTGCGGATTATTTCAAGCCCGCGTGCATCATTGTTGGGATATGTTATGAGTGTTGTGATGTTGCCGGGGAGTAGGTCAATGGCGTCTGTGATGGCTTTGAATCGCTCTGTGGGGCTTTCACGGTCAAGAGTGACCGGATGATAGGTGAGGAGAATGGTTTGGCGATTTGGGGTGAACCCGATTGACTCGGCAAGCTCTTCAAGAGACATTAACGGGGTGTTTAAAGCATTGTGAACACCGATTGCACCGGTGTTAATCACTCTTTGGGGTTGCTCTCCCATTTGAATCACTCGTTGGCGATAGGCTTCGGTCGATGTCAAATGCAGTGATGCCATTTTGGTGATGGCGTGGCGAATGTTGTTGTCAACAGCGCCGAGGGTTATTTCGCCACCATGAAGGTGGGCAATAGGGATTCCGAGCATCATTGCAGCCGAGGCAGTGGCGAGCATTTCGTAGCGGTCGCCGAGAATCACTATTAAGTCGGGCTTTAGGGTTGAAAAGGCGTCAGCCATGCCGCTGCAACATTGTGCCATGGCTTTGACTTTGCTTGAATCGCTGTCATCGTTATCGGCAGCATCGTGGATTTTTACTCGTGTGTTGACATTGAATCCTTGTGCTGTGATCTCCTCAACCGTGTTGCCATATCTGGGGTCGAGATGCATGTTTGTGGCTACAATCTGCAGCTCTACTTCGGAGTGCAGTTGCAATTCGCGTGCAATGGGCGACAATAAGCCCCATTCGGCGCGAGTGCCGGTGACAATACATATTTTTCGACTCATGAGATATATTATGCGTTAAAGGTCAATATGGCTCACCGAAACCGGCTCATCGAGAAAAATGCGTGCCAATGATGAGAAAGATTCGGGATTTTCTGTAGTCAGATAAGTGCAGTTGCCCCCCTTGGAGCAGCGCGAATCCATTTCGGGGTGACGCTTCAGATAGTCGGCAAGGCTTTCAGCCACGATTTCCCCTTGACACACCACATTGACATCCTCGTTTACTCGCACACGAATCTTGGGGTAAAGAATCGGGAAGTGTGTGCAAGCCAATAACACAGTGTCAATTTTTGGGTTTTGATTGAAAAGGGCATTGACATATTTTGTGACAAAATAGTCGGCGCCATCTCCGGTTGCCTCATGGTTTTCAACTAGTGGCACCCACATGGGGCATGGTTGTGAAGTTGTGGTGAATGACGGATATAGCTTAGCTATCTCCATATCGTAGCTTTGAGAGCGCACAGTGCCGGCTGTGCCGAGAACGCCTATATTGCCGCTCTTTGATAATTCCCCCAGTCGCTCCACAGTGGGGCGAATCACTCCGAGCACTCTTCGTGAGGGATCAATGTTTGGCAAATCGTGTTGCTGAATGGTTCTCAACGCCTTTGCGGAGGCGGTATTGCAGGCCAGGATCACTAAACGGCAGCCACGGCTGAACAGATAGCGCACCGCTTCAAGAGTAAAGCGATACACCACATCAAAAGAGCGCGGGCCATAGGGCGCACGAGCATTGTCACCCAGATACATGTAGTCATAGTCCGGGAGGAGTCGGCGAATCTCTTTCAATATTGTCAGTCCGCCATATCCGGAGTCAAAAATGCCAATAGGACCTTCGGCAGCTTGTGGCATAAGCATTTAGTGAGAGGGTTTGTTGCAGGTTTATTCTACACCGAGTTTGGTTTTAACCAGCGGAGTGACATCAACCACATCGGCGCGGGTGTAAACAGTGGGTGCATTTTCAAATATGATTATGAAATCGCCGTCAATGCCCACGCTTTTGATGGCTTCTTTCACTTCATTGAGAATCGGAGTCATCAACTCGGTTTCCTGGCGTTTGAGGTCGTCAGTGGCAGTTTTGCGAAATTGATTTATTTTTTGGTCAAGTTCATGAATCTCTTGTAATCGACGTTCGTGAATCACACGAGGCTCGTTGCTGTCAAGTTTCTGAAATTCGGCATATTTCTTGTCGAGCTCAGCTTTCAGCTTTTGAAATTCAGCTTCGTAGCGCTGGCTGGCATACTTGATTTGAGCTTGAACGGCCTGGACTTTAGGTAGTTGAGTTAAGAGCGAATCGGTGTTTATAGTGCCGAATTTCTGAGCAAACGCGATCGTTGGCAATGCAAAAACGAGAGCCAAAATAATTTTCTTGATCATAGTTATGTTGGGTTTTTATTATCTAAATACAAAAATAATAGATTTATTTCTAATATCCTAACATAAAAAAGGCTGCGTTCAGAGTACGCAGCCTTTATGGTGATTTAAATGTTGGGCGGATTACTGAATGCCGAGCTTGGCTTTAACCAGCGGAGTGACATCAACCACGTCTGTGCCTGTGTAGAGGGGGAGGGGATTTTCGAAAATCATGGTGAATCCACCTTCAGCACCTACACTCTTGATTGCAGTCATCACTTTCTGCTGGATGGGAGCCATCAACTGTTCCTGCTGACGCTGCAAATCCTGCTGAGCAGCCTGCTGGAACTGCTGGATTTTGCCCTGTAGCTCTTGAACTTCGGCAATGCGACGATCTTTGATTGCTTGGGGAGTTGATTCTTCCATGGTTTCAAGCTCCTTAACTTTCTTTTCAAATTCAGCGCGGAGATTGGTTTCTTCAGCCTGGTATTTTTTCACAGAAGCTTCAAATTGAGTCTGGGCCTCTTTCATCTCAGGAAGATTGGTGGTGAGGTCCTGAGTATTAACAACGCCGAATTTCTGAGCGAATGCCATTGAGGGGAGCGCAATTGCGATTGCGAGCAAAATTTTTTTAATCATATCTGTAAATTATTGTTTTATTAATGTCTGTGTTGTGGGAAATTGAGTGCAAATATAGGTGTTTTATCTTTAAAAACCTAACTTGGAAAGCACCTCATTGCTAACATCGATGCGGGGTGAGGCGAAAATTATATCGGCCGAAGATGCGCGGTCGAAAATGCACATATATCCGCGTTCTTCACTCACTTTTTTGATTGCATTGTACACATCGTCTTGAATCGGTTTCATGAGTTGCTGGCGTTTTTTGTAGAGCTCGCCTTCGGGGCCAAAGTATTTATTGCGAAGTTCGGCCGCTTCTTTCTCTTTTGCCACAATCTCCTCTTCGTTTTTCTTTTTCTGTTCGTCGGTCAAGAAGGGCATCTGAGATTTATAGTTGTTGTACATGGTTTCGGCTTCGCGGCCAATGTTTTCAACCTCTTTTTGCCAGCGTTGTGACAGCTGTTCGAGCTGATTGTTTGCTACTTCATAGGCGGGTATTTTGCCAAGAATATATTCCATGTCGACCAATGCAAATTTCTGAGCATTGCCGGCAAGAGCACATGCCACGAAGGCAATGGCAAGGATGAGTGTTTTCTTAATATTCATTTTTATAGTCTGTTTTTGTTTATGCTTTTCGCGAGTTATTGTCTTTTTACTTTCTATGACAATTCAAATTTGCGAAGGTTTAGTGCCGAATGTTTAAATAATGTTAGAATTCCTGTCCGAGGATGAAGTGGAAGTGGCTTCCACCGCGAGTTCCATACACTTTGTCGAAACCGTAGGCCCAGTCAATACCCATCATGCCGACCATAGGCAAGAATATGCGGATACCGACGCCGGCAGAGCGTTTGAGGTTGAAGGGGTTGAAGTCGCTGACCTTGGTCCAAGCGTTACCCCCTTCGATGAATGCCAAGCCATAGATTGTTGTTGAACTTTGGAGCAAGAATGGGAAGTGTAGCTCCATGCCGAGTCGGGTATAGGCATAGCCTTCATGTCCCCAGGGAGTCAATGAACCGTTGTCGTAACCGCGCAAGCCGATTGTTTCGGTTGCATAGGTGTAAGAGCCCGACATGCCGTCGCCACCCATATAGAATGTTTCAAATGGCGATTTGAGATATTTGTTGTAGCTACCGAGCAAACCGAAGTCGGCGCGAGTCATCAACACGAGAGTCCATTTGCCGTCGGGGTCGGTGAGCGGAGTGTAGGTGCGTGATTTGAATTTGAGTTTCCAATATTCAATCCATTCGTAGAGCTGTTTCTTTGACTCTGTGGTGTTCTCTTTGTGGAGTGTTTCCCAGTCTTTCTTGCCGAAGAGTGACGCCGGGGGGGTCAAGTGGAGGCTGAGAGAGAATTGAGAACCGCGACGAGTGTAGAGCGGGTTGTCGATAGAGTTACGGGCCAAAGTCAATCCGAGCACAAGTGAATTGGATGTGCCATTGTTCATGTAGTAGAGGTATTCCCAATTCTTGAGGTAGTACCAATTGTAGCTCAATTCGGTTTGGAATGTGAAGTAGTCGTCGGGCCAGCTTAGACGCTTACCGAAGCCCACTGTCACGCCTAACATTTGAAGCACCTTATTGGGATCGTAGGCATTGTTGATAGCATTCTGGTAATAGTCAGAGCCATAGCCGGCGCCGTAGCCATAGTTGTAGCCATAGCCATAATTGTTGTAGAGATAAGGGTTAGACCAGTTGCTATTGTAGTATGATGAGTTTACACCTGTTTGGCGGCTATAGTAGGCCGAAACAGAGAATGAGTTGGGGCGTTTTCCGCCAAACCACGGGTCGAGGAATGAGATTGAGTAGCTCTGATAGTAGCGAGCATTGGTTTGAGCAGAGATGGTGAATGTCTGCCCTTCGCCTTGAGGAATCAAGCCTTTATATGAGCTTGGGTGGAATAGGTTCTTGATGGAGAAGTTGGTGAATTTTAGAGCCAATTTACCGATAACACCTGTCTGTCCCCATCCGAGCGAGAATTCAATTTGGTCGTTGGCTTTAGATTCGAGTCCGAAAATGATGTCAACAGTGCCGTTTTCTTCATTAGGCTCAGGACGGATGTCCATGTTTTCGGGGTTGAAGTGTCCGGTTTGAGCAATTTCACGCGCCGAGCGCATGAGGTCGTCTTTATTGAAAAGTTCACCCGGTTTTACACGCAATTCGCGGCGAATAACTTTTTCATAAAGGCGGTCGTTACCATTGATAATCACCTTGTTGATTCTTGCCTGCGGACCTTCCACAATTCGCATTTCGAGGTCAATAGAGTCGCCTTTGATGTTGCGTTCGATTGGCACGAGATTGTAGAATAGATAGCCGCGGTTCATGTAGAGGTTGGCAACAGCGTCGTCATCCTCTGTGATGCGCTGATTAAGGAGTTTCTGGTTGTAAACATCGCCCGATTTGATTCCGAGCACTTCATCAAGAATCGAGGTGTGGTAAACAGTGTTGCCCACCCATGTGATATCATTGATATAATATTTCTTACCTTCTTCAAGAGTGATGTAAACGTCAACGGTTTTTTCATCATAGGGAACAACGCTGTCGGCTATAATCTTAGCATCGCGATAGCCTTTTTCGTTGTATTTATCTATGATGCGCTTGAGGTCGTCTCTATAGTCTTGTTCAACGAATTTCTTTTGACGGAATAGATTGACGAGTTTATTTTTCTCGTTGGTTTTTTTCATCACGCGCTGGAGGGCATTGTCGCTCATCACCTCATTGCCGTCGATGTAGATTTTGTGGACTTTTACTTTCTCATTTTTGTTGACATTGATGTCAACAATCATTTCATTCTTTGCGGCAAGATCCTCGCGCAAGTTGATTTTGACTGTTGCGTTGCCAAATCCCTTATCGGAATAGTATTTTTTGATTATTGCCTCGGCGCGGTCAATGATGTTTTGAGTAATTTGATTTCCTTTGTGGAATTGAAGGCGTTCTTGCAGGTCATCGCGTTCGCTTTTCTTCACTCCGTAGTAATTTACCAACGAGATGCGAGGCTGGGTGCGCAATTTGATTGTGATCCAAGCTTGGTCGCCTGCCACTTTGTCGATAACCATTTGCACATTGCTGAACAAGGTTTGTCGCCACAAACGTTTTGCTGCAGCTGTGAGTTCCGAACCGGGAATATCAACCCAGTCACCCACTTTCAGTCCGGAATATCCAATTATAACGTTGGGGTCATAGTTATCGGCTCCTTCAACATTTAGCCCGGCAATCTGATAAGTACGGGGAATACCAGTGAAGATAACGTTGGGGTTATAAGTGGTGTCGGCCGGAGTCTGAGCATTGATTGACGCGGCTGAAGCAATGAGTATTAACGATATGAGTAGCAGTAATTTTTTACGCATAATATCTTTTATATAGCTTTATTTTTTTACTTGGTCAGATGTGAGGCCAAATCGGCGCTCGCGTGATTGATAATCTTTGATGGCTTCAATGAGAGCCTCTTTGCGGAAGTCGGGCCAGAGGGTATCGGTGAAATATAGTTCGGAATAGGCTGCTTGCCACAATAGATAGTTGCTGATGCGTTTCTCTCCGCCGGTGCGTATTAGCAGGTCGGGATCGGGGATTCCGGCTGTTGCAAGATTTGATGAGATGTAGGATTCATTGATATCCTCCGGAAAAATCTCGCCATTGGCAACTTTTTGAGCAATGCGCTGAACTGTGTCGGTGATTTCCCAGCGCGACGAGTAGCTGATAGCTAAATAAACTTTCAGTCCTGTGCACTCTGCAGTTTCAGCAATGCTCTTTTCGAGGCTTCGGCGCGAATGTTCGGTGAGGCGTTTGCTGTCGCCAATCATGTGTAATTGAACATTCTTTTGTTTCATCTCCTCGGTTTCGTTTGTGAGAACGGTAACAATCAGATTGAGCAGCATTTCAACTTCCTCTTTCGGACGATTCCAATTCTCGGTGGAGAAAGCATATAGTGTCAAATAGCCTACACCAAGATCGGATGCGGCTGTGATTATATCTTTTACTGAATCAACGCCAACAATGTGTCCTTCTGTGCGCTGACCGCCTCGGCAACGAGCCCAACGGCCGTTGCCATCCATGATGATGGCTATGTGGCGTGGAATCTGTGGATTGTCTGTTTGTTGGAGTGATTGATTCATTTTTTTTGCTTTTAGTTTTTTTCCAATTAATCGATTCGGTTACATGTGGCGCATCGAGGGCCGAATTCGTAGCTCACACCCACGGTCAGTGTTGAAAACCAATCGGTGTTTTTAAGAAATGAACTCTCTATGCGATATAAATCGGTTAATTGCTCAGAATCTATTTTGTCGCCAAACACTTTTGTCATAGTGAATTCGGCGTTTAAGTTTAAGCGTCGAGATAGTTTGAACTTAAAGCCCACACCCATTGGGATTGAGAATGCTGCAGTTGTGGCCCCCTCGGTTGATGCCATAGTGACGCCCACACCCAGAGTTAGGTAGGGGGTCCATCGGCGCAATCGTTTATATGTTTCGCCTATGCCGTAGGCAAAGAAATTCGCTTCCCCTTTGACTGATAGGTCGAAGACTGTGGAGCTGAATTCATATTGGGCATTGTCGGGTAATACATTTTCAAAGTTGGCGGTGTTGCCACTTATCGTAGCCATAGAAAATTGAGCTTTTGCAGCCCATCGGCTGTCAAAAAGGTATCTGACACCGGCATTGGCTGAGAAGCCGAGGTTTTTCAGCAGATTGCTTTCGTTGGCATCGCCTAAGTATCCGCTTGTGCCTAATCCAACCCCCACGTCGTAGCGATAAGAATCCACATAATCAGCAGCCTGCGCATGAATGCTTGTGGCCATGATGATGGCTACAAGCAATGTGCGAGTAATCTTGTTTATGCGAATGTTCATTTTTGTGTTAGGTAGATTAGGGATGGATAGGAATTACTGAAGCGGCTTGAACGACAAGCGATTAATCACTCCGCGATAGATGTTGGTGTTCAATGTGCCTTGTGCATCAAGCCCGCCAAAGACATAAACGTAGGGGCAATCCCATTGGGTTATCGGAGCTGATGCTCTTGAGCTTAATTCTGATTCAAACACAAAAGCCTGAGCGTAGGATCCGGGGCGGAATGATTCGGGGAGTTGAAGCTTTTTCGGTGCTTTGCTCCAGTGAACGCCGAAATCAAAAGAGATATAGACTATCGGGTTGTCATAATTTTCTGCTGTGCGTCCACCCATGGCGAACAATACCGAAGATTTAGTTACGCTCCAGAATTTTTCGCCCTTAATGGTGTAGTAGGGAACTATAACTGGAGATTCCAATGCGGGAAGTCCTGAAATGCTTGTCTTTGACCAGTTTGAGCCGTCGTAGCCCCACACGCCGCTCACTGCATTGCCGTTGGCGTCCAATCCGCCGGCAGTGATCATGAATGGGCTGGTTGACCATTCTGTGGTGTAAGTCATTGTTTGACTTGTTGCCTTAACGGGGTATCCGTTGGGTACATCAACTTCGGTTGTTGCGGGATATGTTACATATTTATATGAGCCGTTGTCGTTGCGCACACCGATTGCTTTGTCGTCGAGGCATCCATAGATGTGGCTCATTTTAGTGTTGACCGAGCTCCATGATTCGCCCATGTCGGTTGATTCAAAGAGGTTGTCGTTGCTGTCGGTCAAGAAGAGTTTTGTTGTTCCCGAGGTGATGCTTTCAACGCGAGCTCCTGCGGGGAGATTAATGCTCTTTTCAGCCCAATTGCCGGTGGGTGTTTCAGCTGTCATCAAGCAGTAGTTTTCGGCTTGTTTGGTGAAGCATAGCACCATCCCTTTGTGTTCCACAGTGCGCTGAGCTTCAATGCTGCTGAGGGTTGAGGGGAGTTTTGTGGCTGAGAGCTTGTCCCACACCATTGTGTCGGGGTCCATTTTGTGGACATTAACGTATATTTTATAATCGCGTTTGTGTTCCTTATTGTAGGATTCCAAGTGGAGAGTGACGTAGCCGCGAGAAAAGTTAATCGGCTCGGTTGAATCTTCCAGGAAGTTAACCACAGTGTCCTCGCCAACAGAGTTTGGCATGGTGATGTCGGCCTTGCTTGCTTCACCCACACCCATGTCAATTTTCAATGCTGAAACTTTGGTGCCCTTAGGTAGAGAGTCGGCATTGTAAATCATGGCGCGTTCAAGATCGATTGAGAAGAACACTTTGTCGAGGTCTTTTAAGATAGAGTCGTTGGCAACAAGCTTAAAAGAGTCCACTTCCACAATGTTTCCACCTGGATTTAGAATGTCAGAATAGTATTCGGTGTCCTCGCTATCGTTGCAAGCAACAATGAATGCCGATGCAATGAGGACAAAAAATGTGTATAGAGGTAATTTCCTTGTCATAAGATATTATTTTTCAACTTGCAAAGTTAACAACAATTTTATTAACTATTGCCCTTTGATAGTTAAAATAACCTATGTTTATGATTCGGAATGGGAATAATCGCTGTTTTTTATGCTGATTATGATGTTTCCGTCGATTTCTTTTCTTGATGTGATGCCTTGCGGAAGATTCATGTGGGCTCTACCGCTGTTGCCGAGGTTTATGCTTGGAGCGATTTCTACGCGGGCTTCATCCCATAAACCCGATGAAATCATCGATTTGAGCAGCGAAGCTCCCCCCTCAATCATCACTGAGGTGATGCCGCGGCTGAATAGCTCTTCAAGGATTCGGGCTATACTGTGAGGCTCGTCAAGTTCCACAATATCAGCCTGATTTTTCGAAGGATGATTGGTCGACGAGGTGAAAATAATTGGCTTCCCGGAGCTAAACATTTTCAGCTCGGGGGTGATGCGTCCGCGTGAGTCAATGACAATTTTTCGCGGAGAGGGTCCGGGATAAAGTCGGGTGTCGAGGCTTGGATTATCATTAATAGCTGTTTCAGAGCCAATCATGATGGCATCAACGCCGGCTCTGATGCGGTGCATCAGAGTTAGAGTTAGCGGGGTGGAGAATTTTGGAGCCGCTTCATCGGCATTGCGCTTGCAGTCAAGGTAGCCGTCGTTGCTGCAAGCCCATTTTAGCAACACATAGGGGCGTCGAAGCGAATGGGCAGTCATAAAAGCGGGATTTAGTTTGCGGCATTCCTCTTCGAGCACTCCGGTGTGCACCTCAATTCCGGCTTGGCGCAATCGGTTTATGCCACGTCCCGACACTCGTTCATTGGGATCGGTGACGCCAATCACCACACGGCGAAATCCGCAGTTGACCAGTAATTCGGCGCATGGTGGTGTTTTGCCATGATGTGAGCAGGGTTCTAATGTGACATAGATTGTGGATTGCGAAAGCATTGACTTGTTGACCACAGAGTTAACGGCATTGACTTCGGCATGCGCTTCGCCAAATTTTCTATGCCACCCTTCGCCTATGATATTCCCTTGGGGGTCAACAATGACGGCGCCAACCATGGGATTGGGCGATGTGGAGCCATAGCCATTTAGGGCAAGCTGCAAGGCTCGGTGCATGTATAGTTCGTCTATTTCCAATTTCCGTCGGCTTTTATCAGGTCAATCAGGTGTTTAACGGCCTCTTCTGAGGGGATGTTCTTTTCAATACATTCTTTGCCGCGATAGAGGCTGACGCGCCCAACACCGGCTCCGACATAGCCATAGTCGGCGTCGGCCATCTCGCCCGGACCATTCACAATGCAACCCATCACACCGATTTTCAGCCCTTTGAGTTGCGATGTTGCTGCTTTGACGGCTGCGAGGGTGGATTGCAGATCAAATAGAGTGCGACCACATCCGGGGCATGAGATATATTCGGTGTGAGAAATGCGCAATCGTGCCGATTGCAGAATGGCAAAGGCTGTACGTGCAGCGCGTGAGGGTGTCAGTGCATCCCCTTCAATGAGCAAGCCATTGCCAAACCCGGCCATCAACACCGCGCCGCAGTCAATAGCCGCTCTAAGGGCCGCCTCTTCGGCATCAAGATTGTTGTATCGGCGAGTGATAACAATTTTATTTGTCAACCCCAGGGTGCCCAATTTGTGAAATGCAGCAAGCATTTCGCCTGATGGGTTGAGGCTTTCAGACTCGAGGAGGATAATGGCATCGGCTTTAATTTCAGCTGAATTGTTCAAAATGTCGGCCGCGTTGATTCGTTGTAATTTATCGGCATTGCGGTCTGTGAACATGTCGGGGATAAAATTCTCGTCATATTCGGCATTGCAATCAGAGCCTACAACTATCGGAGTGTCTGTTGATGTTCGTTTGGGGCAAATAGGGTTGTAGCCGGGCATTAAATCGCCCGGAATTGGGCCGGCCTTGCCGCGCTGAGAAATATAGTTGGTGATGGCACGAGCCACCGGCAACTCATATTCCGGTTCTTCGCTGAGCGAAACTCTGATTGTGTCACCGATACCCTCGGCGAGCAGGGTGCCGATTCCGACAGCCGATTTTATGCGCCCATCTTCACCGTCGCCGGCTTCTGTGACACCAAGGTGGAGAGGGAAGTGCATATCCTCGGCATCCATGGCGGCCACGAGTCGGCGCACAGTTTCCACCATCAAAGTCACATTGGAGGCTTTTATGGAGATTACAACATTGTTGAAATCGCGTTTGCGACACACTCTCAAAAATTCCATTGCGCTTTCAGTCATGCCGGCGGGGGTGTCGCCGTAGCGGCTCATGATGCGGTCGGAGAGCGAACCATGGTTGACACCGATGCGTATGGCTGTGTTGTTTTCTTTGCACAATTGCAGGAATGGAGTCAGCGCTTCATCAATGCGTTGCAATTCGAGAGCATATTCTTGGTCTGTGAATTCGATTTTTCGGAATGTGCGCCCAGGGTCCACGAAATTGCCGGGATTTATGCGCACTTTCTCCACATGCTTGGCTGCCTCAAAGGCCGCACGCGGGTTGAAGTGGATGTCGGCAACAAGGGGAGTAGTTAGTCCTGTTTTGTGGAGGGCTTCGCGTATCTGAGCCAAATTAGCTGCTTCGCGCACACCCTGTGCGGTGAAGCGGAGCAGTTCGGCGCCGGCATCGATGATTCTCCGAGCTTGAGCCACTGAAGCATCAGTGTCAATGGTAGGAGTTGAGGCCATTGATTGAACACGCACCGGATTATTGCCGCCGAGACATATATTGCCAATTGTGACCTCCGATGTGGCACGTCGGTTGTAATCGAACACAGACATTATTTTGGGAATGTTTTTTAGTTGGTTTTGAATTTATATTTCACCTCTTTGAGTTGCTCGTTGGCTTTAACAATTTTGTCAACGAGAGTTGAGCGATAGTTGGCAAAGCGTTCACGGATAGCTTCGTCGCTGAGGGCAAGCATTTGAGTTGCCAACACACCGGCATTCATGCCGGCGTCGATGCCAACAGTGGCCACAGCAATGCCCGGAGGCATTTGAACAATAGAATAAAGTGCGTCTTGGCCATCGAGAGTAGCGCTCAAAGGGATGCCGATAACCGGTAGCGGAGTCATTGCAGCTATCACTCCGGGGAGTGCGGCAGCCATTCCTGCTCCGGCAATAATCACTTTGATGCCACGCTCTTCAGCGCCGCGGGCAAAGGATTCCACTTCGGCGGGTGTGCGGTGAGCCGATAGAGCATTCATTTCAAATGGAATTTCCATTGAGTCAAGGAATTTGGCTGCTTTTTCCATGATTGGCAGGTCGGATGTGCTGCCCATGATGATGCTGACAATAGGTTTCATGTGATGATATTTTTTTTAGAGTTTAATAATCAGATTAATGACCAAAGTAGTACGTTTAAAAAACCGTTTGCAAAGCCGGAATAGACTTGTAGCGGTGTGTGGCGATTGAGCAAAAGTCGCGCTGTGCCAACCATCCCGGCCACTATTATTGTGGCGATAACGAGCCATGTCAGTGGCTGAGGAGTGCTTGGGAGAGTGGCAATCACAGCTGCAAGAGCCACAATCCCGCCGGAGGCTGTGCCGTGGGCGCTGATTTTCCACCAATGATTAACAACTATTGTGATTGCTAAAGCCACACTTGCGCCAATCAAGAAGCCATAGAGCCAGGTCGGGGCGTTGGCAATGTAGAGGTAGATGGTGGTTGAGATGTAGAGCAGCAGGGTGACAATGTAGGGGATTGGACGGTCGGTGCGGTCGGTCAGCGCTGCGTCTTTGACAATGCTCAGTGTTGACAGGCTGCGAATCACAACAGCCGGAATTATTGCCGTCAATAGCAATATGATGGCTATTATGCCGATGCGAGTCCCTTGCGAAATGGCTTGCAGGTAGGTCATGTTCAGGGCCAATGCAACACCATAGGTGGGCATCATCAGCGGGCTGAAGACCGATGAAATGATTCGAGCTACTATTTCTATCTTGTTGTGTTTCATCCTTGTTTGCTGTTTGATGCTATATTTTTTTGCGAAGACGGCCCACCGGTAGCCCTGCGCGCTCACGATATTTTGCCACTGTGCGCCGAGCAATGTCCAGCCCTTCGGCATTGAGCATATCGGTGATGGCGGCATCGCTTAGAGGGTGTGATTTATCTTCGGCATCGATGATGCTGCGGATGCGGTCAATAACCATTCGGGCCGAAGCGTCGTCGGTTTCGCTACGGCGCTCGTTGAAGAGCGATTTTATTGAGTAAACGCCTTGGCTTGTGGCAATGTATTTGCCTGTGGTGGCGCGACTTATAACCGAAAGGTCGTCGCCAGTCACGGCGCTGATGTCTTTAAGCACCATAGGGCGGAGCTTTAAGGGGTCTTCCGAAAGGAAAAATTCGCGTTGCCATTGCATGATGGCCGAAACAATGCGAAATAGAGTGGTTTGGCGCATTTCGAGCACCTTGATAAATGAGGCTGCTTCGTCGCGTTTTTGCTTTATAAAGGCATTGGCGGCATCATTGGCCGGCGATTTTCGGCGCTCCGATTCTGTGGCTTGAATGAATGATTTTTCGATTTGAAGCTGTGGTAGTCGGCCTGTTGTGGAGAGTGTGAGTCGGTCGCCGTCGGCTTCCACAAAGAAGTCGGGTGAGATGTGGCGTGTGCGCTCGTTGTCATCGCCGCTGATTAGTGCGCCGGGTTTGGGATTCAGTGTTTGAATAACATCCATGGCATCTTTCAGCTGCTGGCGGGTGGTGCCTGTGAGTGATGCGATGCGGTCAAAGTGCATCAGTGAAAAGAGGTCAAAGTAGTCGCGGATAACTTCGGTGGCTAATTCCACATCGGAGTCCTGTCGGCGTCGGCGAAGCTGTAGTAACAAGCTGTCGCGCAGGTCGAAGGCTCCCACACCGGCCGGTTCGAGTTCGCGCACGCAGTCAAGCACTTGGCGCACTTCGTTATCACTTGTTTCCAATCCCAATTGCAAAGCCATGTCGTCGACTAGGGCGCTGACTGTTCGCTCCATATAGCCGTTGGAGTCAATGTTTCCGGCTATGAAACGGGCTATTTCAAGCTGTCGGTCTGTGATGGCCGGGTCTTCGGATAGTTGTCGCATCAGATGCTCAAATAGAGATTCCCCTACAGCAATTGCCGTGGGTTCATAAATGGGATCTGATGCGCTGCGATTGGATATGTCCAAGCGATAATATGGTATGTCATCTTCCGAACGATAATCGGCCATTTGTAGCTGTTCGGCACTTTCGTTGAAATCGTTGTCTGTGCTATTGATATCTGAAAGTATGTCAGATTGGTTGTCGTCAGCAATTTCAAGAGCCGGATTGTCATCAAGGGCACGCTTAACCTCATCTTCAGCTTCGGCATCGTTCATTTCGAGCATCCTGACAAACTGAAGTTGCATCGGAGCAAGCGTGGTTTGCTGTCGTTGGGCTATTGAAAGTTTTAGCGATTCGTTCATAGCTCTATCGGTTCATCGGGTAGGAAGTTGCGCACGGCGCATGTTCCGATCACGCTCTCCCATAGCATAGGTGAGAGTCCGTTGCCTGGACGTTTAGTAGTGATGTTTTCCTCCGTGAGAGTCTCGCCACAGCGGATTTCGCGTGCGGCAACAATGCTTTTGCGTGCCACTGCACGGTTGGGTAGTTCGCTTTCTGAGGGGCGTTTATCAGCGGAGCCGAGGGCGGCTTCGGCTTGGCGTATTGAACTGACCATGGCGCAAAGTTCGGCAGGGTCGGCCGATGCTTTGTGGTCGGGACCGGGGAGAGTTTTGTCGAGTGTGAAATGCTTTTCAATCATTTCTGCGCCCAGAGCCACTGCAGCCACCGGCACGGTTATCCCCATGGTGTGGTCGCTATAGCCTATGCTGCCACATGAAAATTCGCGTAGCGATTGCATGGCAAGCAGATTCACATCGGTCATTGGGGTGGGATATTGAGTGTTGCAGTGTAGCAGGGTGATGTCTTTTCGGTTGAAGCCTTCGCGCTCTAATGCTTCAATGGCTTGCTGAATCTCTTCGAGAGTTGACATGCCGGTTGATAGGATAATCTTTTTGGCCGAGTGGGCCACAGCCTTGAGATAGGGGAGATTGGTGATTTCTCCCGAAGGGATTTTCCAATAATCCATGCCAAAATCTTTTAACAGGGCTATACTCTCCATATCGAAGGCTGAGGATAGGAATCCGATACCCTGTTTGCGACATTCATCGGCGAGGGTGGCAAAATCGGTGGCAGTCAGTTCATAGCGTCGAAGCATTTGTAGCTGAGTTTCATCCCCTCCGCAATTTTGTTGCTGATAGGATGCTCTTTGGGCTGATGCACACACAAGAGCCTCAGCGCGGAAAGTTTGGAATTTCACATAGTCGGCTCCCGCTTTGGCTGCTTGGCGAATCATCTGAATGGCGGTTTCCAAAGAGCCGTCATGATTCACTCCGATTTCTGCAATTATTATGGTGTGGCGTGGTTTCATTTTTCAAGTCTTTTAGCCGGATTGCCTATATATAAGCCTGGCGAGGTGATGTTGTGAGTGACTACAGCCCCCATGCCTATTGTTGTGCCAGATGTGATTTCAATCCCTTGTTTGAGGATTGCACCGGCGCCAATGAATGTGTCATTTCCGATGCTGACACCGCCACACACTATTGCTCCCGGGCCTATGAACACATTTTCGCCTATTTGGCATCCATGCTCAATGATTGCACCTGTGTTGATAATGGTCATAGCTCCTAATGTGGATTCGTTGACCACAGCACGAGCCATCACAGCGCATCCGTCGGCTATTTGTGAGCCTCTGGATGTCCATGCCGAAGGGGCAATGAGTGTGGCTTGGTGAAAATTGCCATATATTTGAGCCACTTTTCGGCGCAGAGCTAAAGAGCATCCGTCGGTGAAGCCCACAGCGTTGTGGACCAGCACTTCTGTAGCGTCAAACTTTGTCGCGGCATCTTGGTCGGTGCCGAGATAGGGCAAATTGAGTGATTCCGATGGGGTGAGCGCAGTGTATCCGGCAATATTTGCCGAATTTTCAAGCATAGCTGCCACAGATGTGGCATGGCCGCCGCCACCTATCAGAATTATCGGTTTCATCGGTTGTAAATGTCGGTTTTGTATTTAGCAAGATTCTCAGGCTTTGTAAACCAGTCTATGCACTGTTGCAGGCCCTCTTCGAGCGACACTTGCGGACGCCAATCAGTGAGGGATGTTATCAAAGAATTGTCGCCGCAGAGGCGGAACACTTCACTCTTGGCCGGGCGCAAGCGCTGCGGGTCGGTGACAAAAGAGATGCCGCCACCCATTAGTCGGGCAATGGTTTCGAGAGTGTCGCGCATGCTGATTTCTGTGCCTGTGGCAATGTTGATGTCGCGCCCCTCAATGCCTGGAGTTTTGGCAAGGGCCACAAATCCGTTGGCAGTGTCGGTTACGAAATTGAAATCGCGTGTCGGTGTCAAATCGCCCACCTGAATCTCTTTCTTTCCGGCTGCAATCTGAGTGATTATTGTGGGGATGATGGCGCGTGCGCTTTGGCGGGGTCCGTAGGTGTTAAATGGGCGAGCAATCACCACCGGGAGGTTAAACGCATTGTAGAAACTCATGGCGATGGCGTCGGCTCCAATCTTGGTTGCCGAATAGGGTGATTGCGGTTGACGTGGGTGTGCTTCGTCGATAGGCACATATTGTGCTGTGCCATAAACTTCGCTTGTTGAGGTCACAATGATGCGCTCCACACCGCAGTCTTTGGCAGCCTGACACATATTGAGAGTGCCTTTTATATTGGTGTCGACATAGCTGTCGGGGGCTACGTAGCTATAGGGGATGGCGATGAGGGCGGCAAGGTGGAACACTGTGTCAATGCCTTGGCTGATGTGGCGGCAGAAATTCGGGTCGCGCACATCGCCGCTCACCACTTCAAGGTTGGGATGACGCACGTCGTTGAGCCAGCCCCAATCATTGAATGAATTATAATAGCTCAGAGCTCTTACATTGCACCCTTCGGCAAGTAAGCGTTCCACAAGATGAGAGCCGATAAAGCCGTCGGCGCCGGTCACCAATACGTTTTTCATTTGACGCAGTTTTTATCTATTTCAACCCGTAAATTTACAATTTTTTTTTGATATCTCAAGCCTCAGCGCTCACTAAGAACACTAAGGTTGCTAAAAGTTTGAAATATAAAGAAGGCGGGGGCATCGTTGTGATGCTCCCGCCGTGTGTATAGAGATATTTGTGTGTCGGATTAATATTCCTGCCAGGGGGTGATGCCAATCTGATCGATGGGTTTTGACAAGAATGCATTAACGTAAGCTCCTGCAAGGCGTGCATTGGTCAACAATGGTATGTTGTGGTCCACAGCCCAGCGACGAATACGATAGCCATTGGTCAACTCGCGCTTGGTGTGGTTCTTGGGAATGTTGATCACAAGGTCCACTTCGTGGTTGGTGATGAGGTCGAGGATGTTGTTGTCGCCCTCTTCATCGGGCCAGTTAACGGCTGTTGCTGTAACTTCGTTTTCGTTGAGGAATTTGGCAGTGCCGGCAGTGGCGTAAATCTTGTAGCCTGCGCCATGGAGTTGACGGCAAGCATCGAGCATGTCCACTTTGCCGCGAACGTCACCGGAGCTTACGAGGACTGCACCTTGAGGCACATGGTGGCCCACTGAAATCATTGCGTTGAGCAATGCTTCATCAAAGTCTTGACCAAGGCAGCCCACTTCGCCGGTTGAGGCCATGTCAACACCAAGCACCGGGTCGGCTTTGTGGAGACGAGCAAATGAGAACTGAGATGCCTTAACGCCTACATAGTCAATATCGAATGTTGAGGTATCAACCGGTTCAATCTGTTCGCCGAGCATCACTCGAGTGGCTGTTTCAATGAAGTTTTTCTTCAACACTTTGCTCACAAATGGGAATGAACGTGAAGCGCGAAGGTTACATTCAATTACTTTTACATCGTTGTTCTTAGCGAGATACTGAATGTTGAACGGACCTGAGATGTTGAGTTCTTTGGCAATGCGTGCACTGATGCGTTTGATGCGGCGTGCGGTTGCCATGTAGATTTTCTGCGCGGGGAACACGAGAGTTGCGTCGCCAGAGTGTACACCGGCAAATTCTACGTGTTCTGAGATAGCGTATTCAATGATTTTGCCGTTGCGAGCCACAGCGTCAAATTCGATTTCTTTTGCGTTCTGTAAGAATTCAGAAACTACAACGGGGAATTCTTTTGACACTTTGGCTGCTTGACCGAGGAAGCGATGCATCTGTTCAAAGTCGTGGCACACATTCATTGCGGCACCTGAAAGAACGTAGCTGGGACGAATCAATACCGGGAAGCCAACTTCGCGAACAAATGATTCGATTTCATCTTCTGTGGTCAATTCTTTCCAGCGGGGCTGGTCAATCTCAAGCTGGTCTAGCATCGCCGAGAATTTGTGGCGGTTTTCAGCGCGGTCAATTGAGATTGGTGATGTTCCCAAGATGGGCACATGACGACGATGGAGTTTCATTGCCAAGTTGTTGGGGATCTGTCCGCCAACGCTGACAATCACGCCACGAGGAGTTTCAAGGTCGATGATATCGAGAACGCGTTCAAACGAAAGTTCGTCGAAGTATAGGCGGTCACACATATCATAGTCAGTAGAAACTGTCTCGGGGTTGTAGTTGATCATGATTGAGCGGTAGCCGTTTTTGCGGCAAGTATTTGCGGCATTAACAGAGCACCAGTCAAATTCTACAGAAGAACCGATGCGGTATGCGCCTGAACCGAGAACCACGATATTGTTGCCTGCGTTCAAGTCATAGCGGATAGCGTGTTCGTCGGCTCCATAGGTCATGTAGAGATAGTTGGTCAATTCGGGATATTCCGAAGCGACTGTGTTGATACGACGAACTTTAGGGAGAACTTCGAGGGCTTTACGACGGTCGCGAACGCGGAGCACTTCCTGTTCCATGTTGCCTGCGGGGTTTTCTACCAAGCGAGCAATTTGGAAGTCAGAGAAGCCGAGGCGTTTAGCTTCAGCAAGTGTTTCGCGGTCAAGGTTTTCAATGTTGCCAACTGTTTTCAAGCGGTTTGCATAGTTGACAATATTTTCCAAGCGTTCGAGGAACCAACGGTCAATTTTAGTCAATTCAACGATACGTTCCACTGAGTAACCCTCTTCAAGCGCTTTTGCAATGGCAAAGATGCGCAAGTCGGTGGGGTTGGCAAGAGCTTTGTCAAGATCGTCAAATTTGAGGTCATTGTTGCCAACGAAACCGTGCATGCCTTGACCAATCATACGAAGACCTTTCTGGATGATTTCTTCGAATGACTTACCAATTGACATGATTTCGCCAACAGATTTCATTGACGAACCGATTTCGCGGTCAACACCTGAGAATTTGGTGAGGTCCCAGCGAGGAATCTTCACAATCATGTAGTCAACCGAGGGTGCTACATAGGCAGAGTTTGGAGTGCCCATTTCGCCGATTTGGTCGAGAGTGTATCCGAGAGCAAGTTTCGCTGCTACAAAAGCCAATGGATAACCTGATGCTTTAGATGCAAGGGCTGATGAGCGGCTCAAACGAGCGTTGATTTCAATAATGCGATAGTCATTGGTTTCGGCATTGAATGCATACTGGATGTTGCATTCACCTACGATACCAATGTGGCGAACTACTTTGCGGGCAATGCTTTCGAGCAATTCAATCTGCTCTTTGGTAAGCGATACAATCGGAGCTACTACGATTGATTCGCCGGTGTGGATGCCCAGCGGGTCGAAGTTTTCCATCGGAACCACAGTGAAGCAGTGGTCATTAGCGTCGCGGATAACTTCAAATTCAATCTCTTTCCAACCTTTCAATGATTCTTCAACAAGAATCTGCTGTGAATAGCTTAATGCGCTTTCGCAGCGTTCGCGGAATTCTTCATCGTTGTTACAGATGCCTGAGCCGAGACCGCCGAGAGCATAGGCTGAGCGAACCATAACGGGGTAGCCGATACGGTGGGCTACTTCAAATGCATCTTCGATTGTTTCAACGGCTTGTGACACCGGAGTTTTTGCGTCGATTTCGTCGAGTTTCTTAACAAAGAGGTCGCGGTCTTCGGTAATCATGATGGCTTCAACTGATGTGCCGAGTACCTTAACTCCGTATTTTTCAAGGGTGCCGTTAAGATAAAGTTCTGTACCGCAGTTGAGGGCTGTTTGGCCACCAAATGCGAGCAGAATACCGTCGGGACGCTCTTTTTTGATAACTTCTTCTACAAAATAGGGCGTAATCGGCAGGAAATAAACCTTGTCGGCAACGCCCTCAGAAGTCTGAATAGTAGCAATATTCGGGTTGATTAACACGGTGGAAATACCCTCCTCGCGCATGGCTTTCAGCGCTTGTGAGCCTGAGTAGTCAAATTCGCCTGCTTGACCGATTTTCAGCGCTCCGGAACCGAGTAGAAGTACCTTTTTGTACATTGAAGTAGATTTAGTAGTTATTATATTTTTGCAAAGGTAGTAAAAAATCCGCTAAAACCAATATATATATTGTGTGGGCTGTTTTAATTCAATTTTTGTTCGAGTTCCGATAGCCTTTAATGCATAGTTATGGGCAAATACCACTCAGGGCAAAATAGTTTTCCGTCTATCCATGCTGCGGGAATTAACTTCTCATTTACTATCAGTTGGCCGATATTTCTTTTGAACTCTTCCTTTTGGTCTGAGGGGATTAGTTCTTCACCCTTAAGAATTTTAATCTCTGTGTGTATAGGTTGGTGTCTTGAATCGGTTTTATCGTAACGTGCGATAATAATAATTCTTTGCCCTTTTTTGAGCCATGGACAGTTTTTTGAAACAAAATCAGATAATATTTCAATCCTTTTTGCTTCACTGCACCCTTTTGAGATGTTTTCGTTTTTTACGCTCCTTTTTGACTGTACTTTCCCATTGATTATGTTTGTAAAAATATTGTCTTCATATTTGGATTCCCAGTCGTCATGTATATAATAAACGCACTCACCGCCAATTAGATGTAGTGTTTTATTTACCCATGAAGCAAATATAGGAAGAGTGCCGCCTATCTCATTAAAAATATCGCTGCCCGTTATAGTTTTAGCATTATAGCCGGAGCTAATGCTATCTAGAAATAGAGAGTCGTTTCGGATGCTCCAATAACCCTTATAGCCTCTATATAACGCTGTGTTTGTATGTTTGCTTGCGAATCGAGCTTTGATTTCTTTAAAAGAAGGATGTTGTTGAAGAGGTAATGAGTACATACCCATTGTTTTGCCATTGTAAACAATAGTTTCAGATATTTGTGCAGTGCCAAAAGCAGAGATAGAACACATCGCAGCAGCTAAAGCTAATATAATATTTTTCATGCCTTTTGTTGAACATAGTTTAATGTGGACAAATGTATTAAAAATATTTATGCCGACAAAAGTTACCATAAGCAAAGGCATGCTCCCTCGGGGAGTGATTAGTATGTAGAGGATGCCTCGTTTTGAGACACCCTCATTTTTTATCGCTAGTTTATTTGTTTATTTGAGTGTGAACCTGCAGCGCTTGTCGGTGATAGCTGGTGCGCGTTTGGCCAATGTCAATCGAGAATATTGATGTAGCAATGGTAAAAAAGCTGTGTCACGATTTTTCGTGACACAGCTTTTTATGTTTGTTAGTGTTTGTGTGACTACATCATGCCGCCCATGCCACCCATGCCGGGTGCTGCCATTGCGGGAGCGGGGTTTTCCTCTTTCTTTTCTGCGATGACACATTCTGTTGTCAAGAACATGCCGGCAATTGATGCTGCATTTTCAAGAGCTACGCGAGTTACTTTAGCGGGGTCGATAACGCCTGCTGCAAGGAGGTTTTCATAGCGGTCGGCGCGTGCATTGTAGCCGAAATCGCCTGTGCCTTCTTTAACTTTCTGAACCACAACTGCGCCTTCAACACCGGCGTTGGCAACAATCTGGCGAAGAGGTTCTTCGATGGCGCGTTTCACGATGAGGATACCTGTGGTTTCGTCGTCGTTTTCACCTTTTACACCTTCGAGTTTGTCAACGCAACGGATATAAGCAACGCCACCACCGGGAACAATGCCTTCGGCAATAGCTGCGCGTGTTGCTGAGAGCGCATCATCAACGCGGTCTTTCTTCTCTTTCATTTCTACTTCAGAGGGAGCACCAACGTGGAGCACTGCTACACCGCCTGCCAATTTTGCAAGGCGTTCCTGAAGTTTTTCGCGGTCATAGTCGCTTGTGGTCTGTTCAATCTGAGCCTTGATTTGTGCTACGCGAGATGCGATTGCGTCTTTGTTGCCGGCACCGTCAATAATTGTGGTGTTTTCTTTGTTGATTTCAACTTTATTTGCGCGGCCGAGCATTTCTACGGTTGCAGATTCGAGTTTCATACCCTTTTCTTCTGAAACCACTACGCCACCTGTGAGGATTGCAATATCTTCAAGCATCTCTTTGCGACGATCACCAAAGCCGGGAGCTTTAACTGCACAAATCTTGAGAGAGCCACGAAGACGGTTCACTACGAGAGTTGCAAGAGCTTCCTGGTCAACATCTTCTGCGATGATGAGCAACGGACGTCCGCTCTGAGCGCTTGCTTCGAGGATGGGGAGAAGGTCCTTGAGGTTTGAGATTTTTTTGTCGTAGATCAAGATGTAGGGTGATTCATATTCACAAGCCATCTTCTCTGTGTTGGTGACAAAATAGGGTGAAATGTAGCCACGGTCGAATTGCATACCCTCAACGGTGTCAACAGTGGTTTCTGTGCCTTTTGCTTCGTCAACAGTAATTACGCCTTCTTTTTTGACAGTTCTCATAGCTTCAGCGATGAGGCGGCCTATGGCTTCGTCATTGTTGGCTGAAATGCGAGCAACATCCTCGATTTTCTTAAAGTCGTCGCCCACTTCCTGTGACATTTCTTTGATGTTGGCAACAACGATTGAAACGGCTTTGTCAATACCGCGTTTGATGTCCATTGGGTTGGCACCTGCAGCAACGTTCTTCAAGCCAACGTTGATAATAGCCTGGGCGAGAACTGTAGCTGTTGTTGTGCCGTCACCTGCATCATCACCGGTTTTAGAAGCAACTTCCTTTACAAGCTGTGCGCCCATGTTTTGGAAGGGATCTTCGAGCTCAACTTCACGAGCCACACTCACACCATCTTTTGTGATGTGGGGAGCACCGAATTTTTTCTCGATAATAACGTTGCGACCTTTCGGGCCGAGAGTCACTTTCACTGCATCGGCCAATGCGTCAACACCTTTTTTGAGCTCTTCGCGAGCTTTGATTTCAAATTTTATTTCTTTTGCCATGATAGTTTAAGTTTAAATTATTCGCAAACCACAGCGAGAACGTCGCTCTGGCGCATGATGATGTATTTTTCACCGGCAAATTCAATTTCTGTGCCGGCATATTTACCGTAGATAACAGTGTCGCCCTCTTTGAGAGTCATCTCTTCATCTTTTGTGCCGTTGCCCACTGCTTTAACGGTGCCTTTAAGGGGTTTTTCCTTAGCTGAATCGGGGATGATGATGCCGCTAACGGTCTTTTCTTCCGCGGGTAGGGGAAGGATCAAAACTCTGTCGGCTAATGGTTTAATGTTCATGATGAGTTGTTATTTATAAGTTGTTATTTTTATTGTAAAATTAATCCATGAATCACAACAAGCATAATTCGTGCCAAAAAATGCTGTGTCATATTTGACTGACAAAATGGCAATCTCGCATCTGACAGCAACACCGATGTTTTTCTATAACATCGGTGTTGCGTGAAAGTTTTATTGCGGAATGATAATTATCGGAGTGACTGTTCAATTATTTGGTGAGAATCCTCTATGAGTTTTGTCATGTCGTGTCCTTCAGGGCCGGGGACAATTGGCTTGTGGATTGTGATGCGGATGTGGCCCCAGCGCGGGATCTTTTTGAATCGTGGCAAAACATCAAAAGCGCCGTCAATGGTGATTGGAACAACCGGCATGTTGAACTCTTGTGCAAGCATGAAGGCGCCGCGCTTGAATGGACGCATTTTGCCATCAAAAGTGCGGGCTCCTTCCGGGAACACCACTATTGACATTCCATCGGAGAGTAACTTTTCGGCTCGGCTCATGGTTTTGCGCAGGGCAGTAGGCGATGATTTGTCAACATATACCTGTTTTGATATTTCGCAGGCATAGCCCACCATCGGAATTTTGTTGAGCGAGGCCTTCATCATCCAGCGAAATTCATGGCCGAGATAGCCGTAGATGCTGAAAATGTCGTAGGCACCTTGGTGGTTTGCCACAAAAACATAGCTTGTGGATTTGGAGATGTTTTCTCTTCCATCAATAGTCACTCTGACCAGAGTCAGCCAACAGAAGATTTTCCCCCAGAGGACCTCGGGCCAATAGCCCCAAAAGCGGCCGCCACCGAGCGCACACCCGATAATGGTGCATGTGGTGGCGAGTATCGTTGCAATTAGTAGCAACGGGGCCATAATAAGAAGCTGATAAATGCGATATAGTATGATCATAGCGCAAATTTAGTGTTGATGAGTGAAAAAAGCAATAAAATTTGCGAAAAAATCAGATAAAAACAATTATCTTTGCATGCAATAAAATAACAACGTAATTGCAAATAGCCGTATGTCATTTATTGCAGACAAAGTAACGATGGACGGGTTGACGTTTGATGACGTTCTATTGATCCCGGCTTATTCCGAAGTGCTTCCTCGGGATGTCAAATTAACCACTAAATTTTCTCGTCGAATAACTCTTAATGTGCCTCTTGTTTCGGCAGCTATGGACACCGTGACAGAATCGGCCATGGCTATTGCCATAGCTCGCGAGGGTGGTATTGGTGTGATTCACAAGAATATGAGTATTGAAGAGCAGGCCCGCCAAGTGCATGCTGTTAAACGCGCTGAAAATGGTATGATTTATGATCCGGTCACCATTAAGCGTGGATCAACAGTTGCCGATGCTCTCGGAATCATGAAAGAATATCACATCGGTGGTATTCCAGTGGTTGACGATTCAGGCCATTTGCTTGGCATTGTAACTAATCGTGACCTCCGTTTTGAACGCGATTTGAATCGTCAGATTGACGAGGTGATGACATCGGAAGGCTTGGTTACAACAACACAATCAACCGATCTTGAAGAAGCTGCCGATATTTTGCAGCGCTACAAAATCGAGAAATTGCCGGTTGTTGACGGCGAAGGTAAGTTGATAGGTCTTGTTACTTACAAAGATATCACAAAAGCAAAAGATAAACCCAACGCATGCAAAGACTCATTGGGCCGCTTGCGCGTTGCTGCCGGAGTAGGCGTTACTGCAGATAGCATGGACCGAGTTGATGCGCTGGTAGAAGCAGGTGTTGATGCTATTGTTATTGACACAGCTCATGGTCACACTCGCGGTGTTGTCAGTGTGCTCAAAGCCGTTAAAGCCAAATATCCTCAGATTGATGTTGTGGTAGGTAATATTGCAACAGGCGAAGCTGCTCGTTATCTTGTGGAGCATGGCGCTGATGGTGTTAAGGTAGGCATCGGTCCGGGTTCAATCTGTACAACTCGCGTGATTGCCGGTGTTGGTGTGCCTCAGTTGTCGGCTGTGTATGATGTTGCCAAAGCTCTTCAGGGTACAGGTGTGCCTTTGATTGCCGATGGTGGTATACGTTACTCAGGAGATATTGTTAAGGCTCTTGCAGCCGGTGCCTATAGTGTGATGCTCGGTGGTATGCTTGCTGGTGTTGAAGAATCGCCCGGCGACACTATTATCTACAATGGTCGTAAATATAAATCTTATCGTGGCATGGGCTCGCTCGAAGCTATGGAAAAAGGTTCAAAAGACCGCTATTTCCAAGCCGGCGAAGCTGATGTTAAGAAGCTTGTGCCGGAAGGTATCGCAGCTCGCGTTCCCTATAAGGGCAACCTTTACGAAGTGGTTTATCAGATGCTTGGCGGTCTTCGCTCAGGTATGGGCTACTGCGGTGCGGCTGATATTGACCGCTTGCATGAAGCTAAGTTCACTCGCATCACAAATGCCGGTGTTGCAGAAAGCCATCCCCACGATGTTGCAATCACCAGTGAAGCTCCTAACTACAGCTCTTCACATCAGTAAGACAAAGGCTATCCTATAGAGGATAATCGCTATATACGCACACGGATATATAATAAAGTGTTAGTGCACTACGTTATATATCCGTGTGTGTTTTCATTTTACACTGCATATATAGCTTCGCAAAAATCAATAATTTTATGAGAAAAACAGCATTGCTTGCCATAGTGGCATCGATTCTTATTCCTGTAGCAGTAGTGGCTGCAAAGAAAGATCCTATTGTGATGACAATCGGCAATGAGGAGGTGAAATTGAGCGAATTTGAGTATCTCTATAAGAAAAATAATGCTCAGTTGGCCACAGATATGACCATTGATGAGTATATTGACATGTTTGTCAACTACAAACTTAAAGTTTGTGCGGCCTTGGATGCAAAGCTCGACACTCTGAGTTCTTATCGCATGGATATGAAAAAATATTCGTCGGAATTGGCCGAGCCATATAGAGTAGATCAATCGGTTTTGGATTCATTGGTCAATGCGGCTTATTCTCATATGACTGAGGTGGTGGATATACATCATTTGATGTTTAAGCACAAAACTGCTTCTCGCTCTGAGGTTGAACAGCTTGCTTTTGCCGACAGCATTCGCGACCTGATTGCAGCCGGAGCTGATTTTGAGCAGATGGTCAAGCAATATTCCGTTGACCCGGCAGCAGCCCACACCGCCGGTAAGATGACCATTCAAGGCGGATATTTGATTTATGAACTTGAAGATGCTATTTATAACACTCCTGTTGGAGAAGTGACCGAAGTGGTGCCATCGAGAGTGGGGCTACATGTATTTAAGGTTAACTCTCGCCATCCACACCCCGGTGAGGTTAAGATTCGCCATTTGTTGGTGAGCACCCAGAATCTGCCTGAAGAGGAACATGGATTGGCCAAAGCCAAGGCCGATTCGCTAAGAAAGGTGATTCTTGCCGGAGCTGATTTTAAGACAATAGCATCGCAATACACTGAAGACCCCTCGGGAAGAAACAATGGCGGTGAATTGCCCTGGTTCGGTCCCGGCCGAATGATAAAAGAGTTTGAAACGGCAGCCTATGCAATGAAGAATGGCGAGGTTTCGGAGCCGGTTAAAACAGCTTTTGGCTATCACTTGCTGCTTAGAGAGGGTGGCCGTCCGGTAGCATCGCTTGATTCAGTGAAAGAGGAATTGATGTTCAGAATAAGAACCGACTCTCGATACCAGATTGCCACTGACCGAGTGATTTACCGCTATGCAAAAGAGTCAGGCTCAAAAATCAATGCAAAGATATATAAAAAGGTGCGTAAGATTTTAGATAAGCAGGGCGGATTGAATGAAGCATCGCGTCAGAAGATATTGTCGCTGAATGATGTAGCTTATATCGTTGATGGGCAAAAGTATCAAGTTAGCGCAGTGTCGGGAGTTGTTCCGGCAAATAATTCATCCGACTGTGATTCAGTGATGACTGTTTTTGAAGAAGCGCTCAAGGCAAGCTTTATGAAAGCTGTGGAAGCGCAGATGCGCGCCACCCTTGCCGATCGCGAACCGGCTTATGGAAACTTAATTAATGAGTATTCCGATGGTATGTTGCTCTATGAAATCAGCAACCGCTGTGTGTGGGATCGCGCAAACACTGATGTTGAAGGATTGGAAGCTTATTATCAGTCAAATAAAGATGCTTATAGATGGGAAGTGCCTCATTATAAGGGGTATGTAGTTTGTGCAGAGTCAGATTCTATATTAAAACCGGCTATGGCTCACCTTGCCACACTTGCCGCTGATGCTAATTATGAAACCGAACTGCGCAAGGAATTCGGTACAAAAGTTAAAATCGAACGAGTGATAACAGCTCGCCAAGCAAGCCCTGTGGTTGATTATATTGCATTTGGTGGCGAATTGCCCAAGGTCAATCGTTGGGTTGCATTTGCTGCATTTAATGGCAAAATCCTTGATCAGCCCGAGTCGGCCATGGATGTAAAGGGCGAAGTTGGTGTGGATTATCAGCAATTTTTGGAAGAAGAATGGATTAAACAGCTTCGAGAAACCTATCCAATTGTTGTAGATAGAAAGCTGATTAAGGAGTCTATAGCCAAATAATTATCGTTGCATTAGTGTATTTTTGCATTTTGCATGGCCTGCGGATGATTAAAAATGTGTAACTTTGGCGGATAAATAAATGAAAATAAAAAAATCAGCAAAAGTGAATATTATTAAATACACTACATTTATGGCCTGCGCAATCGCATCGTTGGTTGCATCAGCGCAGAATAATATAGCCGAAGAGGTGGCTTGGGTTATTGGAGATCAGCCTATTTGGAAATCGGCAATCGAAGAGCAATACAACAATATGCAATATGAAAAGGTGTCGCTCAAGGGTGACCCCTATTGCATAATCCCCGAGCAGATGGCAATCGAGAAACTATATCTGCATCAAGCTGATATTGACACAGTGACTGTGCCCGATGCATCAGTGATGGCTGAGGTAGATGCTCGCTTGAACTTCTATATTTCGCAGCTCGGCTCAAAAGAGAAAATGGAGCAATATTTCCGCAAGTCTATGCCGGAAATGCGTGAGCAGATGGTGGAAATGGTTCGCAACTCTTATCGAGTTCGTAGTGTGCAGCAGTCATTGACCGCTGATATTAAGTCAACACCATCCGACGTGCGTCGCTATTATGATTCGCTCCCAAAGGATAGCATCCCCTATGTGCCACTTCAGGTTGAGGTGCAGATATTTACTTTGAATCCCGCTATTCCGCGCCAGGAGATTGAGGATGTGAAAGCTCGTTTGCGTGACTATTCTGAGCGAGTGACCAGTGGCGAGAGCGAGTTTTCAACACTCGCGATTCTTTATAGCGAGGATAAAGAGAGCGGAATGCGCGGCGGAGAAATCGGTTTCCTTGGCCGTGGTCAGCTTGACCCTGAATATGCGGCTGTGGCATTTAACTTGAACGATCCGAAAAAAGTTTCGAAAATAGTTGAAAGCCAGTATGGTTTCCACATCATTCAGTTGATTGAGAAACGTGGTGACCGCATCAACACTCGCCATATCCTTTTGCGCCCGAAGGTTTCGGACAAAGATTTGTCGGATGCACTTGTGCGCTTGGATTCAATCCGAACCGATATTGTTGATGCTCAGAAATTCAGCTTTGAAGATGCAGTGTCGTTCTTGTCACAAGATAAAGACACTCACAATAACCGCGGTGTGATGGTGAACCAGCAAAACGGAACTCCGCGCTTTGAAATGGCTGAGTTGCCTCAAGAGGTGGCAAAAGTTGTCAACGGATTGGAAGTGGGTGAAATTTCAAAACCCTTTATCATGATTGATTCAAAGCTTAACCGCGAAGTGGTGGCCATGGTGAAATTGTCAAATCGCATCGAGGGACACCGTGCAAATGTGGCCGACGATTATCAGACAATCAAGGATATGTATGAAAATCAGTTGCGACAAGAGAAACTGAAAAAATGGCTTGAAAACAAAATCAAAGACACATACGTCAGAATTGAAGAAGGATGGCGAAATTGCGATTTTGTCCACGAAGGATGGATTAAAGAGTAGCCCGAAAAGAGAGCGTGTGTGTAAGTTATCGCATTTTTGACTGATGTCACGAAAAGATATTGATTCATCAAGTAGGTGGCCGCTAAAAATCTTGGCGGCCGCTTGTGTTTTGTTGATACTGGTGCCTACGATTTTGTTTGCTTCGTCGCGCCCGGTGTTGCAATCTCCCTCGCGTGGCGATCGAGTTATAAAGCCCCAAATTCCTACAGCCGACCATAGCCAGCCGGGGAAGGTGTTTCTTGAACATGCCGATTTATTGCGATTCGAGCAGAAATATGGAGTGGGCATTGAGGGGCAATATCAGGTGCTTAACGGTAATGTGCGTCTGCGCAAAGAGGGAATGTTTATGTATTGCGATAGTGCATATCTGTATGAGGCCACAAACTCAGTAGAGGCATTTGGAAATGTGCGCATGGAGCAAGGCGACACTCTATTTGTGTTTGCTGATTATCTTGATTATGACGGGCTCACAGAGGAGGCGGTTTTGTATGCTGAATTTGGGCGTAAAGTGAAATTGCGTAACCGCGATGTTACTCTGACCACTGATATATTTCACTATGATATGGCCAATGAGGTGGGCTTTTATGATGTTGGTGGCACTCTGAGTGATAAGCAAAATGAATTGACATCGCTTGAAGGTGAGTACTATCCACGCACAAAAGATGCCTATTTTAACTATGATGTGAAGCTGACAAGCCGTCAGAAGGATGATGTCTTGTACATCAATACAGATTCATTGGAGTATAACACTGCTACTCACATTGCCATGCTGGTGAGTAAAAGCGAGGTTATAAACTCTGATGGTACTATTTACACATCCTACGGCGTGTATAACACCAATACCGGCGAGGCCGATTTATATAAGCGTTCAACTGTTCACACTCGTCGCGGAAACATATTGATAGGCGATACACTGTTTTATGATCGCCAGAAGCAGTTTGGAAAGGCTTTCGGAAATATGGTCCTGATTGATTCGGCGCGCCAAAGTTCGCTTTCGGGCAATTATGGATTCTATGATGAAGTTCGCGATAGTGCATTTGTTACCGGGCGCGCTTTAGCTAAAGAATATTCGAAGGGTGACACCCTCTATCTTCATGGCGACACTATCGTTGCCTATGTTGACATAGCTGATTCAACAAAAGTCACTGATGTGTTTCATAGAGTTAGATTCTATCGCTATGACATACAGGGATTGTGTGACTCATTGAGCATGACAGAGCGAGATTCAATCCTGTATATGTATCGTCATCCGATAGTGTGGAGCGGCACGCGTCAGATTTTCGGCAATCAGATAAATGTGCATCTTGCGGATTCAACGGCCGATTGGGCGCGTTTGCCACTAACTGGAATGATGGCAGAGCATATAGCCGAAGATTGCTATAATCAGATGAGTGGATTGGATATGACAGTGTGGTTTGCCGACACCACTGTTCGCCGATTGTATGTTGAAGGGAATGTGCAGTTGAATGGTTTCCCAATGGAGAGTGACTCCACTTACAATAAGTTTGTTTATGTGGAGAGCAGTTTCATGGATGCCTATTTTAATGATAATAAGATTGAGCGTATAAACTTCTGGCCTGAAACATCCACAAAAGTTACACCGCTCTATCTTGCAAAGCGCAATAGCTATTTCTTGCCAAAGTTCAAATGGTTTGAATTCATCAGACCAAAATCACCTGAGGATGTGTTTGTGATTCCTGATGAGATGATTGAGCTGTTCCGTACAGCCGATCCGCTAAGGCCCACAGAGAAGGGCCCCAATGAACCTAAAAAGGGGAATTCACCCAATGAAAAAGCTCCGGCCGAAGTGATTCCGTCGGAGTCGGCCGGTGATGTGCCGGCTCCCGGCATTGGCGATTTGCCTGCACCCTCATTCCGGTCGGGTGGCGGATTAACTCCCGGAGGCTCTTTTGGTAGCGATATGCCAGTGAAGACAGCTCCCACCGAACTTATGAGGAATTGAGATTCACAGCATTAGTGTGATTTTCGATTGGCATCAGAAAAAGTTATCTACAGTTTATTTACAATTCGATGCGGCAGGTGTAGAAAAAGCAGTTTGCCCCGACGAGTTATCTATTGTAACTTTGTAGTGTAAAAAAAACGTCAGGTGGAAGATTCCCCGATAGAAACAATAATCCTAAATGAGTGATATTATCCGTTTGCTTCCTGACTCGGTGGCCAATCAAATAGCGGCCGGCGAGGTGATACAGCGGCCCGCTTCTGTGGTAAAGGAGTTGGTGGAGAATGCTGTTGATGCCGGTGCGCAATCTATTGAAGTGATTGTGCGCGATGCCGGACGCACACTGATTCAAGTGGTGGATAATGGAAAGGGGATGAGCGACACAGATGCTCGAATGGCATTTGAGCGTCATGCAACATCGAAAATTGCTCAGGCCGACGATTTGTTTGCACTCCAAACGATGGGATTTCGCGGCGAAGCACTTGCATCGATATGTGCTGTGGCACAAGTGGAGTTGCGTACTCGCACTGCCGACTCAGAGGTGGGCACACGACTTGTCATAAGCGGTTCAAAGGTCGAAGAGCAAGAGCCGGTGGTCTGCGGAGTGGGGTGTAACATGATGGTGAAAAATCTCTTCTTTAATGTCCCTGCCCGAAGAAAATTTCTAAAGAAAGATGCGGTGGAATTTACCAATATAGCTCGAGAGTTTGAGCGAATGGCATTGGTGAATCCGCAGATTGATTTTAAATTGAGTCATAACGACACAGTGATTCATCAGTTGATGCGTGGCTCGCTGAAGCAGCGAATCTCCGACCTCTTCGGAAAGTCGGTAGAGAAGCAAATTATTCCGGTGTCAACATCCACATCATTAGTCACAATAGAGGGGTTTGCGGGAATGCCCGAGCATGCGCGTCGCCGCAATCCGTTGCAGTATTTGATGGTTAATGGTCGCCATATGCGTCACCCCTATTTTCATAAGGCGGTGATGCAATGCTATGAGCCGTTGATTTCATCGGATTGTCAACCCAACTATTTTTTGAATTTCACTGTTGATCCGGCCACGATTGATGTCAATATTCATCCCACGAAGAATGAAATAAAATTTGAGAATGAATCGGCTATTTGGCAGATTTTGACTGCGGCAGTGCGTGAAGCTCTCGGTCGCTACAATGCAATGCCGGGCATTGACTTCGATTCGGCAGATGACGCAATTGATATACCGGTGTTTAATCCCAATGAAAATGGCGCTCACGGAGTGGAGATTGATATGGCCTATAATCCTTTTGCTGCTGCGGCAAAAGTGGAAATTCCGGTTTCACACTCAGTCCGGAGTGGGGGGGGTGCATCAATGCCTATGTCGTCGCGACGCTCGTCAGTGTCAAGTAACTGGGATAGACTCTATGATGGATTTATGTCGGATGCCGGCGAAACTGTGCAGAGCAAAATTGACACCGTTGATTCGGTCAGTCCTTCGGCTATTCAGTCGCTTATGGATGTTCCTGAGAGTTCGGAAGTCAGTCAGTCCACGTCATCCACTATTCAGGTGCGCAACAGATACATCATGTCGCCGTCGATAAGCGGAGTGATGGTAATCGATCAGCATAGAGCTCATGTGAAGGTGTTGTTTGAACGTTATCGCTCGTCACTTTCATTTGGCAGAGTAGGTATGCAGCAAGTGTTGTTCCCCGAAGTGTTGACTCTATCGGCAGCGCAGCACGCAGTGCTTCAGACACTCGAAGAAAGAGTGCTCGAAATGGGCTTTGATATATCGTTCTTGGGAGATAACTCTTGGAGTATAGTTGCTGTGCCTGCAATTTTGAGCGATGCAAATCCGAGTGAGATATTGATGCGAGTGATTGAAGATGCCTCGGCCGATATTTCGCTTGATTCTGATGCGTTGGTCGATAGCGTTGCGTTGTCAATGGCGCGTAGCGCAGCCATTACTGCCGGACGGAAATTAGGGGTTGAAGAGCGCGAACAGCTTATCAGTGAGTTGCTTCGCTTGCCACAGCCCAACTACACACCCGATGGGCTTGCAGTGATTAAGATGATTTCTGAGGATGAGCTGGAGAAACTTTTTTAGTGTCTAATGTTTGTCCAAAAGTTAAAAACTCGTTATATTTGTAATCGAAATGTCAATTATAGACCACATACAATATCTAATTAGTCGTCACGATTGTGTAGTTGTGTCGGGATTGGGTGCATTTGTTGCCCAATATGAACCGGCGCGTCTATCGTCAGATGGATTAACACTGTTGCCGCCATCGCGTTCGTTGGTGTTTAATAGTGTTGTGAGCCATGACGACGGTTTATTGGTTGGTTCGGTGGCTCGTCGAGAAGCAGTGAGCTATGAGGCTGCACGATTGATGGTGGCTCAAGAAGTGGAATTGCTTCTTCGTCGAATCGACATGGAGGGCTCTGTGGC
>JAZSAZ010000025.1:0-10953 GCA_045602165.1 Paramuribaculum sp. | reverse complement strand
GTTTATATATAAGCAGTGCAATAGAAACTATCGGAGAGTATGCATTTGCCGGATGTACAAGTATTTCCGAAATACAAATGGCATCAAAAAAAGCGATAACTGCAAATTATAATATATTTAGCAACGAAACATACAATAATGTTACACTTTATGTTCCAGTCGGTAGCAAATCAGATTTTGAAAAGGCGATTCCTTGGAAACTTTTCTATATCCAGGAAAAGGACTATGCCGGAATTGAGGATATTGTAGCAGATGATAATAGCGACGAGCAAATAGAATATTTCAATCTAAATGGTGTTCGCGTGGAAAATCCGCAAAATGGTATTTTCATTCGCCGTCAAGGGAATAAGGTAGAAAAGGTGATTGTCAAGTAGTTAAAACTAACACCAATATTTATCAAGCTCGGGCTTAGGTCCGAGTTTGTTTGTTTTGCAGTAGTTTTGAGTGTCTCAGGCTTTAGCGGATAGTGATTGGATTGCACAAAAAAGCAGCTGCGTCACTGAGTGACACAGCTGCGAATTAGTTTTGAGTCGTGCTTGTGATTATGCTTCTGCGGGCTTAACATTGATGAACTGACGTCCATTCTTACCTTCAGAGAACACTACGAAGCCATCAACGAGAGCATAGATTGTGTGGTCCTTGCCCATGCCTGCGTTCAAGCCGGGGTGGTGCACTGTGCCACGCTGACGTTTGATGATGTTGCCTGCTTTGCAGAACTGACCACCAAAAATCTTAACACCAAGTCGTTTGCTTTCCGATTCACGACCGTTCTTAGAACTACCTACACCTTTTTTATGTGCCATTGTCTTTTAGTTTTTGGGGGTTAAGCAACTACTTCTTTAATTAACACTTTGGTGAAGCACTGGCGATGACCGTTTTTACGGCGATAGCCTTTGCGACGTTTTTTCTTGAAAACGATTACTTTTTCACCTTTTACAAGTGGAGTGAGTACTTCACATACCACTTTGGCTCCTTCTACTGTGGGAGCACCAACTTTCACAGTACCATCGGCTTCAGCGAGGAGTACACGGTCAAATTCTACTGTGTCACCTTCTTTGGTAGCATCACCGAGATAGTGGACATACAAGAACTTTGAAGCTTCTGCTTTGAACTGCTGTCCTTGAATTTCTACAATTGCGTACATTGTTATTATTGATACGTTTAATTTGTTGGTTCCGATAGGCGGATCGGCGCTTTTAGTGTGCCTCACGCTTATTTAAAGCCCATTCGGAGTAAATCGACTGCAAATTTATAACTTTATTTTCTTTCTACCAACGTTTTGGCGCTTTTTTTGAATAGAAATTTCACTCAAAGTTTATCGGGTTCTCAACGAGGTCGGGGAGTAGCGCCGCATCAATAACCTCTTTGATGTCTTTGACATAGATAAAATCTAAGCCTTCAACATAGATTTCGGCAATGTCTTCAACATCTTTTCGGTTGTCGGCCGATAGGATGATGGTGTTGATGCCGGCGCGCTTGGCGGCAAGGATTTTTTCCTTTATGCCTCCCACGGGGAGCACTTTTCCGCGCAGTGTCATCTCGCCTGTCATGGCTATGCGCTCGCGAACTTTGCGCTGTGTGAGTAGCGATGCCAATGAAGTGACCATGGTGATGCCGGCCGATGGGCCATCCTTTGGAATTGCTCCTTCCGGCACATGGATATGCACAGTGTAATTGTCGAAGATCTCAGGCTTGATGCCAAACTGAGCGCAGTGTGACTTGATGTACTGCAATGCAATGACGGCAGATTCTTTCATCACGTCGCCCAAATTGCCCGTGAGGGTGAGCTTTTCACCTTTACCCTTGGCAAGTGACGATTCGATGAATAAGATTTCACCTCCAACTGCGGTCCATGCCAAGCCTGTGACAACTCCGGCATACTGGTTCCCTTCGTAGATGTCGCGCTGGCGGGTTTCCACTCCGAGCAGCTCTTTGATGTGTTCGGGCTTGATGGTGCGAATCATTCGCTGTCCCTTCATTTTGCGCACAACGAGCTTTCTAACTACCGATGCAATCAGCTTTTCGAGCTGGCGCACTCCGCTTTCGCCGGTGTAGTTCTCAATGATTTTGTTGATGGCTTCATCGGTGAATGTGATCTCTTTGGGCTTAAAGCCATTGTTGGTGAGAACGCGCGGCACAAGGTGACGGCGTGCAATTTCCACCTTCTCCTGGGGGAGATAGCCGGAGATGTCAATGATTTCCATGCGGTCAAGCAGTGGCTGGGAAATTGTTGACAGGGTGTTGGCGGTGGCTATGAACATCACATTCGAGAGGTCGTAGTCAACATCGATGTAGTTGTCGTGGAATCGGCAGTTTTGTTCCGGATCAAGAACTTCGAGTAGGGCTGCCGAGGGATCGCTCTTTGCGTCGGTGCCCATTTTGTCAATTTCGTCGAGTAGGAGCAATGGGTTTGAGGTGCCTGCGCGGCGCATTGCATCGATGATTCTTCCGGGCATTGAACCGATATATGTGCGGCGATGTCCGCGAATTTCTGATTCGTCATGAACGCCACCGAGTGACACTCGCTGATATTTTCTATTCATGGCGCGCGCCACTGATTGGCCGAGTGAGGTTTTCCCCACTCCGGGAGGGCCCACAAGGCATATAATCGGAGATTTGCCGTCGGGGTTGTGCATCATCACAGCAAGCTGTTCAATGATGCGCTCTTTCACCTTCTCAAGTCCATAGTGATCATTGTCGAGAGTTTGCTCGGCCAACTCCAAATTGCAGTTTGAATAGTCGAATTTGTTCCAAGGTAAATCGAGCAATAGATCGAGATAGGTATATAGCACCGAGTAGTCGGGGCTTTGCGGATTTAGTCGGGAGAGCTTTTCAACTTCCCGATTGAATGTCTCGCGAACCGACTTCGGAAAGTCAATATTTTCGGCTCTGGCCTTAAATGTTGAAGCATCATCGTCATCGCCGTAAATTTCCTGTCGGATAGCCTCCATCTGCTGCTGCAAGAATGCCATGCGCTGACCTTCTGTCATGTTTTGGCGTGTGCGTTCCTGGATGCTTTGTGTCAAATCCACCATCTGCTCATTCATGCTTAGCTCTGTCAAAAGCATGTAGGCGCGATTCTTCAGATTGCGCTCTTTGAGCAGTGCTTGCTTGAATTTTGGCGATAGGGGAGTGTTTGTGGCAACGAGGCTCACCAAGTTTAGTGGAGAGTCAATATTTTTCAAGTTGTAGCTGAGCTCGTTTGGCCCGTCGCTTGTTTTCTTGAGGATATTGAGTGTTGTTGATTTGATTGCATCGGTGAGTGCAGAAAACTCCTTATCGGATTTTCTGGGCATTTTGGTTTCGAGTATTTCAATGCGGGCAGTTCCCGGCATGTCACCCTTGTCGATGAGTTTAATTTCTTCAATCGCGTGGAGGATGGCGGTTTTAGGGCCGTCGGGAAGGTCAAACACCTTCAATACGATGGCAGCAACGCCATATTCATATAAATCATCGGGGATATTTGGGCTCTCGATTGCGGGGTCGCGCTGGCATAGGATTGCAATGGGTGTGTGGTCTGAGGCTGCTTTTTCAGCAGTCGCAATTGATGACTCTCTGCCAAGTGATATAGGGAAAGTGGAGCCATTGAACATCATGAAATCACGAGTGGGCAACACCGGAATAGATTCGGTGTTGATGTTGATGTCGCGTTCCAAGTCGCTAAACTCAATCTGCCCCAAAGAGAGGAAGTGTTCCTTTTTGTTTTTCATCTGCTTTCTTAATCGTAAATTTATGCTTTTCGTTGCTGCAAAAACTATGCCAAAATGATGCCTTGCGCTTGTTGTTGAGTAGTCGATTATGGCATAAAGAAGAGTTGCATAATGTAAAAAAATAAAAATATGTTGTGAAACATACTTTTTGATGTTGATGAATTGCAAAAATATTTCTATTTTGCGGCTCGAAATTTAAAACATTTCGACTTATTCTTATCTTAAATTTAAATTAATTACCTAAAGTACCTGATAACATGAAAGTTTATCAAACCAATGAAATCAAAAACATAGCCCTTCTCGGTAGCAAGGGTTCAGGTAAAACCACACTCGCTGAAGCAATGCTCTACGAGTGTGGAGTTATAAAACGTCGTGGAACTGTTGAGGCAAAAAACACGGTTAGTGACTATTTCCCCGTAGAAAAAGAGTATGGCTACTCTGTGTTCTCAACAATTTTTTATGCAGAATTCCTCAATAAGAAACTCAATGTGATTGACTGCCCCGGAGCTGATGACTTCGTAGGCAATGCTATCACTGCGCTTAATGTAACTGACACTGGCGTTATCCTCATCAATGCTCAGTATGGCGTTGAAGTGGGTACTCAAAATATTTTCCGCACTGCATCTTCAATCAATAAGCCCATTATTTTTGCTGTCAACCAGCTTGATGGTGAAAAGGCCGATTTTGAAAATGTTTTCGAACAGATGAAAGATGTGTTTGGCAACAAACTCGTCTTGGTTCAATATCCATTGGCTTGCGGTTCTTCATTTAATTCAATGATTGACGTATTGCTCATGAAGAAATATTCATGGGGTCCTGATGGTGGCGTTCCTACAATCGAAGAAATTCCTGCTGAAGAGATGGAAAAAGCTCAGGATTTGCACCAGAAACTCGTTGAGGCTGCTGCTGAAAATGATGAAACCCTCATGGAAAAATTCTTTGATCAAGGTCACTTGACTGAAGATGAAATGCGTGAAGGTATCCGCAAAGGGTTGGTTGACCGCTCTATTTTCCCGGTGTTCTGCGTGAGCGCAGCTAAGGATATGGGTGTTCGCCGTATGATGGAATTCCTTGGTAATGTTGTTCCTTTCGTTGAAGATATGCCCGCTCCGGTTAACACAGCCGGCGAAGAGGTTAAGCCCGATAGCAATGGTCCGTTGAGCCTTTATGTGTTCAAGACCACTGTTGAGCCCCACATCGGTGAGGTGAGCTATTTTAAAGTGATGTCAGGTACTTTGACTCCCGGTGTTGACCTCGACAATGTGAGCCGTGATTCTAAAGAACGTATAGCGCAAATTATGTGCGTGTGTGGTCAGATTAAGACTCCGGCCGATAAGCTATGTGCAGGCGATATTGGTGCTACTGTTAAGCTCAAAGATGTGCGCACCGGTAATACCCTTAATGAAAAGGGCTGCGAAAATGCGTTTGACTTCATTAAATATCCTGCGCCGAAATATCAGCGTGCAATCCGTCCGGTGACTGAAAGTGATGCTGAAAAGTTGTCAGCAATCTTGACTCGCATGCATGAAGAAGATCCCACTTGGGAAGTGGTGCAATCTAAGGAATTGAAACAGACCATTCTTTCAGGTCAGGGTGAATTCCACCTCCGTACTCTCAAATGGCGAGTAGAAAACAATGATAAACTCCCCATCATCTTTGAAGAACCGAAGATTCCTTATCGCGAAACAATCACAAAAGCTTCTCGTGCCGACTATCGCCACAAGAAACAGTCAGGTGGTGCCGGTCAGTTTGGTGAAGTTCACTTGATTGTTGAGCCCTACTATGAAGGAATGCCCGCTCCCGATTCTTATCGCTTCGGCAATCAGGAATATAAGATGAATGTTCGTGACACTCAGGAAATTCCTTTGGCATGGGGTGGTAAATTGGTGGTTTGCAACTGTATCGTTGGTGGTGCTATCGATGCTCGCTTTATCCCCGCTATCATTAAAGGCCTCATGGATAGAATGGAACAAGGTCCATTGACCGGTTCTTATGCTCGCGATGTGCGCGTATGTATCTACGATGGTAAGATGCACCCGGTTGACTCAAACGAAATTTCATTCCGCCTTGCCGGCCGCAACGCATTCAGCGAAGCGTTCCGCAATGCCAACCCCAAAGTGCTTGAGCCTGTTTATGATGTAGAAGTTATGGCTCCCGCCGATGTGTTGGGTGATGTGATGAGCGATCTTCAGGGCCGTCGCGCAATTATCATGGGTATGTCGAGCGAAAATGGCTTTGAAAAACTCTCTGCTAAAGTTCCTTTGAAAGAGATGTCAAGCTATTCAACAGCGCTTAGCTCTATCACAGGTGGTCGCTCTTCTTTCGTGATGAAGTTTGCTTCCTATGAACTTGTTCCCGGCGATATTCAGGAAAAACTCCTCAAAGAATACGAAGAAAAGAACACAGAAGAATAATTGCCGAATACGCAATTTTAGATACCTTAAAATCAGTGAGCTGCCCTTGGGCAGCTCACCGTTTTTTTTATGCTATCCAGCCCTGACAATCGCATCCAAAAGTGTGAAAATATATTTTGGTTTTACGAAAAAAATCATAACTTTGTGTATTGGACAAAATGTGTCTTAATTGATTGATTTTTAACTCTTAAATTTGTTATGGGATTTTCTATAGACTCTATAGGTGATGCCACTATTGCAGCATTTGATTCTATCCAGAGCAACATAGAAGCTGTAAAGAATTTGGCACAGCCGCATGAATGGATAAAAAGTGAACATTTGGCTGTGCCATTAGCTATAATCGCCATACTTGTGGGTATAATCTATCTATGCTTTAAGACTCGTAAGCATAAAGGATATTTCTCTGATTTCGTCAGTCGCAATTTAGTGCTAATAGCCCTAATAGTGTGGCTATGTGGGGTGGTAATATATTTCTTTGGTTACTGTGATCCAGATCTGGGTACTAAAAATAGTATCGTGACACTATTGATTCGCTCGGTGCTGTCTTCTTTTGAGATGTTCCTCTCTAAATCAAATCTCATAGGAGTTGCTAGCGAGTGTAAGCAGGCTCCATTCTATATGTTCTGCTTTGCTCTTGTTCATGCATCGGCACTTGCTGTCACAATGATTTTCGTTATTTCATGTTTTGGTAAGCGTTTGCGTGATTGGATAGTGCTTGGTTGGTGGAAGTGGAGTAATAGAATATTTGGTAAAAAACGGCAGCTTTATGTGTTTTGGGGTGTCAACGAAAAAAGTATATTGCTTGCAAACAATATTCAACAGTCGGCCATTGATGATTGTCCGCGAATTGTTTTTGTTGATTTTCCTGCAGAGAATCAAGAGAATAAATCCGGTCAAAGTTTTAGTGGTATTCTTGGTCTGCTTAACTATAAGGTAACTGTTGTTAAGCAACTCGCAGGAGTGAAATATGTGATGATGAAGACAGATATTTCGCTATCGGGACAAGAAATAGCATCTGCGGCAAAGACTGATGCAAATGTTGATTTAAACATATTAGATAGCCTGCATCTTTACAAACTCAACCGATTGATTAAGCATCATGATAATGTTACGTTCTTTATTTTGGGCGACGATCAGGATGTCAATCTTCGCTCTTCATTGCGATTGCTTGATTGTGATATAGCAGATAGAATATCAAAGATTTACTGTTGTGCACGTCGTTCTCGCACGTCGTTGATTCATGAAGAGGTAGAGAATCGATTGAAAATTGTAGATGATTCGCATGAGGCCGTAATGGAGCTAACATTGCAACACAAAGAACTTTCTCAGCCTATAAATTTTGTGGATATTGACTCAGAACATGGATTTGTCACATCTAAATTCACCGCCCTGATCGTCGGTTTCGGTTACACGGGGCAGGATGCCATGAAATTTCTTTACGAATTCTCTGCATTTCCTGATAAAAATGGCGATAAAAGCCCTGTGAAGCTATATGTCTGTGATAAGAATCTCGACAATATGAAAGGTGATATTTATAACGAGATTCCTCAGATGACGGAACTGGAGAAATCGGGTGATATAGAGCTATGTCCATATAATTATGGCTCAGTGGCGTTTGCAGATAAGTTAAAAGAGATAATAAATGATTTGAATTATGTTGTGGTAGCCACAGGCAATGATGCTTTGAACATGCAAATAGCAGTGAAACTCTATGAATATGCAATGCAATATAAGTATCGTGATGGTAAGTTCAATAAGTTTAAAATCTTTGTACGATTGTACGACTCTAGTAGTAAATACGTGATGGAAAAAACTATTGCACGCTACGATTATTGTTTTGCAAAGGCTTTGGTCCTATTCGGAGACCCCAAGGATATTTACACTAAGTCATGGCTCATTGATGATGCTGAGGCTATTGCTGCTGAAAATTACTATGCGGCATACTGTATGGCGGAAAGCGAGTTTGTCTGCAATGACACAACGGAATCTAGCAAACCAAAAATCAAGGATAGCTATCAGGAACTCAATCTATTGAAGGCTCGAAATAGATTGCGCAGTGATTCTCAAAATCGTGCAAATGTCCGTCATTGCTACACTAAAGCAATGCTTTTAGGGCTAAATGAAATGACACATGAGCCCGAATTGCCAAAATGGGGATTTTCAATAGCGGATACGGATGTTGCTATGACGCAAAATTGGTATAAAAAACTAATCAATGCCTCGATTTGTGAGCACCTTCGCTGGAATGCTGCTCATTACATGCTGGGATATACCACATGGCCCGAGAAAGAAGCAAATGAGTATAGCGATAGCTGTGACTGGTTGACAAAACAGCATCGCTACATAGTGCCATGGCAACAACTCAATGATAAGACAAAGAATTATGACTATGTGGTAGTGGTTACTACTATTAATCTAACTATAAAGTAATGAATTATATTCCACAACCAGAAGATATAAGTAGCATTCAGCTTCCCGACGAGTTGAAGCCTCTAGTAGAACAAATAGCTAGAAATGTTCATGATGTTTGGGCTCAAAATCGAATGGAGCATGGGTGGGTTTATGGCGATGAACGCAATGATAATCTCAAACAGCATCCCTGCCTTATTCCTTACGAGCAACTACCGGAAGAGGAAAAAGACTATGACCGTGCTACAGCAATCAGCACACTCAAATTAGCTATAAAATTAGGCTATCGCCTCATCAAAGAATAATCTAATCACTGGTATGAAGTACGACGTTTTTATATCCTGCAAAAGCGAAGATTATATTTATGCTGAAGGTATTTACAAATATCTTAAGGATAATGGAATAAAAGTATTCTTGGCATCTACTGAACTGAGACGGCTCGGTGAAGCGGAATATCGAAGGGCTATTTCCGACGCATTAAAGGGAGCATATCACATCATAGTGTTTGCTTCAAGAGCTGAGTATGTTGACTCAGGTTGGGTGTACTATGAGTGGGATATGTTTGTGAACGCAAAGTTGAAAGGCTATAAGCCGGGCAATATTGTTACCATACTGAAAGATATCGCTCTCGATGACATCAACATGGACTTATGGAAGTATGAGTCTATGACGCTTGATGATTATCAAGATCGTATCATCCCCTATGTGGAAACTGCCGAGTCAAAAGCTCGCATGCAGGAGCTTGAAAACCAACGTCAAAAGGAGGCTGAAAAGCAGCGATTAGAACAAGCCAAAATTGAGAAGCAGATTAAGTTGAAGCGTGAATTAGTCGGCTTGGCTGAGGATTACAAGAAAAAAGTGACCAATCTATCTGTTGATATCGCCAAAATTAAGGATAAACGTCGCGAAGCAGAAAACATTACATACAGATGCCCTGTGTGCTCTGAAGAGAGTAGTATTAGTGATGAATATTGCAATAATTGTGGCTGGGTGTTTTCTCCTATAGAAGGGATAGAGGGCGCTGAATATCTTACTAAGGACTGCAATCCATTGGTAGAGAGGATGCGAGAGATTCGTGCCGGAAAGACAGATGATTCTAAGCAGATTAAATCTCTGAATACGCAGATAGACAATCTAAAACAGGAACTCTCAACTAGCCGCCGCGATAATGGAGAGCTATCAAAACAAGTTGTGCATCTAAGTGACGAACTCAGCAAGCTACGCAAATCCCAACAATCTGGTCAAAACCAAGGCGGACACAGACAATCCTTATCGTCGTTCAGCCTCAAAAATCTATTTTCTTGGCTAAAAGGGCTTAAAAAGCGCTACTATCTGCATCTTGCTATGCTTGCATTTGGTATAATTATGTTGATCTTGGGAATATACTGGTTTTTTGATTCTTTAATAAACTATGGTGATACATATTTAATGAGATTAATAGTCTCATGTGTTATATCTATGTATGGGGTAGTTAAGTTGTTGAAAGGGTACAAGAATGGTTTTTTAATTCTGTTACTAAACGCTGTATTGGTTTTCTTCTCATTACGTTATTATTGTAATTACAATGACACTTATTTGTTGACGGGGATTTATTTGTTTGGATTTTTGGGGCTTTATTTAGTTCATAAGTTAGATAAAACATCGTCTTTGTCATTCAATAATATGTCAAAAAGTACTATCAAACAAAAATTAATGACAGCTATAACAATGTTTGGGGTGATAATTTTGACATTAGTATGTTCCGTAATTATTATAGAGGAAGCAAGAAAATCAGATACTACTAAAAATGTAAATGAACCAGTAGCTTTGATTGATTCTCCCAATTTAGATTCGCTTAATCTTATTAAAGCTATAGAGTATCTTGATAAAAATGAAATATGGAGAGCAGACAGTCTTGAAAGATATGAGATTACCAAGGGTTTATTTGATGAACTTAACCGTTTTGATTTTGATGCAGTCACTAATAGAAAAGATGTACTTTCAGATTCTAAGACGTTTTTAGAATTATGTACGATAATTGAAAACAAGGAAACTCCAAGTCCAAAGGGTACTTATTTGTCTGATGAACGTGATAAAAGTATTACTCCTCGGTTTTATATTAACAGAGTGACGAGGTCACAAAAGATTGGAGATCAGGAACGGTGACGATGATACGTACTACATTGTTGTATTATGTTGTTTTTTATAGATTGTTTAACTATCCCGAAAAAGATTGGGAAAACATGGTGACTTTAGACGAAAATCCATCACCACAATTAGTGTTTTTATGAAAACAAGGGCTTGTAAATTGAAAAAGAAGATTCAACCGCTTAATATCAGCGATTGAGACCTATTTTATGTGCGTTTCTAATTTTGTCGGCACTAGTAATATAAAAGTCGGGCGATGCACCTTGCATCGCCCGACTTTTATATTACTAGTG
>JAZSAZ010000024.1:0-56130 GCA_045602165.1 Paramuribaculum sp. | reverse complement strand
AAAAACTTTACTGCATTATTGGGTAATGACTTGGTAACCGTTCTATTTCATTACCTTGCGTTTCTTTGCTAAATTGCCATCGTTACTATTTCTGAGGTTTTCTGTTTAATGCGTTATGGCTCAGTTCAAAACGCAGAAATTTACCTTTTTTGCTCCGAGAACCGTAATTTTTTCATAAAAGTATCTTTTTTGTAAGGCTATTAATTACGATGTATTGTACTATGAGTCATAAAATCAATATCACCGTTGGGTGAGAACCCAAAAGCAAATCCTTCTAAACTCCCAAATATAGAATCTCTGGTTCCTTTTGGATAAAGATTGCATGCTATCATATCATATTCAGAATATGTGAACCATAATTCGTATGTTGTGTTTGAATTATCTTTATTTATTGGCTCAAAGATTTCATATAGCAGTTCCGAGTATTCATCTTGTCTAGAAACGCTTATGCTTCTTTCCAGTATGTTAGTTCCAACGCGAATATGACGTTTGCCATACATTTTATCAAGTGCAGCAAATAGTGGGAAGGTTTCATCTTCAAAATAATATGAAACCTCAATTTCCGCTTGAGGATAGTATAGCTTGACGTGTTTGTATATTGATATATAAACTTTTCGCATTACTTCCGTCGGGAAAAAAGTCATTTGTGAATGACCAACGAAAGATATTGATAAAAGTATCAATAATACTATTGTTCTCATCAATTTGCTCATTTTTATTTACTTTTTAGCCTTGGCGTGGAAACTTTTATGTATTTGGAGTTCATAGGTGGATAATAGCCTTTTTGTGCTGAGATAAAAGATGATTTATCAAAAGGGATTATATTAGTTAGTGAATCTGTTGGAAGTGCTTTATAATTCATTCGCAATCCATAATTTTTATTTTGTGAATTTAATTCGGATCTTATTTTATTCATAATATCTACAACAATGCCAGTTCCAATATCACCTATTGGGTCTACATAATTGGCATCAATGCAGTGTATAGCCTCATGTATGAAAGTCATCCCATAGCCAAGGGTTTTTCCGTCTACACCAACGGCATTATTTATAAATTCATTAATCTGAATAGGATCAATCGCAATCTCTCCGTTGCCTCCTTTAGACCCTTTAGTTGTAAACGAAACTGATAATGTATTAGATGAAGAAATAGCATTTATTATTATGTTTCTAGCTGTTGCACTGCCAGCTTCTATTTTAGAACTATCAATTTCAGCCTTAGAGATAATTGGCTCTCCATTTTCACCTTTTTCATAATCTAAAAGTCCATTATTTATAAAAAACTTAAGTCCAGTTATAGCACTCAAATCTGTTAAAATGTTTTCTACTGATGTTGTTGATAATGATTCATCTGCCCAAATTAAAAACTGCATATTAATAACCATCCCTGTTGGGTCGATGTTGTTGATTGGGTCGCCGGCACAGAAGAGGTGGGGTGAGAGGTGTTTGTATTTCTCAGCGAGTGGGTCTGGGGTAGAAAATACCGGGAAACCGGTGCTGAGATAGCGGGCGGCGAAGTCGTAGCTGTTGTATCCGTGATCGCTCATCAACTCTTTGCCACCAAATTTACGGCGATTCACCACCGCGTAAGCATCAGCCGAGCAGATTCCGACGGCAGCAAGCAAAAGCAAAATCGTGGATATTAGATTTCGTAGCTTCATGGTCCTCAAATCATTACAATCGCAAATATAATGATTGAGGCTTGAAATGCCAATATTTTACCGCAACAAATTTTGCTGGGAGAATAATAAAATTACACCGACCTTGAATCGCCGATTTGAATCATATTTTAATCCTATTTTTTATCTATCAATAGCAAATTTGCTTAGAGTACCGGGCTTAGTAATCTGAGTATGGATTCTTTGGCTTTTTGGAGTTTTGAGCGATTTTTCCAAGCGGATAGATTGATTCGTTCGCTATATGAAAGATCATCCATAAACTGTCCTACAAGCTCGGCATTTGACTCGCGGGAATAGATAAACATTGTTGACTCAAAATTATGTTCAAAACTTCGGAAATCAATATTTGCCGACCCTATTGATGATAAATCTTCATCAATCATCATGGTCTTGCTATGTAGCATCCCACCATTATAGAGATATATTTTGATACCTGCACGCAAACACTCCAACACATAGCTATACGAAGCATAGGTCAAGATTGCCGAATCGCTTCGGCGCGGAATCATCACTCTGACATCAACCTTTGCCAGAGCTGCTGCCTGAAGTGCACGAAGCATTGAGTCGGTAGGCAAGAAATATGGTGTTTGAATATATACTCTCTTTTTAGCATTGCCAATGGCTTTGAGCATGAGCATAGAGATATTACTCCATTCACTAGTAGGGCCACTGGTGAGCAATTGCAATCCCGCTGAATCCTCCTCTTGATAGGGCTCAAAGTCAATAGGCACCTCAAGCAATTCATGCCCCATAAATGACCAATCAACAGCAAAACTATATTGCAATGCAGCCACTCCTGAACCCGACACACGCATGTGTGTATCACGCCAACGAGCAAAATTTCCACCATTGACATATCTATTGGCCACATTCATACCCCCGACATAGCCTATCTTGCCATCTATAACACAAATTTTGCGATGATTGCGCCAATTGATTCTTGTGGCAAATGGCGGGAAGGCTACTCTAAAGAATGGATACACTTCTATTCCGGCTTCCTGCATTTGGCGAAAGAAGCATTTCTTAACTCGAAGCGACCCTATATGATCATAAATGACCCTTATCTTAACGCCTGCCTTGGCTCGCTCTATAAGGCAATCCTTCAATCGACATCCAAGTTCATCATCTTCAATGATGTAGTACTGTAGATGGATGTATTTTTGAGCATTTGCAATATCACGAAACAGAGATTCAAACTTATCCGTACCGTTGTGAAAAATGGCAATTCTATTCCCTGGCAGATAACGGGCATCGCATAGAGAGCGACCCAACTCCACTAATTGGCGTAAATGTCCTGGCAAGTAGCTCGGCGTTTTCACAAAAGCCGATGGGTCGAAACTTTGACGCAGACGGCGCTTATTCCTACGCGAAATCATGTGCTGATTTTTTATGCTTCTGCCAAAGAATATATATAGTACAATTCCACCAATGGGAAACATCAGCAACACCGTGACCCACGCAAGTGATTTGAGGGGATTGCGATTTTCCGAAAGCACAATCCCGATGATGCTTATAATAGTGGCACTATAAGCAATAATCAAAATCAGATATAGCAGTGACAGATGCATCTCTTTTCCGTTTATCACTAAACAAATCAACCACTAAAATTACTCAAGGAAATTGAATTTTGCCCAAATATTGCACATTAAACTATCACTCGTGCAAAAATCGAGCAAAAAAAATCAGGATGCTATGTTGCACCCTGATTTTATAATGTTTGTTCTGTTCGAAATAAGTCGAAGCAAAAAATTATTCAGCAACAACTTCGAAGGGGATTTCAACGCTAACTTCTCTGTGGAGTTTAGCAATAGCGTTGTAAGTACCAACTTCTTTAACAGATTCTTTAACTTCGATAACTTTGCGATCAACAGCGAAGCCGAGTTTTTCGAGAGCTTCAGCAATCTGAATAGCGTTAACTGAGCCAAAGATAGTTCCTGTTTCGCTAGTTTTAGCAGCGATAGTGAGTTTAACACCTTCGAGAGAAGCAGCGAGAGCTTCAGCATCAGCTTTGATTTTAGCGAGCTTGTGAGCACGCTGGCGCTGGTTTTCAGCAAGCACTTTCAGCGCTGATTCGGTTGCGATAACGGCTTTGCCCTGGGGAATAAGGTAGTTACGACCGTAACCCGACTTAACTTCCACAACATCGTCTTTATATCCGAGGTTGGAGATATCTTCTTTAAGTATAATCTTCATAATTCCTAAGCGTTAAAAAGTGATTTATTTCATCAAGTCGGTTACATAGGGGAGCAATGCCAAGTGGCGAGCACGCTTAACAGCCTGTGCCACACGACGCTGGAACTTCAATGAAGTACCGGTGATGCGACGGGGAAGAATTTTACCCTGCTCGTTGAGGAACTTCTTGAGGAATTCGGGATCTTTGTAGTCGATATATTTGATGCCGCTACGTTTGAAACGACAATATTTTTTCTTCTTTACATCTACCGACATAGGAGTGAGGTAGCGGATTTCAGATTGAGCCTGTGCCATGATTTATCCCTCCTTTACTTCTGATTCAACTTCTGCTTTAACTTCTTTGCTACCTTTGAGGCTGCGACGTTTTGCAGCATATTCAGCAGCATACTTGTCGAGACGGAATGTCAAGAATCGCATTACGCGTTCGTCACGACGGAAAGCTGTTTCAAGCTTCTTAACTACAGTGGGTTCTCCTTCGAATTCAACCAAGGTATAGAAGCCGGTTGATTTCTTCTGGATGGGATAAGCGAGTTTACGCAAGCCCCACATTTCTTCGTTCACGATAGTAGCGCCCTTTTCTTTGAGCACGTTGGTGAACTTTTCTACCGCTTCCTTCATCTGAGCATCAGACAAAACGGGAGTTAAAATGAAAACGGTTTCGTACTTCATGTTTTGTTTTGGGTTAATTATTAATTAGTTTGCACTTTTCTTGTGAAAAGCGCTGCAAAGTTAGTCTTTTTTTTGCAGACTGCCAAATTTATTAGCTTCGAATTAGTTAGGGATTAATTCAGCAGCAGGACCGCTGATTGAGGGAACCACTGTGTAGGCACGCGCAAACTGACGCAAAAAAGCGATGGTGGACTTTTTAGGACGGCATCCGGCGGATTGTCCGGTCTTTGGTTCAGCGGCAAGTGTGGGAGTGTGGAGTAGAGGTTTATCCATAGGCAATATTAATAACGTTTTTGTCGATAATTTTTATGTCTTATCTTTTCATCTCATTTAATAAACGCGCCATTAGAGGTTTTATTATACCAATCAGTAAATTAATTTTCAACCACGAAATATGCCGAAATCGCTGCGAAAACACCCATTTTATTGTGTTAAAAGTGTTAAAAAAACATCATCCACTCATTTTCTTTTGCCGTTTTGTGCTTTTTTACTACATTTGCGACCATATATCAAAATTACTAACCAAAAAATCAACGCCTATTGCACACTGCTACTCTAACTGAAACTTTTTAATAGAGATGCAAAAATTGTCAAGCCTGACTGATGACAAGCTCCTTGCCGCATATGCCAAGGGAAACAACAAGGCGTTCGATATACTTCTTAAAAGGCACGAAACACGTGTATTCTCCTACATCCTATCTGTGGTGAAAAATCGTGACGTGGCCGATGACATTTTCCAAGAAACATTTGTCAAGGTAATCACCACTATTCGGCAAGGTCGCTATGCCGAATCGGGGAAATTTTCTGCCTGGGTTTCGCGAATTGCCCACAATCTAATCATTGATTACTATCGCCAAGAAAAAAGCGAAAACCTTGTTTCGGCCGATGATGAAGTGTCGCCCGATGTTTTCAATCGCAAGGAGCTATCCGACGCTTGCATCGAAGAGCAGCTTATCAATGCTCAGATAAGAACAGATGTTCGCAAAATCATTGACGCTCTACCGAAAAACCAGCGCGATGTGTTGGTGATGCGCTACTATCGCGATATGTCGTTCAAAGAAATCGCCGAAACAACCGATGTCAGCATCAACACTGCACTCGGGCGCATGCGATATGCAATTCTCAATATGCGCCGCATTGCCGAGGAGAATAATATCATCTTGACTCTTTAAGTCTTGCTCGCCTGCCACAGAAGGTTTATTGCATTATTAGGATGCAAACAGGTGTTGTGCGCCAAAAAGTTGCAACACGATGATTTATTTTGTAAGTTTGCACTGAAAACAACACAATCAAATATATGCAAACCCTTAGTGACTATCTCGGAATTATTGAACAAAACCTCCAAGAGCTAAATTATCCCAAACATCCGGCCGGACTTTACAAACCAATCGCCTACACCTTTGAAGGCGGAGGAAAGCGCTTGCGCCCAACCCTCGTTCTTGCCGCTTGCGAAGCCTTTGGTGTTGAAGCCGACACGGCCCTCAATCAGGCTTTGGCCGTTGAGATGTTCCATAATTTCACACTGCTCCATGATGATGTAATGGACTGCGCCGATATGCGCCGCGGACGCCCCACTGTTCATGTTCGTTGGGACGAACGCACCGCCATTTTATCGGGCGATGCCATGCTGACACTGTCAAACATCTTGGTGCGTCGCGGCTGCCAGCCCGACAAAGCAGTGAAAGTGGCAAATCTTCTTGACCGCACAGCAATGGAAGTCTATGAAGGGCAGCAGATGGACATGGATTTTGAATCGCGCACAGATGTCACTGTTGACGACTACATGGAGATGATTCGCCTCAAAACATCGGTTCTTTTAGGTTGTGCATGCCGCATGGGAGCAATCATGGCCGACGCCGACAGCGAAAGCGCCGACGCACTCTATAACTATGGTGTAGACCTCGGGCTCGCATTTCAGTTACAAGACGATTGGCTTGACACCTACGGCGATCCAATAGTGTTTGGGAAAGGCATTGGCGGCGACATCCTCAACGACAAGAAAACCTGGCTATCCATCACAGCACGCGCTCAAGACACATCGGGTGTGATGACTCGCAAATTCGCATTGCCAGGGGAGGACAACGAGAAAATCCAACTCATCCGCGAAGTCTACGACTCGCTCCGGCTCGGCGACAAATGCCACGAGCTGATTGACAAATACATTGATAGCGCAATCACCCACCTTGAGAAAGCCAATATCACTCCGGCTGCTAAAGAATTCTTCATCTCTATTGCCGAAGAGTCACGCACCCGAATGTATTGATTGCAATGCTGATTGACACTCACACCCATCTATATCTACCCGCCTTTCACAATGGTGGGCGCAATGCCGTGGAGCGAGCAATCAAGGCCGGAGTTTGCCACATGATTCTCCCAAATGTGGACCTGACCACAATTGAGCCCATGCGCGAACTCCACAAGCAGTTTCCACAAACCACATCTATGGCCATGGGGCTTCACCCCACTGAAATCAAAGAAAATTGGCGCGATGACTTAGCGCAAATAAAAGAGGAATTTGATTCTCACCGAAGCGACTACATAGCTATTGGAGAAATCGGCATTGACCTTTATTGGGACAAGACATTTATCGAGCAGCAAATGATAGCCTTCGAAGCTCAAGTGCAATGGGCCGTTGATGCAAATCTACCTATCATAGTCCACTGCCGTGAAGGACTTGCACAGACATTGGAGGTGCTTCAGTCTTTTCCTCAAGCATCAGGCGTCATGCACAGCTTCGGCGGGACATCGGCCGATGTTAACGCAGTGCGCCAAGTAGTAGATTTCTACTTTGGCATCAATGGTGTGGTTACATTCAAAAATTCAGGCCTACGCGACACTCTACCGGCAATAGGCACCGACCGACTGCTACTCGAAACCGACTCCCCCTATCTTGCTCCGGTACCACTACGCGGCAAGCGCAACGAAAGCGCCCACATCACTCACATCGCCGCCCACATTGCCGAAACACTCTGCATAACCCCGGAAGCCATTGCCGAGACCACAACTTGCAATGCCCGCACCCTCTTCGCAATTTAATCCCAGCCAATAAAATAAAACATATAGGCCGCATCAATGATGCAGCCTTTAACATATTATATTTTCACCCAAAGCTACTTCATTTACGCATCTATTAAAATACGAAACATTATTCATCCGCCTCTTCCTTGTCCTCTATAGGGATATCATCGATTCTATCAAAATCCTCATCTGAATTCTTTTTCCCCTTTAAAACTTTTCCCCATAGTTCTTTAGCTTCAGATACTAAAACCTCCTTGCATAAAATGAATGTGGTTTCACTTGAAGTACCGCCCCAAGTATTTCCTCCAAAACCACCAACAGAACCAGAAACCTTTGTAGAGTTTCCTACAATTTCCCATCCAATGCTTGACAAGTAGTTAATCGCTCCAGGCAATGAATAAAATTTAAGATCTTGACCATTATCTCCTTTTAAGGTTCTAAACTTCTTTTCTGTACCATAATTTATCTTAACTTTATCGCCAGAATAAGTAAAAGCCGCATAAATTCTTGTTGTTTCTACTTCATTTTGAGCGATGCCTATGGCTGGAAACAATAATAAAAAGCCGATAATTAAATTTTTCATATAGATTTAAGTTTAGATATATACAAAATTATAAATAAGTTCTATTCCATCTGCAAAATCATTTCTTCCATAAAAAAACACAAAGGCCGCATCGATGATGTAGCCTATATGTTTTATTATCATTAAAGGATTTATTCCATCAATTTGCGGTAGCGTTTGCGTGGGGGTTCCTTGCCGCCATTCTTGGCTTTCTTATACTCTTCATAATCAGAGTATGAACCTTCATAGAACACCACATTTCCATCACCTTCAAATGATAGGATGTGGGTACAAATACGATCAAGGAACCAACGGTCGTGACTCACAACCACTGCACATCCGGCAAAGTCCTCAAGGCCCTCTTCCAGTGCACGAAGAGTGTTCACATCGATATCATTGGTAGGTTCGTCAAGCAAAAGCACATTCCCCTCCTCTTTGAGCGCCATAGCCAAGTGCAAGCGATTGCGCTCACCACCTGAGAGAACACCAATCTTCTTTTCTTGATCGGCACCAGAGAAATTAAACTTAGACAAATAGGCTCGAGCATTCACATCTCTACCACCCATTCGGAATGACTCCACTCCCTGAGAAATAACTTCATAGACAGTTTTTTCAGGAAGAAGGTCGTGGTGAGTCTGGTCCACATAGGCAATCTTCACTGTTTCGCCCACTTCAAATGTTCCGGAATCGGGCTGCATTTGCTTCATTATGAGACGGAACAGAGTTGTCTTACCTGCTCCATTCGGACCAATCACACCAACAATGCCATTCGGGGGCAGCATAAAGTTGAGATTTTCAAACAATCGTTTTTTCCCAAACGATTTGGTCAACCCAGTAGCCTCGATTACTTTCTGTCCGAGACGCGGCCCGTTGGGGATATATATTTCGAGGCGCTCTTCGCGCTGTTTCTGATCTTCGTTAAGGAGTCGGTCATAGCTCGACAGACGAGCTTTCCCTTTGGCCTGACGCGCTTTAGGGGCCATGCGCACCCATTCCAATTCGCGTTCAAGTGTTTTACGACGCTTGCTCGCCTGCTTCTCTTCCTGTGCCATGCGCTTGGTTTTTTGATCAAGCCATGAAGAATAATTACCCTTCCATGGAATTCCCTCGCCACGGTCAAGCTCAAGAATCCAACCGGCCACATGATCCAAGAAGTAACGGTCGTGAGTGATAGCAATCACAGTGCCGGCATATTGCTGAAGATGCTGTTCGAGCCAATCGATAGATTCGGCATCAAGGTGGTTAGTAGGTTCGTCGAGCAAAAGCACATCGGGCTGTTGGAGTAGCAATCTACACAAAGCCACTCGGCGACGCTCACCACCGGAGAGTGTAGCAATTGTTTGATCATCAGGCGGACACTGCAATGCATCCATTGCGCGTTCAAGTTTAGAATCTATATTCCAAGCATCGGCAGCATCGAGCGCATCTTGCAATTCGGCTTGACGAGCTATCAAAGCATCCATCTTGTCGGGATCTTCAAGCACATCAGGATCGGCAAATGCTTCATTCACCTGGTCAAATTCCGCAAGCAAGTCCATAATGGGCTGAACACCCTCGCGCACAACCTCAATAACAGTCTTTTCAGGATCGAGCTGCGGATCCTGTTCAAGATAGCCCACCGAATAACCCGGGGAGAACACCACTTCGCCTTGATAGCTCTTATCAAGGCCGGCAATAATCTTTAAGAGTGATGATTTACCGGAACCGTTCAAACCAATGATGCCGATTTTTGCACCATAAAAGAATGAAAGGTAGATATTTTTAAGAACTTGTTTTTGAGGGGGATAGGTTTTGCTAACACCCACCATTGAAAATATAATCTTTTTATCGTCGGCCATAGTTACTGTTTAATATGTCGAGGTTAAAATCTTTAGCGTGATTTGGGCGCATAGCGCACCGGATACTCACAACGAATTCGTGCATTGGCAATGTCGAGCAATTTCCCTTTGATAAGCTGCTTGCGAATGGGTGTGATGTGATCAATGTACAGTTTACCACTCAAGTGGTCACATTCATGCTGCACTATTCGCGCAAGGAAGCCGGAAATTTCCTCTTCGTGGGGCTGAAAGTCCTCATCAACCCAGCGCAAACGGATATGCTCTGTGCGCTTCACCTTTTCCGACAATCCCGGAAGGCTCAAACACCCCTCTAAACGAGTCACTCCATCGGTGCCAATAATCTCTATTTCTGGATTTATCAGCGTCATTTTCCGATCAGCACACTCAGGAAACGAGTCGGCAACAGGGCTGGCATCAATCACCACAATTCGGTCATTACGACCAATCTGCGGAGCTGCCAAGCCTACACCTTCGCTTGTGTACATGGTCTCATACATGTCGGCAATCAGCTTTTTAAGGTCTTTATAATCAGGGGTAACCTCGGCCGATTCTTTCCTCAACACAGGGTGGCCATAGAGATAAATTGGAAGGTTCATAAAATTGAAGTGGTGTCGTTATATGTTTTACTTTGTAGATAATCGTTGAGTATAATTGTTGCTGCAATTTCATCAACCACAGCCTTATCGCGGCGCTGCATCTTTTTCATCCCTGAATCAATCATGCTTCGATGAGCCAACACTGAAGTGAAGCGTTCATCAAAGAATGTAACAGGGATTCCGGGCAACTCTTTTTTCAGACGATTTATGCCAGGTGTGATATAGTTCATCGACTCCGACTCCTCGCCTTTAACTGTTCGCGGCAACCCCACAATGATTCCGTCAAGCGGCTCGCTCTGAGCATATTTCTTAACGAAATCAATCAATTGCGCCGTTGGCACTGTTGTCAATCCGGTGGCCACAATACGAAGTGTATCGGTAACGGCAATGCCGCAACGGCGGCGCCCGTAGTCAATGGCCATCAGTCGTCCCATCGGTTGCCGATATCAATCAAACATTTTCGTCAAATGACATTTCATCAAATGCCTCGGGGTCAAATTCGTCGGCGCTATACTCATCTGAGCCATAGAATTCAGCATCGAGGTCATCGTCAACAACGGCTGTTGCTTTGAGGTCAATTTTAGCCTCAAATTCATCGAGGTCAATAAGCTGCGAGGGGGCCTGACCCATTGACAATGAGCAGATAGGTTCTGAGAGTTTCTTGCCGGGCTCTGTGCGCTTCAGTTCAATGAAGAATGAACGCTCTGTCATGTAGTCAAACACAAAAATCAAGCGCTGACCTTCGTCCTCCATATAGTCGCTAAGCACGCACTCATCCATCAGATAAACTTCATCAGATGAATCACTACCCATATCTTCAAGTGTTATCTCTATATCTTTTTCCCATCCATCCTCACAAAGGAAAAATGAATGCATTTGATTTTTATCGTAGCCGACTGAATCACAGATCGCATTGCGCAATGTCAAGAATGTGGCATCGGCATCTATATCAATCTCGCGACGGAAATTGTCGACTTCATCTGATACTAAGCGAAATTTGTAAACCATATTATTAGCTATTTTTTTAATTCAATTAATTACACCAACTGATTTTTTGATTTGAATCGAACATCAATCAGCATTTCTTGTCACAAAAATAAATCATGAAAACATGATTTGCAACACATGATTCAAAAATTCGTCAAATTTCCAATCAGCTTTTAAAATTTCTCTATTTACGATGCGAAGTTAATAATTTGCCTTTGAATCAAAAAATAATAAGTCATACTTTTATTAATGGGATTATTTTTTTTATCAACCTAGCGCAAACGCTGATTATTACACAATATTCTCAAATCCAACTTCATCTGTGAAACTCAACCATTTATAAAACAGCATTGATATATAACCTAAATATGATACCTTTGCATCATTACATTAAAATTCAACACAAAATGTCTAAAATTTCTCTTACACCAACAGGATTCGCCGACTCTAAGCCCCACTATGAGCTGCTTGATGGGCTACGCGGAGTGGCTGCAATTTTGGTGCTGTTTTATCACATTTTTGAAGGATTCTCTTTTGCTGAAATCACAAACAATGCTGGAAGTGGCTTAATATCCACTCTCAACCACGGACACATTGCTGTGGATTTTTTCTTTATTCTATCTGGTTTTGTCATCAGCTATGCCTACGATGACCGCTGGACAAAAATGACCACATGGCAATTCTTTAAACGCCGTCTCATTCGCCTTCACCCTATGGTAATTATGGGTGCAATCATAGGTTTTGCCGCTTTCGCATTTGTAGGATTCGAACGATGGGATGGATCATCGACCTCTATCGGTTGGGGTATGGTAGCCCTATTGCTTGCAATGCTAATGATTCCGGCCACACCCGGCGCACCATACGATGTACGTGGAAATGGCGAAATATTCTCATTAAATGGGCCGGCTTGGTCGCTCTTCTTTGAGTATCTCGGCAACATTCTTTATGCTATATTTATACGCCGCTTTTCAACACTAGTTCTTGCTATTTTCACCATAGTACTTGGCATTCTACATATCTGGTTTTTCGTCTGTGATGTATCCGGCTACGACATGGTAGGCGTTGGCTGGACTTTTGACAACATCAATTTCTGGGGTGGATTAATCAGAATGCTATTCCCATTCAGCATGGGCATGCTTTTAGCTCGCACATTTAAGCCTCGAAAAGTAAAAGGTGCGTTTTGGTGGTGTAGTTCACTTTTGATTTTACTCTTCTCTATGCCTTACATCGCTTCCGGAGATAGCAACATAAGCCTTAACTGTCTCTATGAAGTAGGTTGCATCACCATACTTTTCCCAGTGATTGTTTGGCTGGGGGCATGTGGATGCTGCACGGAAAAGACTGCTATCTTAAACAAGGCGTTGGGCGATATATCATATCCTTTATACATAATCCACTACCCAATTATGTACATTTTCTATGCATGGCTCATCGAGAACAAATACTACTCATTGAGCGACTGTTGGCCCATGGCGCTATTAGTGGTAATCTCAAGCATCCTGCTTGCACAGCTATGTTTGAAACTCTACGACGAACCAATTAGGGAATGGCTATTTCAAAAATTCATAAAGAAATAAATGCTTATTAATAAAAATGGCGACCTCTTGAATGAAGTCGCCATTTCTATTTTTACTCTTTGGAATTTCTTTATCAATAAATCTTGTGACTTGCTGCCAAAAGAGTGTTGCGCATCAGCGAGCAAATTGTCATTGGCCCTACACCTCCGGGTACCGGGGTAATATAGCTACATAAGGGAGCTACATTTTCAAAGTCAACGTCACCGCAAAGACGGAATCCACTCTTACGCGTCTCATCGGCAACGCGAGTTGTGCCCACATCAACAATCACCGCTCCGGGCTTAACCATATCAGCAGTCACAAAACCGGGGCTTCCCAACGCTGCGATGATTATATCGGCTTCGCGAGTGATTTCTTTGATATTAGGCGTTGCGCTGTGACACACTGTCACTGTTGCATTGCCGCGTTTTGCTTTCTGCATAAGCAATGACGCAACCGGCTTGCCAACAATATTTGAACGACCAAGGACCACACAATTTGCGCCTTTGGTTGTTATGTCGTAGCGGTCAAGCAATTCTATGATTCCGGCAGGTGTGGCTGAAACAAAGCAGGGCAATCCGATTGACATGCGGCCAACATTGATTGGATGAAATCCGTCAACATCTTTGCGATAATCAATTGCTTCAATGATTCGCTGCTCTGAAATGTGACGTGGCAATGGCAACTGAACGATAAAACCATCAACACCGTTATCAGCATTCAATTTATCAATAGCGGCAAGCAGCTCTTCTTCTGTGATATCATCTTCGAATCGAATCAATGTTGACTCGAATCCACATTGTTCACAAGCACGCACTTTGTGGGCCACATAGGTCTCACTACCACCATCATGCCCCACTAAGATTGCAGCAAGATGAGGGCGACGCTCTCCACGTTCTACCATTGCAGCCACTTCAGCAGCTATTTCGGCCTTAATTTCGTCGGCCACACGTTTTCCGTCGATAAGTGTCATATATCTCTATATTTGTGGTTATCAGAATGGGCGCTGCTGACGCATCTGGCGCATCATTTGCATGGGATTTTTAGCCGAAGTGGCCATCTTCATCACTTTTCGCATCTGGTCAAACTGCTTAATCATTCGATTAACCTCAACCAAAGATGTACCGGAACCGCGAGCAATTCGCTGGCGACGGCTCGCATTGATAATGCCGGGATTTGAACGTTCTTTTTCAGTCATTGACAATATTATCGCCTCAATTCCTTTGAATGCATTATCATCAATGTCTACATCCTTCAATGCTTTACCAACACCGGGAATCATTGCGGCAAGGTCTTTCAAATTACCCATCTTCTTGATTTGGTTAATCTGAGCAAGATAGTCATTGAAGTCAAACTGGTTCTTGGCTATTTTGCGCTGAAGCTTGCGCGCTTCCTCTTCATCATAAGCATTCTGGGCCTTTTCAACGAGCGAAACAATATCACCCATGCCGAGAATACGGTCGGCCATACGGCTTGGGTGGAACGGATCAATAGCATCAAGTTTTTCGCCTGTACCCACAAATTTAATGGGCTTTGTCACAACGGTGCGGATTGACAATGCGGCACCGCCACGGGTGTCGCCATCGAGTTTGGTCAAAACAACGCCGTCAAAATCGAGACGCTCATTGAATTCCTTAGCTGTGTTAACCGCATCTTGACCGGTCATTGAGTCAACAACGAAGAGAGTTTCCTGCGGATTGATGGCCTTTTTGATAGCCTCAATCTCTTGCATCATTGCCTCATCAATTGCCAAACGACCTGCTGTATCGACAATCACAAGGTCGAGATTGTGGGCCTTGGCATGGCGGATAGCGTTCTGCGCAATCTCTACCGGATTATTGTTACCCTCTTCAGTATAGACAGGCACATTAATCTGCTCGGCAAGCACCTTCAGCTGTTCAATTGCCGCCGGACGATAAACGTCGCATGCCACCAACAATGGGCGTTTTGCCTTTTCGCTCTTTAGCTTCTTGGCAAGTTTCCCTGAAAAAGTTGTCTTACCAGAACCCTGTAAACCCGACATAAGGATTACCGTCGGATTGCCCGAAAGGTTAAGTTGTGCGGTTTCACCACCCATAAGAGTGGCAAGTTCGTCATGCACAATCTTCACCATCATTTCGCTCGGCTTAACTGCTGTCAGCACTTTCTGTCCGAGAGCTTTCTGCTTAACGGTGTCGGTAAAGGTTTTTGCAACTTTATAGTTTACGTCGGCATCAAGCAATGCACGGCGCACTTCCTTTAGGGTTTCAGCTACGTTAATCTCTGTGATTTTCCCTTGACCTTTGAGGAGTTTTAGACTTCGCTCAAGGCGTTCGCTAAGATTTTCAAACATAGTTTATGTCGGTTTTCTTTTATTTTCTTGATTTTTATTAGTCCACCAAGCGGTTTGTCGCCGTGTCGGGGAAGATTACTTTCGGCTTGAAAGTGCGTGCTTCCTCAAAGTCCATTGTAGCATAACTCATAATTATGACAATATCGCCTTTCTGCACTTTGCGTGCTGCTGCGCCATTAAGGCAGATTACACCCGAACCCGGTTCGCCGGCAATGGTGTAAGTGTCAAATCGCTCGCCATTGTTATTATTGACAATATAAACACGCTCACCGGGCAAAATTCCGGAAGCTTCAAGCAATAGAGAATCAACTGTGATGCTCCCAATATAGTCAAGATTTGCTTCGGTCACTGTAACACGATGAATCTTTGATTTTAGCATTTGTACTTGCATGGCAATCAATATGTTATATTATCTATTAGACGTACTTCTCCACAATACACTGTCACACATCCCACTGCCGTTTCTGCTTCCGACCAATCTTTTATGGGTTGCATTGTCTGCGAGTCAACGATTTCATAGTATTCAGTGCTTAAACCTTCCACTGAATCAATCTTCTCAATAACAAACTGCTTCACCTGCGCAACTGTCATAGTCTGCTTCATTTCAAGACTTTCCAACAACACTCGGCGAATCATGGGCGCTATGGCACGCTGCTCAGGGGTTAAGCGCACATTGCGGCTCGACATTGCCAAGCCATCTTCATGGCGCAAGATAGGACAGGCCACAATCTCAAATTCAAAGCCCTCCAACTGAGCCATTTTTCTAATCACAGCTATCTGCTGATAATCCTTCTCTCCGAAATAGGCTCTTGTTGGCAATGTCCATGCAAACAGCTTGCTGACAATCTGAGCTACACCATTGAAGTGTCCGGGACGCATTGCCCCCTCCATCACTTCAGCCACCGGTCCGAGTTCAAACACTCGTGTGTCGGGCTCGGGATAAATCTCCTCTACAGTTGGGATAAATGCGTAGTCAACACCTACACTCTCCATTGCTTGGCAATCGGCCTCCTCTGTGCGTGGATAGGTGCGCAAGTCATCCGGGTTATTGAATTGTGTTGGATTAACAAACACGCTAGCTACAACAATTTCGTTGTCCTGACGTGCTCTATTCATAAGCGACAGATGCCCCTGATGAAGAGCCCCCATCGTTGGCACTAGGCCTATGCTTTGTCCTTGATCTCTATGCTGCTGCATAGCTGCTTGTAGCTCTCGGACTGTGCGTATTATGATCATTTTTATATTCAGTTTCTATTATTCTGCAAATTTAATCAATTCATCTGACCCGACAAAATAAAAACCTCTGACCTAAGCGAGTTTGACTCGCTAGTCAGAGGCTTTTGGACTAAATAATTAGCCTTTGAGCGAAACTAATTATCAGCGTTCGAGATTAATTGCATAGTATGCTTTCTTCCCTGTGGGATAAATACCGGTTACAAACATCACATTTTCTGTGGCATTAGGTGCGGTCACTGTGTCATAAGCTTTCTCCATATCTGAGACAGAGGTAATACGCATTCCGTTGACTTCGAGCACAATAAATCCATCTCTAATACCGGCTTCTTTCGCCGGCCCTTCTTTCAAACCCACCACCTGAACACCGCCTGTGATTCTAAGCTGGCGGCGTGTTTCGGCGCTGAGTGCTTTGAATGCACAGCCTATATCGGCAAGTGACGTAGCTTCAGAGACACTGGTATTACCCGAGCTATTATAGAACACAGCCTTAGTGGTGTACTCCTTATTATTGCGGATATAGCCTATTGTCACCTGTTCTCCAGGGCTTGAACGATTGATTTGTTCCATAAGCTGCGAGGTGTTGTGTGTAGGCGCTCCGTTGATTGACACTATTACATCACCCTCTTGAATGCCTGCTTCCATAGCTGTTGAGCGATCGCTTACTGCACCCACCAATATACCATCAGTAACTTTTGTAATACCTCGCTCTTCAGCTATCTTTGCTGTCAATTCTGTAAACGAAATACCCAACACTGCTCGCTGTACCTGACGGAATTTCATCAAGTCATCTGCTATTTTTTTCACTATAGATGTAGGAATTGCAAACGAATATCCGGCATAAGAACCGGTCTGAGAGTAAATAGCAGAGTTTATACCCACTAGTTCACCTTTGAGGTTGACAAGCGCACCGCCGGAATTGCCGGGATTGACTGCTGCATCAGTTTGAATGAAACTTTCGAGCCCCATTCTTCCCCCGTTCTTACCTCCGGAAATGCTGCGTGCCTTTGCACTCACAATGCCGGCTGTGACAGTCGATGTCAGCCCAAACGGATTGCCAACAGCAAGCACCCATTCACCTATTTTCAGACTATCGCTATCGCCCCATGGAATTACAGGAAGATTTTCTGCGTCTATCTTAATAAGCGCCAAGTCGGTCTGTGGGTCTGTACCTACCACAGTAGCATTGAATGTTCTATTATCGTTCAGGACCACCTCCAGACGCTCTGATTCATCTATGACGTGATTGTTTGTGATAATATATCCATCTTTAGAAATAATTACACCAGAGCCAAGCCCTTTTTCACGCTGCTGACTTTCGTCATTGCCCTGATTGTGCTGACGGCGTGACTGGCCTTGGTTTCCTCCAAATGGTGATCCGAAGAAGAAATCAAAAAATGGGTCATTGAAGCCTCCATAGCTCCTTGTGTTACGTACAGTAGCAAAACTTTTGATTGACACCACTCCATTGATTGTTGACTCTGCTGCCTGAGTAAAGTCAACACCCTGTGCCGGAGCTAGTGCCACAGCTGTTGCAGCTGGATATTGAGCCGCCAAATCGCAGCTAACCGCTGTTGTCAAGATGCCCACCATAAGGGCTGTTATACTTTTCTTATTCATAGTATGTGATATTTATTATTTTAGTAGCTAATCATATCCGATGCAAAAATAATGCTTAATTCTATTATCTGACACTCACTCACTTGAATTTAAACTGATTTAATAGTGGGCGTGTTAATTTTATGTTTTTTTGGACTTTAAGTGTGAAAAAATGTAGCATCATCTGTCATTGTGGCTTGTGACTGCTGTCAGAAATAACTATTTTTGCATCAATTGTGACAGTCTTTCAGAGTGTGGCAGTCAATGAAAATTCCAAGAAAATATATAGCAATCAGTGTCTCCGTAATAGTATTTTTGCTATTTTCGGCATCTTGTGGCTCCTCACGTAAAGCCACAGCTCAATCATATCCGGCGATTGACACACCCACTGTATCCGCCGACACCATTATCACCATTTATCCAGCCTCCGACGCTGTGGCGTCTTTGATTCAAGAAGCTCAGTCATGGATAGGGACTAAGTACGTATATGGGGGCAATGACCGCAATGGGGTGGATTGCTCCGGATTTGTTCTGCAGGTTTTCAAACGCGCTCTCAGCATTAAGCTCCCCCGCACATCTGTACTTCAACATCAATTCTGTGACTCTATTTCTCGGTCTATACTACAACCTGGAGACCTACTGTTTTTCACCGTTCGTGGTGGCACAAAAGTGGGACACGTCGGTATCTACATTGGCAACGACAAAATGATTCATGCATCCTCATCAAAGGGAGTAGTCATATCATCCATTTCTCAACGCTACTACACTGACAACTTTTATGGTGCCGGACGCGTAAAAGCACTATTTGCCAAGAAGCGCCAAAATAAGCACAACAAAACAAATCCAATAATCATAAAAACCTCGTCCAACAATATATCAGACCTATCAGATTCAGGACTTGAGGACCCTTCAGAATTTTTTGACTAATGAACACAGCAGATATTTTCAATCGCGTAAATCGACTTGTAGGTAGCGAGGCTCTACTAAATATCAGCAACGCTAAAATAATAGTATTCGGAATTGGCGGCGTCGGCTCTTGGACGGTAGAAGCGTTGGTACGCTCCGGTGTGGGCCACATCACAATTGTTGATGCCGACACCGTTGCCACCTCCAACATCAATCGCCAACTTCCGGCCACTACACTCACTATTGGAGAACTGAAAGTAGAGGTAATGCGACAAAGGATGCTGGAGATAAATCCCGAAGTGGACATCAAAGCCGTAGCTATAAGATACACTGCCGAAACGGCCGATGATTTTGTGCTGACTGACTACGATTATGTTGTAGATGCCATTGATTCTCTCGCCGATAAAGCTCTGCTCATTCACCGGGCAACATCGCAAAAGGTGCGACTTCTATCTTCAATGGGAGCAGCCTTAAAGATGGACCCTACGAGAATTCGCGTGGCCGAATTTCGGAATGTGGTCGGTTGCCGATTAGCGGCTGCTCTTCGCCGAAAGTTCAAACAAACAGGCCTATATCCGGCAAGAAAATTCCGATGCGTTTATTCCGATGAACTGCTCCCAAATCGCGGTGAGGACACCGACAATTCCGGAGCCATGACTTACGGAAAAATTGCCGTAAACGGAGCGTTATGTCACGTCACGGCAATTTTTGGCCTCACACTCGCCGGCTTGATCATTGAAGATCTTGCATCCGGCAAGTAAAATCTATTTATTCACCAACAGTATTTATTACTGCTTCTTCGGCAGCCACTGTGGTTACTGTGGTTTCATTGTTGGAAACGGTTCGGATTGTGTCAACTTTTATATCCGCAACTGTGGCTCCGCCTTCGTCGCCTCCCGACATCGCCGAGGCATACTCTTCATAAACCTTTGCAAGATCAATATCCTGTTTCTTCTTGACTTTAGCAAGGCTTGAGCGCAAATCATTACCGTGATTATCAAGCACTATATTATAAAAGTCCATGAATTTGCGAATGGCTATCAAACGTTTTGTCCCGGAGGATTGTTCCACTGAACGATATAGATAGACCAGCGCTCCGGCGGCCTCCGATGCCGACATTTCGTCGGGGTGATTGGAGAGGCTATCCATCTGCGACTTGCTGAGTTTCTGCGATCCGAAATCATAGTCAACCGGATCTGTTGCCACCGGGTCGGCCACTTGCACCTGCTCGGTTGCAGCATTGTCGTTTGAGCCACAAGACGATGACAAGGTCAATGCCCCTGCAGCAATCAACATTAATGTTATCTTCTGGATTTTCATATCTAATCTTGTCAAAACAAAGTTTTTCATTCTCCTTCTGTCAACGCCTGAGCCATTGAGGCTGCAGCACGGCGACCATCGCCCATAGCAAGAATCACTGTTGCACCACCGCGTACTATATCGCCACCGGCATAGAGAGTGGGAATTGAAGATTGCATTGTCTCTTCATTGACTACAATAGTACCTCGCTTTGACACCTCAAGACCTTCAATTGCATTTGGGATCAATGGATTGGGTGAAACGCCAACACTTACTATCACCATATCTACTGGAACATCAATAACATCGCCCTCAATAGGTTCTGGCGAACGGCGACCTGAAGCATCAGGCTCGCCAAGACGCATTCGCTGAAGGCGCATCGATGTCACATGCCCTTTTTCATCGGCAGCATATTCCAGCGGATTATGAAGTGTGAGGAATTCCACTCCCTCCTCTTTTGCGTGCTTAATCTCCTCAACACGCGCGGGCATCTCATCTTCGCTACGACGATACACCAACATCACTCTTTCAGCACCCATACGTCGTGCCGTACGCACTGAGTCCATAGCAGTATTACCACCACCAATCACAGCCACATTATGTCCCTTGAACACTGGGGTATCATAGCCATTGCGACCTGCACTCATCAAGTTTACACGAGTCAAATATTCGTTACTCGACATAATGCCCACATAGTTTTCGCCCGGGATGCCCATAAATCGAGGTAATCCGGCTCCGGAAGCCACAAACAAGCCCTTGAAGCCCATTGACAAAAGTTCATCATAGCTCAATGTTTTACCCACAATGCAGTCCTTGACAAATTCTACACCAAGAGCTTTGAGCGCTTCAATCTCTTTATCCACTATGCTATTTGGCAAACGAAATTCCGGAATACCATATTTGAGCACCCCACCAATTTCATGCAATGCCTCAAACACTGTTACAGAGAATCCTCTATTGGCCATCTCCCCTGCAAATGAAAGCCCGGCAGGTCCGCTACCGGCTACAGCGATTTTCACACCATTTGACTCTGCTGCCTCGCTCGGAGCAAGAGTGGCATTATCTGCTGCAAAGCGTTCCAAATAACCGATAGCCACCGGCTGTTTCTTCATCTTATTGTAGATGCATCGGCTCTCACACTGTTTCTCCTGGGGACACACACGGCCACAAACTGCCGGCAAAGCACTTGTCATGCGAATCACACGCGCAGCTTCATCAATCTCGCCACGCTGAATATTTTTGATAAATCCCGGAATATTGATACTTACCGGACACCCCTGTACACACTGAGGGTCGGGACAGTCGAGACATCTTGTTGCTTCTAATATGGCTTGCTCACGCGAGATTCCACAGTTTACCTCTTCATTGCAAGTAATACGATAGTCGGGAGCCAATTCAGGCATTTCCACACGAGGTATTTCGCCTCGCTCTTTTGCCGACATAGCTTTGCGCAAGTCTTCGCGCCATTGTGCCGAGCGAGCGGCTGTATTATCTTTTTCCATTGTTCTCTATTTAATTGTAGGAGCGAAGTCGCATCATCATTTCATCAAAATCCACTTGGTGAGCATCAAATTCGGGACCATCGATACACACAAACTTTGTCTTTCCACCTACAGTCACACGGCATGCACCACACATTCCTGTGCCATCCACCATGATAGTGTTCAGCGAACAGATTGTAGGTACTCCATACTCCTTGGTGAGTTTTGCCACAAACTTCATCATTATAGCCGGACCAATAGTCACCACTTGATCCACCTTTTCGCGCTCAATAACCTCCTTAACACCATCGGTCACAAGGCCCTTTTTACCATAAGAACCATCATCGGTCATAATGATAACCTCATCGCTATAGGGGCGCACCTGATCTTCAAGAATAACCAAATCCTTTGTTCGAGCCGCCAAAACAGTCACCACTCTATTCCCGGCCTGCTTCATGGCCTTTATTATAGGTAGCAATGGAGCTACACCGACACCACCGCCGCAGCACACCACAGTGCCAACGTTGGAGATATGTGTTGCCTGTCCGAGAGGGCCCACCACATCGGTCAAATATTCACCTGGATTGAGCGTACAAATCTTCTTTGTAGAAACACCCACCGACTGAATTACTAGTGTTATCGTACCGCGCTCCACATCCGAATCGGCAATTGTCAACGGAATACGTTCACCTCCATCGCCGGAGCGAACTATCACAAAATGGCCTGCGCGACGTGAACGTGCTATCATCGGCGCTTCAACCACCAGCTTGATTACATTTTCAGAAAAATGCTCTTTCTCTACTATCTTAAACATAATAAAACGTTTGCGTCATTGTCAAACTGCAAAGTTAAGTTGATTTTATAGCATTTCAAAATTTATTTTCACGTATAGCCTTCAAGCAGATAGAAACTTCATTTGAGCCAAAAATCAAAAAAAAGCACTATATTTGCGACATAAACATCTAATTTTACACTCATGAAGAAACTAATTTGTGGCCTTATGGCCGTTTCGGCAGCTTTCACCATGCTTGCTGATGATGCTAAACAAAAGCCCGATACTGTGGCTGGCTTTGCCTTTACCGACGTTAAAGTTGTCCCCGGCACTTCTGTCAAAGACCAAAACAAATCAGGAACTTGCTGGTGTTTCTCAAGCCTTTCATTCTTCGAAAATGAATTGCTCCGAAAAACCGGCAAAGAGATGGACCTTTCAGAAATGTTTGTGGTTCGCCACTGCTACAATGACAAAGCCATTAAATATGTGCGCATGTATGGCGCATTGAACTTTGCTCAGGGTGGTAGCGCTTTAGACGTTCCCTATGTTTGGCAAAGATATGGCATTGTTCCCGAAGGGGCTTATCAAGGATTGAACTATGGCGAAGATAAGCACTCCCACTATGAAATGGCTGAAGCTCTCACAGGCTATGTGAAAGCAATCGTTAAGAAACCCAACAGAAAAAGTCTCTCAAGCGCTTGGAACCAGGGCTTCAATGGCATTCTCGATGCTTATCTGGGCGAACTCCCCGCAACTTTTGATTATGAAGGAAAAACCTACACTCCACAATCATTCGCAGCTTCATTGCCCATCGACATGAATGACTATGTAGGCATCACTTCTTTCACTCACCACCCCTTCTACCAGCCTTTTGTTCTTGAAGTTTCCGACAATTGGCTCTTCGGTCAATACCAGAATGTGCCCCTCAATGAAATGAAAGAAATCGTGGACTATGCCCTCGACAATGGCTACTCTGTGGATTGGGCTGCCGATGTGAGCGAAGGCGGTTTTAAATGGAACGATGGTGTGGCCCTCATGCCAAAAGCTAAAACCGAAGGCGACATGGAAGGCACTGAACTTGCTCGCTGGGTGAAGCTTTCTGACCGCGAACGCGAAGCTGAACGCTTCAAATTCAAAGGCCCGGCCGAAGAGATTGAAGTGACTCAAGAATTGCGCCAAGAATGGTTTGACCGCCAAGAAACCACCGACGACCATGGCATGGTGATCGAAGGTCGCGCCGTGGACCAGAATGGCAACAAATACTACAAAGTTAAAAACTCATGGGACACCAACCAGGTCTATGGTGGCTACTTCTATGTGTCGGAAGCCTATTTCTTGGCTAAGACCATGAACATCTACCTCCACAAAGATGGCGTTCCCGCCAAAATCAAAGCTAAAATCGGCTTGAAATAATTCCCCTTGCCGGATAATATTTTTGAGGATGCAGCGATTCAACTGTTGCATCCTCATTTTTTTGCCTAAAACATGCCCGGCAAGTCGGTGTTTTATATTAACTTTGCAGCAAAATCATCAACCATGAACCGAATTTTAGCTCTTGCAATTTCAATCTTTTTCACCCTATCGGCCTTTGCCATCACTGTCAAGATCGAAAATGCATCATTGGATTTAGACGCAAAGGACAATGCGGGTAATGCTGTAATTAGCGTAAACTCCCGACTTACAGTCAGCGGGATCCAAGGCAAAGACTTTGATTTGGTGGCAATCGTTAAAGATGACACCGGCGAGTGGCACACAGACTATAACGGCAACACTGTTAAGACTCATTACACTTGCAATGCCACTTATGCGTCCTCCGTCTGGAAAAACATCTCGGTTTATCTGCGCCACGACAAATTAGCTCCAAAACCGGGCAAACACACCTATAAGGTATTTCTATATGTGTACTACAACGGTGAATGGTACAATGGCACCTATGCTGGCTCCTACAACTTGACCGGAAGTTCTAACACCCGCAACCACTCTCATTCACACTCCAACTCTCATTCTTCTAACAGCGCCACCACCAAAACTTGCTCCAGCTGCAATGGGCATGGACACATCACTTGCATGGCCTGCATGGGACGCGGAGGAACCCAATTCCCTCAATATTCCTATTATCCATTCTACTCCGTTAATTATGTGTGGATGTCATGCACTCCCTGCGCCGGAACCGGACAGATAAAATGCCTTGCTTGCAATGGTGTAGGGACCATAACCACCTACAATAACTCCAATCGCAATCAAAGCCGACACCACAATAACTACAGCGGCGGCATTTCCTACAATTATAACTATAACAACTACAATAATAATAGCAGCAGCTCATCAAGCAGCTCAACCTACACCACCTGCAGCACTTGCGGTGGTTCAGGAGTGTGCTCTTCTTGCCATGGCACCGGCGGCTCTTGGAAAGACACAGGCTACTACATAGGAAGCGACGTCAAAAGTTGGATTAATTGCCCCTCTTGCAATGGCAACAAGAAATGCTTCATGTGTCACGGCAGAGGGAAATATTAATTAAAGTCCATCCTGCTCCGGCAAACGAAAATCCATAGCCGAAAGGGAGAACTCCACTCCTCGCCCCGCAAACAAATTGGGCAGACTCCCCGACTCAATCAATTCGCCGGGAGCACCCGACTCGAATCGTCCGCCTCCGGGCATGAGCCATAATTGCGACGACACCGCAAGCGCCGAAGCCACATCGTGAGTGCTCAGCAACACTGCCGTCTGATATTCATCGGCAAGATTTTTCAGCAACTGCATTATCTCCAAGCGCGAGGCCACATCAAGAAATGATGTCGGCTCATCGAGAATCATCACCGGGGTTTGCTGCGCCAGAGCTCGAGCTATCATCACCTTTTGCCGCTCGCCATCACTCAATGTTGCAATATGCCTTTCAGCAAGCGACACCATCCCCACTGCTTCAAGGCTGTCGCTGACAATTTGCCTATCAGCAGCCGACAATCGCCCAAAGAATCCGGTGTAGGGCTGACGCCCCAAAGCCACCACTTCACGAGCTGTCAGCGCTCCGGCATTGGTGCGCTCAGTATAGACCACACTCATTATTCGCGCCACTTTCGACGGCTCAAGTGCAGCCAAATCCACCCCGTCGGCCGAAAGGATTGCCCCCTCAAGCGCGGGTTGACGGCACGACAGTGTGCGAAGCAATGTTGACTTCCCGGCACCGTTAGGGCCAAACAAGCAAGTGACCACTCCGCGCTGCAGCGAAAGATTAATCCCCGACGCAACAACCTTCGCATCACTCCTTCGGCGATAACCTATAGTGAGGTTAACAGCCGCCAATGCGCAATCAATATTTTGGGCCGAATCAGTCAAAATAATGCAGTTTCTTTCGGTTAATAATCACATAGAGTATAATCGGCACTCCGATTATAGGTGTAATAGCGTTGATTGGAACAATGCCACTGCCCCCCACAGCCACCGAGACATAAGCACACAGAAGAGTGGTTGCGGAGCCGCAAACGGCCGTTGCCGGCAATAGCACACTGTGGTTTGATGTGTGCAAAACCATTCGGGCTATATGCGGAACTATCAGACCTATAAACCCTATGGGACCGCAAAATGCTGTCACCACTGCAGTCAGAATTCCCGATATTGCTAGCAGCGCATGACGCACCCGGCGAGTATCCACACCAAGACTCGCAGCATAGCGCTTGCCCAAAAGCATTGCGTTAAGCGGCTTAATAAATAGAAACGACATCAACACAATCATCAATCCTATTGCAATAAATGCCAATGACCGCCCCAGCGAGCCTCCCGAAAAGGAACCAAGCCCCCAAATGGTGAATGAATAGACACCCTCTTGCGAAGAATAATAATTCAAAAGCGAAATCCCCGACGAGGCAAAATAACTCATCAGAATCCCTACAATTAACAGCATTGCCGTTGAACGCACTATTTTTGACATTAACATCAACGCGCCCAACACCATCCCGGCGCCCAACAATGCACCAATCATCACATTGACATACATCCCAACTTCGCTCAGGGCAACCCCGCCAAAAGCAAGCACCACTATTGCCACACCGAGTGATGCCCCGGATGAGATACCCAAAATCGATGGCCCGGCAAGCGGATTATTAAAGCATGTTTGAAGCAACAACCCCGACACCGACAATGCCGCACCGGCTATTGCAGCTGTCAAAGCCATAGGCACGCGAGTTTCAAGCACAATAACCCGCCACGATGTTTTTGCAACATCACCACCGGTCAACGCCTTCCACACTTCAGCCGCCGGAATATCAACAGAGCCTGCAAACAAGCATCCAAGAGCACACACCAAAGCCACAGCAGCCATCACTCCGACCGCCACAGCCTCATGCCTATGCCCATGCTCTATTTTCATACTGCCCACAAAAATACAAATAAGCGAGCGAAATAATATCAAGCTTGCTTGAATATTTCACTGCGAGCGAGAGTATTTTCGAGATTTATCTCAAAAATACAAATAAGCGAGCGAATAAATGGGTCTATTTGGAACGAAAGTCAACTTGTTATATTAATTGATAATTATTAACTTTGCGACTTGTTTTAAAAAATCAGAATCCCTCAAAAAAACGCCATAGCGACTGCATTATGAAGACATACATTTTTATAGCATTAGCAATTGCCGGTTTGATTGCCGGTTCTTGCAATCGTGGACAAGAAACGAGCACAGCTGTCAGCACTGCCGACTCAATTGTTGTCAACACTGCCGACTCGATAGCCGTAGAGCCGGAAGTGGTGAAAATCGTTGGCGACACCACAGAACTCAATGGCATGAAAACAGCTGAGGAGGTGATTAACTGGATGAACGCAACATCTGACTCGGCCGCCTACTCTGAAGGGATTCTTCATCAAATGGCAAAAGACAATCTCCCCTACACCAAACGATTGCTAAAAAACACCTATAAATACTTCATAGTTGTTGACAAGCCCTCAATGTTTGTGGTGCTCTATGACAAATATGGGCGCGAAAAAGAGGCCTACAAAATGGCTTGTTCAAAGCATTTCGGAACAAAACATAAACGCCGCGACAACCGCACCCCCGAAGGATTCTTCTCAGTGGAAGGCATCTACGATTCAACCAAATGGCTATATACCAACGATGACGGCTACACCTCTCCCATCAAAGGGCAGTTTGGTCCGCGATTTATTCGTTTGAAAACTCCGGTTACCACTCAAGTGGGGATTCACGGCACATGCGCCCCTTGGTCACTCGGACGCCGCGCAAGCCATGGATGTATTCGCATCCACAATGACAATATTCTCAAATTGGTGGAATATGCCAAGCCGGGTATGCCGGTGATTGTGAACCCCGGAAAATACGACCAGCAAATCAACGAAGAGGAGGGCTACACCATTCCCTCTATCAATATTGGCAAGCCGACTCAGGTTGTCACTCCTCCCCCACCAACACCCAAAGACTCTATTGCCGACTCTGCTGCATTAACTGCGGCCGACACTATTCTCAACTCTGTTGCCGACACTGTTATTGCCGTTGCCGACACTATTATCCCTGCAGCTATTGATTCCACTCCGAGCAGCAAATTAGACTCAGCAATAGCTGTTCAGCCCGATACTATCGCTACTGCGAACTAAGCCTCATCATCATCTCTTTGCCCTCATCATCATGGATACCAAAAGAGCATTGCTGATCATTAACCCTATTTCCGGCTCAGGCAAGAAGAATGGACTTGACACTCGCGTGGCCGACCGTCTTCAGCTTGCCGGCTACCAAGTGGATTCGGCATGGACCAAGGCTGCCGGCGATGCCACAACTCTTGCACGCCAAGCCACCCAGCAGGGCTACGATGCTGTGATTGCCGCCGGAGGCGATGGCACAATCAATGAAACAGCAATGGCGCTGTGCAACACCGGGGTTAACTTCGGGATAATCCCCTGCGGCTCAGGCAATGGATTGGCTCGACACCTAAATATCCCTATCGATGTTCGCGAGTCGCTTGAAATCATTGCCAACGGACGATGTGAGATTTGCGACAATGGAGAAGTCAACGGGCACAAATTTTTCTGCACATTCGGCATGGGATTCGATGCTGCCGTGGGCCACAAATTCGCCAAATCAAAACAGCGTGGATTTGCAACATATATTCGCACCACCTTCAACGAATATCGCCACTATGAGCCGGAAGAATATGTGATTACAGCCAATGGCAAGGTGCTCACAGAGCGCGCCTTCGTGGTGGCAGTGTGCAACGCATCGCAATATGGTAACAATGCCTATATAGCACCCCACGCCTCTATCAGCGACGGACTTCTCGATGTGACCATTATTCACTACGGCAACCCCTTGACCACTGCAATGGTGGGAATCGATTTGATGGCCGGCACGATTGAAAACAATATGCTGATTAACACATTTCGCGCAGACTCGCTTCGCATAGAGCGTCGCTCAGCAGGCGCCGTTCACCTCGACGGAGAGCCAATGGAGCTACCATCAATCGTTGATATTCAGTGTAACAAACACTCCATCTCAATTTTTACTCCCGGCCCTGATGCACAAGTGCGCCCCTTGCTGACACCGATAATGTCACTTTTCAACGAAATCGGCACCACTCTGCGCTCTATTGTCAAAAAATAGCATTGCACGGGGCGGGCATCTGACGAATATTTGCTACCTTTGCACTGTTTTTTTTAATAACGCTAACTATCACTACATTATACTATGGCATTACAATGCGGCATCGTAGGCCTCCCCAACGTGGGCAAATCTACCCTATTTAATTGTCTTTCAAACGCTAAAGCCCAATCGGCCAATTTCCCATTCTGCACCATCGAACCAAATGTTGGTGTAATCACCGTGCCCGACGATCGCCTGACTCGTCTTGTTGAAATGTGTAAGCCGCGCAGTGTGGTTCCGGCAACTGTTGAGATTGTGGACATTGCAGGGCTTGTTAAAGGTGCAAGCCGCGGCGAAGGTCTTGGCAATAAATTCCTTGCCAATATCCGCGAAACAGATGCCATTATCCATGTGCTCCGCTGCTTCGACGACGACAATATCACCCATGTTGACGGAACTGTTGACCCAGTTCGCGACAAGGAGATTATTGACTACGAATTGCTCATCAAAGACCTCGAAACAGTAGAGGCCCGCATAGCAAAAACTCAAAAGCAAGCCCAAACCGGAGGCGACAAAGTGGCCAAAATGCAATATGAGGTTTTGGTGAAATATCAAGAAGCTTTGCAGCGCGGCCTTCCGGCTCGCTCTGTTGAGATTGAAACTCCCGACGAACAGCGCTTTGCTCGTGAGCTATTCTTGCTCACTAACAAGCCGGTGCTCTATGTGTGTAACGTTGACGATTCTTCAGCCGCCACAGGCAATGCCTATGTGGAGGCTGTGCGCGAAGCCGTTAAGGATGAAAATGCACAGATATTGGTTGTTGCAGCTCAAACTGAAGCTGAAATTGCCGAACTAGACACCTTTGAAGATCGCAAAGAGTTTTTGGAATCAATTGGCCTTGAAGAGTCAGGTGTGTCTCGCCTTATCCGCGCTGCTTATGCCCTACTCGAACTCCAAACCTATTTCACCGCCGGCGAGGATGAAGTTCGCGCGTGGACCTTTATGCGTGGCAACAAAGCACCAAAGTGTGCCGGCATCATTCACACTGATTTTGAAAAGGGTTTCATTCGTGCCGAAGTTATAAAGTATGATGATTATGTGTCGCTCGGTAGCGAAGCTGCCGTACGAGCAGCCGGAAAAATGAACATTGAAGGCAAGGAATACATTGTTCAAGATGGCGACATCATGCATTTCCTCTTTAATGTGTAATGGCAATAGAGCACAGACACTCATAGCAAAAGCGGCCAATCGGTCGCTTTTTTTTTGCGCTCAATCGTTACTCTTTTGAGAGAATCACCTCTCCCTGCCAATTCATTTGGAGAGTGCCATCATCAAGCAACGGACGCAGAGCATCGATGACTCGGTCGGGGTTTGCTCCGGTTTGCCGCGATATATAGTCAACCGATAGGGGCTTCCCATGTGATGCCAGATACTTGATTGTTTCCGACAATGATGCCGCGACTCCTTTGCTCTGCTTGCATCGGGCGCGACACACATCACATGTGCCGCAAGGAGTCGTTGCCGTCTCGCCGAAATATTTCAGCATAGTGTTCACTCGGCATTGACCATCATCAAACACAAATTGCCTCATAGCATCCACTCTATGCTTCATGCGCTGCTGCATATCCTCATAGACAGCCCGCGGAAAAGTCAAGTGCTTGGGCAATTGGCGCGATGAGGTCATCAATATGTAGGGGGTGGTTTTTCGCGGCACATAATGAATGGCATGCTGACGCTGAAGAGCAAGCAAAGCATCATAGACCTGCGATGCTGTCAACCTCAAGCGCGAAGCTATCAGCTCCTCGGAGATATACACATAATCGGCAAAAAGCCCAGTGTAGGTTCGCAAAATGAGCTGAAACACAGAATCGGCAATTTCATTTACCCTCAAATCATACAATTCGCGCTTATTCATTATCACCATCACACGCGACTGTGTGGTCACCTCCTCAACAAACTCCAAATGACCGGCGCGAGTCAACAATGCCAACGAATTGCGAACAACCGGCGGGCGCAACTGAAAGCGGTCGCAGAACAAAACGAAATTAAATTCATACAATGTGTTGTAGCCACTCCCCACAGCAATGCTGAGAAAATTGCACGCCAACTCATAAACGCGGCGTATGACATCTTTTTCGGGAAATGACTCATTGAGTCGCCGTGTCAGCGTTGCCTTATCCACTCCGGGGGTGGTTATAACCACGGCGTAGGCCGGCAGCCCATCGCGCCCGGCACGTCCGGCCTCTTGATAATATTCTTCGAGTGATGATGTGGGATCGATATGAATCACTGTGCGTACATCCGGCTTGTCAATCCCCATACCAAAGGCATTTGTGGCCACCATGACGCGCACTTGGTCATTCTTCCATCTGTTTTGCTTGTCGTTCTTTATTTCAGCCGAGAGCCCTGCATGGTAATACTCTGCCGAGATGCCCGATTGCTGCAGAAATTCAGCCACCTCTTTTGTGCGCCTGCGCGAACGCACATACACGATTGCACACCCCGACGTTGCTCTAAGCACTCGCAAAAGCATTTGTGGCTTGCTATCGGTTTTTCGCACTATATAGCTGATATTGGGGCGCGAGAAGCTCTTGGAAAACAGATTGCGGCTGCGGAAGTGTAATTGCGTCATTATATCGGCCGAAACCTCCGGAGTGGCCGATGCCGTCAGCGCCAGCACGGGAGCCTCAGGATATAGCTTTCGCAGATTGGCAATTTTAAGATAGGAGGGGCGAAAATCATAACCCCATTGCGAAATACAATGTGCCTCATCGACAACCAAAAGGCTCACATCTATCTCTGTCATTCTATCAATGAACGACTTCCCTTGCAGTTTTTCGGGCGACAGATATAGAATCTTTATCTTGCCCAGTCGACACCTATCGAAAGCCAGTTTCTGTTCAGCACGCGTCAAGCCGGAGTGAATTGCCGCCGCCGGAATGTCGAGCGCGCGCAAATTGTCCACTTGGTCCTTCATCAATGAAATCAACGGAGTGACCACAAGGGTGAGCCCCGGCAGCATCAATGCCGGCACTTGAAACGTAATAGACTTGCCGCCTCCGGTGGGCAGCAAGCCGAGTGTATCGTTACCCGCAAGCACCGAGTTGATAATATCGAGCTGCTTCTCACGGAAAGAATCGTAGCCCCAATATTTTCGGAGTATATCTTCCGGGCGGTTCAATTTCAATTATTTCTTGGGATGAATACTTTTCACCAATAATTGGATTGGTGATGTGGCGCTTTGATGCTTATTGTCCTCAATTGTGAAACAAATATCAAACGGCTTCCGAGCGTGAATGTATTCAAAATGCTCTGCCATGTTGAATGCAATGCCATTGAACACCTTGCCCGATGTGTCATCAACCAATTCAAATTTGATGTGTTCGAGATTCTTTCCCACAAGTTTGCTTGTGCCAAAGTCCATCACATTGCGCGCGCAGAACACCGGCTTGACATTGCCCGGACCAAACGGATTGAATTTGCGCAATGTGGACACAAAAGTAGGTGTAATCTCCGAGAAGGTGATATAAGCATCAATATCCAACTGCGGCTGCATTTGCGACGGGGTTATATGCTCTGCCACATATTCCTCAAATCTACGTGTAAACTCAGGGATATTCTCCTCCTTCAGCGAAAGCCCCACTGCATAGGGATGTCCTCCAAAGTTTTCAAGCAAATCACGCGATGCGTCAACTGCTTTATAAACATCAAAGCCCTGCACTGAACGTGAAGAACCGGTGGCCAAGCCATTGGCAAGAGTTAACACCACTGAGGGCTTATAGTAGAGTTCGGTCAATCGCGAAGCCACAATCCCGATGATTCCCTGATGCCAATCCTTATTGTAGATTACGATGGCTTTTTTATCGGAATCCATTTCGATGCGTGACTCCAATATAGCGTTGGCCTCCTCGGTGATTCGCTTATCAAGCTCCTTGCGGTCCTTGTTGTATTGGTCAATAGCTTTGCTAAGCTCATAAGCCTCATTCAAATCACGCGATACTAAGAGCTCCACAGCCTCACGCCCGCTTTGCATTCGGCCCGAAGCATTGATGCGCGGCCCGATTTTGAAAATCACATCAGAAATGGTGATTTCCTTTCCGGTCAAACCGCAAATGCGTATAATAGCGCGAAGTCCCATATTGGGATTAGAGTTGATGCGGCGCAAGCCATGATAGGCCATAATGCGGTTTTCATCAACCATGGGCACTATATCCGCAGCAATACTGACTGCTACAAGATCGAGCAATCCATCAAGCTCAGTTTGCGGAATTCCGTTGCTGATAGCAAAACCCTGCATCAATTTGAAGCCCACACCACACCCCGACAAATGGGAGCAAGGATATGTTGACCCTTCAAGTTTAGGATTTAAGATAGCAACAGCATCCGGCAATTCATCGTCCGGAACATGATGGTCGCAAATGATAAAGTCAATACCATGACTCTTGGCATAGGCAATCTCATCAATTGCCTTAATCCCGCAGTCAAGGATAATAATCAACTTCACTCCATTCGCCACCGCTATGTCAATACTACGGCGCGAAATGCCATAGCCCTCATCATCGCGAGTGGGAATGTAATACTCAATGTTTGAATAAAATTGCTGAAGGTATTTATACACCAACGCAACTGCAGTGGTCCCATCGACATCGTAGTCTCCGTAGACCATAATCCGCTCCTTTTTACCCATAGCTTTGTTGAGCCGCCCAACGGCTTTGTCCATATCGGGCATCAGAAAAGGGTCGTGCAAGTCTTTGAGCGACGGATGGAAGAACTTTTCAGCGTCCTCCACCGACGAAATGCCGCGATGAGCCAATAACTCACTGATTGGCGGCACATTGTCAAATCTTTTAGCCAACTCGGACTCTGACTTTTGCTCTTCGGAAGTAAGGGGTAGATAATTCCATTTACTTGTCATTTATGTTATTTTTTATTTTTTCGATCACAGGGCGAAGGCTACCCTTCGCGATTGGAGAGAGTGGTTTTAAGGCGCCACTTATCCCGCTGATTGAGGAGAGCAACGGACGCAGCACACACGCGCGCACATTATGCGCGATGTCGCAAAGTTAGCAAAAAAATAGCATAAATCACCGCCTAGCGCTCCGCAATATTCATCATGGAGATGTTAAAAATTATATAAAATCCAAAGAGCGGCGGAGTGGATAATTTCTAATTATTCGTAGTGTTGATATGCACATCCAATTGAGGGAAGGGGAAGTGAATCCCATATGTGGGCAATTCCTGATAGAAGCGTTCATTGAAGTCGGTAAACACACCCCAATAGTCCGATGAGCGGACCCATGCACAAACCAACAAATCAACCGAGCTGGCAGCCATGTCCGACAACACCACACTCGGAGCTCGATTGGCATTGAGCTTGCTTAACACCACAGGCGACACATGCTCCGAGCCGGCAGCATCAAAGCGCGAAATGCGCTTGCGACCTCTACGAAACAACCTACAAAGCCAACTGCCGCGAATGCCGCTTTCTCCGACAACCGCCCTTTCTGATTGCAATGCCAAGGCGGGATCTACACCGGTGCGCTTTTCAATATCAGAGGCGAATGTTGTTTTTACAATTCTATCATCCGAATCAAGCATTTTGAGAATCGCTTCGCGAGCGGCTTTAAAGTCATCACCATAGGCCATTGACACTGTCCAACTAACCCTTCGATAATCCTCGCGCGACCAGTTATTGATTGACGATGTTGACAATCCGCCATTAGGAATGATAATCGATTTATTATCAACTGTGTTAATGATGGTGGAGAATATCTGAATCTCCGTTACTGTGCCTGCATAGCCTTGAGCCTCAATATAGTCACCAACCTTATAGGGCTTAAGTAAAAGAATCAGCACCCCTCCGGCAAAGTTCTGCAATGTGCCGCTGAGAGCCATGCCCACTGCCACACCGGCCGAGGCAAAAAGAGCTATGAATGAGCTGGTGTTTATCCCCAAAATGCCGATTACAGCTACAACCAGGATAAAATAGAGCACTATATTGACAAAACTCAAAATAAACGAAGACAATGAACGCTCAACTTCGCGGCGCACCATCACTCTTGAAAGCATGGCATAGATGCGGCGAATTACGAAGCGCCCCACTAAAAACACCAATACGGCGACAAACAAGTCAAAAGCAAATTCTATAACCGAATGGGCTATCTTGCCTATAATCTCCTCCAACGAGAGTGTTTTCAAAAGGTCAAAACTTTTTTCCACCATCTGGGCTGTTTGTTCAGCAGCCGCTGTTGCATCACCATTTGTTGTTGTAATCTGAAAAATATCCATATTTAGTCTGTCAATTTAAATCATTTAAAAAAGGGCTTCACAATATCATTGCACCATGATGTTTCGCGATAGCCGTAGTTATCATTTTGCGGTTCTAAATCCTCTTTTGAGTGCACTATATTACATGCCAATCCACTGAAGTTTGTGGCCACAAGGCCATAAACACGATTGGTTGTTGCATGATATTCAACAACTTTGGCCAGCTCTCGCTGCCACTGCTGATACAATGCCTGCTTATCACCACATAGGGCTTTCACATAATGATTGAAATCATACAATCCTCCTGTCAACACCACTTCACGATAATATTTCACAGGGGTGTAATCTGATGGGAGTGTCACACTGACCGCAAACACTTTTCTTGTGGCGTCGGCCAAGCCGTCAAGAGCAGAGAGATTCAATAGCGAAATTGAACAGCCATAACCCTTCCCGGTAGCAAACTCAGCCGAATAAACCCCGAAAGTGTTTCGCGCAGCTGATTCGCAATCGCCTTTAAGCAGTTCCTTGACATTTAAATCATAGGGCATTCCATCGACGCCAAGTTCAGGCGCACAACCCACCATCACATCGGACACACCGCGAAGTTCATAGGCCACTTCAACAGTTGCCATGTGGCAACAATCGAAATACAGAAAATCAAACCGCATTCCCGACAAAGCTTCGGCCAAGGATGTAATTTTCATGCGATAAGCATTAACACCATCCCAGCCAAACGAGTGCGGCGCCGAAACAACATTGCCATTCAGCTCCACACTCAAAGCTCCCGATTCGCTCTGCCATCCGGTGCCATGACTCCAAAGCACCATCCCATAGCTTTCAGCAGGAGCAAGAATCTTCATATCAGCCACAACTTTTCTCATTCGCGACACACTGACCGACAGTTCATCTTTGGTGTATCTCATCAGGACCTTTTCTTGGCCGGTACGTTCTATCTCTATCAATCGAGGAGCGCCATCGCCACCGCTGTAGTAAACAATCCAGCGACAATTTTCGGGCACACCCTGTTTCCGCATTCCAGCTTTCATCTCCGAAAGATCCTTATTTGCATATCCACCGAGATCATTATCCGCCACCATATAGACCAACACAGTTTTATCGGTCACTTTGGGCGGATTTTCGGGCTCATCAATCGAACAAGAAGCCACCACAAATGTTATTATCAACAGCAGCAGCCACTGAACAAAAGCAATAAAATATTCTCTGAATGCGCTCATAATGCGCAAAATTACTCATTCTCACTGTCATGAACAAAACCCAAAAACACATCAAGAGCAAGAAAAGCACTTTAAAGAGATAAAAAAAAGAGAAAAATTGCATTGTAAATGCAGATTTTAATTAACTTTGCGAAAAACAAACCTACAGAATCAATATCAGATGACTAATTCAAAACCCTACGTGATTGGCATTGACATGGGCGGAACAAACACAGTGTTTGGTGTTGTTGATGCTCGTGGCATTGTACTTGCAAGCAGTTCAATTAAGACTCGCAAACATTCCGACATCAATGACTACATCAACGAGCTTTATGAAGAATGCACTCGCTTGATTAAATCAATTGATGCTGAAGATAAAATCTACGGCATCGGTGTTGGTGCTCCTAATGCCAACTTCTTTACCGGCATGATTGAAGATGGTGTGAACCTTCCTTGGCCCACTCCCGTGCCCTTCGCACAGATGATTAGCGACAAATTCGGCATCCCTGTGGCCATCACTAACGACGCTAACGCAGCGGCTATCGGCGAAATGACCTATGGCGCAGCTCGTGGCTTGAAAGATTTCATCATGATTACACTCGGCACAGGCGTTGGTTCAGGTATCGTTATCAATGGTCAGCTCGTGTATGGCCATGATGGCTTTGCTGGTGAGCTCGGCCACGTTATCGTGAAACGTAACACAGGCCGCATGTGTGGTTGCGGTCGCGCAGGCTGCTTGGAAACCTACTGCTCGGCTACCGGTGTTGCTCGCACAGCTCGCGAGTATCTCGACATGACCGACACACCCTCTTTGATGCGCAGCATCCCCGCAGAAGACATCACTTCAAAAGATGTTTATGACGCTGCTATGGCCGGCGACGAACTTGCTAAGAGCGTATTTAACTACACAGGCACCATCCTTGGTGAAGCTTTGGCCGATTTCACTGTATTCTCAGCTCCCGAAGCTTTCGTTATCTTTGGTGGTTTGGCAAAATCAGGCGAGCTCCTGTTCAAACCCATGCGTGAAGCAATGGAAAAGAGCATGCTCAGCATCTGGAAAGGCAAAGTTCAGATTCTTCCTTCTGAACTCAAAGAAGCCGATGCTGCCATCCTCGGCGCAAGCGCTCTTGGTTGGGAAGCAAAAAAGAATGCCTAACAAATTTGCATCTTAATAATTACTTCTTTTGATATGTGAGCTACGACGTTTTTTTATGTCGTAGCTCTTCATTTTATATTTGAAGGAAACACGAATCTTTTGTAACTTTGCACCAACATTTAAAAAAAAACGTATTGACATTCACAGATATGGAAAGAAAAGTCAGAGTGCGCTTTGCGCCATCACCCACAGGGCCTCTACATATCGGCGGCGTTCGCACCGCCCTCTACAATTACCTCTTTGCTCATCAGCATGGAGGCGACATGATTCTTCGCATTGAAGACACAGACTCTCAGCGCTTTGTGCCGGGAGCAGAAGAATATATCAACGAAGCCCTCGCATGGCTCGGCATAGGCATTGACGAAGGTGTGCGCGAAGGTGGCAACTATGGCCCCTACAAGCAGAGCGAACGCCGCGACATCTATCGCGAACATGTGAAAATGCTTCTCGATAATGACAAAGCCTACATTGCTTTTGACACACCCGAAGAACTTGAAGCTGCTCGCGCTGCAACTCCCAATTTCCAATACGATGCCTCAACACGCATGAACATGCGCAATTCGCTTGCCTTGTCGGCCGAAGAGGTGAAAGCCCTCATTGATGGTGGCGAAAAATATGTGGTTCGTTTCAAAATCGAACCCGGGCGCGATGTTGAAGTCAACGACCTTCTCCGCGGAAAAGTTACCATCAACTCATCAATCCTTGATGATAAAGTGCTCTACAAAAGTGCCGATGACCTCCCCACTTATCACTTGGCAAACATTGTTGACGACCACCTAATGGAAGTGTCTCACGTGATTCGTGGCGAAGAATGGCTCCCTTCAGCCCCTCTCCATGTGCTCCTCTATGAAGCTTTTGGATGGACCGACACCATGCCCGCTTTCGTTCACCTACCGCTATTGCTCAAGCCCGATGGCAAAGGCAAGCTCAGCAAGCGCGACGGCGACCGCCTTGGATTCCCTGTGTTCCCATTGGAATGGCACGACCCCAAAAGCGGAGAAATCTCTTCGGGCTATCGCGAACGCGGCTACCTACCCGAAGCTGTTGTCAATTTCCTTGCTCTGCTCGGTTGGAATCCCGGCGACGACACTGAAATCATGCCTATGCAAGAACTCATTGAGAAATTCTCATTTGAACACTGCTCCCGCTCAGGAGCCAAATTCGACTTCGAAAAAGGGAAGTGGTTCAACCATAAATATATCCAGGAGATGCCCGATGCCGAATTGGCTCAAATGTTCAAACCCGTAATCAAAGAACATGGCTTTAATCCCGAAGCTTGGAGCGATGAGTACATCACTCGCGTTGTGTCACTTGTTAAAGGTCGCGCCAACTTTGTAGGCGACATCTGGGAGCAAAGCAAATTCTTCTTTGCCACACCCGAAGAATATGACGAAAAGTCGGTTCGCAAACGCTGGAATGCCGAAACACCTCAACTCATGAACGAGCTTATCGAAGTAATCTCCGGCATTGAAGATTTCTCTTGCGCTAAGGCTGAAGAAATTGTTATAGGATGGATTACAGAAAAAGGCTACAATATGGGAGCTGTGATGAACGCCTTCCGTTTGACTGTAGTAGGTGAATGTAAAGGTCCTCACATGTTTGATATCACCGAGCTCATCGGCCGCGAAGAAACCATCGCTCGCATCCGCCTCGGCATCGAACGTCTCGGATAATCGATCCTGAACTATATGATATAAAAAATCGCATCCTCATCGAGAATGCGATTTTTTTCTTTTTCAGAGTGCAAGAATTTGATTTGCGTGCTCTTTGGTTTTTATCTGTTTGGGCAAGAAAATATCAGTTATCACACCTTGCTCATCAATCAAGAATGTGGTGCGGAATGTACCCATATATTTTCGACCATACATTGACTTCTCACCCCATACGCCCATTTGCTCTTGAAGCGTGTGTTCTGTATCAGCAATAAGAGTAAATGGCAACTCATGTTTTGCAATAAACTTCTGATGTGACGTCTGAGAATCTGAGCTTACACCAACTATTTCATATCCCTTAGCGCGAAGAGCATCAATATTATCACGCAACGAACACGCCTCAGCAGTACATCCCGACGTATTATCCTTAGGATAAAAATATAGCACTAATTTTTTTCCGGCATAGTCACTAAGCTTTATCTCTTTTCCATTCTGGTCTGCACCAAGTATTTCCGGAGCTTTATCACCTATTTGCATATCAGTTTTATTTTTTAATTATTCATATATAATACCTACAAATATAATCATTTGTTACTCTGCAGAGAGATTATTTGTGTGAAAAGTATTAAATTTGCCATAAGATATGAAACGAATTGACCGGGAAACAGTACAGAAAATTCTTGACACTGCCGATATTGTAGAGGTGGTGTCGGACTTTGTGCACCTTAAAAAGCGCGGGGCCAACTATATAGGCCTCTGTCCGTTTCACAATGAGCGCACCCCGTCATTCTCAGTATCCAAGAGCAAAGGCATTTGCAAATGTTTCAGTTGCGGAAAGGGCGGCAGCCCCATCAACTTCATAATGGAACTGGAGCAGATGTCGTGGAACGAAGCTCTACGCTATCTGGCAAAGAAATATAATATAGAGATTCAAGAGCATGAAATGAGCCAGCAGGAGCGCGATGAAGCCTCTGCCCGCGAAAGCATGCTGGCGGTGAATGATTTTGCCATGAAGCATTTCGAGTCCACAATGGCCAATACCCCCGACGGCCAAAACATTGGGCTTGCCTACTTCCGCGAGCGTGGAATCAATGACGCCATGATTAAGCGATTCCACCTCGGCTACTCGCTCGACAAGCGCGACGACCTTCATCAAACAGCATTATCAAAGGGATTCAACGAAAACTTCTTGATTGACACCGGCCTTTGCTATCGCACAGAGCGCGGCACAGTGCAAGACCGTTTCCGCGGGCGCGTAATTTATCCGGTTTTCACAGTCTCAGGAAAAGTGATTGCCTTTGGAGGTCGAACTCTGCGCAAAGATAAGGATGTAGCTAAATATGTCAACTCCCCCGAATCAATAATCTACAAGAAGAGCAATGAACTTTACGGCCTCTATCAAGCCAAGCAAGCCATTGTGAGGAAAGACAAATGCATTCTTGTGGAGGGCTATATGGATGTGATTTCAATGCATCAGAGCGGTGTTGAGAATGTTGTGGCTTCATCCGGAACATCGCTCACCGAAGGACAAATACGCTTAATCCACCGATTCACTGAAAATGTAACCGTAATCTACGATAGTGATCCGGCCGGGATTAAAGCCTCGCTCCGAGGCATTGACCTTTTGCTTGCCGAAGGACTGAATGTCAAAGTGATGCTTCTGCCAGATGGTGACGACCCCGACTCTTTTGCACAGAGCCACAGCTCCTCTGAAGTGGAGGAATATCTTGCATCTCACGAACAGGATTTCATCTCCTTCAAAACCCATATTCTCCTCGACGGATTAGAGAACGACCCGATGGCTCGGTCAAAAGCGATTCAGAACATTGTGCGCTCTATCGCCATGATTCCCGACCAAATCACACGCACAGTCTATATCTCAGAATGTGCTCGAGCCATGAGTATCGACGAAAAGGTGCTGACTCGCCAAGTGGCTAAAGACATTGCCGAACGTGCCGAACGCTTGGCCGCCGAAGATTTGCGCCGAAAAAACCGCGAAGCCGCAGGGCTCCCGCCGGAACCGGGCGATGAAACATTTTTACAGCCGCAACAACCGCAACCCACTGAAAGCCTTCCCGCCGACAGCTATTCGCCGGCATCCGATTTACAGGCCCGCTTCTTGCGTCAATACGAAATGGAGCTATTGCGCTATGCTGTGAGATACGGCATGGCCACAATGTGTGAATATCCCACCGAAGATGGCTCGCTTGCATCTATGTCGGTGATTGAATACATCAACCAGGAGCTCCTATCCGATGAAATTGCAATAACAAATCCCGATCTGCGTCTCACATTTGAACAGGCTCTCGACATTGCCAATGGCGAGGCTGAAAATGATATTCTTCGACAAACTAATATCATTGCTCAAGAGATTGCCCGATTGACTGCACTCGAAATCGATAATATCCGGCAAACAGCCGATGACCTCACCATCATTGAACGCCGAGAAAAGGAGATGATTGAAGCCATGGAGAATCGTCAACGCGCCGAAATTGAAGATTTCAAAGCCAACTACATCAGCTCTCGACTGATGTCAAATGCCGATAATGACATTCGCAACATAGCCACCAATTTGGCCACTTCAAAACACCACCTCAGCAAGATACACACTAAATATTCCTCTATCCCCACCGAGCAAGACCGCCTTGCAGACCTTGTCCCTGTAGGGGTGTACAATCTCAAATGTGCTCACATTGAGTTTGAACTAAAAGGAATCAACAATCAAATTGCTGAAGCATATAAAGCCTCTTCGGGCGACCTTGATATGGTTCGCCGACTAATGACACGCTCTGCCGAGCTCAACAGCATAAAAAAAGAGCTCGCCAAATATCTTGGCGAGCGAATCCTTTCTCCGAGAATCAAACGCTGATTGCTCCTACTTTCAGTGTGACTTGAGCATTAAGCCAACTCGCTCTTGCAATCCAAATAATAGGTTCATATCATGAACTGCCATAGCGGCTGCGCCCTTAATCAAGTCATCAATCACCGCATTTATCACTAAGCGATCACCCACTCGCTGCAAGTTGATGATACACTTGTTTGTGCCCACCACTTCCGACAAATTGGGCAGATCTGACGAGATAAATGTAAATCCATGATCTTCATAAAAATCATTGTAAATCTCTATAGCTTTCTCCTCTTCAAGTGAGCACTTAAAATGAATTGAAACAGATATACCACGTTTCCAGCCGCCACACATCACCATGAAGGTCATTGGAATTTTAAACGTGGGCTGAAGCGAGCACAGAGCACGCTCTATATCGTCGGCCTCTTCAAGATCTATCAAAGCTAGAGTTTCGCCAGGCTCGGCATCCGGATCTGCCACTACTGCGGTCACATGAATATCCCCTTCATTAAGGAGACCACACTTTGCCATTGGCAAAAGTGGTAGCAACACGGCTGTGGTCAGAGGCTGAGGAACCACAGCATGCAACGCGCCTCTTACAAGCGGCTTACGGCTAAGTTCGGGCAAACCAAAAATCCAATCATCGCCATCGGCAAATGTGCTTTGCTTTAAGAACGTACCACTTAAATCCACAATTTTTGTACCTTCTTTTGGTGGATTATTTTTTAGAAACTCTTTGGTTTCATGCTTGTGTTCAAAACACAAAAACAGCATATCGATTGCCTTCATATCAGCCTGAGCCGAAAAACGCACATACGTTTCTCCTCGCAGTCCCTTATGAATCTGCGAGAGCAAGGCTCCCTCCACTTGTGGTTCGTACACCCATAGGAGCTCCACATCGGGATGGTTAATCAAAAGTTTCATGATTTCACCGGCTACAGCTGTTGAGCCGCCGGTGACTGCTGCGCGTATCATATTATATGAGATATTAAATTAGTCTTAGTAAAAAATTTGATAAGATGTCAATCCACAAAATAATTCTTCCCGGCTTCCATGATTTCTGCCGGGACTATCTCTGAAAGAAGATTATAAACATCGGCCTTCGATGCATCATCCGACACTGCCACAAACACCGTGTCGGCCCCAGCTATTGTGCCGAGAATAATAGGCGACGACAATTCGTCAATATCATAAGCCACTCCTCCGGCATAGCCATTGCGAGTTCGGATTACTGCTTGACGGCCGGAAAAAGCAACAGACAAAATCGAAGCCTGACGCACTGAGTTCATGGCCTGAGTGGCAACCTCATCGGCAGCTGTGCCATTAGCTGCTATCACATATTGATAACCCCCAAGTTCGGTGGCTACTTTTGATGTTCTCAGGGTCTTGAGATCGCGTGACAATGTGGCCTGAGTCACTGAGCAATTATTGTCTTCAAGAATTGCCATTAACTCCTCCTGGCTCCCTATCGAGTTATTCAGGAGCACTTTTACTATAAGGGCAAGACGCGCCTGTCGTTTGTTCATAATTTCTATTCTTATCTATTGCAAATTTAATCTAACAACAAAGAATATGCAAATTTTATCCAAATTTTATTCATTTATAATCAAAATGGGAGTCGCGTCACACGTGACACAACTCCCACTTGTTTTATGATAATCTTATTTGATTATGCTTCGTAACGACGAGCACCATCGCTCACAATTACAGGATAAATCTTAGGCTCATGACCATATTTTTCATTAAACTTAGCTGTTGCTGTTGCAATGAAATTGTCATAGAGCTCATCTTTAACAAGGTTCACTGTGCAACCGCCGAAACCGCCACCCATAATGCGTGAACCGGTTACGCCACATTCTTTTGCCACATCATTGAGATAGTCAAGCTCTTCGCAGCTAACTTCGTAGAGTTTTGACATCCCTTCATGTGTGCCATACATGCAACGGCCCACTGTGTCATAATCACCCTTCACAAGTGCATCGCAAACATCAAGCACACGCTGCTTTTCTTCAATAACATATTTTGCACGCATGTAATCCTCTTCCGACACTTTATCTTTAGCGCCATCGAGCATTGCCATATCGGCATCGCGAAGAGTTTCCACTCCGAGTGTTTTTGCAACACGTTCACATGACTCGCGACGTTTGTTATAGGGTGAATCAACAAGTTCGTGTTTCACGCGAGAGTCAACCAAAACCAAGCGGTAGCCATCGAGCTTGAAGGGGAAATATTCAAATTCACCTGAACGGCAGTCAAGACGCATCAAATTATCCTTTTTGCCATGAACTGAAGCAAACTGGTCCATGATACCGCAGTTCACACCACAATAGTTGTGTTCTGTGCTCTGACCGATTTTTGCCAATTCCATTTTGGGGAAGCGGTTTTCATTGAAAAGTTCGTTGAGTGCATTTGCATAGCAGCTTTCCAATGCAGCCGATGAAGAAAGACCGGCGCCGAGAGGAACATTACCGGCAAACACGGTGTCAAAACCTTTCACTTCACCACCACGCTTAATCACTTCGCGGCAAACACCGAAGATATAGCGTGCCCACTGCTGCTGGGGTGCATCCTCTTCGTTGAGACCAAATTCGCAATATTCGTCAATATCAATTGAATAAACGCGCACTTTGTCTGTGCCGTTAGGATTGATTTCTGCCATAATGAATTTGTCAATAGCGCCGGGGAAGACAAAGCCGCCATTGTAATCTGTGTGTTCACCAATAAGGTTAAAACGACCGGGAGCCACAAATAAGATTCCCTCTACACCGAAACGTGATTTAAACTCACTCTGAATTTTTTCTTTCATGATAATATTATTGGTTATGTGTTAAATTCATGGATGTTATAACAAGCGAATTTACAAAAACATAACGGATTTACCGCTATGCAACCTTTCCAAAAAGCCCCTTGTTGTGTTAAAAAATTATAATCAACTAATCTTCCAATATATAAAAAACATCTAAACAGTTGGCAATACTCTGACTAACAATAGTTGGCAACAATGCCACCATGGCAAACATCAATCGCCAATGCAGTGCTATGTGCCGCAGGCTCATAACCTTCGAATTGACTTCGGAATAGGTTCTCTTCCACCTTGCAACATTTTTCCTTCGGCCGCGGAGCATCTTAACTTTGGCACAGAACTTCAAATGAAGCAAAAATTCCTCAAATTCATGCTCCAGCCCTCGCTCTTTAAACCAATCCTCAACTAACCGACACACCGCTAAATGATCCTCAAGCAATCGATTGCGACTGCTACGAGTCAATGTCTTGCGCTTGGGATTCCGCACATAGTTATAGACCGGGGTATCGATGCACTTCAATCGTGGGCGCAATGACAACACTCGCGACACCACTCCCAAATCTTCCCAACAATCCAACCCCTCAAATTGAGTGATTGCATTATCAACCAGCAAACGACGACGCAACAATTTATTCCAAACTGAAAAATTAAGTGCGTCCATATACATATCATTGAGCGTCTGTGGCTTGGTCTTAAATTTCACCAACTTCCTATATTCGGGATACACAGCATAATAGGGTGCTATGACCACATCATAAATTCCTCCCTCTGTGGCATCAAGCAACAGCTGCAATGCATTCGGCTCTAAATAGTCGTCGGCGTCGCAACGTATCACATACTCTCCTTGAGCCTCCAAAAGCCCCTTTGCTGCGGAATTGGCACAGCCACAACATTCCGGATTGGTTATCAATTTAAATCGTTTCCCTAATTCGGGGTGCTCCACCATAAAATTGCGCACAACATCCATCGAGCCATCGGTGCTTCCGTCGTCAACAAAGATATATTCCACACTCTTTGGGGTTTGGACAACAAACGACTCCAACGCCCTACCTATTGTCAGCGCCTCATTGTGAAACACTACTATTAAACTGATATCAATCTTAGCCTGCTCCATTTCGATTATAACTTATTAAGAGCCGACACTATAAGTTCCGATAGTGTGGGATGAACATGAACCGCATTGCGCAGTGTTGTTGCCGTCACTCCGAAATGCATTGCCACTGCAACCTCCTGCACTATATCGGCAGCATGAGCGCCACACACATGAGCACCTAAAATCTTATCGGTTGAGGCGTCAACTATGATTTTCACCATTCCATCGGTTTCATCCATGGCCACGGCTTTCCCATTGGCATGATAGGTTGATGTGGCTATTTTCACGGCTATCCCTTGTTCGGCACAGCGGCTTTCGGTCAGCCCAACCATCCCACATTCGGGATGTGTGAACACTGCTGCCGGCATGACTGGATCGACATCATTGCTCAATCCAAGGGCCACACGCCCCTGCGCCACTGCAGCATGTGCAAGCATGCAACGCCCGGTGCAATCGCCAATAGCATATATGCCGGGCACATTAGTTGCCATGCTGCTATCTGTTGCCACAAAGCCGCGATTAAGCGCCACTCCGGCGGCCTCAAGTCCTTCGGGGACCACAGCCTTTCGACCGACAGCCATCAACACTTGCTCTGCGCCAACACTCTTGGCCTTCCCTTTTTCTTCATATTCCACAGTGAAATCCTCCTGAATTGACTTCACTTCAGCCCCCACTATTATGGTCACGCCTCGGCGCTTCATTGCCATGCGCAAGCGCTTGGCAACATCGGCATCCAATCCCGGAAGAATCTCTTTACAATATTCAAGCACTGTGACTTTCACTCCAAATGCAGAGTAAATCGAAGCAAACTCCATTCCGATAACTCCGCCGCCGATTATCACTATGCTCTCAGGAAGTTTCTCTGCTGCCAAAGCATCATCGCTGTTAATTGCCAAGTGGGCGCCGGGGATATTTAACGAAGCGGGAGCTGCTCCGGTTGCTACTATAATCTGCTCTGCCGAATACTCTTCGCCATTTACTTCAATGACTTTACCCGACACAAACTTTGCCTCTCCGCAAACCACTGTAACATCTTTCAGCTCCACTTCCACTCCCTGTCGCAACGAAGCCACAACCTCATTTTTGCGTGCTGCAGCCTGCGCAAAATCGGCTTTCACATCGGAGAATGCCACTCCGAGTTTCGCTCCATTTGCTGCAAGCAATAAGGCTTCGGCTGAGCGACACAGGGTCTTTGTGGGAATACATCCACGATTCAAGCAAGTGCCACCAAGGTGGTCGCGCTCCACTATCATTGTTCGCTTCCCAAGGTGGGCAGCTGCGGCGGCTGTTTCATAACCGCCGGGGCCGCTCCCTATTACTATAAGATCAAATTCTGTCATAGAAATCTGTTACAAGTCAAACCATGTTACCTTTGGTGTCAACGCGGCTTGTGTATCATCGGGACGACGTACAGGAGTGTTATGGGGAGCTGTCTTGACCATCTTTGGATTCCCCAATGATTCTTCGGCTATGCGATGCATCACATCAACGAATGCATTGATTGTTTCAAGGCCCTCTGTTTCAGTGGGTTCTATCATCAGCGACTCGTGAAACAGCAATGGAAAATAAACCGTAGGTGCATGATAGCCATAATCAAGCAAGCGCTTGGCAACATCAAGAGTGGTCACTCCGGTTGACTTATCCTTCAGTCCGTCAAACACAAATTCATGCTTGCACACTTTGTCTATCGGCAATAGATAGCTATCGCGCAATGACTCTTTAATGTAATTGGCATTCAGTGTTGCAAGCGGGCCGACATTCATCAGTCCCTCGCGACCGAGCGATAATATATAGCTCAATGCACGAAGCTGAACAGCAAAGTTGCCAAGTGTGGCCGACACACTTCCAAGTGCATCTTCTGTTGTTTGCAATGCAAAAGTGCCATCATCTTTTTTGATTACTCGCGGATTGGGCAAGAAGCGTTCAAGCCCGGTGCGAACGCCAACCGGACCTGATCCCGGGCCTCCCCCACCATGTGGTGTTGAGAATGTCTTATGAAGATTGATGTGCATGACATCGAAGCCCATATCGCCGGGACGAGCCACTCCAAGCATTGGATTGAGGTTTGCTCCATCATAATATAACAAAGCCCCTGCTCCATGCACAGCTTCGGCAATCTCCGGAATGTGTGATTCAAATATTCCCAATGTGTTGGGATTGGTTAGCATCACTGCGGCCACCGTTTCATCGAGCAATTCTTTCAAATCCTCAACATCTACTGTGCCATCAGCTCGGCTCTTAACCTCCACCACCTTAAGCCCCGCAACAGCTGCCGATGCAGGATTAGTGCCGTGAGCCGAATCGGGAACTATCACTTTGGTGCGCCCCTCATCTCCGCGACTGCGATGATAAGCGCGGATAACCATCAGCCCCACCAATTCGCCATGAGCTCCGGCAAAGGGATTGAGTGTAAATTCGCTCATCCCGCCGATTTCGCTCAGCAACCGCTGCAGTGTGTAATATGCTTCCAATGCTCCCTGCACTGTTTCCTCCGGCTGATTAGGGTGCAAACATGCCATCTGCGGTAATGCTGCCATCTCTTCATTAATCTTGGGATTATATTTCATTGTACATGAACCCAAGGGATAGAATCCGCTATCTACTCCAAAGTTATTGGCGCTCATGTTCACATAGTGACGCACTATGGTGGGCTCATCCACTTCGGGCAATTGCGGAGCCTCGCTCCTAAGCAGTTCTTGGGGGAGCGCATTTGCTTCCGGGCAGCCGGTATCGGAAAGAAAATAGCCTTTGCGCCCGGCTTGCGACAATTCAAATATGACTTTTCCGTAATAATTTCTGTTCATGCTTCTCCCCTTTAAAATGTTTCTACTATCTCAACCAATCTCTCCATCTGCTCTTTCGTGTTGACTTCCGTCACGGCTATTAAGATTTCACCATCACTCACTTTGACTCCGGGAAGAATACCCTGTTCAACACAGCGTGCTATCAAGGCATCAACATCCATGTCTGTGATCATCAAAAACTCATTGAAGAATGGCTGATTGGAATATTTAAGTTTCATCTTTCCGGTCGATTCAAGTCGCTGTGAAAGATAGTGTGCACCAGAATAGCTCTTTTCGCCTACCTCTTTAAGCCCGGCAGCTCCCATTATCGACAGATAGATGGAAGCATACAGCGCCATCAATCCTTGATTGGAGCAGATGTTGCTTGTGGCTTTTTCGCGACGAATATGCTGCTCGCGTGCTTGCAATGTCAGCACAAACACGCGCTTACCTTCGGCATCCTCCGTTGCCCCGACAATTCGTCCGGGAAGTTTGCGTATAAGTGCTTTGGTTGTGCAGATAAAACCCAAATACGGGCCGCCGAAATTCAACGGCATCCCGAGCGACTGCGCATCGCCAACTGCAATATCGGCACCCCATTCTCCCGGAGAACGTAGCACCCCTAAATCTGAGGCCACACAGTTCATTATCAACAATGATTTTGCCGAGTGACACATTTCGGCCACACCTTTATAGTTTTCCACTATTCCATAGCGATTGGGGGTTGCAACTATCACTCCGGCAACATCTCCGGCCGATAGCATCAACTGCATCTCGTCCAAATCGGTCACTCCTCCCTGCTGCGGAATTGTATCAACCACTATTCCATGATATGAAGCATAGGTGTCAACTACCGACCGAACTGCCGGTGACAATGTGGCCGACACCAGCACTCTATTTCGCTTCCTTGCGTGACTCACTGCCATCATCATGGCTTCGGCTGTTGCAGTTGCGCCATCATACATAGAAGCATTGCTCACCTCCATTCCGGTAAGCGTGGCCATCATGCTCTGATACTCGAAAATATACTGCAAAGTCCCTTGCGAGATTTCAGGCTGATAGGGGGTGTAGGCGGTCAGAAATTCCGAGCGGCTTATTATAGTGTTGATAACTGACGGTGCATAATGATTGTAGAATCCGCTACCGGCAAAGCACACCAAGCGGCGATTCTTTTCGCAGAGACCTTGAAAATATTCTCGTACTTGCTGCTCGCTCATCTGCTCGGGAACATCATAGTCGCACTTCATCACAAGCTGCTCCGGAACATCGGAATAGAGCTCGCGAATATCGCCTACACCGCACCGAGCCAACATTGCATCAATATCGGCCCGTGTATGTGGAAAATAGCGATGCATAAGTTTTATTTTTCTATGAAGGCCATGTAAGCAGCTTCATCCATCAAGCCTTCAAGCTGCGACGGATCGCTGATTTCTATCTTGATAATCCAGTTACCCAATGCATCTTCATTGAGAAGGCGGGGATTATCGACCAACGACTCATTCACTTCAACAACAGTGCCGCTAACAGGTGCTATCAAATCTGATGCTGCTTTCACACTTTCAACTGCTCCGAAATCTTCGCCAGCTTCAACTTCGTCACCCTCTTCGGGCATATCAACATAAACCACATTGCCCAATTCTTTCTGAGCAAAATCAGAGATACCGATGTAACCGATGTTACCTTCTACTTTAACGTATTCGTGTGTTTCGCAATAATAAATCTTGTTCATGATATTTTTATTTTAGAGTTTTATTTCTTGTAACTTTTCTTGTAAAATTTCTTTGTAGTCACCACTGCCGGGAAACGTTTTTTGCGAATCTGAACCTGAAGTTCTGTCCCCACTTTTGCACTTTCGGCACTCACCATTGCCATGGCGATACTCTTATCTACCGAAAGTCCGCGATAGCCGGTTGTGATAAATCCCACAACTTCGCCATCTGAGTTTAGCACTTCATAGCCATGACGCGGAATGGCGCGATCAAGCACTTCAAGCCCCACTATTTTACGTTTGGGACCCTCGGTCTTCTGAGCTACCACTGCTTCGCGACCTATAAATTCGGGCTTGTCCATTTTGACAAACATCGACAATCCGGCTTCTACGGGGGTGATATCTTCGGCCAATTCATCACCATAGAGTGGCAAACCCACTTCAAAGCGCAGTGTGTCACGACATCCCAAGCCGCAAGGCTTGCAACGCTCGCTCTCCATCAAAGCATCCCACATTCCTACAATAATATCTGGCTCTGCATAAATTTCAAAACCATCTTCGCCGGTGTAGCCGGTGCGGCTCACAAGGATATGCGCCCCATCGAGCAATTCCTCTTTGAAGGTGTAGAACGTCAAATCTTCGCAATTGATGCCAAGCACCTCTTTCAACACTGCTTCCGACTCCGGACCCTGCACAGCCAATTCTGCAAGCGCATCACTCAAATTATCAATCTCCACATCAAACCCTTCGGAATTGGCCCGAATCCATGCCACATCCTTTTCTATATTTGAAGCATTGATCACCAAAAAATAGTTATCCTCTCCTCGGCGATACACTAACAAATCATCAACAGTGCCACCTTGCCGATTAAGCATCATTCCATAAAGCACCTGGCCATCAACCGCTGCCGACACATCATTTGTGAAGATATAATTCACAAATCGCTGTGCATCGACTCCGGAGATATTAACCTCGCCCATGTGTGACACATCAAACACGCCACACTTTGTGCGCACTGCTTCATGCTCCTCGGCAATTCCTTCATACTGTATCGGCATATCAAAGCCGCCAAACGGGCTGATTAATGCTCCGGCTTCCACATGTCGGTCATAAAGACAAGTTCGTTTATTCTGTTCCATGGTATTAAAATAATAATTCTATTAATTGTTCATTCGTCATGCCGCTGATTACATTTCCGGCACTAAATTCTTCAATAGCCTTAACCACATCTTCAGGATTATAGTTCACTCCTCGCAATCTATCGGTCAACAATTCTTCATCGAAAAAGAAGTCTCCGGTAAAGTCCACATCGGTTATTCGACCGGCGTCATCCGTCTTCACATCCGCTTGAACTTCACCGACACCCTCAAACCTTTGTAGCCTAGTCGATTTTGATGGCTTCTTTGCTCGGTAAATCCATTCGTCGGCATAGTAATGCTTCTCCAATTCTTCAATTGTCGCAACAGCATCAGCTGTCAACACCAAAGAGTCGTTGCATAGACTGTGACGAGCATACGCCTTAAAATATTCAATATTTATAGTAAGATGTTTCGATAGCATCGTCACTCGGCTTCTAACTGATTCCACACCCTTCGAATGTAATTTCTGTTTCGATGGTGTAATAGCTTTTGACATCACTTCCAAGTCGGCATCATAAAGCATTGTTCCGTGCACTATGCTGCTCTGAGGCAAATGATAGTAGGCATTACCCGACACCTTGCTACCCGACACCAACACATCATTTCGCGTGCTTGCCGAAGCATCAAGTCCAAGTCCTCGAAGCATTTCAACTATTGAATCGGTGTATTGTTCAAATGTCTCTTTAACGCCACCATCATGAGCCGCTACATAGCTCATCATTATATTCTTTTGGTCGGCATAAACACACCCGCCGCCACTCTTGCGCCTATATACTTCAATTCCTTGCTCTCTACAATAAGCAAGATTCACCTCATTTTCCGCAACCTGATTCCTACCTATGATAACTGTAGGATTTACCTGCCACATAAAAAACAACGGCACATCAAAATGAGCCACCACCTCGCGAGCCAAATACTCCTCCATTGCCAAATAAAACGGCAAGCGGCGATTATTATCACCTCCGGACTGTGGCAATTCTATGTATAGCATTCTTTTCATCGGCTCTGTTTAAGGTCAATCTTTTCTATAATTACAAGCGCGTTCACAAATGTAAAAAACTTTGACCGCATTACAAAAAAATATGGGTCGGAAAACTTTCGTCTTCCGACCCACAACTATATTATTCTTTTATTTATTATTCAGCTGTTGCCAAGGGTGAGGGCACTGCATAAGTACGAGCCCCTAGCTCTTGATCAAGCATATACTGACCCATACCATCATTACCTATCAATGTAAATTTATCAATAAGCTGACGGCAATTATCTTCCTCTTCCACCTGTTCGCTTACAAACCAATTCAAACGATCGCGAGTGGCATAATCATGCTCTGCCTCTGCGAGGGCATAGAGGTTATTAATAAGCGATGTCACTTTCTGCTCATGTTCAAGCGTTGCCTTAAATGCTGCAAGAGGTGACTCCCATGTTGTAGGAACCTCGTCGATAGCTTTAAGCGTTACTCTACCACCACGCTGATTTAGATAGTTGATAAAAATCTGTGCATGAGCCTGCTCTTCCTGAAACTGGATTTTGAACCAATTAGCCACACCGGAGCGACCTTCGGCTTCAAAATGCATTGCCATTGATAGATAGAGATATGCCGACCAAAATTCAGCATTAATCTGAGCATTGATAGCTTCTTGGACCTTTTCGTTAATCATATTGTTAGATATTAGAGGTGATTATAGTCTTTTATTAAATATTAGCTCGATTTATTTTCTTCCACTTTTTTTGCCACGCTGACGTTCCTGTTCACGAAGCATTGCCTGCTGTTTACGCTGTGCTTCCTCTAAGCGAGCCATAAATCCGCTTTTCTTTTTGGGTTTTGCAGCATTGGCGCGCATTGTTGCTCTCACTTTGTCTTCATCAACAAATTTGCGGAAAGCATACGTCTGAACTATTGTAATCAATAGCGAAAGGAAGTAGTAGTAGCTTAAGCCTGACGCATAGTTATTGAAGAATGCCAAGAACATCACAGGCATCAAGTACATCATCCACTTCATGCTCGGCATCTGGCTGCCTCCAGGCTGATTCTGAAGACTGATACGAGTGTAAAGAATATTCACCACTGTCATCAACAAGCAGAACAAACTCAACTTATCACCAAGGAACGGAATTGAGAAAGGCAATGGAATGATTGAATCAGGAGCTGAAAGGTCGGCTGCCCAAAGGAAAGATTCTCCACGCAATTCAATTGCCGATGGGAAGAATCTGAACAATGCAATCAAAATGGGCAATTGCAACAACATTGGTAAGCATCCCGACATCGGATTAGCCCCGGCGCGAGAATACAATGCCATTGTTTCCTGCTGACGCTTCATCGCATTTTCATTTCCTGGATATTTATCATTTATCTCCTTAATCTCCGGAGCGAGTACACGCATTCTTGCCTGTGACATATAGCTCTTGTATGTAAAGGGGAAGAGAATCAATTTGATGAAGATTGTCAATATCAAAATGATTATACCATAGTTGGCAATATACTTACCTAGAATGTCAAATACCGGAATCACAATCCAAGTGTTAATCCAGCGGAACAATGTCCAGCCTAATGGCAAAAGGTTTGTGAGATTCAAATCCTTTTCAGGGACTATGGTTTCCGATAAATCTGAAAGCAACGGATAAGAGTTCGGACCAAAGAAGAATGTAAACGAAGCCGGAACTTCAGCCATTGCCGAATATTCCATTCGTGAGTCAAACTTCAAATCCTTCAAGAAATGTTCATTCTCTTTGAGCACTGTTGATGACATATCAGCGCTATTGAATCCATTGTCGGCAACAAGAAGTGAAGTAAAAAATTGGTTTTTAAAAGCAACCCACTGCATGGGGTCTTTCACCTCTTCCGACTCATCCGACATCTCATTCAAATTCTCAACATCACCGCCCATGGTCATATAATAGAGTGCGCTATTGTCCGATTCAAACACTCGGCCGGCCTCATTGCGGGCCATCCGCTGAGTCCAAATGAAATCCATTCCCGAAACTGATGTCGGCACAAACTCATTCATCCCTTTCTGCACCAATTCCATCTTAACGGTGTAGTCATCACCCTTAGCCAATGTGTAACGAATGCCGAGCACCACACCTTCCGAAGGTGATACCTTCATCAACACTGTGCTATCATTCTCCTGAACAGGCTCGAAATACAATTCACGCGTATCATACAATGCATTGTCGCCCTGCAACACGAAGCCATACATGTCGTAGCCCGGAGCTATCGGACAAACACTTGTGCTGTCATACTTATTATATGTGAGCAACTCGGCTTTGCTGATTACACCGCCATGCGATGCAATAGTCAAGGCCAACACATCATTCTTCAATTCAATAGTTGCGCTATCTGAGCCTGCACGAAACGCATTAAACCCGCCAAAGCGAGATGCATCATTAACAGCCTGCTTCAATTCCTTAACAGCCTGTGCAGCTGTAGCATCATCAACATTATCATAGGATGCTTTGCGAATATCTTCAACTGAAACTATAGCATTACCCACACGAACTTCACCACTGACAATACTAGAAGTATCAGCAACCAATTTTACATTCCCAGATTCGAGAACATAATTACCGGTTTGCTCATCCTTTGCACCATAAGTGCGAACAGTAGCAGCATATTTTTGCCATTGTGACGCCGTAATCGAGTCAATTACTATATTCTGCAACAAATCTGAATCAGTTCCATTTGCAGCTTGTTCCTGCTGAGCCTTTGCAGCCGCAATCTCCTCCGGTGAAGGCTGATTGATATACATGAACACCATAATAACAGCGCCCATTAACAAAAGTCCTAATAGTGAATTTTTATTCATAGAAAATTGTCGATTTTACTCCATTTTATATTCAATTTGCAAAGTTACAATTTTTCCACAATATCACCACCCCCATCCGCAGAATATCGCCATTTTTTAAACCTAAGAAAAACAAATCATAGTCAGATTCCCGAATCTCCCTATCCTCCCCAATCTCACTAATCTCCGATAAAATCCCTATAAATACAAAAGCCGCGGCTCGGCTGAGTCGCGGCTTCGTTCAGAGAGGGCGGTTACCTACTTTCCCACTTTCGCAGTATCATCGGCGTGGTGAGGTTTAACTTCTCTGTTCGGAATGGGAAGAGGTGGAACCCTCACGCTATCACCACCTGAATGTCTTCTTTCGTTCCTTGCTCTCTTCCGTGCAT
>JAZSAZ010000023.1:0-361693 GCA_045602165.1 Paramuribaculum sp. | reverse complement strand
ATTCAAAAATGTTTCAAAAAAATTAGTCTTTAGTTAAATAAAAATTTGGTACCTTTTCAAAAATCACATTTTTATTAAATCTATAATTAAGCAAAATTCAATTCAATAAAAGATAATATATTTGTGAAAATTAATTATTATATGGCAACAGAACGTATATTAATAGTGGATGACGAAGAGACTCTTTGTGAGGTACTAAAACTCAACCTTGAGAATGAAGGGTATGACGTTGATATCGCCTTTAGTGCGGAACAGGCCCTTACTCTTGACCTAAAACAGTATTCGCTTATTCTTCTTGACATTATGATGGGAGATATTAGTGGTATTAAGATGGCCAAGATGATAAAGGCGGATGTAAATACGGCTGATATACCCGTTATATTCTGTACAGCACGAGACACAGAGGATGATATGATAATGGGACTTAATCTTGGTGCTGACGATTATATTATGAAGCCTTACACTATTCGTAATGTTATAGCTCGAGTAAAAAGTGTTCTACGCCGTACATCATCACACAAAATAACCACTAAAGCTATTGATAATCCGAATACTCTGCAAGTAGAAGGACTTACTCTTGACCTTGAATTTAAACGTTGTATAGTAGATGGCAAAGAAGTAAAACTTGCTCGTAAGGAGTTTCAACTGCTAGTATATTTGGTATCGCATCGTGGGAAAATCTGTTCACGCGAGCAGCTATTAAGTCGTGTATGGAGTGATGAGGTTGTTGTACTGGACAGAACTATTGACGTCAATATTACCAGGCTACGCTCAAAAATTGGTGCATACGGTTCATATATTGTTACACGCTCAGGTTTCGGTTATGGCTTCCGCGATTAGACTTTCGTTTCATAAACGTTTGTTTTTGCAATTACTCGTCTTCTCATGGGCTATGGTCCTATGCTTTGTGACTTTTCAGTATTTTAAGGAGAGGGAATACAAATCCGAGTTTTTAAGTTCGCTTTTGCAACAATACAATCAACATCTTCTTATAGCCATAGAAGATGGTCAGTCTTACGAAGAGTACATCGCTACTCATAATAAGCCATTTAACAATCTACGAATCACACTTATCACTCTCACTGGCGCTGTTATTTATGATAATACAATATCCATAGAATCCCTTGACAATCATAGCAGTCGTCCAGAAATAGCTGATGCGCTGCGCAATGGCTCTGGATACCATATTGGACGACAATCTGTCAGTGATGGTTTGGAATATTTCTATTCTGCCACATGTGGAGAAAGAGTGATAGTACGAACTGCCATCCCCTATTCAAGTACACTCAAGGATCTTCTTGCTGCTGATTGGACTTTTTTAACAATCATAATTGCAATAACTCTATCAATGAGTTTTATTGCATATTTCACCACAAGAAAACTCGGAAAAGACATTGAGCGTGTTAATCTCTATAAAGCCGAACAGGAAAAAAATCTGCTAAAAAGACAATTAACGAACAATATAAATCATGAACTTAAGACTCCTGTGGCATCAATACAGGTGTGTCTTGAGACACTCCTTTCTGGCATTAGGCTTAGTGAAGAAAAGCGCCAGGAATTAATTGGCTTATGCTATATGCATAACGAACGACTCCGCCACCTTCTTAATGATGTTTCGCTCATTACTAGAATGGAGGATGGAAGCGCAATTATAACGAAAGAGCTAGTTGTAGTTAATGAGATAATAGATGGAGTTGCACAAGAATTAGAAGTGATGCCAGTAGAGGAGCGCATGACACTTCATACTAATTTTAATGAAAAAGTAACTGTTGAAGGGAATCTGTCTCTGATTGGCTCCATATTCAGTAATCTCACAGAAAATGCAATTGCATATTCAGAGGGCAAAAACATAACTATATCATTAATAGAGAATAATGACAACGAATGTCATATCCGATTTGAAGATGATGGATGTGGTGTGAACGAAACACAACTCAATCGCTTGTTTGAAAGATTCTATCGTGTAGACAAAGGTCGCTCGCGAAAAAAGGGTGGCACCGGACTTGGATTAGCCATTGTTAAACATGCTGTTCAATTTCATGGTGGAACTATTATTGCTAGCAACCGTCCGAATGGAGGACTTCGATTTGACTTTACTTTGAAAAAATAGATAGTAGCATTCTGTTTGATGAATGTTTATACATGACAAATTTTGGATGGAAGTCATATTGATGCTAAATTTGTAAAGAATTATTATTTTGACTTATTATGGCAGCAATAGGAGCCCTATTTGATTTGGACGGAGTGCTAATTGATAGCGAAACCACATATACCCGTTTTTGGGAAGAGATTGATCGTATCTACCCCACAGGAATTGAGAACTATGCTATAGCAATAAAAGGGACTACTCTTCCTGAGATTCTTAAACACTATGATGATGAGATGGTAAGAACAGATATTGTTCGCCGAGTTGTTGAGTTTCAAGACGCACTAAAATTCAATCTCTACGACGGAGTTATTGAGTTCTTAACCGAGCTACGCCAAAATTCCATTCACACAGCAATTGTTACAAGCAGCGACAATAAAAAAATGCGATTACTGTTTGAGCAAATTCCACAACTAAAAGAATTTGTGGATGTGATTATCGATGCCTCAATGGTTGAACATTCAAAGCCGAACCCTGAAGGGTATTTAAAAGCTGCTGCAGCATTAGGATGCGCACCCAAAGATTGTTACGTATTTGAAGACTCTTTGCAAGGACTAAAAGCAGGGACAGACTCGGGTGCTACAGTTATTGCTCTTTCTACAACATATCCGCGAGAAATACTAAAAGGGAAAGCCGCCAAAATAATTGACGGCTTTGTAGGATTTTCAGTAAAAGATATGCTCTCTATCAACAAGCTTTAAAGCTCATATCAAGACCTTTCACAGAATGGGTCAAAGCACCAACTGAGATAAAATCAACACCACACTCGCCATATTCGCGGAGGGTTTCCAATGTGATACCACCGGAAGATTCTATTTCTGTGCGTCCATTGATTAACTCTACAGCTGCACGAGTGCGTTCAGGAGAGAAGTTATCAAGCATTATACGGTCAACACCAGCTTCGAGTGCTTGATTAATCTCATCTGTATTACGAACTTCAAGTTCAATTTTAAGATTACGACCTGTTTCTTTGCAATATTTCTTTGCTGCGGCAACAGCTTGAGGAATACCACCAGCAAAATCAACATGATTGTCCTTAATGAGAATCATATCAAACAAGCCAATGCGATGATTGCATCCACCACCGATTCTAACAGCTTCCTTTTCGAGCATTCGCATCCCCGGCGTGGTTTTGCGAGTGTCCAAAACCTTGGTTTTGAGTCCTTCAAGACGCTGCTGATAGCGAGCAGTCATTGTGGCAATACCACTCATACGCTGCATGATATTAAGCATGATGCGCTCGGTTTGCAACAAAGATCTGACAGGACCTTCCACAACAAAAGCAATATCACCGGGCTTCACATGCGCACCATCATTGATATATGTGGTCATTTTCAATGATTTGTCGAATTTTGCAAACACTTTACTTGCAATTTCAACACCAGCAAGAATGCCTTCCTCTTTGACAATAAGCTGCTGACGTCCCATTTCTGTTGCCGGAATGGTTGATAGCGTGGTGTGGTCACCATCACCAACATCTTCAGCAAATGCAAGAGTCAATAGATCATCAATTAGTTCGTCTTTAGATTTCATATTTTAGAGGCTTTTATTTACATTTGTACAAAAGTAATAAATTTAACTCGTTAACCTCGCAAATTTGCAATGAAAATCGTGCTGATGGCCATTGGGCGCACTCAATCCGACTATTTAGTGAGCGGGATTGACAATTACATTAAGCGCATAAACAGATATATGCAATTTGAATTGCGGCTTCTCCCTGATGTCAAGGCTACAAAATCATTGAGCGAGACACAGCAGAAGGAAGCCGAAGGTAAAACATTGCTTTCGGCATTTCTGCCGGGAGATGTTGTCATTCTTCTTGATGAGCGCGGCCGCCAATACACATCCCGAGAATTTGCCGGCTTGATTGACCGCTATGCACTTCAGTCAACCAAGCGATTGGTGTTTGTGATTGGTGGCCCCTATGGATTCTCAAAAGAAGTTTATGACCGAGCTGATTCCTTACTTTCACTCTCAAAGATGACATTCTCCCATGAGATGATACGCCTATTCTTCACTGAGCAGATTTATAGAGCCATGACCATACTTCGAGGTGAGCCATATCATCACGACTAGTCATTACGGTAGATTGTATGTAATACCGATAGCGAAATTTATTCCAGGTGCGCTAATTCCACATGAATATGGGCGATAACGGCGGTCTGTGATATTTTCCAACGCGGCATTTACCGAAAGTCCGAATTTGAAATCATATGCTGCACGGAGGTTTAGAGTAATCCACGCTGGAGAATATGCATTTCCGTTGGCATCAAGCGCATAAATCTCAGTTTTGCCCTTCTCCTCTTCAGGCATATCCTCGGCGCTGCATTCCGCTTGGAATGCAGTATAAGCCTCCACATTCAGTCCATTTCGTTCAAATCCTATCGAAGCACGACCAAAAAGTGGGGCAACATGACGTGATGGTGATGACTCTCCGTTTTCAAGTTCTTCAAAACCACGCTGCCAACTAACATTTGCTGAGGCATACATCCAACGTAAGAAACGCGCATCAACACTCCCCTGCACCCCCCACACATTGGCTTCGGCGGCATTTTGCAAAGCTTGCACTCTACATTCTTCGCCTTGATACACCATGGTTGGGCTTCCATTGAAGATGAAATCTCGGCGAACTATGGCATTATTGAGATGAGTGTAGAATGCGGTTACGCTTGCTTTTACTGAAGAGCCTATATTCCATGCCACCCCGAGATCAATATTGTCGGCATACTCCGGTTTTAGCGCCGGATTTGGCACCGTGACACAGCCATCAACACTATCAAACAGCTTGCCCATATCGTCAACATTTGGCACTCGAAATCCACGAGCATAGTTTACTCGCAATAACCAATCATTCGAAGGGCGCCAATTGAATCCAAGATTTCCGCTAACATTGCCCGCATCAGAGCCACATACAGCCGGGAAGGGAACTTCATAGCCCGACTTTGAGAAATCGTTTCTGATGCTATAGTAATTATAGCGCAGCCCTGCTTCTAAATTTAAGGTTCTGTGCAAGCGCCATTTCAATTGAGAATAAGCGCCAAGGCTATACCATTTGGCCATCGGATACCGAGATGGCACTACCGATGTTTCACCTGTAACAACATCCAAACCCCCGCCATAGGAATTAACATCATTCATCACAAACTCAGCACCATATAGCAAAGAAATCTTTGGCGAGAGTTTTTTGAATAAATCTGCGTTTACACTCCAAGCATACACCTTTTCAGTTTGAGTTTCACGCTGCAATGCTCCGAAATTACGGGAGATTCTGCTCTCCTGAAAACGCTGCATGGCAAGGTCAACTTTAAGAGAGTCGTAGGCAATATTTTCTTTCGTGTGACCTACATGCAAATGATTCATCATCCACTCCTGTGGGCCATAGAACCACTCTGCATATCGTGGCAGGCCGTTACGCATTCGCTGATAGCGGTCATACCTTGCATAGTCCGACGTTTTGCTAAGATGAAATCCATATTCAAAGTTCAACACTGAAGAAGGGCGAAACTTTATTTTCTGCATTATGTTGTACTGCGTGTAGGAGCTTGGCACTTGCGAGCGCTCATTAGAGTTCACCTCGGCTCGGTCATACACTCCCGACTCATCATATCCCGGCACAACGATATAGGGCATGATGTACTTTTCCGGTCCGTGCATACCCTGCTTTAAGTCGCCAAAGGAGGAATAGGTAAAACTGGTGAGAAAAGCCCAATGCTCCCAGCCAACACCTACATGCGCATGGCCGGTTAGTTCGCTTGAAGCTGTTGCGCTGCGCAAAGTTGCCGACGCCATTAATCTTGGCTTATCACCGGATGAAAATTGTGGCGATAGAGTGTTGAACACCATAACACCGCCAATAGCATCGCTACCATAACAAACAGCCCCGGGGCCAAACAACACTTCTGTGTGTCCAATAGCAAAAGGGTCAAGCGAAATCACATTTTGAATATTGCCAGAGCGAAATATCGCAGTGTTCATTCTCACTCCGTCAACACTATATAACAATCTATTAGTAGCAAATCCACGAATCATCGGGCTACCGCCGCCATATTGACTCTTTTGGATGAACACTTCCCCCGTGAGTCCAAGCATATCAGCAGCCGTCTGAGGATTATAACGATTTGTTTCCTCAAAGTCGAGACTAGTTACTTTTGTCGGTATTATGTCACTTGCCTGCCACCAACGCGATGACGAAACCACTAATTCCTGTAGCATCAGCGATGACAATGTAGAAACAGTATCATCCTCTGCATAAATTACATCATCATCGGCCAATGCAGGCAATGGTATCAAAGTACAAATTAATAATAGTAAATAGTATCTATATCTAAGCATACTATCCTACTTTACAAGCAATTTACCAGTTTTGCGGAATCCGGTCTCATCAACAGCCATATAGAAGTAAACGCCTGAAGCAAAGCCTCCGGTAGGCACATCTATTTGACCGTCACTCTTTTGGTTAAACATTATTGAGCCATTTGATGAATAGACTATTAGGTCTACCATTCCGGTCAGGTTGCGTGGTTCAAACACAAAGCTACCACCACAAGTTACCACATTGCTCGACAATAACAGCAAATCTTTGTCATCAAATTCAGGAGCGATAGTCGAAGCGTCAGGCACACCCTTACCACCCTTAATCATGCTTTTGATAGTCTTTGTATTGCTACCGGCGGGAGTGGTAACAGTCAATGAAATATCATAGGTCTGATTAGGTTCAATGGTGATAATCGGATTGCGCACTTCATAGGATGTTATTGAAACCGGAGCCGGATTTATATCCCATTTCCATGTGGCTTGTGTCTGATTAACAATGCTATAACTATCCAATTTTATTTCACGAGGATAATTAGCTTGAGTATTGTCACCGGAACCGGCGTTTAGGATAAGTGGCTGCGCAATTGGCACAAAATCGCTATCCACAAGGCTGCGTTGCCAAATACCATTATTTGTGGCCAAGCGGATAACCCCCTCTTTATAGAATGGAATCATACGATTGATATTCATCACCTTCTGAAGACCTTCGCTATAATTCACCCAGCCATCAGTGGTGTCATCGCGATATAGCACACGACCTCGCGGAGTGGTGTAAGTTTCATTCATATATCCGAGTGTGAACGCAATAGCATATGCTGCATTCTTTTCATTTCCGGTCAAGAAGAAGCGACCCACTTGATGAGCCTCCATTTTTCCTTCCCAATTGGCAAAAGTCAACCCTTTGTCCAATTTTTCCCATGAAGCACAATTGTCTTTGGTTCGCCACATACCACCCGGATTGCCATCAACAACCCAAATTTCATTTTCATCGATAGGGCTTATGGCTATTTTATATTTAATACTGTTGGTCATTTCCGACGGCAAAGCAATTTCATCAAATGTAGCTCCGGCATCAAGACTCTGATACATACGCCCCCAAGTAACCACTACAATTTTATCGGGATTTGAGCGAGAAACAGCAATTGCCGATATGGGATTCTCAAAAGTGTGAACCGTTTTAAATGACGCACCATCATCGGTTGTGCGCCACAATGTGCGGTACTCCTCATCATATGTGCCTTGAACAATGTAGAAACAACCTGCATAGCGCGGATCAAATTCAAATCCCATACCAAATTGCGAAGACTCCATGGGATAGGTCCAATAATCCAGGAATGGCACAAATTCCTCACGCCAATCGTCGGGCATAATCACATTTTCAGAATCGCTGAAAGCCACCTTTCGTGGATTAGACAAGAAAACATATCCGGTTGGGCGTTCCGAACCACGCATAGAGAGTGACACCCCATTATAACGGTCGAGCTGCGACATATTGCCATTGTGATTGCGACCACCAACCATCACATCTTCATTCCAGCCTTGGTCAAATCCCCACATTTCAGACGCATAGAGTCCTTTTAACTTAGCAACGGCATTGTCCTTAAAGAAATCGTTACTATAAATTACACCACCATCAGTTGACAGCCATGTGTCACCGGTGCCATTAGTCTGTATGCTCTGCATATCGCAATGCAAGTCAAATTTGCCATAGTATCCTCCGATGTTTTGCAGAGTTTGCCCACCATCAGTGGAGCGATACAATTGGATTATACCCACAAGCAACTCTTCGGGATTTGTAGCCGATGCCGTGCAAACCATGTCATAATAACCTTGTCCACCATTTTGGTCCACAACCTCCATTTGACTAACCGGGTCCTTCACAGTAAAGGATGCACCGCCATCTGTACTCTTATAAAGCAATGGGGGGCCACTGAAATACAATGGGCCGGGCTGAGAAAGATGATTTCTTCGACAAGCCCACACATAAACATAGTCAGCGCCATTGGGAGCTTCGCTCAATCCGATACGAGCACTAATTAATTGCTGATCTCCGAGTTGCAACATATTCCAAGAAGCACCGCCATCTGTACTCTTGTAGAGCTTAATATCATAATTCTGTTCAATGGCAGCATAGCACACTTGAGGATTTTGACGTGAATATTTTATATCAAAAACCATTCCATCAAGCATCCACTCCCAATTGGCTCCATTATTTGTGCTACGCCACAATTGAGATCTGTCACCAAACATTATCACATTATCATTTTCGGGATGGAACTGTCCTACATTGCTACGAGCATACTCTGTTTTTTGAGGTGTGATATTTTGCCATGTAACACCGCCGTCAGTGCTAAGCCAGCACACACCGCCACCACCGGCTATCACTTTATCGGGATTTGTTGAACTGATATCCAAAAATGTTATCTCACCGGCCATCCATTCTCCACCATTACAAGGCTGCCATGACTCCCCTTTATCCGAAGAGCGGAAAATCATCCCCGTTTCCGAACCACAATAAAGCACGTTGGGATTTGAACGCGAAGCAGCAAGACGCTGGATATTAGCTTGAGCAGGAGAGATTACCTTTGTTTGATAATCATAAGTCACTATTGGCGAGATAACCGTCCATGGCTCTACAAAGTTTTCCCCGCTTGAAGCGTAGTTCAATGTGTTGAACTTAGTGTGAGCGTTTAGCACCTCACTGTTAACTTTATCCATATCAGAATGATAGGCCTTTGCAGCGGGCAATTTTATTTTACCATCACGCTGAACAAAAGGAAGATAAGCCTTTTGGAAGCGGCGAAAATGGTTCACCACTTGCTTGGTGTCGCGTGATTTGCGTCGTGCTCCGGGGGTGTTTTTCAGATAGACATTGAAACTATCCACCATTGCATTATAGTCAAGTCCGTTAGGATCAGCGAGTTGCGCCATCCACAATGGAGATCCGGCCGGCAAATAATTCAACTTATAAGGGACAAATAGCGAGTCACGAGCCTGCACAACGTCGGCACCACCAATCGAAAAGGCTAATAGAGTTGATAGAACGATTTTTTTTATCATAGCAAAATTTGATTTTTCTTTGTGAGGATTATTTTATGATGAATTTTCCGAAGAATTTCTGTTTTTCGTTACTGAGCTGATATATATACACACCGGAAGAGAGATTACCAACTGAGACATTTGTAACGCTCTGCAGAGCCGGCACATCGCTATCCAATATCAAACGTCCTTTTGTGTCATGAACTGTGAACTTCGAATCGACATCAAGCCCGGAGCCAATAATGGTTAAATCCTCACCACGCTCCAAAACAACCTTTTTCAAGCCAACTTCACCTACTTGAATCACATCGATACTTGATGATGAATTGATTGTAATCATATTCTTAATTGTGCGGGACGAAGAACCAGCCGGAGTTGTAACCGTCAAAGTAACATCATATTTTCCGGCTTTACCAAAAACAACACGAGGATTACGCGCAGTGGCATCACTGACAGATTGTGGTTGGGGAGAGAAACTCCACTGCCACTTGGTGTTTTCATCCTGGCGAACAATACTATAGCTATCAAATTGCACCTCCTTATAGGGGTTTGCCGTCAGATTGCCACTACCCAAATTCAAAGCCATTGGCTGAGCCACTGGGCGGAATGAGCTATGATAAAGCGGGGCTTCCCATAGGCCTTGGTCAGTGGCCATGCGCAGAACACCCTCTTTATAGAATGGCACCACCTTTGAAATGCGAGCACCTGGGTTCAATCCGCTTGAATAGTCAATAAAGTCAGTCATGGTGTTATCCTTGAAATATACCGATGCACCATCAAAGCTTGTCACATAGCAGCTATTATACTCATCTCCAACAAGAATGATTTGATGTATTCTGATATTTGAAAGCGAACCAAGATCAAATTCAGTCCAACTTTCGCCGCCGTCGAAACTTTCGCTAACCATTCCTGCCAAATCATTGCAAATCACCAGCAAGTGATCTTCATCATTGGGGTCTACAACCACTCGGGTAAAGTGAGTGCCATCACCCAATTTTGGGAACGGGCGAACCGAACACTCTTTAAATGTTTCGCCGCCATCATCAGAGCGCCATATATTCCATGTGCCTGTCACATACACTCTATCCGGATTCGAACGAGCAAACTCATAGCTGTAGAAATCCTCACCTTCGCTATCAAACACTTTTTGGAATGATGCACCCTCATCATAGGATAGATACCCCTCCCAATAATTTGTCATATCTTGAATAAACACCTTCAGCGCATAGCGAGGATCGGTAGCGATTTCGCCATTCACACGCAATGCTTCATAGGGTTTCTTGTCACTGAACCATGTAAAGAAGTCCTCCTGTATTGTTCCATCCATTTCACGGGGCATGATACGAGTTGAAGCATCTGTGAAATATGTTTTCCAGGGATTGCTTTTCATCACATAACCGGTTGCGATTTCAACACCTCCCACATGCACAGAATTGCCTTCACCATATGACGCAGCATGCACCACATCACCATTATGCCAACGTCCGGCAGCCATAACATCTTCATTCCAACCAACACCTAATCCTTGATAGTCGGAAGCATAGATGCCATCATAGCGGTCTTCACCTTTTGTTTCAAAGAAATCGCTTGAATATTTAATGCCGCCATCGTTGCAAATCCAAGTATCGCCACACGGGTGGATAGCAATATCCTGAATATCACAATGCATCCAGCTGGAGCGCTGATAACCGCCGATTCCATGATCGCGATAATTGCAAACGCCCTCATTTGTAGAGCGATATAGCGATGTCAAGCCAAACAACACATGGGTCGGATCAGTCGATGATGCTCCAATCATCATATCAAAAAAGCCCTGTCCACCGGCCTCATCCATTATAGGCGAGAATGTATTATCCCAGTGCATGCTCCCTTTATTGACGGTTTTATCCAACCACGAATTGCCGGCATCTTTTGACAGCAACACATAGGGTGTACCCTTTCCACCTTGAGGACCGGCATCATAACCCCAACTATCGCAAGTTACTAACGCATAAACATAGTCCTCGCCACCATCAGCATCCGACACAGCAAGACGACCACAAATTACAGAGCTAATAGGAAGAGTTTTACGCTCCCAGCTCACGCCACCATTTTCCGATACATAAATACCGGTATTGGCAACAGTGCCATCGCGACGAACAAGATAAACACGATTGGGATTACCCGGTTGCAATTCATGGTCAAAGCAGATTCCGCTAAGTGTACAAGAAAAAGATTCACCCCCATTTTCAGAGATAAAAAATCCGCTACCTGAAAGCGCTTCAAACTTACTTCCGGCAGCAACAGTCACTCTATTTCGATTCCTTGGATCGATGCGGATAGAGTTTGCACGGCTATTGATGCCCTCGCAGCGCGTCCAGCTATCACCGCCATCAACGCTCTTCCAAAGCCAGGGGCCACCGCCCACATACACTATATCATCATTTTCTGGGTCAATAGCTATGCTAAATATCGAACCGCCAAAATTATGTTGAGGAGCGCAAGGTTGCCACGATGCGCCATGGTCAGTGGTCTTGAAAACCACACCAGATTCTGTCCCGCAATAAAGAGTTTTGTGGTCACTCAAAGACACGGCGATACGGAACACACACACTTGAGAATCCTTGCGCTGTAAATTTCCACTATTGTTTTGATAAGTTCTGTTAGGTCCTATGTTTCGCCAAATCAATTCGGTTGATTTACTATTAACCTCCTTGACACGAGCATTCATTGAATCAACCTTAGCAGCATATTCCGACATTTGAGGCAAGCGGATAGTTCCGTCGGCAGCAGCAAATCGGCTATAAGAACTCATCCAACGACGATAGAAATTCACTACCGGCTTGTTTTCTATGGTTCTTACACGAACATCAACATCCTCGGCTTTCCACCGATTAAAACGTCGCTGCATTTCAGCAAAATTCACTCCGGAAGGGTTTTTCTCAATCTCCTTCATCCACTCCGGGGCATCAGCCGGCAGTGGTTCCCGCATATAAGGGTCATAGAGCAATGGCGTTTGCTTGGCTACGTTAACTACTTCACCGCTACTCACTTTTGAAACGGCGTCTTGTCCTGAAGCGCTCACGGCGTTCAATAACGTTGAGACACAAAAAATCCCAACAACAAACTTAATTTTCATACATTGTACCTTATCTGTATCTACCTATTGTCAAATTTGATAGGGCCAAACTCTTTTGGTCCACTTTGGGGAAAGAACTTATCCCCCCCTTTTTTCTATCATCGTAATCAAAATTTTTTGCAATGATACAACATCTAAAGCACATATCAAACAATGCATCAGCGATTTCTATGCCGCAAAAACATTATTTAACTACCTGTATTTTTATCCCCACCCCTAAACACCTATTAACTAAATTATTTTAAAACTTCACCAACGGAAAATGCCCTTCCCACACTCTTACCGACCTCAATATAATTATGATGGATAGGCTCATAAGCGATTAACTGCATCTTCTCAACATCGGGCTTGCCATCCTGAGCAATATACGCTTCATCAACGAGAATATCTATGATTTCAGCAACAATATAATATCCCTCTTCACTTTCAGCAATCTTGTGCAGGATTCTACACTCCATTGTCATGGGGAAATCGGCAAATATTGGAGCATTTACATTATTTGACTTTATAACAGTCCAACCTGTTTTTTCCATTTTTTGCGGATCTTTATTTGCGCTGACAATCCCAACAAAGTCAGATGCCACCATGGTGTTTTTGGTAGCAAACGCAACAGTAAATTCACTGCACCGATTAAGGTTATCAGTGGTTGCATGAGCACCCATTGATATCATAATCTCCTTTGAATCCCACTGTCCGCCCCAAGCCGCATTCATGGCATTGGGTGTGCCGTCACTATTATATGTGCCTATAATTAACACCGGTTGTGGAAGCATCCATGATTTCTGTCCAAAGCTTTTCATGATTTTTGATTTATACATTAAAGTTAACCATCAATTATTTACAAATAAATCCACTAAAATAGAATCGGAAATAAGCCAATGGCTTGTGTCAATTGATAAGTGAGTTGAAGTTAATTTCATTGCGCCCGAAGCTATGTGTTTCTGCAACCGAGATATAAGCCGATTAAGTTCCCCTTGACCAAACAACTGCTCGTAAGCGTCAAGATTGATTCCCGCGGCTGTTCGCAATCGAATAAGAAGATACTCATTGATTTGCTGCGACAGATTCGTTTCCTCTGTTTCGTAGATTGATGTCCGGCTATCGAGATATTTCTTTATACTTGATGGGTTAAACCGACGTACATGGCCATCAAAGCTATGTGCCGACACCCCAAGTCCAAGATACGGAGTCAAGTCCCAATAAGAGGAATTGTGGCGAGAATGATAGCCCCGACGGCAAAAATTTGAGATTTCATAATGCTCAAAACCATTGGCTGCTGTTTTTTCACACAATAACCGATACATCTGCTCAGCCAATTCATCGGAAACCTCTTGTATCTTTCCACTCTCGCGCATAGCCCACAACCGAGTTCCCGGTTCATACATCAAACTATATGTGGAGAGATGCTCGGGATTTAACGCCAATACCCCACTAAGATTCTGTTCCCATTGAGACAATGTTTGGCCAGGCAATCCGAAAATCAAATCAAGGCTCAAATTAGAAATTCCGGCATCCCGAAGTCGCTCAACAGCAGAAACTGCATCGGCCGAAGAATGACACCGGCCAATTGATTTCAATTCGTCATCATTAAGCGACTGCACCCCCATGCTGACACGGTTTATCGGTGATGAGGCGATAAATTCAGCGAATTCTTTTGTCACATCCTCCGGATTCACCTCTATAGTAAATTCTTCACAAGCATCCAGCGGGATGATGTTAATGAGTCGTTGCAACATTTGCTGTGGCAATATTGACGGAGTTCCCCCACCGATGTAGATTGTTTTCGGTGGCAATTGAATTTCTGATTTACGAAGTCTGAACTCGTGTTCTATGGCATCCACATATTGCTGCATGCCATTGTGATTAGGCGTTGAGAAAAAGTCACAATAAAAGCACTTAGAGTGGCAAAATGGTATATGAATATATATTCCGCTCATAGGCACTGTGAGTTATTACTCATTTACAACGCGACCACACATGGCTTTGAAATTACAATATTTGCAATTTTCTTCACGATCGGTCTGAGTGAACTTCACATCCGGATTAAATATCTCCTCAATTTTGGCATACAGAGCCTCAACAAATTTTTCATTAACCGAATGATAATCAAATATGGGCTGCTTTTCTATGCTTAATGGCTCAACGCCCCCTTTTGATGCAATGTCGCTAAGCTTGTAGATCAGTGGCTGAATAGCTTCATCTGTATTGTTTATCTCATTATAAAGATGACAATACATCAATAGCTGCATAATGGCCTTTGCCCTATCTTTTGCCCCGGTGTCAAACATCTCTTCAATTGACTTTGATGAGAGCGGATCTATACCGGTTTTGTAATCCACAAATCGCAAAACACCACCCACACGGTCTATTCGGTCAATCAACATTCTCATATTAACCGATAGCTCATCATTGATTTTAATTGATGCTTTCTTATCTTTTTCTGCGCCTACAAATGTGAATGGGCACAACGCCTTATCAACCTTCAGCATAGCTCGAATGGTTGAGTGAATCACCTTCCCAAGTATCAGGCTTTCGCCCAACAAGGGAGTCAAAAGCTTGTCATCAGCCAATCGATTAAACGTTTTATTGATTTCTTCCGTTATGATACGTTCAAGCTTAATGCCATTCTCTGCCAGATAGGGGTCGAGCATCGACTCTGTGATCTCAACCGGCACATCGCGTTCTGATTGGAATGACTCATAGATACGCTGAGCCACACTGTGAATAACTGTTCCATAAGTTGAGGCATCCATATAATCCACGACCTCGTTTTCGGCGTCATATCCTTCAACATATTGAAGATAGAAATCAAGCGGACAGTTAATATATTTATTAATTGCAGATGCCGAGAGATTCTTTTCACCACCCTCACGAAATTTAGTTAGTTTCTTTAGAATTCGATCATCTTTTGTAATCGAGATGGGAGAATCTTTGAATGTTTGAGCGGAATAAACTCTCAGCTTATGTGTGACATTTTGCTCATTCAAGAGATAGAGCAATTGCGAAAGATAGCGCGACATTTCACTACTCTTGCTTCCGCCAACCGAACGAGCATCATAGAGTAGCGTCACATTTTCAGCACGCGAAATCAAGCGATAGAAATAGTAAGCAAATATGCTTTCCTGAAAATCAATAGTTGCCATTCCGAACCCATAACGGAGGGCATCGGGGATAAATGAACGGCTATAATGACGCTGGGGAAATACGCGTTCATTCATCGACATCATAATGATATTTTTAAAATCGAGAGCTCGCGTTTCAAGCACTCCCATAATCTGAAGTCCATGAAGTGGCTCACCTACAAAGTTCACCGTATCGGCATTGACCGCACGTTCAACAAGGCGGAAGAATGAGCTATTATCCATTGTGATATCAAATCTCTGAGCAGCATCAAAAAGCTCATCTGCCGCAGCGCGATAAGATTCAATAAAATGGGTTTGCATCTCATCTTTTTCTGCCACAGCATCATCGAGGAAATCACATAGTTGAGATATATATTCATGTATGCGCTCACGCCCTGCGCCCTCTGCTATAACAGCAAATACGGGAGCTAATTTTGGAGCAAGCGCCAAGATTAGTGACCCCGGAATAGAGAACAATCGTTTATTTCGTATCTCGGTTTCAAGTCGGCAACAACCCTCTTGGTCCACAGTCCTTAAAGCCGAAGTCAATAGCAATGCCTTGACATCTTCATAGAAGTAGATCTTCTCTTCACCGCGCACTCGTGAACGAAGTTGAAGGCTGACTATATTGCGTATCAGAGCCGACATCGGGCTCAATCGCATGGGGAATCCCATAGTCACATTGATAGTTCCGAATGTCTCCGGAACAGAATGTATCATTGGGATGAACAGAGATTCATCAGGGAGAATAATCGCTGTGTCAATAGCATTTTCGCTATCACTGATTTTGCCCTCATCAAGCCATTGCTGCAACTGTTCGCCGGCAGTTTTAACCTGCCCGATATTAGAGGGAACACCCAGGATTCGAATATTTGGCATTTTCTCAATCGGAGGCTCTTCTAACTTATAGCGCGATGGGAATTCCTTGATATTGCGGCGCATAAATCTAGCGGCACGACTATCATCAAGCTTAAAAGCCGGCGAGTTCATGTCCCAATAAAAATCCGCACGATCCATGATGTGCAATCGGCTGAAGATTCGAATCTCGGATGTTGACAACACATTAAACCCCACGAATATATATCGCGAACACTCCGGCGTGAATCCCGACGAAGGCGAGAGTTTATCACAAGCATTTCGATAGAGCATCCCGGGAGAAGCAAGTCCCTTTGCCTGCAATCGCTTGCGATAGCTATGATATAGCGGCTGCAAAACCGCCCATAACTTCACGAATTTATCTTGACTTTCCGACGCTTCATTCTTGTCAATATGATTCCAAAAGCGGTCAATCTCATTTGACCCTCTCTCCTCTCCCCAATAGCGACGAATCACATCAAGTTGCTCGGGAGTGAGATAATTTGCCGATATTTCTCGCAAACGCTTCACATTGACAAACAGCGCATCTGCGTCAACAAGATAACGATCCACATCATTGAAGTCCACTAAAAGCATTTCACCCCAAAAGGCAAAGCGGTCAAAATCCACATCCACTCCGGGGAGCTTTCTATATTCGTCATATAGCGTAAATAACTGGTCGTAGCGATTTGCTTCCGTCAATTCGGAAAATGAGCCAACAAAATCAGTTATATTGGTAATTTGTGGCATAATACCACCGCCACTCTCCAGCAATCCTTGCTGCATGAAATGGGCAAAAAATGTTGCACTTCGTTTGTTTGAAAACACAAAGCAATAATTCGACAAAGCCTGACGCTCATTTCGGATATAGATATCGGCTACCTGCTGCAAAAAAGTTTTCATTTTTGAATCAGCAACATGATGATTTTAATAGCAACATCAAAGTTAACTATCTTTCCATTTGCATTTCCCGATATATCAATGAGAGCCTTATCGAATGTGGCTATAATCTTCTCCACATTTGCTTCATTGATAAATTTAGCGAAGCGAGTCGAGAATTCCGCCTCGGTTACAGTCATGTAATTCAGTTCGGGAATATGGAAATTATAAACAAAATTTTCACGAACCAATCGCATGGCATATTCATAGAACCTCATTTCTCGTTCACGGCCAATTCCGGCAAGCTCATCGGCCCATTCGCTTAGGGCTTGAACATTGCGCTGATAAGCCAAGCGCATTAACCTGACAAATAAGTCAAAGAACTCCTTTGTCTCTTTTGATTGGCTCAACGCGTGCAGAGCCTTAGTCACATTTCCCTCAGCGATATGGGCTGTTGCCATAGCATCGGCAAGCTGAATATCGAAATTGGATATTAGATATTGAGCTATAGTTTCATCGGGCAAACGCTTGAGTTCTATGCGCTGAACACGAGAATAGATTGTGGGTAGAATCTCGCGCGGATTATCACTGACCATTATGAAGATTGTGTCCTCAAACGGTTCTTCCACCATCTTCAGCATCTTATTGGCAGCCTCCTCATTCATCTTTTCGGGAAGCCACCACACAACAATCTTATAACGCGACACATGGGAGGTGAATGCTAATCTATGGATCAAAGCAGCACTTTCGGTTACATAGGTTTGAGGCTGTCCATTCTTTTTGCCAAAAGAGTCGGCCCAAAAGCGGAAATCCATATATATGCGCCCATCAAGGTATTCAACCCATTGCTGATGGAAATCATCAGCAATGGGCGCAGTTTTCATGCCTTCAAGTTTTACTACCGGATAGACATATTGCACATCAATGTGGTTCATTGATTGATGCAAATGACATGCCTGACACTTTCCACAAGCATCGCCACTTATATCCGGGTTTTCACAATGAACATACTGAGCAAACGCTCGTGCCAGCGACATCTTGCCGATTCCCGAGGGGCCTTCAATCAAAATTGCATGAGGCAATCGCCCCGAATGCACCATCTGACGCATTCTCTCTTTGGCCTGCTCATGCCCGGGGATGTCGCTAAATTTCATTGGATATAATCAGTTAAAATATTATTTCTGAACTCCATCATAGACATACACCGAGAGCGGTGAAAGTGTCAACGACAAGGGAGTGTCAATATTAATCGGTTTTGAAATATCAAGGCCTTCAATTGTGCCTTGTGCAAATGCATCTTTCAGCAAGATTGAGCCTTTAATGTAAGCCGGGATTTCAAGTGCTGCACGCAATGTGGTGTTAAACTGCTGTGCTTTCTCCGACGGATTTCTAAGTGCAAAAGTGGCTTTTTTACCATTCCAAGATGCCCAACCATAAATGTTGGCATTTTTTCCATCCCATGGATTTCCACCTATCCAGTGAATATCGGGAAGCACATCGGCATTTTTTCTTTGCCAAGAGATACATTCAGCTATATCTTTCCACAGTTGACCGCCATTGATACTATCAAGAAGTTGATAGTCGGTGTATAACTCAACCATGCCGGAGCCGCAAGCATAGGCACAACGAAGCTCACGCACTATACCGTCATAATCCATTGTTTTTGACACATCACCTTTCTTGGTGAGAATCACACCATGAGTCATTAAAGTGTTGATGGGACAAAGCGGAGAGCCTTTGACAAAGATATCATAAACCATGTGGTCACGATATGTGATCCACCGTTCACGGTCGTCACCCTGATCACCGATTACACTCCAATCGGCTTCTTGACGCCACACAGCATCAGAAATGTGGAACCAAAATGGCGATGCCCAAGTACCAACTGTGGTGTTGAAGAACATGTCGGGACGCATCTTACGAACTTTCTTCTCAATATCTATGATTGCTTCTGCATTTTCATTGCCAATATGACCGGGATCAGGGCCAAAAGAAACGGCCTGAGCGCTAATACCATCAAGCTTGAAGAAGCGGAAATCATAATTATCAATCATGTGTTGACACGATGCAAGGAACACATCATAGTATTCACGATTGCTAAGTTGCATTCCACCGCGGTCTTTCCAATATGCACGACGCATTTCTCCTGAACCACCATAACCGCCCACCGGACCGAGCCAACCACCGACACCCGCGCCTATTGTACGCGCTTTGGCATCAATTTCTTGGAAACCATTGGGAAAATTGGGATTAAAAGTCCATGTTCCATAGCTATCCCAACCATCATCCCACACGAATGCATCAATAGCCGCATTGTTTTCAACAAACAGTTTTTGAATCCAACGATCCACCACACCCAAACATTCAGCCACAGTCATGTGATTATCATAAGTGGGCGAGTTATTTCTGTCGATATTTAATTCATACCATGAGTTATAGATATTCATTGTGCGCCATGGCACTGCACGTTCACGCTCGCTGTAAGCAAGCACTGAGCGACGCTGCTGTCCGGGAGCTACAATACCCACCACAGCACTAACATCCCAAGTTTGGCCCTTCGACAAAAGAGTGTGACGGCTCCAAAGTCCTTCCAATGAGAATGTGCCATCATTGTTTTTAATCACAGAGTTGATGCCGGTGGGAGTTTCCAATCCGGCAAAAATTTCAGGCGACGCAATGATAGCCCCGCGAGTATTTCCCACCACTACAGGCTTTTCATTGCTTGCCAATGCATAGCCATTATATTGCATGGCGATAACAGCATGCATTGCCACATCTTGCTGCGCTGTGATTCCCATTTCGGTGCGAAGATAGTGCGATCCATCACGAAGCACCGCTCTCCATTGAATACTCAAACCATTACCTTCAAATGTAGCCTCAACAGCCTTGCCGGGAAGTTTCTGCGAACCGACAGCCGCATTTTTATCCCCCACAAGATTTGACACACGCCAATCTTTAACAGCAAATTTTGAAGCCGGAACCACAGTGCTATCTTGAAGCATAATTGTAAACAACTCTGTGCCCGCATTCAACCCCAATTGCTCGCAGCCATTGAATGTCACAACTCCATTATTGTTTGTAAATGATGCTGATAGCAGTTTGTTACTCAGCACAATCGTGTTGCCATTAGAAGCCACCTCAGTTTTAGCTTTCCCCGGCTGAGTACGCTGGGGAAAAATCACTGATTGAGCCATCAACTTCGATGCAAAAAGCAGACACAAGATAAGTGTCAATCCTAAAAGCAATTTCTGTTTTTTCATATATTTTAGTAACATTATTATAATTGGCATTTTATGCAAAGATAACAAAAAAACTTCGGATTCACTTACTCCGGCAGTAGATTTTACATTCCGGGGGATCACAAAATATTTTTTTGCCAAAACACAACAAAACTTAACACAATCTCCCATCATATTTTTTATCAAATCCGCATTTTTTCTGCAAGTTATTTATATCTTTGTGAAAACAATAATAATAAACGCTATGCCAAAAATTTCACAACGCGGCGAAATGATGCCCGCATCACCGATTCGCAAACTCGTCCCCTTGGCAAACAAAGCTGAAGCCAGAGGAGTGAAAGTCATTCGTTTAAACATTGGCCAGCCGGACTTGCCAACTCCGCAAGAGGGGCTTGATGCCTTAAAAAATATTGACCGCACAGTGCTTGAATATAGCCCTTCAGAGGGGCTCTTGTCGCTACGTCAGCGCTTGGTAGATTATTATCAACGATTCAAAATCAATGTCAGCGTTGATGATATAATTGTGACCACAGGTGGCTCTGAAGCTGTGTTATTCGCATTTATGGCATGCTTAGATCCGGGCGATGAAATCATTGTCCCGGAGCCATCTTATGCCAACTATATGGCATTTGCCATATCGGCCGGGGCAAAGATTGTTCCCGTTCCCTCCTCTATCGAACAGGGGTTTGCACTCCCCCCGGTAGAAGATTTTGAAAAACTTATCACACCCAAAACAAAGGGAATTTTGATTTGCAACCCCAATAACCCCACAGGCTATCTCTACACCAAGCGCGAAATGAATCAGATTCGTGATTTGGTAAAGAAATATGACTTATTCCTATTCTCCGACGAAGTGTATCGCGAATATTGCTACACAGGGGCGCCATATATTTCGGCATTCCACCTTCCCGGGATTGAAGAGCAAGTGGTGCTTATTGATTCAGTATCGAAACGCTATAGCGAATGCGGCATTAGAATCGGCGCGATTATCACTAAACATGTGGAGCTGAAGAACAATGTGATGAAATTCTGCCAAGCACGTCTAAGTCCACCGCTATTAGGACAGATTGTGGCCGAAGCTTCAATCGGTTCATCGGAAGAATATATGCTCATGACCTACAATGAGTATGTTGAGCGCAGAAAGTTCTTGATTGACGGCATCAACAAAATTCCCGGATGCTACACACCGATACCAATGGGAGCGTTCTACACAGTTGTCAGCCTGCCGGTTGATGATGCTGATAAATTCTGCGGATGGTGCTTAAGTGAATTCCAATACAACGGAGCCACCATCTTCATGGCTCCGGCATCGGGCTTTTACACCACACCGGGAATGGGGCGCAACGAAGTCAGAATGGCATATGTGCTCAACAAAGCCGACTTGGCTCAAGCAATAACCGTATTGGCAGAAGCTTTGAAAGCTTATCCGGGCCGCACCATCTAAAAGAAACTAAACTGATAGATGAGTTTTTCCTCCCTGATAGCACGCCGACTCGGTTTTAAATCGGCCGAAAACAGAAGTTCATCCCCCGGAGTTGTTGTGGGCTACATTGGTGTAGCCCTTGCAATAGCTATTATGCTACTGGCCATTGCCGTTGTCAATGGGTTCAAGCGGGAAATAAAGAATAAACTCGTGGGCTTTAACGCCGAAGTCTCACTATTTGCGACAACCACAAATGGCGCGACCGATGTTATTAGCCTGACTACCCCCTTGCGCAATTTAATTAATGATATAGCCCCTGAAGCTGAGATTTCACTCGCATTGCGTCAGCCGGCTATCTTCAAAACCGACAGCGACTTTCAAGGAATAATTCTAAAAGGGATTGACAGCAATAGCAATCAAGGCTTCTATGCTGACAATCTGACAGAGGGGAATCTGCCAACATTTAATGACGGAGCCAACGCAGTTATCATATCATCGGCGACAGCCTCTCGTCTTGGATTGAAATCGGGCGAAAAAGTGCTCACACACTTTTTTGACGGCGACAAAATCCGCTCACGCAATTTATTGATAACCGGGATTTTCGACACTCACTTCCATGAGTTTGACAATGCTATTGCATTTACCACGCTGGAGATGCTCCAAAAACTATGCAATGTGGATTCCTTGACCGGCACATCAATCGAGCTGCGAGGCATAGGTATTGAGAACACCGACGAAACTGCGCGGCTAATCTCAACAGCATTATTCGAGGATGCAATTCGCAATGCATCAGCACCCATGGCCCAACAGATTTCAACTATCAATCAATCTTGCTCACAATATCTCAATTGGCTTTCACTCTTGGACACAAACGTTGTGGTCATAATACTCCTGATGGCTTGTGTGGCATCCTTCACTCTGATTTCGAGCCTTTTCATCTTGATTCTCGAAAGAGTCAACACAATCGGGCTACTTAAAGCTCTGGGAGCCACCAACAAACAGATTCGCCGAATATTCATTTATATGACACAGCGATTGGTTCTTCGAGGGCTGATAATAGGCAACATTGTGGCATTAGGATTGACATGGATTCAGTCAACATATCATCTGATTCCGCTTGATGCCGATGCCTATTATTTGAACTATGTTCCGATGGATATATCATGGCCCACTGTATTGCTTGTCAACATTATAGCGATTGCAATATCTGTATTGGTGCTGATTCTGCCATCACACATCATTGCCACATTATCACCGGCATCAACATTGAGATATGAATAATTCTGCCACTCGACTTTTTTGGCACAAAGTTTGTTAATAACATAGATAAAGAATACATAACCGAATTTTATATTGCAAACATAGAAGCATGACAAAACGCACCAAACACGAATTTTCAGATATTTCACGACTTGTAACCGAAGGCATACAAGAGAGAAAAGGTCGAAAAATTACTCATATTGATCTTTCCAATATTGAATCGGCAGCCGCATCAGATTTTATTATCTGTGAAGGCTCAAGCACAATGCAAGTTTCAGCAATTGCCGACAGTGTTCGCGAATATCTTTTGAAACATGCCGGCATCAAGCCCTATAACTACGATGGCTATCAAAACTCACAATGGATTGTGATTGACTACGGGCACACATTGGTTCATGTGTTCTTGCCATCCGAACGCCAGCGCTACAATCTTGAAGAATTGTGGAGCGACGCACCCATCACAGAAATTCCCGATCTTGATTAGGGCTTAAATTCTAATCATTTTTGAACATCCATAAAAAAAACAAACAAGACACAATCATATGGCACTACAACCCCCCAATAATAAATTCAGTCCGAAGAAGCCCAAATTCAACTTCAGCATGTACTGGATGTATCTTTTCATTGCGATTTTCCTAATTGGAATGTTCTATATCGACAATGACAGCCATAGCAAACAAGTGGATTACACCGAATTTCAATCCATCTTGGCCGATGGCGGAGTTGAGAGCATCACTATCAGCGGCAAAACAGCCACTGCACAGTTGACCGAAAAGGCAGCCAAAGAGCAGTTTAAAGACTACAAAGCCGGCACCAAAGCCATGGTAGAATGTAGCATTTCCAGTTCAGAAGGAATGCATAATGAACTCAAAGAACTCCAAAAAGAGGGCAAATTCAAAGGCAAGATTAAGTTTGACAATAGCAGTTCATTTTCCAGCTACCTATGGTCATTCGGTCCGCTGGTAATTCTCATCATCTTTTGGATTTGGATGATGCGTCGCATGTCGGGTGGCGGAGGCGGCAATAGCGGTGTGTTCAACGTAGGCAAATCAAAAGCCAAAATCTTCGACAAAGATGGCGACATTCAAGTCACATTCAAAGATGTGGCAGGCCTGGCTGAAGCAAAGACCGAAATTGAAGAGATTGTTGAATTTCTCAAGAATCCGCAAAAATACACCGACCTTGGCGGCAAAATCCCCAAAGGAGCATTACTTGTAGGCCCTCCCGGAACGGGGAAAACACTTTTGGCTAAAGCTGTTGCCGGAGAAGCTAATGTGCCATTCTTCTCGCTATCGGGCTCTGACTTTGTGGAAATGTTTGTCGGAGTGGGAGCATCACGTGTTCGCGATCTCTTCCGCCAAGCCAAAGAGAAAGCACCATGTATTGTTTTCATTGACGAGATTGATGCTGTTGGGCGCGCTCGTGGACGTAACCCCAATATGGGTTCAAACGATGAACGCGAAAACACCCTCAATCAGCTTCTCACCGAAATGGATGGATTCGGCACAAATAGCGGCGTGATTGTTCTTGCAGCTACCAACCGAGCCGACATTCTTGACAAAGCCTTGCTGCGTGCCGGACGCTTCGACCGTCAAATATATGTCGACCTCCCCGATTTGAATGATCGTGTTGCAATTTTCAATGTGCATTTGCGCAAGATTAAAACTGATGAAACAGTCGATGTGGATATTCTTGCCCGCCAAACACCTGGATTCTCCGGCGCCGATATTGCCAACGTGTGCAACGAAGCCGCGCTTATAGCAGCACGCAACAACAAGCCCGCCGTTTCGCGACAGGACTTTATTGACGCCGTAGACCGAATTATTGGTGGTCTTGAGAAACGCTCAAAAATCACCACCGATGAAGAAAAGCGTGCAATTGCGGTTCATGAAGCCGGTCACGCAACCGTGTCATGGCATTTGCAATATGCCAATCCGCTGATTAAAGTCACGATTGTGCCTCGCGGAAAAGCACTCGGAGCAGCATGGTATTTACCTGAAGAGCGCCAAATCACTCCCACTCAGGCACTTCTCGATGAAATGTGTTCAACACTTGGTGGCCGCGCTGCTGAAGAGTTGTTCCTCGGACGCATTTCAACCGGAGCTGCCAACGACCTTGAACGAGTAACCAAACAAGCCTACGCCATGGTGGTTTATTATGGCATGAGCGAAAGGATTCCCAATATCAGCTACTACGATTCGACCGGCCAGGACTATGGTTTCTCCAAGCCTTATAGCGATGAACGCGCTCGAATGATTGATGAGGAGGTTTCAAGAATCATTAATGAGCAGTATGAACGCGCTAAAGAGGTACTCCGCAAACATGCAGAAGGTCACGGAAAGCTTGCAGATGTGCTTATCAGCAGCGAAGTTATCTTCACTGAAGATGTTGAACAAATCTTCGGCAAGCGTCAATGGGCATCACGCACAGAGGAGATACTTGCAACCAAAGCTCTTCCAGAGCCAACACCTGTTGCCGACACCACAGCCGCATCTGAAAACAATGCAGAAGCAAAGGTAGAGGATGCCGAGCAGAAGAGCGAAAGCAGACCACTGCCCCCTCCACTACCGGATGAAAAATAATCCTTCATCGAAACAAGCAATCAACTATTGATAGTAATATATAACCAAGAATGAGTTTGCCACACACGACAAACTCATTCTTGGTTTATTATCATATCCTAAAAAACAACAATCAAAAGCTATGATTTACCCACTACTTAATCGACCGAACAAATTCAGATGCAAAAGAGAGCGATTGAGGGCGACCTATATCAAACCAATTAAATGGCGCCAAGGGGGTGAATCTACTTATTTTTGCTTCTTGACAAGCATTGACATAAAATGGTGTCATAGAAAAAATATCACCTTCGGCCCGACCATACTCCTCCAACGCTGCAAAGAGCGAAGGGTTAATTATATGCACCCCACCAAAAGCAAGAGGAGCTAAATTGGGTAAACAGCATGAACTGGGACGAGTTTCGCCTGTGGCAGTATTAATCCATCCGCGCATTAATCCGTCGGCATCGAAGAGCAGTTTTCGAGATGTGGCTCTATCCCACGCGAGAAGAGAAGCATCAACGCCTGATTTCAAATGGGACTCAACCATCTCCGCCAATGGAGCATCGGTCCACACATCTGCATTATGTAGTAATACAGGCTGCTTATTGCCTAGTAAGGGAAGAGCTTTCAGCAATCCGCCACCGGTGTCCAAAAGCAATGATGATTCATCACTGACAGTTATGTTAAGCCCGAAATTATTATTTGCTTCAAGGAATTGAATAATCTGCTCAGAGAAATGATGCACATTTATCACTATATCGGTAATCCCTACCGAAGATATATGCTCAATAACGTGTTGCAATGCCGGCTTGTCGCCAATAGCCACCAAGGCCTTAGGCATTGAGTCGGTTAATGGTCGAAGCCGAGAGCCGAGCCCGGCAGCAAAAATCATTGCTTTCATTTTGCGGGGAAATATTCGGTGATTGATTGCTCGCGGTGAATTAATTTCACTGCAACTCCATACTTTTCGCTAATATGACGAGCCATGTGTTCCGCGCCATACACCGACCGATGTTGTCCGCCGGTACATCCGAAATTAACTGCCAAATTAGCAAATCCGCGCTGAATATATCGTTCAACAGAGGCATCAACAAGTGAATAGCAATTTTCAAGGAATTTGGCCATTTCACCACGCTCTTCCAAAAAATCAATCACCGGCTTATCGCGACCGGTTAATTGCTTATATTCATTATAGCGACCGGGATTGTGCATAGCTCTGCAATCAAACACAAAACCGCCACCATTTCCGGTTAAATCTTCAGGAATACCCTTTTTATAGGAGAAGCTCATCACTGTTACGATCAACCCTGAACTTGACAACTCAGCAGCAAATCGCGGCATTGCGGCAACTTTGAGTAACAGCTCTGACAAATATGGCAAGAATCCAGGCATTAATGATTGTAACTGCTTTACAGTCTTGCCGAGTGAAGCCACAGCCAACGGAATAACTTCAAGGAAAATTGCTTTGCGTTCAAACAATCCGCGAAATCCATAAGCTCCCAGCACCTGAAGCAACCGAAACAACACCATAAGAGTCAATCGCTGAGAAAAATTTTCAATCGGTTTCCCTATCGTTGCCTCAACAGCCTTTTGATATAGCCGTGCATATCTAATGCGCTGCTCATCAGTCAATCCTGCACGAGCCTGCCATAGTAAAGACGCCACATCATACAGTCCTTCACCCATGCGTGTTCCCTGGAAATCAATCACATACAAATCATCATTTTTCACCATGACATTGCGCGATTGGAAATCACGTAGAAGCAATGTTGAATTGGGATTTTTGACAATTTCCGCTGCCAAAATTTCAAATTCATCCTCAAGTTGATCTTCATCAAAATCAATTCCTGTGGCTTTAATAAAGGAGTATTTGAAATAGTTTAGGTCCCACATCACGGCTCTTGTGTCCATGGCGCGGCGAGGATAGCATTTCGATGCATCAAGCTCCGCAGAATAGCCATATTGGAATTTCGGGAGCAATTCAATTAAACGCTCAAATGCGGAATTAACCAAATCGCTTTGCGCTCCGAATTTCGCAATTTCAGAGCACAAAGATGTGTCGCCCAAATCCTCTTGTAAGTAGCAAAGCCTATCATCCGATACAGCCAACACTTTTGGCACCGGCAATTGACGCGAAGCGAATAATTCAGAAAAATAAATAAACGCATTATTTTCTTGGCACGACACACCAATGGTGCCTATGACCGATTCAACTCCCGTTAATCGGAAATAACGACGATTTGATCCTGCTCCCGGCAATGGCATTACAGCCTTCGGCATCTGACCGAAAACTGAAAAATACAGTTTTTCAAGCCGATCCATAATGAATCCTAATCCTTAATTTGACTAAGGAACTCACGGCGCATATCGACAGAATCTACAAAAATGCCACGTGAGGCAATTGAAACAGTGGTTGACGATTGCTTTTGGACTCCCCGCATTTGCATGCAAAGGTGATTTGCTCTACACTGCACAATCACTCCTCGCGCACCGAGTTTCTGATACAAAGTTTCACACAATTGCTCTGCAAAATGCTCTTGCACCTGCAAGCGACGAGCAAACATGTCAACAATACGAGCCACCTTGCTCAAACCGATGATTTTTTCGCCGGGGAGATACCCCACGCTCACAGTTCCGAAAAACGGCAAAATGTGATGTTCACAGAGCGAGTAAAATTCAATGTCGCGGACTATAACCATTCCATTGGTCGGCGATTGAAATAGAGCATTGTGAATCACTGCATCAATGTCTTGGCGATAGCCTCTTGTGATGTAATACAGAGCCTTGGCCGCACGCTGAGGTGTATCCTTCAACCCTTCTCGATTGATATTCTCACCAAGCAATTGCAAAATTTCCGAATAGTGTTTTGCAATTTTATCTATAATTTCATTGGGTTCGAATGTGTCAGTCATCACCTGAAATATTAAGTCATTGATAAATCAAAGTTAAATTTAATCTTCAACTTTCATTCGCTGACGCACCACATGGATTTCCTTAGAGTAGCTGGGGAATGCCTTCTTAATCTCTTTAACAGCCTCATCCGCTTCTTCACGTTCGGTAAATTTACCAACACGAAGCTGCCAATAGGGTGAATCCCATTTCAATTCAATAGGATAGTCGGGGAACCGACGAGCAACAGCACTGCGTTTTCTCAGCCCCTCTTGGCGAGAGCGTTCACCCTTGCTATCGCTGAACACCTGCACACGCCAAAACACTCGCATTTGACGATTCTCTTTTGATAAATCACCACCATCGGTGGGGAGAAGCAACTTTGCCACACTATCGGGCATAACAAGTACATGGCGTTCGCCCTCCTTTATATGCTCAATTATAGACTGCTTTGTGCTATCAGAAGATTGCGCAAACAGATTGCCGACGCAACCGAATGCAACAAATGTGCAAATCAAAAGATATTTTCTTAAATCCATAATCCGGCTATCCAAAAAGATACATTTTAGGCTACAAAAATACAAAATTATATTTTTGTAGCCTAAAATAAAACTATCAAACAGAATGTAGAGCATCAATTAGGCACTATACATTCCTATTTTCTGCAAAAATTATTCAAAAGCAGTAACGATGCCCATGAAAGAGGCTGCGTCAAGAGAAGCACCACCAATCAAGCCACCGTCAACGTTGGGTTTAGCAAAGAGAGCTTTAGCATTTGAGGGTTTGCAGCTGCCACCGTAGAGGATTGAAGTGTTATCAGCAACTTCTTCGCCATATTTTTCAGCGATAACGCCACGGATAAATGCGTGCATCTCTTCAGCCTGGTCATCAGTAGCAGTTTTGCCTGTGCCGATAGCCCAAACGGGTTCGTAAGCGAGAACAATCTTAGAGAAGTCTTCAGCTGAGAAACCGAAGAGAGCGTCAACGATTTGAGTTTTAACAACATCAAAGAAAGTGCCATTTTCGCGTTCTTCAAGAACTTCACCAATACAGAAAATGGGTGTCAAGTTGTTAGCGATAGCGAGAACCACCTTTTCTTTGAGGATTTCAGAAGTTTCGCCGTAGTACTGACGACGTTCGCTGTGACCAAGGATTACATAGTTAGCGCCAGTAGAAGCAACCATAGGAGCAGAAACTTCACCGGTGTAAGCACCAGAAGTGTGATCTGCACAGTTTTCAGCACCAAGACCGAGTTTGCTCTTATCAATTACTTCATTTACTGAAGCGAGATGAGTGAAAGGCACAGCGATAACAACGTCACATTTGGGAGTGATGTCTTTAAGTGCTTCATTCACATCTTTAGCCAATTGGAGACCTTCAGGCAAAGTTGTGTTCATTTTCCAGTTGCCTGCAACAATGTTCTTTCTCATTTTCGATTATATTAATTGTTAAAAAATTGAGCTATAAAATATTTGTGCAAAGTTACCTATTTTTTTTCTGACTGCCGAGTTATTGATTTTCTTTTTGCTATCCAATTTGCCAGGAACCGGCTTTTTTCTAACATGAAAGCCAAACAATAGAATATAATCAACACCAAAGTGCCACGCAACAGATAGTTTCGGCTTGAATAAGATGCTTCAAGAGCAGCATTTTTATCATCGGCCTTAACAATGCGTTCCACATCAAGTGCCTGAAGTGAAATTTTCCATTTAATTTTGCCATCAACTAAATAAACAGCGGCAACAGGGCCTCGGGCTAATTCTTTAAGCACTGTGGCTTCTGCTCGATAAATAGGATAAGTTGCCATTGATAGATCGCGCCAATCTTCAAGATTTTCTTCCGGCATGGCTACAACTTCAATAAAGTCACCACCCACAGAATCCAAACAATGCTGCAACTCGTTAATGGCATAAGTATAGGAGATGTTAACTCTGCGGTGATCTGAAATCACAATCAGCATTTGGGGCACATCGGAGCTAAAAACCTCCTCGGTCACATCTTCACCATCTTCGTGAAGGGTTAAATCTGTTTCGCTGTCAATTGCACCGGAAATTAGTCTTCTTTCAATAAAAGTCCATGATGAATCGGGAAGATTATCCATAGAAAATGACTCCTCTATCCCATCTTTCTCATACACAAATTCAAATTCAGGCTCACCGGCATCGGCATCGATGCTATCAGCAACAAAACTTGTTCCCACAGGGAAGGAGCGAAAGTCAATCAGCGGCTGCACATTATATCCGAATAGCGCCAAAGCCACTACATAAAATATTGTTGCTACAGCCGGGAGCCATTGCATATAGGGGTTAAACAACCCCTTAACTTGCTTGTTATAAGGTATCAGCACTACAACAGCTGCTGTGATCAGAATATTCTTAAAAAAGGTTGCACCATTTGACAAAACCAAGAAATCGCCAAAACAACCGCAATCGGCAACCGGATTTGCCATATAAACATAAAGCGATAATGGCAACATAAATGCCATTACAGCAGCCAACAATAACGGAGTGCTTCTACGATAAGACCCAATGAGCAGCATTGTCCCGAGAATAAACTCCAAGACTGAAAGCCCCAGTGATACCATAACATAAAGGGAGTGTGGCAGAGTTATATCCCAAGCAATGAAATACTCCTCAATCTTAAATGTCACCCCCCACAAATCAATTGCTTTAACAAAACCCGACAGAGCAAATGTAGCGCCAACAAAAAGTCGCAGCACCCACACCACCAATGTTATGTATTGCTCAGGGAGTTTTAATTTTGCAAAAAGATTCATTCCGACAATTTGATTATTCCAAACACAGCATAATTAACCATATCCAGATAATTGGCATCAATACCTTCCGACACCAAAGTTGCGCCATCATGATCTTCAATTTGCTTGGTTCGCTGAATTTTAGACAGTATAAAATCAGTGTAAGAATTAACGCGCATTGAACGCCAAGCTTCATCATAATCATGATTTTTGGCAATCATCAACTCGCGAGCCACAGCGATGTAATGATCATATAGCTCTAATGCCTTATCGTTGGGGATATCGACTTCATCAACAAACCCCTCTTTAAGCTGAATAACACCAATAATACCATAGTTCACAATGGCTATAAACTCAGGCAAAATACCCTCATCAACCATTGACTGCCCCTTTATTTCAAGCGAGCGAATACGCTTTGCCTTGATAAATATCTGATCGGTGATAGAACATGGGCGCATGATTCGCCACGAAGCACCGTAATCAGATAGCTTCTTCACAAAAAGGTTGCGACAAGTTTTCAATGCCGCATCAAATTGTTCTACTGTTTTATTCATTGGTGTTCAATATTTATATATTGGCAAATTTACAAATATTTTTCCATATCCCGATAATAAATATGCCGCATCTCAATAGACGCGGCATATTCTTATATTTTATACTTGGAGAATTTATTAACGGAGAGTTTCCCAATATTTAGATTCTTCTACGTAATCTTTACCCAAGTTGTAGTAAATACGATAGAGGTTATCGGGAACTGATGAGAATTTGATATCATCCAATTCGTAGGCTTTCTTCAAACATTCAGCAGCTTCAAGGAATTCAGGTTTGAAGTCAGTCATTGACAATTTTTCATCAGCATTCACAGTGCGTTCTACTTTCTGAAGCATAGCCTGAGCGAGATAGTAGTTTGCATCGGCGTAGTTGGGATTGAAAGAAAGCGCTTTTTTCAAAGTGGTGATTGCTTCATCAAAGTTTTCGCCACGAGAAGCCACTATACCTTTGATGTTGTAAATCTGAGCCAAGAGTTCTGCATTTTCGGGGCTTGTAGCTGCGATAGCTTGATCAGCATAAGCTGAAGCACCGGCATAATCTTCAACTTCGAGTTTATTGTTGATAAGCTCACCTATGAAAGTGATGTCAGCTGTGCCATAAATATCGTAACCAGCCTGAGCGAATTTTGTTTTTTCTGCCTTATTGCCCAAACGGTTAGAAGCAAGGATGCCATAGGTGTAAACTTCAGGCTGTTTGAAACCGGTATTCAGCACCTCATTGAGTTTCACAAGTGCTTTTTCAACCTTTTTATCATCCTGCTGCATCTGATCGCTAGCGAGCATACAAGTAGCTTGATAGAAGTAAGCCTGTCCGGCAATAGTGTCGGCCAATGCAGGAATTTGTGTTTTGCCGAGGATGGGGTTACCGGGCAATGTCACATAAAGTTCCCAAGCATCATAAGCACCTTCATAGTTGCTTGCTTGCATCAAGAACACAGCAGCAGTGTAGATACTGTTATAGTTGTTGAACATTGCTTTCTGCATTTCTTTGCTCTTTTTGGGCTTGATTTTACCCTTAGCATCGGGAAGGCTATCAAGATGAATGGCTTTGATAAAGCTGTTGTACCCATCAACAAATGCTGTGCCGGCTTTGTTTTTCTGATCAGTTGTCAAAGCCTGTCCGAGAGCTTCTTGAGTATAAAACTGTTCAAACAAACCCATACCGGCTTTTCCGGCGAGATACCAGGGCATCATTGTTTCAGCAGTTTCAGGGTTGGTAAGCGCGGGTTTAATATCAACAAGCGCTTTAGCATAGTCGGGGTTTGACGCTTTAAGAGCGCGCTCTACATCCTTAACAACAGTGGTCTGAGCCACAGCTGCAAATGCAACAAACAGACTAAGTCCGATTAAGCTGATTTTTTTCATAATAAGATAAGTTTATTAATTATTGAGGTAAGATTATTTTTTATTCAGTATCACTATCTGAGTCGCTTTCAGTGCTGAAATCATCATATGATTCGCGTTCTGAATCAAGAGAGGCGTCTTGCAATGGGATTGTATCAATGGGCTTCTCAGAAGCCGCATCTTCCACCATCTGCTCAATTGACTCTTCGCTATCGGAGTTAACACAGCAAACGGATGCGATTACATCGTTTCGCTTCTCAAGATTGATTACACGAACACCCTGAGTTGCGCGTCCCTGAACACGAATGTCGGCGACTTTCATTCGCAGTGTGATGCCACTTCGATTTATAATAACAAGGTCGTTGTCATCATTTACGCTCTTAATTGCAACGAGGCGACCTGTCTTATCGGTAACATTGATAGTCTTAACACCCTTGCCGCCGCGGTTAGTGATGCGATAATCGTCGAGTTCAGAGCGCTTGCCAAATCCGTTTTCAGAAATCACCATCACATTATTGGCCACTTCGGGCTCCATGCAGATCATTCCCACAACTGCATCATCACCTCCATCGAGTGTCATGCCGCGAACACCGGTTGACATACGGCCCATTTCTCTAACTTTGCTTTCATGGAAGCGGATAGCGCGACCATTTCTATTGGCCATGATGATTTCAGAATTGCCATCGGTGAGTGCAACATCGATGAGTTTATCATCCTCGCGGATAATGATTGCATTAACACCATTTGCTCTTGGACGAGAATATGCTTCAAGGCTTGTTTTCTTAATTACACCGTTCTTAGTGCAGAACACAAGATTGTGACTGGTCACGAAGTCTTTATCCTCCAATCCCTTAACACAAATCACTGCATTAACTGCATCGCCGGCTTCGATGTTAAGCAAGTTCTGGATAGCTCGTCCTTTAGCGTTCTTAGCACCTTCAGGAAGTTCGTACACTTTGAGCCAATAGCAACGACCCTTTTCAGTGAAGAACAGCATATGAGAGTGCATTGAAGCCGGATAGATGTATTCAATAAAGTCTTCATCGCGAGTGTCACTACCTTTAGCTCCTACACCTCCTCTATTCTGAGTGCGGAATTCCGACAGAGCTGTGCGCTTGATATAGCCCATGTGTGAGATGGTTATAATCATATCATCATCAGCATAGAAATCTTCAGCATTGAAGTCTCCTGCAGTGTAGTCAATTTCTGTGCGACGTTCATCACCATATTTATCGCGAATCTCTTCAAGCTCGGTTTTGATTAGGTTCCAGCACACAACCGGATTAGCGAGAATTTCTTCAAGGCGAGCAATTTCAGCCATGATGTCTTCATAGTTTGCCATCAATTTATCTTGTTCCAAACCGGTGAGCTGCTTCAAACGCATTTCCACAATAGCAGTGGTCTGTGCATCAGAGAGGTTGAAGCGTTCAGTCAATCGCTTGCGAGCTTCTTCAGTATTTGCCGAAGAGCGAATAATGTGAATAACCTCATCAATATTCTGCGATGCAATGATTAGGCCCTCTAAGATGTGAGCACGCTCTTGAGCTTTGCGAAGTTCGAATTTAGTGCGACGAGTAACCACTTCATGACGATGATCAATAAATGACTCAAGCATCTGCTTTAGGTTTAGAGTCTTGGGGCGACCATTAACCAAAGCCACATTATTGACACTGAATGACGCCTGCATCTGAGTCATTTTGTAGAGCTTATTGAGAACGACATTAGCATTAGCATCGCTCTTAAGCTTAATGACTATGCGCATACCTTTATAGTTACTTTCATCGTTGATATCGGCGATACCATCGATTTTCTTTTCAGTAACCAGGTCGGCTATATATGAAATAAGAAGCGCTTTATTGACATTGTAGGGGATTTCCGTTACAATGATATTTTCATGATTGTTTTCAGTAACAATCTCAGCTTTAGCACGAATCAAGATTCTTCCTCGACCGGTTTCAAATGCATCGCGCACCCCATTGTAGCCATAAATTATACCACCTGTGGGGAAGTCGGGTGCTTTGATGTACTGCATAAGCTCCGACACTGTCAAATCGCGATTGTCAATAAGTGCCGTGCAAGCATTAATAGCCTCTGTCAAGTTGTGAGGAGGAATGTTTGTGGCCATACCGACAGCAATACCCGATGCACCATTTACCAACAAGTTAGGGAAGCGGGTGGGTAACACCAACGGTTCGCGACGAGTATTGTCATAGTTTGGTTGAAAATCAACTGTATCGCTATCAATATCGCTGAGCATCTCTTCACCTAGTTTCTGAAGGCGAACCTCAGTATAACGCATAGCGGCTGCACCGTCACCGTCAACAGAGCCAAAGTTACCATGACCATCAACGAGAGTATAACGCATGGCCCAATCTTGAGCAAGACGAACAACTGTACCATAGATTGAGGAGTCACCATGGGGGTGATACTTACCCATTACATCACCGACACAATTTGCCGACTTTTTATGAGGATGATCTGAAGTGTTGCCCATTTCATTCATACCGAAAAGCACTCTACGATGCACCGGCTTAAGGCCGTCACGAACATCGGGCAAAGCACGCGACACTATAACCGACATAGAATAGTCGATATAGGCCGATTTCATTTCGTTTTCAATATTGATCTTTAATATACGATCTTCTTCCAACATGATAATCTTTTGATATAATCTAATTTAAATTCTACTCTTTTCCCTTTTTCAGCATTCAAACAATATCAAGCAAATGCCAGCTATCAATGAAGCCAAATAACGAGCAAAGATAACGATTTTTTAGCAATTATCACAGCATTTGGCCATAAGATTTCTCATTTCTTTGTAGATTTTTCTCTTTTTATTTTTATGTAACTAAGTTTCACCATTATTAGCATCATTTCGACACTCAACTGATCACAATCTGAAGAATTTAGCCTCAATTTATCGTGATATGAAAGCAAAATAATTATTTTTGTGAAAAACTTTGAATATGGCAAAAAATTTATTCTCCTCTAAAATAGGGATTATAGCCGCAACTGTTGGCTCTGCTGTGGGTTTAGGCAATGTGTGGCGATTCCCTGCTGAAGCCCAAGAGGGTGGCGGCGCGGCATTTTTGGTGTTTTATATTGGCTGCATAATTCTGCTCGGGATTCCTGTTATGCTCAGCGAATTTGCATTAGGTCGCGCCGGGCGAAGTGACATTGTGGGGTCTCTACACAATATTGGCGCCGGCAGAGGTTGGCAAGCTGTAGGCGCATGGGCTATACTTGCTAGCTACCTGATTCTTTGCTTCTATATGGTGGTTTCCGGTTGGGCTCTTGAATACTTTATTCAATCGGCAACCGGCAGCCTTTTTCCTGGCGACGGCGCATCAATAGAGCTAAGTTCCCACTACACCACAAAGATGAGCGAGTTCATAACCCATAGCTACAATCCCTTAATTGGCACATTCGTTATCATTGCTTTGAATATTGCAATTCTGATTGCCGGCGTTCAGAAAGGGATTGAACGATTAGCCAACATTGCCATGCCAATATTATTCTTAATCCTATTGGTGCTCGTTGGCGTCACACTATCCCTCCCCGGTGCTATGGATGGAGTGTCGTTTTTCTTAAAGCCTGACTTCTCTAAAGTCACCCCCGCCACTGTGATCCGAGCCACCGGACAGGCGTTTTTCTCACTTAGCCTCGGCATGGGTATCCTCGTAACTTATGCCGGATATTTCCCAAAAACCACAAAACTCACACGCACCGCACTCACAGTTTCGCTGCTCGACCTTTCAGTGTCGGTGATGATGGGGTTAATCATATTCCCAGCAGTCACATCTTTCGGGCTTACCGGCGAAAGTCTGCGCGGAGCAACATTGGTATTTGTAACTCTTCCGGAGGTATTCTCCAACATGCCCGCCACGCAACTATGGGCCATACTGTTTTTCCTATTACTAACCATTGCGGCCGTAACTTCAACCGTTTCCATTGCCGAAGTGTCTATCGCATTTATATGTGACCGCTTCGGCGTTAAGCGCTGGAAGTCAGTCCTAATAACCCTATCGCCTCTATTCGTTTTCAGCGCTATTTGCTCTCTATCAATGGGTCCATGGAGCGACATTACTGTGGCCGGGCTGAATATTTTTGATCTGCTTGACACCATAGCAACAAATATCATGCTCCCAATAGGCTCAATATTCCTATGCATCTACATGGGTTGGCGCGCTCCGCGAAGACTATTCCTTGATCAGCTATCAAACAAAGGAGAGCTACAATCTTCATTCTATGCTATTGCGGTATTTGTGGTTCGATATATCGCCCCGATATTTATTGTCGGAGTTTTAATTTCAAGTTTCATATAGAATTATGCCTAAATTCACGTCGGGAGAACGTCGCGGGACAATATTGCTTGTGATTATTATCGCAATCATAATTGCCACAATGACTCTATGCCGACGCAATGTGTTATACAATTCAACAATCACCACTCCCCCAACAATAGAATCATCTTCGGACACAACAAAGCAAACCGAGACCTCCAAGCCTCGTAAGAATAAACTTCACAAAAAGCAAAAAAACGATAGCACTAAGACTGCAAAATCCACTAAAATCAATGGCAACAAGCGCAATCACCTCGACGAAACCATTTCACCAATTGAATAATATTTGGTTTTGCGATCAATTATGATTAACTTCGCAATATGCAATCATTCAAGCCATATACTATTAATCTTCATGGTCGTCTGCTGAACATTAATCGCCCGCAGGTGATGGGCATCATTAATGTTACACTTGACTCCTTTTATGGCGAATCGCGCGCAGCAAATCGTCATTCGGTCATCAAACAGGCTGAAGATTTAATTGCCAATGGAGCTGATATGATAGATATTGGAGGATACTCATCACGGCCGGGGGCTAAAGATGTTACCCCAAGCGATGAAACTGCCAGAGTGCTTCAAGGCATAGAGGCTATTCGGTCGGTCAGTAGCGACATTCCCATTTCAGTTGATACATTCCGCGCATCAGTGGCCGAAGCCGCAATAAATGCCGGCGCTGACATCATCAATGATATTTCTGGCTGTGACCTTGATGCCGAGATGCTGCCATTAGTAGCAAAACTCAATGTGCCCTACATTTTAATGCACATGCGCGGAACGCCCGCTACTATGCAATCACTCACAGAATATGACAATCTTGCGGCCGACATCATTTACTCTCTCGCCAAGAAAATCACAGCATTGCGGCAAGCCGGAGTTTCCGACATTATTATTGATCCGGGGTTCGGCTTCAGCAAAACACTTGAGCAGAACTACGAACTCCTTGCCAAGCTGCCGACACTATCACAAGCGCTTGACTGCCCACTACTCGTTGGTATTTCTCGAAAGTCAATGATTACAAAAGTACTATCCATCACCCCAGAAGCTGCACTCAACGGCACAACAGTGCTAAACACCATTGCCATTCTGAATGGAGCTTCAATCCTACGTGTTCACGATGTAAAGGAAGCCCGACAAGCAATAGACCTTTGCTCACTATACAATAACTTCAACATCTAATCCCACATACTCAATAGCACAATGGATATTTCTCTACTCGACATATTTGACATTGCAATAGCAGCGCTGTTGCTATTCTACACCTACCGGATTATGAAAGAATCCGGCGCCATCAACCTATTCTATGGAGTTCTTGCTTTTATTTTGGTGTGGGTGTTTGCATCGCAAATATTTGAAATGCGCTTAATTGGCTCTATTCTTGACAAGTTCATGAATATTGGCTTGCTCATCATTGTGATTCTATTTCCCGACCAAATCAAGCACTTTCTTGTTCAACTTGGCGACAGACAGCGTTGGCGCTTTATCAGAAGGCTGATTTTTGGAACAAAAAACGAAGAAGATAATGCTGATAGACATCAAAACATTCTCCCGATTGTCTATGCATGCCTAAACATGTCAAAAACAAAAACGGGAGCTCTCATTGTGATCCAACAAGAGATCCCATTGGAAAACTATGAAAAATCGGGCGATATTATTGACTCCAAAATAAACTCCCGATTAATTGAAAACATTTTCTTCAAAAACTCTCCACTACATGACGGAGCCATGATTATTGCCGAAAATCGCATTAAATCAGCCGGATGCATCCTACCTGTGAGCCACGACAACAATGTGCCACGCCACCTCGGATTGCGCCATAGATCAGCTCTTGGCATTGCTCAAACCACCGATGCTGTGGCAATCGTTGTTTCAGAAGAAACCGGACAAATCTCAATTGCACAGAACGGACAATTGACCACTCGACTTTCAGCCACAGAACTTGAGCAGCGTCTTTCGCAATTGAAAGTTAATTAATAGCCGAGCTTAAACCAAGCTAAGCAGTTCGCTGAGCGAACCGATAATTGAGGGATGTGTCTGCGCATCCTCTTCGGCAGTCCACCCCTTGCCTTTGAGCCATGCCACTTGACAGCCCAATGAAAGCGAGGGTTCAATATCCTTACGGAAACTATCACCGACAACGAGCACCTCTTCCGGCTTTAATTCCAATGCATCGACACCGAGTTTGAAGATCGTGGGGTTCGGCTTACGGACACCTACAACTGCACTTTCAATCACTCCGCGGAAATACTCGCGCAAGCCCATATCACGAATCACAGTCTCAACATTGCCATAGAAATTAGACACCAACATCAATGGATAGCGTTTTGACAACTGCTCGATAATTGGACGAGCATCCTCACATGATTTGCGAGCTCGCTCATAGCAATAACGAGCTATCGGCTCAGCATATTTAACCACGTCACTTTCGGCAATTACACCTTTAGTTGCCAAATCGGAAAGTTCAAGTTGCATCTTAATCAGCAACAAATCATAGAAATTGTGCTGCGGAAGGATATGACGGGTGCGTGCCAACTCACGCTCAGCATACACATAGGCATCTCTAAACACAGCCTTATCAATCTCAAGGCCTGCATCAAGATAACCATCATAAATCACTTCACTCCAATGGTCACCATAGCTATCAATAGTGCCTCCGTAATCAAAAATAATTCCTTTAATTTCCATTATAGCAACCTTCGTTGAGACGTAGAATCATGCTACGGCAAATTGATTCGTGACGCAGCACCATATAAATCAAAAGTCCGTTGAGGACAGTAAATTCAAACACAAAGTAAATCCAAGGCATCTGCGCAAACAGCGAAATGAACAACACTATCACTCGCCAGTTAAATGACAAAATATTAGTGTACTTCATCAATGGCAAGCTCTTCTGGCGGAAATCATCGCAAAAACTCTGCGGAATAGCTTCCGAAGAGAAACGCTCGCGCAAAAGTTTGCGCAATTTCTGCATTGCCGGGGTTGTTGCCTCTTGCTGTTTAGTGTAATTAACATAAGTAGCCATGGTCAGTTTGCTCCAGAAATTACCACGCCAGGGAGTCTCTTTATATTTACGTTGAAGATCAGCCAAATACTCAAGTTCAGAGCCGTCTTTGCCTTTAAGAAAGAATAGATGAAATTGACGATAATAGTCGGCCATTGAGGCTTGCTTGGCATGACAAATACCGGTCACAACAGCCAAAACCCAAATTGCCCACTTATATTCACCAAAGAATGCCGAAGTTTCCACTTCACGCAAGCAGATTGCAACATATATTGTGATAAACCAAAAATCGCCGGCCATGCCATCCAATATTCGTCCGAGGCGTGAATACTGCCCGGTCATTCGGGCCAACTGGCCATCGGCTGAGTCAAATGAATTGGCCCAAACCAATAGAAGCATCCCTATTACATTAATCCAAAGCTCATTGAAATAGAATGCAACGCCGGCACCAATGCCGAGGAAAATGGAAGCAATGGTGATAGCGTTCGGAGTAACTCCAACTTTTGCTGCTAGTTTAGCCCATGCATATCCAATGGGGCGATAGAACCACAAATCAATATGCTCCTCAGTGTCCAATGATTTCAGAGAGTCACGATAGGAAGATGTGGTTTTCTTATTTAAAACGGATTTATTTCCCATAAAAAAGCAAAATCAAAAATATTGAATTATTTGCTACGCTCCTTCACAGCTGCCAACACACATTTAGCAATATGAGGCGCTGCCGCTACACGACATGGAGCAAAGCTTGGCCAGTCGTTAAAATCGATAATGCTGATTGTGCCGTCAGGAGAAATAATGCAATCACCACCATAGACCTTAACATCCAATACATCAGAGGCCATGCGACAAATTGATTTGAGTCGCTCTTCATCAAAGGGGATTCCTTGACTCTTGCCATTGATTGCTTCCAAGCCATATTTGCTATGCCCTTCATCGTAGGGGTAGAACCAATAAAAGAAATCGGTGCCGGAGATGCCATAGAACTTAATCAAATCCCCAACTAAGTGACGATTAATCACTGCACGCTTGATGCCACGCAAGAAATATTCCTGCAACACCTCTTGTGCTTCTTCGGGGTGGCGCACATAGCTAACATCCTCTTTGTGCATCGCGCAACCATCACCACGCTTAATCCAACAACCGGTGAATCCGGCATTCTGAAGACGCGTTTTCACCACCTCATCGGTGTCCACAGTGAGTGATTCGGGATAGGGTATATTGTGACCTAAGAGAATTCTTGTCATGCGCTCGCGATTACAATTTTCAATCCCATGGGCTGAGTTAATGACCAAACGGCCTTCAGCCTCATACTGCTGCAAACGCTGTATCGAACGCTGCTCACGACACATATTTACTATAATCGGCTCTGATACTTCGCCATTATTCAACTGCTCTTCGGAATAAACTTCCACTTCACAGCCACGCTTGCGTAACTGCTCAACAACAGCATTTAGAATGGCGGCATCGTTGCCAATATGATTTGGAGAGAAAACGCCGGCACGCATAACGGCCGCTATCTTTATATTTGCCATAACTAATTTATATGGATTTAATCTTGTTTGATAAACTGCTCCGCTTTCAGAATGTCGCCTTGATGATCCACATCAATGATTTTACCGAAATCATAGGCCTTTAAATTCAATCCGGCTTCAACGAGCGCACGCTGGAAATTTCGCATACGACTCACACCGGTCTGGATACAATTTTCAAGGACTCCGAGAGCTTTTCCCGAAAGGCCATAAATGCCACCCGAAATAAAGCGTACACCTTCAAAAGCTTCATCGCGGAAAGCTGTAATGTTCATGTCGGCATCAACATCAACATACAATGGCTTTTCGTCATCAATAAAAGTTGTCAATGCCATCATTCCATCATTATCATCTGTTGCCTCAAAAGCTTCGGCATAACGGCGAAAATCATCTTCGCGGAAAATCGTGTCAACAGTGGTCAAAATAAATTTTTCACCATTAAACAGACGACTCACTTCATAGAAGCTATGCATGGAGCTTGGTGTAGTCTTAACAACCAGTTTGAGTTCAACCGGGAGTGTCTGTGCCAACTCACGAAGATAATCGGCCACTTCGGTCATCCGCTCATTTACAATAACGCTGATTGTCTCTGCGTTGCACTTCAAAAATAAATCTATCAACCGACCAATCATCGGACGACCATTGAGCGGCACAAGTGGTTTCGGTGCTGCCACACCCTCATTTCGAAGACGCGAGCCCTCGCCGGCAGCAATTATTGCATAATTCATTTGTTTTCAAATTTTATACCGCAAAGTTACAGATTATTCGCCGAATAGCGAAATTTGACAAGAAAATAAGTAAATTACCCCTCAATATAAATCTTAACAGCAATGGTTACACCCGAAGCACCACCATAACAGAACCTACATTCCGCTGTGTCAATTTCTTTTTTTTGCCGCATGGGATTTTTTTAGTAGCTTTGCATAATCATTTCTAAGAACAATTTTTCGGTATGCGTTTCAGTATATTTTTGATTTCCACAATTATAATGTCACTATGCGCTGAGAGGAAAATTTCGGCAACATCATTGTCACCTCAACTGATTAACGAAGTTTGCGACACCGATTCTCTTAGCGACTCAACATCCGTAAATAACAACATAGCAACCTTTTTGATTGATCGCCCGGATTTCGACTCTCTATTGGTTGCATTGGCAAGCATGAACACTCCGTTGCCTAATGGCAAATATGCCCCTTCTGTGTATAGACAATTCAACCTATGCGACACCTTGTCAATGAAGTTGCAAAAAAATCACAATCCTCTTTTTGCTCAATCCTATCAGTGGCTTGATGAATATGAGGCGAGCAACACCATCTTCAATGAAACTCGCCAAAGATTTGAAATGCAATATCCTCAATTCGTTAAGTACAACTCTAACGAGATGCCGACATTGCCCAAAGAATATCAGGCATATGTTGACAAGGTCACAACTCGCATTGTGTTTAAAGAAAAAAAAGTTGATGATTCAAAACTCAAAGAGGTCACTGCCGACATTGAACAAAAACGTTGGATTCACACCTTTGATGCCTCGCTGCAATTTTCACAAGCGTATATTTCACCTAACTGGTATCAAGGTGGAAACAAAAACTTGAATGTGATTGGTCAAGTGGCCTATAAAGTCAAGCTCAATCCAAAGTTCTATCCCAAGCAATTGTTTGAAATGACAGTTGGCTACAAACTCGCCATGAATAGCGCTCCCGACGATAGCATCCACTCCTATAATATCTCTGAAGATATATTCCAGGTTAATGCCACCATGGGTTATAAAGCCGCAAAAAAATGGTACTACTCAGCCAATATCCTATTCAAGACACAGCTTCTGAATAGCTACCCGACAAACTCTCCTGTCAAACGCTCATCTTTCATGTCGCCCGGCGAGCTCAACGTGGGTCTCGGTATGACATTCAACCATAGCAACAAAAAGAAAACATTCTCCTTCGGAGCGTCAATATCACCGCTATCATGGAACATGAAAACAGTGCTTGACAACGATATCAATCCGGAAAGCTATGGTATTGATAATGGCCGACGTGTCAAGAATAAATTTGGTTCGAGCGCAGAGTGCACACTCAGTTGGAAAATCACGCATAATATAACCTATCAATCACGACTCTTCCTATTCACTGACTACGAATATGCCTACGGCGACTGGGAGCACACTATTGACCTAAACATCAATCGCTTCTTGACCACCAGGCTTTATGCACACATGCGCTACGACACCACAACCCCCTATATTGAAGGTAGCTCATGGAAGAAGTTCCAGTTCAAGGAAATTTTCAGTTTCGGATTTGCATACCATTTCGGCACTATCTAATCCTAAGACATGACTTGGGATCGAAATATCAGTGTAATAAAAATATTCCTTGCCGTGATAATTGCCACGACAAGTGCATTTGACACTCTGGCCGAAAAGAAAATTGTTGACGACTTGCCAAATCTTTCTGAAACCATTACCAACTTTAGCATTCCTACACTCAAAAAGCAGATTAAGGAATCAAACCGCCACCACATTGAGGGTTTTTGGAAATTCACATCCACGGGAGTGGAAGTGGCTATATTTCGTCGTGAAAATGACGGAACCGGACACCTACAGCAGGCCATAAGCTACAATTTGATTTTGCTCTTTTCCCCCAATCGAGCCTTGCGTGCAGGCACCATCATGGGCATTTTAACCCCAACACCAAAGCAGGGGGAATATGATGCGCGAATATACACTCAATCAGTCGGTTCAACACTGACTATACCAAAACAATTCACTCTCACACTAAGCGATGACGAAAGCGCCTTGACCTTCCGACAACATCGCTCGGCTTTCTCTTTCAAGCCATGGCGCTTATTGCCATATTTTTGGCGCGGAGCCATACAACAAAATCGGGAAGCCAAAAGCGCAGAAGGGTGTATTCGCATATATCCCGAACCGACACTCCCCCTTGAACCAATATACCTCTAACTCATAATGAAAGTATCAATACACACATCCCACATAATTGCTGCTATCATAGCGCTGATTATCTCAGCTATTGCAAGCGACGCAAAAGCACAACGCACCACTCGACGAGGTTTAAAACAAATCGAAACTACTGCAGCCAAGAGCGACACAACCAAAAGCCACATCGACACCATAGCCACAAGCTCTACACTAAGCAATGTCATCATTTCAGGCTATGACAAACCTCTACGCGCCGCAAAAGAGACATTATTTATAAGCAACCACACTGACAAAGATATATGCGGCTTGCGTATTCTCCTTGAATATATTGACTCAAAGAAGCGCACACTCCACAAAATTGAACGACACATCTCTATTGAGATTCCCGCCGGAGAAACACGCCAAGCGGCGTTTAAGTCCTGGGATATACAAAAATCATTCTACTATAAACGCTCCTATAAACCTCGCAGTGCCGACGGCACATCCTATGATGTCAGATGCCAAATTGTGTCTATTGACATCCCATCTGCCCCAACCAATACCCACGGCAATTAAGCCTAAAGTAACACAGCAATAAAATCGGACCAAATGGCTGAACAAAACATAAATCGACTCGCAACCGGGAAAATCGGCAAACTGCTTTGGGAATACAGTGTGCCGGCTGTAGTGGGCATGCTCGTCATGTCGATTTACAATGTCATCGACCGTATATTTATAGGGCAAGGCGTTGGCACAGACGCCATTGCAGGGCTCACAATTACCTTTCCGGTTATGAACATCTCATCAGCCATCGGAGTTTTGATCGGGGCCGGGGCCAGTGCAAGAGTGTCAATTATGCTTGGAGCAAAAAACAAACGAGGGGCCGAACTCGCCCTTGGGAACGCTTTAACCTTAATCATCACAAATGCAACCATTTACATCACCCTAATGTGGACATTCCTTGATTGGATACTCATCAAGTTCGGCGCCAGCGAAATTTCACTCCCCTATGCCCGCGATTTCATGACCTACATCCTACCGGGAATGTTGATTATGAATGTGGGCTTTTCACTAAACAACATAATGCGAGCATCGGGCTACCCGATAAAGGCAATGGTTGCCATGATTATCAGCGCTATTGCAAACGTAATTCTCGCCCCAATATTCATTTTCGCCCTTGATATGGGGATAAAAGGAGCTGCCATTGCCACCGACATAGCCATGACTTTATTCACAATCTATGTTTTGGCCCACTTTGCTAATCACAAACACAATCTACATTTCACACGCGGCAGTTTCCGCCCCCGATTAGAAATCGTGTTGGCAATCATCGGGATCGGAGCCGCTCCGGCAACAATCAATCTCGCCAGCAGCTTCATCAACGCCATAATCAACAATCGGCTATTGGAATTTGGAGGAGACAATGCCGTTGCCGCCGCCGGAATATTTACCACCTACACATCACTGATTTGCATGGCCGTTGTGGGCATCTGCCAAGGGATGCAACCGATTGTTGGCTACAACTATGGAGCAGGCAATTTTAATCGATTAAAGCGTGCCTACTGGCTGACAGTGGCGTGTGCCACAACATTGGTTACCGTAGGTGCAATCTTCGGTCTGACATGCCCCCATTTGATTGCACGAGCCTTTACCCCTGATATCGGACTGATTGCAGCAACATCCCATGGTCTTTCAATTGCCATGCTCTGTTTCTTTGTAGTAGGATTCCAGATTGTTTCAACCACATTTTTCCAATCAATCGGCAAAGTGTGGCAATCCATATCCCTAAGCCTGGCTCGCCAAGTTATCTTCTTGATTCCACTTTTGCTATTAATGACACGTTGGTTTCAGCTCGACGGGGTGTGGATGTCATTCCCCCTATCCGACCTTTTTGCCACCGTCATTACAGCCATTTTGATTATAATTCAATTCAAAAAAATCGACAAAATGGGTCACATACCCCCCAAAGAGCCCTTAAACAGCGAAAAAACGGAAAAATAATTGCACACTGTTAAAAAAATTTGTACATTCGCGACTATACATTAATACCCTCTGAAATTCAAAATTTTATTTATATCTATCCCATGAGTTACCTGAAATTTGATAAAAGCCTCATGATTAACCTTGAGCAGTCTTTAAGAAAAGAAATGCTCCGCACTAATCAGACCGGCGCTTATCACTGCACTTCAGTGGTGGATTGCAACACTCGCAAACAGCACGGACTTTTGGTTGCGCCCATCCCCGAGATGGACAATTCTTGGCATGTGCTATTGTCATCGATGGACGTTTCCGTGATTCAACACGGAGCTCAGTTCAACCTTGGCTTGCACCGTTACCAGGGCGGCGTTTACAGCCCCAACGGCCACAAGTACATTCGTGAATTTGACTGCGAAAGCGTGCCTCGCACCACTTACCGCGTAGGCGGTGTTATTCTCACTAAAGAGAAAATCTTCATTTCCAACGAGAACCGCTTGCTGATTCGCTACACTCTTGTTGAAGCTCATTCAGCAACCACTTTGCGCTTCAAGCCCATGCTTGCATTCCGCGAAGTCAACCAGCTCGTCATGGCTAACGGGAATCTCAACAGTGAATATCAACCAGTGGCAAATGGTATTGGCAGCTGCCTCTACCCCGGCTACCCCACACTCTACATGCAATTCAACCACAAACCGGAATGGCACTCAGAGCCAAACTGGTACAATGGCTTTGAGTACATCAAAGACATGGAACGCGGGGTTCCTTACACTGAAGACCTTTGGGTTCCCGGCTACTTTGACATTCCAATTAAGAAAGGCGAATCAATCATCTTCTCTGCCGGTTTGAGCGAAGTTTCACCCCGCTCACTCAGCAAGATGTATGAAAACGAAATTGCGATTCGCACTTGCCGCACATCATTCTTCAACTGCTTGAAGAACTCAGCCAAACAGTTCTACCTCAAAGACAAAGACGGAATGTTTATGCTTTCAGGCTATCCTTGGGGTAAGATTATTGCACGTAACACCTTCATGTCGCTTCCCGGCAACACAATTGCTATTGACCATAAAGCCGACTTTGAAGCAATCATGGACACCGCGGCAAAAGCACTCTCAAATTATATGACCACCGGACAGGTTGACAAGCGCATTATGCAAATCGACCTCCCCGACATTCCACTCTGGTGTGTGTGGGCATTGCAGCAATATGCCAAGGCTTATGGTGCAGAAGAATGCTACAACCGCTATATGCCGCTGATTAAAGATATCATGCAATACATTCTCGGCAACAACCATCCCAATCTTCAGGTTCAGGCCGATGGCATGGTTCGCACTGCCGGCACAGACACTCCGGTTTCATGGATGAACGCATCGCTCTATGGTCGTCCCGTTGTTCCGCGCACAGGGCTTTTGGTAGAGTTCAATGCTCTTTGGTACAATGCACTCCGCTTTGCTTGCACTGTGACCGAAGATCATCCGGAACATGATAGTCTCCGTGAAATCATGAACGAAACAGCCGACAAATTGCAAACAGCATTCGTTAATACATTCCTCAACGATTATGGCTATCTATATGACTATGTTATCGACAACTATGCCGACCCATCAGTTCGTCCAAACATGGCCATTGCAATCGGGCTTGACTATTCTCCTCTCGACCGCCGTCAGCGCAAACGCGTGCTTGACATTGTGACTCGCGAATTGCTGACACCCAAAGGCCTTCGCACACTCTCACCAAAGAGCTTCGGCTATCGCCCCACATATCAAGGCTCACCCGAAGAACGCGAACTTGCTCTTCACAATGGGCCCACACGTCCATGGCTCTTCGGCTTCTACGCCAATGCTTATTTAAAGGTGTTCGGACAGAGTGGCGTTAGCTACGTTGACCGCATGCTTATCGGCTATGAAGATGAAATGACACAAGGATGCATCGGTTCATTGTCGCAGCTCTATGATGGCAACCCGCCATTCTCAGGTCGCGGTGCAATCAGCCACGCGACCAATGTTGCCGGCATCCTAAACACAATTACAGCACTAAAAAAATTCAAACTCTAACCCCCGCCACAAAAAGACATGAAAGCATTAATGTTCGGGTGGGAATTCCCCCCTCATATTCTTGGCGGTCTCGGCACTGCCAGCTACGGTCTCACAAAAGGGATGTGGGAATGTGGCGATATGGAGATCAGCTTCGTTATTCCAAAACCCTGGGGCGACGAAGATAAAAGTTTTGCCAATATAATCGGTGCATCACAAATACCCATCGCATGGCGCGATGTGAATCGTGAATATGTTGAGCAGCGTATTGGCAAATTCATCAATCCCGACCTATACTTCAACTTGCGCTCAAACATCTATGCCGATTTCAATTACATGCGCACAAATGATCTCGGATGCCTTGAATTCTCAGGTCGCTATCCCGAAAACCTTCTTGAAGAGATCAACAACTATTCAATATGCGCCGGTGTAATTGCTCGCACACTTGATTTTGACGTTATTCACTCTCACGACTGGCTGACCTATCCCGCCGGCATTCATGCCAAGCAAGTAACAGGCAAGCCACTTGTTATTCACGTGCATGCCACTGACTTTGACCGTTCTCGCGGCAATGTCAACCCCACAGTGTTCGGTATTGAACGCGATGGCATGACACAAGCCGACCACATCATTACGGTTAGTGACCTCACACGTCAAACCGTAATTGACAAATATGGCATCGACCCTGCTAAAGTGACCACCGTACACAACGCAGTGACTCCGCTTAGCGAAGAATTGCTGAACGTACAAGCCAACAAGCCGAAAGAAAAGGTGGTTACATTCCTTGGACGTATCACAATGCAAAAAGGGCCGGAATATTTCGTTGAAGCCGCCGCAAAGGTTTTGAAAAACAACCACAACGTGCGCTTTGTTATGGCCGGCTCAGGCGACATGATGGACAAAATGATTCTTCTTGCTGCTGAACGCGGCATCTCCGACCGCCTACACTTCCCCGGATTCCAAAAAGGGAAGCAGGTGTATGAAATGCTCAAAGCCAGCGATGTCTATATGATGCCATCTGTGTCAGAGCCTTTCGGCATTTCACCCCTCGAAGCAATGCAGATGGGAGTTCCCTCTATCATTTCAAAACAGAGTGGATGTGCCGAAATTCTCAATAACGTCATCAAGACCGACTATTGGGATATTGATGCCATGGCCGACGCCATTCATTCAATCATCACCTATCCGGCAATGTATGACCAGCTCCGCGAAGATGGCCTCAACGAAGTAAATCAAATCACATGGGACAAGGCCGGAGCCAAAGTTATTGACATCTACAAACGTGTGATAAACAATTAACCGAAAAATCAACCTCACGATTAATAAAGAAATCATGAAAGCAATCTGTTTTTATTTTCAAATTCATCAACCGTTCCGCCTAAAAAGATATCGCTTCTTTGATATCGGCAACGACCATTACTACTATGATGACTTTGCCAACGACGATATAGTGACTCGTATAGCTCAGCGCAGCTATATTCCCGTAGCAGAAAGCCTGCTCAGAATGATTGAGCAATATCCCGGCTTCAAGTGCGCACTTTCAGTTACCGGTGTAGCCCTTGAACAACTTGAACAGTATGTCCCCGAGTTCATTGACTTGCTCAAAAAACTCGCTGCCACAGGTCGCGTTGAATTCTTGGCTGAAACTTATGCCCACTCTCTTTCTTCACTCGCTGAGCCTGAAGAATTTGCAGCACAGGTGAAAGTTCACGATGACAAAATCTTCGAACTCTTTGGTGTTCGTCCGAAAGTGCTTCGCAACACAGAGCTTATCTATTGCGATGATTTGGCTCCTCAAATCGCAGCCATGGGCTACAAGGGTGTTATCACCGAAGGTGCAAAACACATTCTCGGCTGGAAATCACCCAACTATGTTTACAGTGCAGCAACAGCGCCCAAATTGAAAGTGCTCTTGCGCAATGCTAAACTTAGTGACGACATCTCTAAGAACTTCAACAACACTGATTGGGCTGAATATCCGCTCACAGCTGATAAATACATCAATTGGGTTGCATCTACTCCCGCAGAAGAGCAGATTGTCAACTTGTTCATGAACCTTGAAACATTCGGCGAATTCCAGCCCCGCGAAACAGGTATCTTCCAATTCCTCGAGGCACTCCCCTATTTTGCTGCAAACAGTGGTGTGGAATTTGTTACTCCAAGCGAAGCTATTGCTAAGCTTAAATCTGTGGGCGAATTGTCAATCATGCACCCGATTTCTTGGACCGACGAGTCACGCGACACCTCTGCATGGATTGGCAACAAACTTCAGAATGAAGCATTTGAAAAACTTTATTCTGTTGCTGAACGTGTTCGTTTGTGTGACGACCGCCGCTTGAAACAAGACTGGAACTATCTTCAAGCTGCCGACCACCTATTCTATATGGCAACCAAACATTTTGCTGATGGCGCGGCTCATTCTAACTTCAGCCCCTATGAAACTCCGTTTGTGGCGTTCACCAACTATATGAACGTGCTTGCCGACTTCATTGTGCGCGTTGAAGAGCAATATCCGCTTTCAATTGAAAATGAAGAATTGAACGCATTGCTGACCACTATTCGCAATCAGGAGCAGGAAATTGAAACACTCAACAAAGAGGTAAATTCAATGCGTAAAAACATTGAGCACTTCAATGAAGAGCATCTCCTTCGTGAAAAGAAAGCAGCAAAAGAAGCTGTAGAAGAAAAACCAAAGAAACGCGCATGTGCTAAGAAAAAAGCAGACGCAGCTTGCGAAAAACCTGCAAAACCCAAAAAAACTGCAGCGAAAAAAACTGCTAAAAAATGATTTGTACTAAACATTAAATAGCGCAATAAAAAAATCTCGTGATGTTTTCACGAGATTTTTTATATAGGCCTCTTTTCTCTTCAAATTGTGGCTTAAAAGAGAACCCCATAAATTGAAATTTCACAATTTTATAATATATTTGCAATAAGAATATTTCAATCAGAAAATAATATGAAGAAAAGGATTTTAGTGGTTGATGACGAAGAGACTTTGTGTGAAGTACTTAAATTTAATTTAGAGGCCGAGGGATATGAAGTTGACACTGCACATAGTGCCGAAGAGGTATTAACCCGTGATTGCTCAGGTTATAACCTTTTTCTACTTGATGTGATGATGGGCGAAATTTCAGGCTTTCAATTAGCTAAGATACTAAAATCATCTGCTACCACTGCATCTATTCCTATTATCTTCTGTACAGCCCGCGACACTGAAGACGACATGATCGAGGGGCTTGACATGGGTGCTGATGACTACATCATGAAGCCATACTCATTGAGAAGCGTATTGGCTCGTGTAAGAACAGTACTTCGACGAATTTCCCAACACGCCGAATTACCACAACCACAGCTGTCCGAAACAATAAGCTACGAAGGGCTAACAATTGTTCCAGCGAAAAAACAATGTAGCATAGATGGAGAAATCGTAGCTATGCCACGCAAAGAATTTGAGATTCTACTTACATTGATTACCAATAGAGGTAAAATATTCTCCCGTGAAGAGATTTTAAAAGCCATTTGGCCCGACGAAGTAGTAGTAGTGGACCGTGTAGTTGATGTCAACATCAATCGCATACGCCAAAAACTTGGACGCTACGGAAAAAACATAGTCACACGAACTGGTTACGGCTATGGTTTTATGGAATAAACCCTCCTACCACACTCGCCTATTTTTGTGGTTGCTTGGCTATTCGATGATTCTCGTCGGGGGATTTTTAGCATATCAAACCTACCGTGAGACCGACATCCGAGTCAAGGGGTTAAACACATTATTGCAACAAATCAACACAAAGATACTCAATGAGTATGCTCAAAACAATGACTTGTCGTTAACCAATTTCTCTAAATTCCATCCATTTAGCGAACTCCGCGTCAGCCTTATTTCAAATGATGGTGTTGTAATATATGACAATACTCTTGGATCAACTCCCACCGGCAATCACTCGGCTCGCGAAGAGATTATTGATGCAAAAAAATTTGGCAGCGGATACTCTATCCAACGTCATAGTGAAAGCACCGGCACCACATATTTCTATTCGGCTACAGCCGGTGACAACGGAATAATTGTGCGTTCAGCAGTTCCTTACTCCGAAAAGCTACTTAGCTTCTTGCATGCCGACTATGGATTCCTATGGATTATGGTAGCATTAGCAACTATAATGTGTATCTTTGGATATTTTGTAACACGCCGAATGGGACAACACATTTCCCGACTTAACAATCTTGCAGAAAACGTAGAAAATGGGATTCGCATTTCGGACACAGAACCTTTCCCGCACGACGAACTTGGCGATATATCCAATCACATAGTCCGGCTATATGCACAATTGCAACAAGCCATAAACGACCGCGACCGCGAACACCGCAAAGCAATGCGTGAACAGCGCGAAAAAGAGCGCATCAAAAAGCAATTGACCAATAATATCAATCACGAGCTGAAAACACCGATAGCATCAGTGTCGGTGTGTCTTGAAACTCTTCTTGCCCATCCCGAACTTTCGGATGCTCGACGCAATGAATTTATTGAACGCGCACTGGCCAATGCCAACAGACTCAAAAGCCTTCTGGCCGATGTGTCAACACTCACTCGCCTCTCTGATGGCGAGCATGTCATAGAGAAGGAGCCATTAAACATTGCCAATATCATTCAGGAGGTGGTCACCGACTTCACCCTTGCTGCCGAAGCAAAAGGAATTGTCATTAAAAACAACATCAACACCCCACTCCACACAATCGGCAATAGCGGATTGATAGCATCAGTGTTTCAAAATCTAATAAGCAATGCCATAGCCTATAGTGGCGGCACCGAAATTATCATCAGCCAGCAACCGTTCAACACCAACACCATGACCATAACCGTTGCCGACAATGGATGCGGTGTTGCCGATGCTCATTTGCCACATCTTTTTGAACGCTTCTACCGTGTGGACAAAGGGCGTTCACGAGCCGCCGGTGGCACCGGTCTTGGACTTTCAATCGCAAAAAATGCCATGCTCATCCATGGTGGTGAAATTTCTGCACACAATCAAGAGAATGGCGGACTAATTTTCACACTACGATTTATAAAATATTAACCATCTTGTTATAATTTTGATATAATTTATCCTCAACTTTACATCGACAAATATAAATTAACCAATTTTTATGGATCCCCTTTTTCTTTGCATTGTAATTTTCCTATTTGCACTTGCAATTTTTGACCTTGTAGTAGGTGTCAGCAACGATGCTGTAAACTTTCTCAATTCAGCTATCGGAGCTAAGGCTGCTTCGTTCAAACGAATTTTGTTGGTGGCCGCCATTGGTGTATTTATCGGTGCTGCTATGAGTAATGGCATGATGGATATTGCCCGCCACGGCATTTTCCAACCTGAAAACTTCACATTCTATGATATAATGTGTATTTTCATGGCTGTAATTGTAACCGACATCATTTTGCTCGACATTTTCAACACCCTTGGCTTGCCCACATCTACCACAGTTTCAATGGTATTTGAACTTTTGGGTGCTACATTCGTTGTTGCTTTAATCAAAATGTCAAATGGTGCTGCCGCTGACCTTGGCCTTATTGACTACATCAACACCGAAAAAGCATTGACCGTGATTATCGGCATCTTCCTATCGGTAGCTATCGCTTTCGTGTTCGGTACGATTGTTCAATTCATCACCCGCATGATATTTTCATTTAACTATCGCACCAATTTCAAATGGAAAATAGGCATCTACGGCGGTTTGTGTACCACAGCCATTGTTTACTTCCTTTTGATTAAGGGCGTGAAAGGAATGGCATTCATGACCCCCGACGCAAAAGAATGGATTGCAACAAACACCGGCACTATCCTATTGACATGTATTGCATTCTTCACAGTGTTCATGCAATTACTCCACGCATTGCGTGTTAATGTTTTGAAAGTAGTTGTTCTCTTAGGCACATTTGCCCTTGCAATGGCCTTTGCCGGCAATGACCTTGTTAACTTTATCGGTGTTCCTATCACAGGTTTTGAATCATTCATGACCTATACAGATGCCGGAGCCACTGACCCCAACAGCTTTATGATGGGCTTCTTGAATGAATCAGCAAACACTCCGGTATATTTCCTTGTCACAGCAGGTGTGATAATGGTTACTTCACTCGTTTTCTCTCCGAAAGTAAAGAATGTTTCAAAGACCGAAATCGGCCTTAGCAGCCAGCAAGGTGGTGACGAAATGTTTGGTTCATCACGAATTGCTCGTCGATTGGTTCGCTGGACACTTTCAGTTATTACTTGGGTACAAAATGTCACTCCCGCTCCCGTGCGTCGCTGGGTTGGCAGCCGCTTTAATGTTGAAGAATCAATCACCGAACAGGGTGCCGCCTACGACCTTATCCGCGGCTCTGTGAACCTTGTACTTGCAGGCGCGTTGATTGCTCTCGGCACCTCAATGAAGCTCCCCTTGTCAACCACCTTCATCACCTTCATGGTGGCTATGGGTACATCACTCGCCGACCGTGCTTGGCAGCGCGAAAGTGCCGTGTTCCGTATCACAGGTGTGATTTCTGTTATCGGTAGCTGGTTTATCACTGCCGGAGCTGCATTTATCGGAGCATCAATCATTGCCGGTTTGATGCACCTCGGTGGCTACTGGGTGATGATGGTTCTCGCTGTAATCACAATTATCCTTGTTATCCGCAGCAATATTCGCTTCCGCAATAAATCATCAGAAAATGAATCTGATGCCCTCTTCAACACCATCCTCACCACTGAAGACAAGAGCAAAACATGGCCTTTGCTCATCATGTATATGGGTGAACACCAGCAGAAATTCCTCACCTACGCCAACGAAACTTTCTCTAAGATCACTCAAGCATTTATCACAGAAAGCACAAGCACTTTGGTGAAGAACGACACTGCCCTCATGACATGGAAGCGTCAACTCAAGAATGCACGCCGCAAAGAAACATTGTGTTTGCAGAGCGTTCCGAGAGAAGTTGCCATTGGCAACAGCGCATGGTTCTATCTTAGCAACAATTGCTGCATGGGCATCCTCTACAACCTTCGCCGCATCAATGAAATTTGCCGCGAACATGTGGACAATAATTTCTTACCGCTCCCCAAAGAATGTGCTGCTGAACTCTCTGACCTCTCAAGCAAAATGTCGGAACTTCTCACCGAAATTCTTGCAACCATTGACAGTGGAATGATTGATACAATCCCCGCTTTGCGCCGCAAATGCGACAACTTGAAAGAAGCTATTTCTAATGCTTACCACAGCCAGCATGAAAATCTGCACGAAGTGGATCCTTCCACTCTCACTGTGAGATATGTCTACATCAACATGCTCCACGAAACTCGCGAAATCATTTCATCACTCCGCAAATATTTGCGTGCCTATGCGAAACTTCGCGATGAAAACCCCGCAACTAAATATTAATTGAATAATTGATAAATCACAATTCAAAGTGCTGCAGCCGATGGCTGCAGCACTTTTTGATTTGCTCATCCCCCGCCCCGATGAAGCTACTCAATTGCTATGCAGATTGGTGCAAACAAACTTAAGCACAAAGCAATAAATAAGCCCCCCCTCACATCATCTTATTATCCTCCCCGTGCCACGCAACCAAAAATGCGCGACTTGCAATTTATTTCGCAAAAAACATTCATATATCAGTTTTTTTAGATAATTTTGCATATTACTAACCAAATAACATTTTTTATGAAAAAACTTTTACTCCTTTTAACCTCATTATTCGCTCTTGTAGCTTCAGCACAAGATCCGGTTGTAACCGTTACTCCTTCCACCACCAACATGGGGAAGATCAATGCTTATAACAGCAGCTTTACATTGACCGGCGACAATGGTCAAACATGGAAAGTTGCCGGATTCAACAACAACAATCTTGGCTGGGCATCAGATCCAATGCGTTGTGGCTGGAAAACAAACGCAACATCAGCCACAATCACTACAAACTTTGCCATCACAGAGGCTGTAGATAAAATCACATTTGATGTGTGGCGTCGCAATGCCGGAACAAATGATAAGCTTACTGCTATCAAAGTACTTGTTTCAGCAGATGCAACTTTCACATCTGCAACTGAATATACCGGCGACATCAGCGAAATTCCATCGTCTGCGAATGGTCGTGGTACCGTTACTGTAAACATTACAGCTCCCGTAGCTAATCAGTATTACCGAATTCAGTTAGAAACGGCAAAAGCTTCAAATAATGGTTGGCTAGGTGTTAACACCATCAGCTATTATGGTCAGCAGGCTGCTGATGCTATTGCAGCTCCCATCATCACCCTCGAAGAAAATAATATGGTGTCAATCACCCATGAAGATGATGCTGACATCTATTACACTACAGATGGCGAAATTCCTACAACAGGCTCTACTCAGTACAGTGCTCCCTTTGAAATTTCAGATGTAACAACAGTGAAAGCAATAGCAGTACTTGATGGCAAAGAAAGTGCTGTTACCACTAAAGAAATTAAACCCAATGTAGTAACTTCAATCGGCAAATTCCTTGAACTCGCCAACAACGTTGATGACACAAAAATTAATGCACCACTCACTGCAATTTATCAGTGTGGTCGCAATCTTTATTTGACCGATGGCACAGACTACATTCTTGCATACAATAGTGCTAATATCACAGACATTACTAATCTTGAAGCAGAAAATGGCGATGTTATCAGCTTTATCACAGGCGCATACAAATCACAAAATGGTCTTCCCGAAATCATCCCCTCTGCTGTAGGTGAAAAAACAAGCGGTACTCCCGTTGAGCCCAACGAATATGCAATCGAAGAGATTTCAACATCAATGCTCAACGAATATGTGAGAATCGTTGACGTTAATATTGTAGCCGCTTCCTCAGCAAACAACTACACTGCCACTGACGAAAATGGCTCCAGCATCGTAATCTACAACTCATTCTATAACGCAACATACTATCCCAATGCAATCATTCTCCCCGACGGCTCATACAGTAACACTGTCCCCGAAGGTGAAGGATTCGCTGTTTATGGCTTCGTTAGCTGCTATAACTCAACTCTCCAAATCACACCTATTAAATTTGAAGGAGGAACAGTGATGGAGGCCGTTGCCACTCCCACATTCAGCCCCGCTTCAGGTTCAGAACTCGCTGTTGGCGACTTGATTACAATTGAATGTGCCACTGAAAATGCAACCATCTACTACACCCTCGATGGCGAAGATCCCACAACCGGCTCTACCGCTTACACCGAACCATTCGCATTCACCGAAGCATGCACAGTGAAAGCAATCGCAGTGAAGGATGGCTACATTGATTCTGACATTGCAACAGCATCATACTCACTCTACATTGAGGGTTCAAACACTGCTACATTTGACTTCACTGCATCAGGCAATGTTGCAGCCCTTGCAAATAAAACCATCGCAACACCCGTGGCAACTGCTACAAGCACACCTATTGATGGTGTCAGCTTCACCAATGGACCGATAGTTTTGAACACTCTCACGGCAAATCACTCTAACGGAAATAGTCCCACATGGTTCTACTATACCAACAACAGTGCAACAGAATGTCGCGTTTATAAAGCCAATGAATTCAATGTGTATTTAGCACAAGACGGCTACCGAATCACTAAGATTGAATTTACTCAGAATGAAGGTTCAACCAATTGGGGCGACGTAACCGTAACCACAAACGAAGAAGATGTAACCGGCACAGTGGCCACTACAAACAAAGCATGGGAGGCTCCTGCTGGAAGCTTGATCAACAAAGTGACATTCACCCCCACAGCAACCATCCGTTTTGCCACATTGAAAGTGACATATGTTGAAGACAGCAATGGTGTTGCTGAAATTGGTAGCATTGGCATTGACAACTCAAATGCTCCGGTTGAATACTTCAACCTCCAAGGCATCCGCGTTAATGGCGATCAACTCACTCCCGGCCTCTACATTCGCCGCCAAGGCACAGAAGCCTCAAAAGTGTTAGTGAAATAATTCCAATCAGAATATACCAAATGCAGCAGCGCGACCGTCCGTAGGCCGCGCTGCCTATTTTACGCCCATTACAATAGAAGAAACAAAGCGCAATATTTTTTACGCAACAATCTCATATATCAAATATTATATGTAATTTTGTGCATTAAAATTCAGACACACATCAGATGAAAAAATTTCTACTTCTATTAACCGTTTTATTATCATTCACAGTATCGGCACAAGAACCTGCTGTCACAGTTACTCCCAGCACTTCAAACATGACCTCTGTCAATGCTTACAACAAAACCTTCACCCTCACCGGCAGTGATAGTCAAGCATGGACAGTGTCGGGATTTAGCAACTATAACCTCGGTTGGGCAACAAATCCTATGCGCTGCGGATCAAACAAAAGCGCCACAAATGCTACAATCACAACTCAATTTGCAATTTCAGAAACGATTGACAAAATCACATGCGATGTGGTTCGCCTTATAAAAGGGGCTAATGACAAAATAACATCTATTAAAGTACTTGTTTCGCCCGATAACACCTTCAGCACCTCAACTGAATATCTCGGTGACATAAACGAGATTCCTGCCACAAAAAATGGCACAGGAACCGTAACAATCAACATTACATCACCCGCGGCAAACCAATACTACCGCATTGCATTTCAAATGGCAGCTGCCACCAATAGTGGTTGGTTAGCCGTGAACACCATCAACTACTACAGCGCGGCCGAGGGGGAAGAGTTGGGAACCGTTGCAACCCCATCTATCAGTCCTGCCGACGGCAGTAAGCTTTCAGTAGGCGACCAAATCACATTAGACTGCGCCACTGAAGATGTTACTATATACTACACAACCAATGGCGACACACCCACAACATCATCGGAGATATACGTAGAGCCAATCATATTCTACGAGCCCTGCACGGTGAAAGCAATAGCAGTGAAAGATGGGTATAAAAATTCAGATGTCGCCACTGCCACATATTCACTTTATGAAGAGGGAGAAACTACAGTTACCTTTGATTTCACCGCAACAGGAAATGCAGAAAGTCTCGCCAACACAACCCTGATAATGCCCTCCACCTCACAGGTTACGACTGATTTTGATGGTGTTATTTTCAAGAATGGGCCTATTGTATTTACTGCCAGCACAGCAAATCACAGCAAAGGGACAAGTCCAAGATGGTACTACTACGGCGCATATGAAGTGGTTGAATGTCGAGTTTATAAAGATAATGAGTTCAAAATTTATTTGGACGACAACGGCTATAAAATCACAAAAATCAAGTTCACACAGCACGGGAGTTCAAAGGACTGGGAAGATATGACCGTTAGTGAAGGTGGCACATGGACAAACAGCAGCCGAACATGGGAGGCATCAACAAACAAAACCATAAATTTGGTGTCATTTATTCCCACAGGCACATGCCGCTTCGCAACTTTAAATGTAACATATGTAGATTGCAACACGGGTGTTGCCGGCATTGATAAGATTGATTCCGACAATTCTAATTCACCGGTTGAATATTTCAATATTCAAGGGCTACGCATTGATGGCAACCAACTCACCCCAGGCCTCTACATTCGCCGTCAAGGCACAAAAACATCCAAAGTTATAGTACTCTGATTCACTCAAACTAATTATTTGATAGCAACGCGACTTTTATATGTCGCGTTGCTGTTTTTTTTACACTCAATCACCTGCAACAAACACCACTAACCACCTATTAATCAACAGCATAAACTAAACACTCTGAGCAAGAGGGATAGTAATGGCGAATATTGATAATTTGCGGAATAATCGCTACCTTTGTTCCCAAATTTTTTCGTTAAGAATCTACTAAAATGAAGGTACTAAAATTCGGAGGGACATCTGTTGGAACCATTGACAGCCTCCGGAATGTTAAATCAATCGTTGAACAAAATGAGGAGCAAACCATTGTAGTTGTTTCGGCTCTTGGCGGGTTAACCGACAAGCTTATATCAACAGCCGAAACGGCAGCAAAGGGTGGAGATAGCTACTATCACGACTTCCAGGCTATGATTCTTCGCCACCACAATATCATCAATGGTCTTGTTCCTGTGGAACTCCAATCGGAGGTTACAGAAATTGTTGACTCACTGCTCGAAGAGCTTGGAAATATTTACAAAGGTGTGAGCCTCATTCGCGACCTTTCACCCCGCTCTCTCGATATTATTGTGAGCTATGGTGAGCGCCTTTCAAGCACTATTATCTCACGCATCATCAAAGATGCCGTGTTATTTGATTCGCGCAATTTCATAAAAACACTTGACCAATTTGGCAAGCACGTTTTAAATAATGATACCACACAGAAACTCATCCATGAGACTTTCGACAGCTCCGACTTTAAGGTTGCCGTTGTGCCCGGATTTATTTCAACCGATGCCAATGGCGATATTACAAACCTTGGTCGAGGCGGAAGCGATTACACCGCTGCAATTCTTGCTGCATCGCTCGACGCTCGCGCCTTGGAGATTTGGACTGATGTTGACGGGTTCATGACTGCCGACCCTCGTGTGATTGACAACACATATGTGATTGAACATCTCTCGTTCATTGAGGCAATGGAATTGTGTAACTTCGGTGCGAAAGTGATTTATCCCCCCACAATCTATCCGGTATTCCACAAAAACATCCCCATCTACATTAAGAACACCTTTAATCCCACTGCACCCGGGACATGCATTAGCGAACAGCGTCCGTCGCCCGAAGGAAAGGACATTAAGGGGATTTCATCAATTAATGACACTTGCTTGATCACAGTTTCCGGTTTGTGCATGGTTGGTGTTATCGGTATCAACGCACGCATATTTAATGCTCTTGCTCGTCAGGGGGTAAGTGTTTTCCTCGTTTCTCAAGCATCAAGTGAAAACACCACTTCATTTGCTGTCAGAAATGCCGATGCCGATAGAGCTGTCAGCGCGCTTGAAACCGAGTTTATGGCCGAGTTGCAAACTGGCGAATTGAACCCGATGCAGGTTGAGCGCAATCTTGCCACAGTGGCCATTGTTGGCGAAAACATGCGTAATGCATCAGTTGTGGCCGGCAAGCTCTTCAACACCCTTGGGCGCAACGGTATCAATGTAATCGCTTGTGCACAAGGAGCATCCGAAACAAACATTTCGTTTGTAATCGAACTTAAGAACCAAAGAAAAGCTCTCAATGTAATTCACGATAGTTTTTTCTTGTCTGACACTCAAGTACTCAATCTCTTCATAATCGGAATTGGCAATATTGGGTGTCACCTACTCCAGCAGCTTGCCCATCAGCAGGCAAATCTTTTGCAGCATAAGGCTCTGGAGCTAAAGGTTGTGGGCATTGCCAATTCCAAAAAAGCCATCTTCAATCGCGACGGGATAGACCTTTTGAACTACCAAAAACTTTTGGCAGAATCCGATATTGAGTCAACCCCCGAAACTATCTGCCGCAATATTGTGAAGATGAACATTTTCAATTCTGTGTTCGTTGACTGCACTTCAAGTTCGGAGATTGCATCACTATATCTGCCACTTGTGGAAAATAACATCAATGTGGTAACGGCGAGCAAAATTGCCGCTTCGGGCCCCTACACACTCTACAGCCAGATTAAGCGAACTGCGCGAAAAAAAGATGTGCGTTTCCTCTATGAAACAAATGTTGGAGCCGGACTCCCGATTATCGGCACTATTAACAATCTGATAAATAGTGGCGATAAAATTCTAAAGATAGAGGCCGTTGTTTCCGGGACATTAAACTTCATCTTCTCACGCATCGGCGCTGATGTTCCATTCAGCCGGGCTATTGCCGAAGCAAAAGAAGCCGGCTACAGCGAACCGGATCCAAGAATTGACCTCAGCGGCACTGATGTTGTGCGTAAGCTTGTGATACTCAGCCGCGAGTCCAACTACGACATTGAGCAATATGACGTGGATGTAACCCCCTTATTGCCCCAAGAACTGTTCAAGGGGTCAATTGATGATTTCTTTGCATCATTGGGTCCCACTGACGAAGCAATAGAATCACGCCGCAAAGCAGCTGAATCGCGTGGTTGCCGATTGCGCTATGTGGCCCGCTTGATTGATGGTAAGGCATCAGTGGATCTGGAAGAGGTTGATTCCTCTCATCCATTCTACAATCTTGAAGGGAGCAACAATGTAATTATGATCACCACAGAGCGCTACCGCGAATATCCTATGATAATCACCGGCTACGGAGCCGGAGCCGATGTTACTGCGGCCGGAGTTTTTGCCGACATTTACAGCATTGCCAATATCAGTTAACGACTGATGCCGGTCACTCACCACTAATAAAGTCACAGCATGTTTACTGCATCACAAAAACGGAAAGAGAATATAGCAGAATATTTGCTCTACATGTGGCAGATTGAGGACATTATCCGAGCCTATGAACTCGATATTGAAAAACTCAAAGCCAACGTTATTGACCGCTACACTAACCTCGACAGCACCCAGAAACTGGAACTGACCGATTGGTATGACTCACTTATTGAAATGATGCGCCATGAGGGCAAAGAAAAATCAGGGCATCTTCAAATCAATGCAAATACGCTCTCGTCAATGGTGTCGCTTCACCAGACTCTGTTAAAAGACCCCAGATTTGCCGACTACTCTGCCATCTTTTATCGCGCACTGCCATTCATAGTGGAGCTTCGCGCAAAAGCCGGAGAGCAGAAGACCGGCGAAATTGAAACCTGCTTTAATGCTCTCTACGGATTACTGATGATGCGACTTCAGCAGAAAGAAATCTCCGAATCCACTATCAGCGCAATCAGCGAAATTTCAAAATTCATTGCCACACTTGCCCATAATTATGCGCTTGATGAGCAGAACAAATTGTTTCCCAATGAGAATTAACACTAAAACTCCATCTCATATAACAAAACCGGCTCATTAAGGCCGGTTTTGCAGTATCTTATCAATTGCGTTATTTATAGCGCTGCAATAGCGATTTATATTCCGGAGTTGACTTAAATAGAATCAGACCAGAGTCAATCTTGGCCGCAAATCTATGATCATCACGACGCATACACCATGCTTGAAATTGAGTAAAGGATATGTCGGTGGAGATTTTCACTGTGGGGGAATCCTTCGCTATGGCTTTTGCCACTTTTTCATTGACCACACATAAGCGAATCTCCCCTATTGATGTCAGCATAGCAAGGAGTTCCGACCCATACTCTTCGCTATATTTGACATAAATGGTGTCACCTATTTCCTCCGACAAGGCTTTAAGACGTTCCTCGGCAGGAGTTCCTGCAACAACCCACACACTTTTTTCGGCCAAATCAAGCACTGAGGATATTTCCTTAGTTTCAGCGCCAACAGCGGTGTCTATATGCTGTAAAAGCACTTGCTTATCGAGATAGACCGGTTCCGACAAGCGATAGCGCTCTTGAAAATCAAGAGTCAAAGGGATGTCGGCAACAACAATATCATAAACACCATCTTCAAGCTTTTTAAAAGCGCCATCAAGAGAAGTGACCGGATGATATTTTACCGGCACATCTATCACTTGAGCCACTTGGCGCACTATGTCGTAGTTAAGCCCCCCCAAAGTATCGGATTTGATATACATTGACGCCGGTGAATACTCAATGGCAACATCAATAGTGTCGCCCGATGATGCAGTTTCAGCATTTTGCACCCGAGTAGCCGCTGTTGAACACTCGCGCAGCATAAACATAATTGCCACCACGCCAACAAGTAGCAACGAATATAGGGGAATCAATCTTAATGTTTTTCGCTTATTCATTAATTACAGAAATCAACCGACACTCCCATTTGGAATCGTCGAGGGTTCATAGGATAGTGAGGCATGGCAAAGTAGTTGTCGCCTGTCAAGCCTTGATTTATATGCGACATCATGACATAGAAACGTGCACGTTTCAACTTCATATTGGCATAGAGATTCATAAACGGATAATTACCAACCTCCACCTGCTGCTGATTGCAGAAAGACATTGTTGCAGGCTGATAATTCGGGGCATAGTATTTGGTGTAGTAGTTGCAATCAATACCGAAATCCACATACAAGACTTTTGCTACACGGAATCTCAAAAACAGATTAGAATAGACAGCAAATTTTGGCAATACAATCACTGATTGATCAGATGAAGTTTGGAATGTGAGCTTATTATTCCAATTCAAAATACCAACACGAAAATTCTGTTGCAATGATGCACTCAACACTTGAACACTGCCACCATGCTGCACCGGCAATGAAGCGTCGTTAAAGTATATGTGGTTCTGCACATTTTCAACCCCAACATTCAGCAATGTTGAAGTTTGCGGAATTGCAATTTCACCACCGAATCTCAATCGGCGGGTTTTGCCAAAATCATTTTGCCACATAAAATAGTTTGACACATAATTTAGCATCAAATAGGGCGCTGACTCATTGGCAAAGAGGCCGTAGGCTGTCACACGCACAGTGTCGCCAAAGAGTTTAAAGCGAGCCGATATATTCCCTTTAGCATAAACCTCTCCGGCAGCAGGCCCTATGAGTCCAAACCGCGCAGTTGCATTATATCGGAGAAGGCTTCCTTGCTGCTTGGTCAATTGAGCGCCCACCCAAAGAAGATTTTCGGTAGCCTTCGGAGCTATTTTTTGGTCATAGGGATATGGAGTCAAACCTTCCGGTCGGTCGGGGCCACTGATTGCAAAGGTGTCAATGGCTTGAGAGTAGCGTCGCACTTCATGAGTCACATAGGCCGACAACCCGGCCTTGGCATATTTATTAAACCCTTCAAGCAAAGCCACCCCAAAGGTGTTGCGCAACGACCAATAGCTGGTTGGATCAATCGATGCTCCTGTGGTCAAATAATTATTTTGCCAAAAATCAGCGGCCTCGGTTGTTGATTCATTACAAAAGATATGAGTTGCATCATTGTAATCAAATGTCCAAATGAATGATGTCACAGGCACATACTCACGATGCACAAGAGTGTCGTTGGGGATTGAGTCATTAGATGGCAAATCACGCCAAAAGCCTAACTTATAACGATGATTCATATAAAACTCCTGGCCTTTGAGGCGGGTGCGAGCGGCTGAAAGCCTTGTTGGAATGCTCTTGGCATCGATAGATGTCTGGCCCCCTTGCAACACTGCCGGATCTGTAATATAGCGGTCATCCGTAATTCCGCCATTATCTTGGTTCAATCCATTATAATGATTGAAGAATGCTTGGTATTCATAGCGGTCACCGATATAGGAACTTGAGAATCCCCACATCAGGTTTTTTGCAGCTTGATAGTTATAAGACCCCTTTGAATAGACATAGTCAACATTTGCGCCAATCTGCAGTTTCTTGTTGACATTGCCGGAAAAAACGGCCTGTAATCTATCCTGTCGATTCTCCCTTCCGCCACCGGTATTGTAGCTCAAAAGAGTCATGGGGATACGGGTGTTGTAGAATTTATGATCTCCTTGCAATGGAAGCCAAGTTCGGAGAGCATCACGGAAAAAGAAATCGCTTCTCTGCTCGCGGTCAAAATAAATCATATTCTCCCCTGCACTTCCGAGATTACCGGTTGACGCATAGGCTAAAGACTGTGCCGATGGCACAGAGCGTTGAGCATAATTATAGAGTGCGGTGTCAATAGTCGAAGGTTCGTGCACTCCGAGTGGAGGCAACATCTGCCACGCATACGACGGAGCCACCTGAGGCTGTTTTTCGGCAAACGCAGCAATTGATGACCAAGCCAAAACAATTGCTACAGCGATAATTAAGTGTAGTTTCTTCATACTGATGCAAAGTTACTGAAATTTCCGCATCTATCAAATCAAATATAACTATACTCCCATTAAAGACAAAACAAAGGCCGATGCAGTGGAATCATAATATCTCCACCGCAATTGCGGCGCAAGCTTCGGCATCGGCAAGGGCATGGTGGTGATTTTCAAGACAATAGCCACACGCCTCGGCCACAGTGTGGAGTTGATGATTAGGCAATTGCCCATTAAACACCCTACGTGACGCCAACAGAGTGCAATGAAACTCATATTCAGGATATTCCATATCATATTCTGCAAATACAGCTCGCAGACAGTTCTCATCGAAGGCTCGATTGTGGGCCACTAATGGGAGTCCGGCAATACGCTCTTCAATCTGAGCCCATACTTCGGGGAATCTTGGCGCATTATCGGTGTCTATGCGAGTCAATCCATGTATCTCCGTGGTCCATTCTGTGTAATAGTTGGGAGTGGGACGAATCAAGCTATAGAAGCTATCCACAATCTCACCATCACGCACCACAGCAATACCAACAGAGCACACACTCGAGCGCTTTCCATTGGCGGTTTCAAAGTCAATCGCAACAAAATCTCTCATTTGAATCTCACTCAAACAATGAATCAAATCAATTAGAAATCTATGGTCAACCTCACATTGAATTGACGTCGTGTCAGATAGTTGGGCACCGCATATTGGATTCTATTAACATCGGTCACCCAATAATATGAACTCACATTTGAGATGTCCAGTAGGTTAAACACATCTACACCCAGCCAGATGCTTTTGAAATTACGCAAGAACCCCTCTCGACACTCCCCCTCTTTTAGTGGTGACAACAGCGCATATTGCAGTCCGACATCGACACGCTTATAGGCCGGAGTGCGGAAATAGTCTTTATCGCGAGTGGAGCGCGGTGCTGTCTGAGGCAATCCATCATTAAAGATTCCACGAAGAGAGAATTTCAGCTTCGGTATTTTGGGAAAATAGTCTGTGAAATACAGCGCAAAGCCATATCGGCGGTCATTCGGTCGCGGCACTTTCACTCCATGAAGGTCTTCTTGGGTTTTCATTAATGATGCACTGATCCAAGAATCGCTCCCCGGGACAAACTGACCAAACAATTTCAAATCCACCCCCATTGCATAGCCGCTTGATTCATTTCGCCCCGAATAAACGAGTTTGAGATTATCAATTTCATAGGGGACCAAATTGGACAAAGCTTTATAGTAGGCCTCAACTGAGAATTTAAAGGGGCGGTTAAATGCACGAAAAGTATAATCAGATCCGAGAATGAACTGAAGGCTTCTTTGCGATTTAATATCCTTATTCAGTGCCACAGAGGTGTTTCCATTTTCATCAATCTCCTGCAAGCGATATTCTTTATAGAACGGTGCTTGATAATACAATCCAGTGGCAAAACGAAATGTCCAACGATTATTGTGCTCCGGCACAAAACCCAAGCTAACGCGCGGACTAACCAGAAATTCTTTATTAAAACTCCAATAGCTCATGCGCACACCCCCATTGAGATTGAAATAGCCTATTGAAGTATTGAATCTGTAGGTGTCTTGCACAAAGGCACTAACGCGAGTCGAAGATATGTCTTGCGATGAAGCAAGATTGTAGACCACCTTCAATGCATCAGGATCAAAAGGCAACGAATATCCGGCCGAGTCACGGCGTTCCCACTCACGGGCTCGCTCCATCACAGACTCGCTCTTGAGTGACACTCCGTATTTTAAAGCGTGTTTCTTAAATCGGGATTCACCTTTCAACGACAGTTCAAACACGCCGGTCTTTAAGCGATTTCGCGAATGTTCATGATAACGCCCCACACCGAGCTCACCACCAACAGATTCCTCGCCACCGGTGCCGGCTTGATCAAGCCAATATTCACCTGAAATATCATAGGTCACGAGTTCATTGGTCAAGAATCCGGAAAGGATCATAGATAGATCAGTTGACTTTGACGGCTTAAATCCCAGAGTATAAGCACCGAAAAATGTTTCGAAGCGGTCATTCTCATGCCCATCAAAATAAACCGTAAATTGCTTTGCATCATTGGCGGTTCCGAATGTAGTTGTTCGGTTTTGGGGTTTGAATTTATATTTATTGATTGCAATATTTCCTAAAAATGACATGCTCCACTTTTCATTTAAGCGAAGGCTAAGATTAGTTTGATAATCGAAGAATGATGGGTCATACTCCCCTTTGGTTTCCATTGAGCTGAGTAGTGAATTATTGCGTTTAAAACGCACACCATGAAGTTGAGAGAATTTACCGGAGCTCTGCCCTATTGCGAGATTTGCTCCCATCAAACTCACCCCAACCGACCCTTCAAAGGCCTCGGGTTGACGATATGTTATATCAAGGGCCGACGACATTTTATCGGCATATTCAGCAGAGAAGCCGCCTGTGGAAAAGCCAACAGAGCCAACAAGGTCGGGATTTATAATTGAAAGTCCTTCTTGCTGCCCTGATGATATTAACTGCGGGCGATACACCTCAATACCATTGATATACACACTATTTTCATCGTATGTTCCACCTCGAACAGAATATTGTGACGACAGTTCATTAGAGGAGCTAACACCCGACATTGTTGCGATAACTGCCTCAATAGATCCCCCTGACGCATCGGGCGACATACGATAGCTCTCCGGCGAGAGGGTCTGCATGGTTTCCATCTGACGCTTAATGTCGGTCACTTCAACCCCTTGCAATTCCTTGCTATTCTGGCGCATCCTCACATTTATGGTCAATTCGCCATTTGCTTCTAAAAGTTTGCGGCGAACCTCTTCAAAACCTATGCAACTGAACACCAGCTCCAATGTGTCGCGCTCAGCGATTGTAAGCCTATAAACGCCCTCAGTGTTTGTGAATGTGCCGGTAGAAGTCCCTGCTACCTTTACTGTGGCAGCCACAACCGGTTCGTTGGCATCATCAATCACTCGCCCTTTAACAACTAAATTGGCTCCTATGGCATCCAAGCATCCTAAAAGGAGATAAAAAGATATTATGAATTTTATAAAACGCATTGCAATAAATAGAGTAATAACTCTATAATAACGAAAAAATAGGGGTGAAATTATAGTCAGATGACCAAAATTGCCTAATTTTGCAATACAATGGAATCAGGATACAATACAATGCAACTTGTCAAGCGACGCCTATTTGCTATGCGCAATGGGCTGATTGCTGACACTCTGCGCAAAGCAGGCTCCCCGTTTAAAATCATTTTTGGATTAAACATTCCGCAAATCAAAGAAATTGCCGACGAATTTGGCAAAGATAAAACATTAGCCGACAAGCTATGGGAGAATCGCACCACACGCGAGAGCATGCTCCTTGCACCAATGATGATGTGTCCTGAGGATATAACTTCAGCCAGAGCTATTGAGATGGTCAAAGAATCACCCTCGGCCGAAATCACAGACTCTCTCTGCCATAAACTTCTCCGGCAGCTCCCCTATTCTTTCGATTTAGCAGTGCAACTTTCGGATGAAACAGATGAAATGTCACGCTATGCCGCCATTCGCTTGCTTTGGCACCACATTTCAAGCCACACTGAGATTGTGAAATCGATTGCCGAAAAGGAGCATAACCGCAATTGCCGCATGACTAAAATAGCTGCACAGCAATTAATTGAAGAGATTCAATTTCTATATGAATAATTAAAACTTCTTGGCCGAAAGTTTCTCACTGAGAATAACTCCTACAAGGATTAAGGTGCACCCAACGTAACCAACCACTGACACCATCTCGCCTAAATAAAGAGCCGAAGCCACCAATGTGACAATAGGGCTTACATACAAGTAATTGCCCGACTTAACTACACCAACTCGCTTTACGGCGACGGCCCAGAAATAGAAGGCAAGCACTGAACACACTATCGCTAAGAAAGCCAAATTGCCGATAACCGCCGGATTAAGCAATGTTGAGATTGACACCAACGGAGTAGGCTCTACAACCATAAACGGCAAGGCGGTAATCATGCCATAGAAGAAGGTTTTGCGCGTGATAAACCACACACTATAGGTGGCATTCAGTGGGCGAAGCAATATAGTGTACACAGCGAAACACACAGCAGCCAGCAATGCAAGCAAATCGCCTAAGGGATTGATTTTAACATCAAAACTACTATTAAATATCACACAAGCCACACCTAAAAAAGCTATAAAAGAACCTATTAGAAATCCTTTACTCGGCCGCTCACTGCGATACATAATGCCCACAAGCAATGCTGTAATAATAGGCGATGTGGTCACAATCAATGATACATTGGTCACCAGAGTATATTCCATTGCCGTGTTTTCGGCAATAAAATAGAGCGAACTACCACACACACCCACCAAAAAGAACTTAAGCTCATCGGCCCATGTGTTTGAAAACAATGGCTTGGGGCAAACGAGCAACACACATAAATAAGCTACTATAATTCTATATACATAAATCTCAACAGCACCGAGTCCATGCTGAAGCAGCACTTTGGTGTTGATAAAAGCAATGCCCCATGCAGTCACAGCAATTAACGCGCCTATATGATATATCAATAGCGACCCTCGATCGCGAGTTTTACTATATAAGAATTTTTCAGCACTCATAAATAATGCACATTTTGATTACTGCAAAATTAATATTAATTTCGCAGTAATCAACAATAGGCGGATGCGTATTGTTAGTATAAAAATACAATTACGCAGGTAATTGTAGCGAAAATATCCTACACTGAAATTTATCAACCTAAAAGAAACACGAATATGAAAAAAGTTAAATTTTTTGCAGTTGCAACTTTGTCATTGAGTTTAATAATTTCTGCCGGATGTAGCATGAGTAACACCGGTAAAGGTGCATTGATTGGTGGTGGCGGTGGCGCAGGTCTCGGCGCTGGCATTGGTGCATTGATTGGCGGTGGAAAAGGTGCTGCTATCGGTGCTGCTATAGGAGCCGGAGTTGGTGCCGGAGCCGGAGCTCTCATTGGCAACAAGATGGACAAACAGAAAAAACAACTTGAAGAGCAACTTGCAGAAAATGCCGAAGTAGAATCAGTTACCGACCAGAACGGGCTCCAAGCCATTAAAGTCACATTCAGCAATGGCATTTTGTTTCCGACAAATGGGACCACCCTCAGCACCGGATCTCGCGAAACACTCACCGGCTTTGCAACAAATCTCATTAACAATCAGGGAACAAACGTCCAAGTCTATGGCTACACTGACAACACCGGTTCAATGTCAGTAAACGAGCGCGTGGCTAACGGACGTGCCGATGCAGTGCGCACGTTCCTTGTCAACAGCGGGGTTGAAACTTCTCGCATCTATGCACAGGGCATCCCGATGACCGACTATGTTGCATCAAACGACACCCCTGAAGGCCGCGCTCAGAATCGACGCGTTGAAATTTATATCACTGCCAACGAACAGATGATTAAAGAAGCCGAAGCCGGCACTTTGAAATAAATAATTTCAACTATAACAAAAGAATGGGCAGCTTCTCGCTGCCCATTCTTTTTAACTATTGTCACAAGCTGATTATTCAGCCATGAGGATTTCAAGCATCTTGATAGCCGATACAGGGATGCGAGTACCGGGACCGAAGATTGCGGCAACACCCGCACGATAGAGGAAATCATAGTCTTGAGCGGGGATAACACCACCGGCAGTAACCATAATATCTTCACGCCCGAGTTTCTTCAATTCTTCAATTACTTGAGGAACCAAAGTCTTGTGACCGGCAGCAAGTGAGCTGACACCAAGGATGTGCACATCATTTTCAACAGCCTGACGAGCAGCTTCGGCCGGAGTTTGGAACAAGGGACCCATATCAACATCGAATCCGCAATCGGCATAACCTGTTGCTACAACTTTTGCACCACGGTCGTGACCATCCTGCCCCATCTTGGCAATCATGATACGAGGCTGACGGCCTTCGCGCTTAGCAAATTCTTCACACATCTTTTGTGCCTTTTCAAAGTCGGCATCATTTTTGGTTTCGTTTGAATACACGCCTGAAATAGTTCTGATTACTGCTTTATAACGTCCTACTACATCTTCACAAGCATCTGAAATTTCGCCCAATGTAGCTCTCAAGCCGGCTGCTTTAACAGCGAGGTCAAGAAGATTACCCTCTTTTGTACGTACACATTCTGTGATTGCTGCCAATGCTTCTTTAACTTTGGCTTCATCACGATTTGCTTTAACGTCATTGAGGCGTTCAATCTGTTCTTTACGCACTTCTGTGTTGTCGATTTCGAGAATATCAATCGGATCTTCATGATCAAGACGATATTTATTGATACCAACAATAGTCTGACGACCAGAGTCAATACGCGCTTGTGTGCGAGCAGCAGCTTCTTCAATACGAAGTTTGGGCAATCCGGTTTCAATTGCTTTAGCCATACCGCCAAGCTTTTCAATTTCCTGAATATGTTCCCAAGCACGATGTGCAATTTCGTTAGTGAGAGCTTCAATATAGTAAGAACCGGCCCAGGGGTCAACCTGTTTTGTAATCATGGTTTCTTCCTGGATATAAATCTGAGTATTACGAGCAATACGAGCTGAGAAATCAGTGGGCAACGCAATAGCTTCGTCGAGCGCATTTGTGTGGAGCGACTGAGTGTGACCAAGAGCAGCCCCCATAGCTTCGATACAAGTACGGCCAACATTGTTGAACGGGTCCTGTTCGGTGAGTGACCAACCTGAAGTCTGAGAGTGAGTACGCAATGCAAGTGATTTGGGGTTCTTGGGATTGAACTGTTTCACAATCTTAGCCCAAAGCATACGAGCTGCGCGCATCTTAGCAACTTCCATGAAGAAGTTCATGCCGATAGCCCAGAAGAACGACAAGCGAGGAGCAAATGCGTCAATATCCATTCCGGCATTAACACCGGCGCGGAGATACTCAAGACCGTCGGCAAGAGTATAAGCCAATTCAATGTCGCAAGTTGCGCCGGCTTCCTGCATGTGATAGCCGGAGATAGAGATGCTATTGAATTTGGGCATATTTTGTGAGGTGTACTCAAAGATGTCGGCGATAATACGCATTGAGAATTCCGGCGGATAGATGTAGGTGTTACGCACCATGAATTCTTTCAAAATGTCGTTCTGAATGGTTCCTGCCATTTCTTCAAGTTTAGCACCCTGTTCAAGACCTGCATTGATATAGAATGCAAGCACAGGAAGCACAGCGCCATTCATTGTCATAGAAACAGACATTTTATTCAATGGGATACCATCGAACAACACCTTCATGTCATCGAGTGAGCAGATAGAAACGCCGGCTTTACCAACGTCACCAACCACACGTTCATGATCGGCGTCATAGCCACGGTGTGTTGCAAGGTCAAATGCTACAGAAAGGCCTTTCTGGCCTGCGGCAAGGTTGCGACGATAAAATGCATTTGATTCGGCCGCAGTAGAGAACCCTGCATACTGACGAATGGTCCAAGGGCGCAAGGGATACATTGCGCTATACGGGCCACGAAGGAATGGAGGCAATCCTGACACATAGTTGAGATGTTCCAAGCCTTCAAGGTCCTCTTTAGTGTAAACACTCTTTACGGGGATAAGTTCGGGGGTGAGCCATTCTTCACCCGTAGCTACCGGTGCATGTGATGCGCCGAAAGCATCTTTGGCAATATCTATAGTTTTAAAATCCGGTCTCATAATTTGGATTGAATTTATATTGTTGGTGGGTGAATAATGTTTTATTTCAAAAGACGATTGTTGAAATCACGAAGTGTTTCGAGCACATTGCAACGAACATGAACATAGTCATTGATGCCCACTGCCTTCAATTCTTCTGTACAAGCGGGAGCACCGGCTACAACAAACTCAGCGCGTCCGGCAAGATACTTATAGGTTTCAGGGGCAAGTGTTGCATATTCATCGTCAGATGAACAGAGCACAATAATGTCGGCGCCTTTTTCGAGTGCCTCGTCAACACCGGCTTCCACTGTTTCAAAGCCCAAGTTATCGATTATTTCATAACCTGCACAACCGAAGAAGTTGGTTGAGAATTGAGCGCGAGCCAATCGCATTGCAAGATTACCGATAGTCAACATGAACACCTTCGGACGATTTGAAGCAGCTTCTGTTGCTAGGCGCAATGCTTCAAAGTCGCTTGCTGCGCGAGCTGTAGGCAAGCCCTCACCAACCTCTTTTTCTTTGCCGCAACCACAACCGCAACCTTCTGTTTTCACGATTTTAGCAGCTGCCATTTCGTTGATGTTGGGATATTGGTTTGTGCCAAGAAGAATTTCTTTTCTGCGAGCAACATCAGTGTGACGTTTTTCTGATGTTTCTCTAATCGCTTTCTGAATTTCGCCATTGTCAACCAATGCAAAGAAGCCACCCTTCTCTTCTACATCGAGGAACAATTTCCATGCTTCAGCAGCAATGGACACTGTCAATGTTTCAACATAGTAAGAACCTCCGGCAGGGTCAACCACTTTATCTAAATGGCTTTCTTCTTTGAGCAAGAATTGCTGATTACGTGCAATTCGTTCAGAGAATTCATCGGGAGTCTGATATGTTGAATCAAAGGGCACTGTTGTGATTGAATCAACTCCGGCAAGTGCAGCCGACATTGTTTCAGTCTGTGTACGAAGTAAGTTAACGTGTGCGTCGTAGATTGTTTGGCTATAACTTGAAGTAACTGCGTGAACTGTCATTTTGCAAGCTTCGTCATCAACACCGTATTGTTTCACGATTTGAGCCCAAAGCATGCGTGCAGCACGGAATTTTGCAAGCTCCATGAAGTAGTCGCTTGAAACACCCATGTTGAACTTTATGCGTGAAGCCACTGTCGCGGCATCAACACCGGCATCGGTCAGCAATGTGAGCCATTCTGCACCCCAAGCCATTGCATAGCCAAGCTCTTGGAAGATATAAGAACCGGCATTAGAAAGCATTACAGAGTTAACTGACAACACTTTAAGCGCAGGCACATCTTTAACGGCATCAAGAATAGTTTTAGCAGTCTCAACAGCATCGCCATTGAACGAAACGCCATGTTTGAGAGCTTTCTTCAACGGGTTAAAGTCAATTGAGCCACGGAATTTTGATTCAAGACCGTTGGCTTTCAAATATTCAGCCAAAACAGGAGCAAACACAGCTGCTTTTTTCACACAAGTGGTGAAGTTCAGTTCCACTGCGGCAACATCGATTCCGGCGAGCAATGTCTGAAGCTCTTCAGCTGTTGCTTCTTTTACTCGGAAACCGAGAGATGTAACACCCTTACCGAGTACGTCAAGCGCTTTTTCGTTTGCTTCCTTAGCAGTTTCAGCGATAATCTCCTGGCGAGTCAACCAGTCGTTATCAACACGAGTGCCGCGCACAAACGGATATTCACCAGGGAGTGAATCGGTTGTTTTCAATGAGGCAATATCCTCAGCTCTGTACATTGGCTGTACGTTAAAACCTTCGTTGGTTCTCCAAACCAATTTTTTGTCAAACGGAGCGCCTTTCAAATCAGCCTCCACTTTAGCCTTCCATTCCTCAGTAGAAACGGGAGGAAATTGGTCGAACAGCAATTCTTTTTTCTTTTCTGTCATGATATTAATAAGTGTGATTAAAGTCTGATCGTTTTTATAATTTTGTGCAAATATAGCATTATTTATCAACTATAAAAAGCTTTTCTGCGCTTCTGAACCTACGAATTGAATTTCTTACGGTTGAACATAAATTCTCGTCCGAGATATTTTTCTCTCACAATGGGATTCTCTGCCAGTTCTTCCGATGTGCCTTGGAATAGAATTTTGCCATCGAAAAGCAGATATGCACGATCGGTGATATTGAGTGTTTCATTGGCATTGTGGTCTGTTATCAATATCCCGATATTCTTTTTCTTCAGCTTATAGACCACGCTTTGGATATCCTCAACTGCTAGCGGGTCTACCCCGGCAAATGGCTCATCGAGCATGATAAATTTTGGGCTAATTGCCAAGCAACGAGCAATTTCAGTGCGTCGGCGTTCACCACCCGACAATCGGTCGCCATAGTTCTTGCGAACTTTATTGAGGTTAAATTCCTCAATCAGCGACTCAAGTTTCTCGCGCTGAAACTCTTTTGACGTGCCTGTCATTTCGAGCACTGAGCGAATATTATCCTCCACAGTCATTTTTCTGAACACTGAGGCCTCCTGAGCAAGATAACCAATTCCAAGGTGAGCACGCTTATAAACCGGCAATTTGGTAATCTCTTTTCCATCAAGATATATCTGCCCGCCATTAGGAGTAACAAGCCCCACGGTCATATAGAATGTTGTGGTCTTACCGGCTCCGTTTGGTCCGAGCAGCCCCACGATTTCACCCTGTGTAACATCTATCGAAACATGATTAACAACGGTGCGCTGCCCATATTTCTTAATCAGATTTTCTGTGCGCAACACCATTTTGTGTTCACCTCCGGGCTGTGGCTGCTCCACACCGCCAACCTCCAATCCGAGTGAATCGCTCAATTGTTCTTGACTGTTATCTGCCATATTATCCATTGATTTCATTCAAGTCAAAAATTAATCTGCAATCTGGCCTTTACGTAAGCGAGCTTCAATATATTCGGTCAGCAATCCGATGGCAACAGTGTTGTTCCCACCCTGCGGAACAATCAAATCGGCAAATCCTTTTGATGGCTCAATGTAGAGTGAGTGCATCGGTTTTAACACTTCTTGATAACGATCTATGACCGACATCGGAGTGCGTCCACGCTCAACACAGTCACGAGCAATAACACGAATCAATCGGTCATCGGCATCGGCATCAACAAACACTTTTACATCCATCAATTGGCGCAACACCGGATCATTCAGGACCAAAATGCCCTCAACTATTACCACATCACATGGAGCAACCTCAACCGTTTCTTCCTGACGCGTACATGTCAAATAAGAGTATGTGGGCACTTGAATCGTTTTCCCCTCTTTCAGTTGTTTAAGATGCTTCACTAAAAGAGTCCACTCTATTGCGGCCGGCTCGTCAAAATTGATCTTGCTACGCTCCTCCGGCGGTATGTGGCTTGAGTCTTTATAATAGGAATCTTGAGGCAGCACCGCAACCTCTCCCTCAGGCAAGCTCTTAATAATTTTATTGACCACAGTAGTCTTTCCGGAACCCGTTCCGCCGGCAATTCCAATAATTAGCATTGGTTTTGGTGTTTTGTTGATTATTAATTCACAAAGATAATCACTTTTAGCAGAATTTTGCCAATTATTCCAACCAAATCATTCAGCTTAATATTTTTTCACTCCAAGCATAAATATTTTCCACTCTTATAAGCTATCTTTGCACTCATAAAATCACTTTTTGCATGATTCGTCAACTCGTATCATTTCTCATAGCAATTGCAATTTTCCATCTGCCGTCAAATGCTCAGATTAACACTGATCAAGTAATGCAGATTGGGCGCAATGCCATATATTTTGAGGACTACATTCTATCAATACAGTACTTCAATCAAGTCATTGGAGCAAAACCCTATTTGGCTCAACCCTACTATTACAGGGGAGTGGCAAAATTCAATCTCGAAGATTTCAATGGAGCTGAAAGTGATGCCACTTTAGCCCTTGACCGAAATCCGTTTATCACCGATGCCTACGTACTCCGCGGCATGTCGCGCTACAATCTCGGACGCGCCAAAGACGCAATCAAGGACTACTCTAAAGCACTATCAATGCAGCCCGACAATTGGGATGTGAATTTCAAACGCGCTTTAGCTCAAGAAGCTATTGAGGATTATGATGCAGCAATGGCCAGCTATAGTGACATTATTGACCGACAGTCTTCTTTTGATGCAGCATATATTGGCCGCGCTCGCTTAAATTTGACTTTAAAAGACACTATCTCAGCTCTTGACGACATCAATCAAGCCATTAAGATAAATCCAAATTCGGTCAATGCATATATAATTAGGGCCGATATATCTATAAATCAGCAGCATAACTATCAAGAGGCTCTTGCCGACATGGACAAGGCTATTAAACTACAACCACGCAGTGTCGGCCTGTTTATCAATAGAGCATTCCTTAGATACAAACTTGATGATTACTTTGGCGCAATGAGCGACTACGACTATGCTCTGCAGCTTGATCCGCTCAATCTCACTGCCCTATTCAACCGCTCTGTGCTCAGAACTGAGGTTAGAGACTACAACAATGCGCTTGAAGATTTAGACCAAATCATAGCTCTAAATCCAACCAATTATCGTGCGCTATTTAATCGTGCAGCCGTGCACAATGAACTTCGACAATACAAAAAAGCACTGGCCGATGCCGATGCCATTATCGCTGCATTCCCAGAGCTTGCTTCGGCCTACATTCTCAGATTCGATATTCGCAAACGAATGGGAGATAAAGCTGCTAAAAAAGACTATGATTATGCACTTAAAATCGCTAAGCAGCAAAATAAAATTGATGGCGAAGCTCTCTCAGCCGATGAAATAATAGCACAATTTGACTCAAAAGAGAATTCTGATGAGCAAAATAGCACTGCCCTTAAATTCAATCAATTGCTAACCATCTCCAACAACGAAAATCTTGACCAGGATTATTCCGGAAATGGAATCAATATTCGCGGGCGCATTCAGGAGCGAAACATAAGCATTGAACCGGAACCGATTTTTGTGGTCACATATTATTCATCGCCCACAGAATTGAAACCCACCGGAGAATATCTTAAAGAGGTTGATGAAGTGAACCGGACCCACTCTCTAAACTATATTTTGCAAGTAACCAACCGCGAAGCATCACTTAGAGATAGTATTGAAATCAAGCGTCATTTTGCATCAATCGAATACTACAACTCCTATCTATCAACCCACACACCGCGAGCTATTGACTATTTCGGGCGCGCAATGAACCAAATGACTCTACACAATTATTTGGCTGCAACAAATGATTTCAATAATGCGTTGAAACTCGCACCAAGATTCTCTTTGGCCTATTTCATGAGCGCTGTTGCCAAATATCGCACCATCATAACCGATAAAGCAACCAAATCGGCGAGAAAATCAGAGAGCCAAAATGCCTCACTACACCGAGCTAAATTGCTTGATGTGATTTCCGATTTTGAAAAGGCTCTGCAGATTTCTCCGGAAATGCATCTCGCCTACTATAATATGGGAGTGGTTTACATTACAATGCAGGACTACACTTCGGCCCTTAGCGCCTTCAATAAGGCCATTGAGCTAAACCCCGATTTCGGTGAAGCATTCTACAACCGCGGCTATGTTTATTTCACTCTTGGCAATCGCGAAGCCGGCAGCAATGATTTGAGCCGCGCGGGGCAATTAGGTGTTGCACCCTCCTACAATCTTCTTAAACGAATGGCCGACTAGCAGCTGCAGTCACTACCCTTGCTAACTTTTGACTTATTGCTCCTACACTGCTCGGCAAGCGAGCAACCGGCACAACTGCTATTGCAATCAGTGGTTGACGATTTGCGGCGAACTATAATCCGACGAATAATCCACACTGTACACAGGGCCAGAATGCACCCCACAGCAATCAGTTGCAATGTTTCATTATCCATTGTCTATCACTGCTTTAATGTATGGATAAACAATTGCATTGAACTCTTGTTCAAAATTCGGAGTAAAAACATCATTGTTCAAATTCGCAACAATTGAATCTAACGGCCAGAATAGCAATTCGTCAATATCATCCGGCTCGGAAATTTTCAACTCCACATTGGCGGGCATCTCAACAAAATAGCAATAAACGAGTTCTCGCTCAACATTGGATTCAAACAGATATTGGCGCATCAAGGCTACATCTGACTGCGACACTTTCAGCCCTATTTCCTCTTCCACTTCGCGACCAAGGGCATCAACCATTGTTTCGCCATAGCTGACATGACCACCGACAGCGGTGTCCCAACGTCCGGGCTGAATCTTCTTGTGGATTGAACGTTTCTGAAGCAACAATCCTTTCTCTCGATCATAGACATGAAGATGCACCACAGGATGAAGCATTTTAGAGATTCCATCGTGACAAATCGACCTGAAAGCCGACCCAATCACTTGCCCCGATTCATCAACCAATGGCAACAATTCTTCAAGATTGCCCATATTGTTTCTTTATCAATGTGTTCAATTTGCCGGGAGTCAAATCCGAGGGATACTCCTCAAATTTCAAGAGCATATCACACCCTTCGCGGAAGCGGCTGCATCCATAGGCCGACCGACCTTTTATCAAATGTCCCGCCCCACATTTAGGGCACTCTATATGTTCAAGTTTACGAACACTCGGCTTTGCAGGCGATTTCTTTTTCTCAGTCTTTTTATCCACCTTGCTTGCACTGCCTTTTGGCTTATCCTCAATAACGATTCTATTGGAAGAATTGTCACTCAACACATTGATAACAATCTCACCAATAAGCTTTTTTAGTTCGTCAACAAATTCATGTGCAGAATATAATCCACGTTCTATTTTTCGCAGCTTGCTCTCCCACAATCCTGTCAGTTTGGCGCTTTTTAGCAACTCCTCATTTATGGTTGCAATCAGCGCAATGCCTGCATCCGTTGCTCGCAAGCTCTTTCCGGAGCGCACCATATAACCTCGTTTAAACAGGGTTTCAATGATTGCCGCTCGTGTTGAAGGGCGACCAATGCCATTTTCCTTCATCGCCTCGCGCAACTCCTCATCGTCGATTGATTTTCCGGCGCCTTCCATTGCGCGAAGCAAAGAGCCTTCAGTGTAGTATTTTGGCGGTTGCGTTTGTTTCTTTGACAAAGAGGGTTTGTGGGGTCCGCTTTCGCCAACCACAAATTGAGGCAAAATACCGCCATCTTCATCATTGTCAGCACCCTCCTTATCCTTTTGATATATTTCACGCCAACCAGGAGTTATAATCACCTTTCCCGTAGCTTTAAAACCCAGTCCAGCTATATCGGCCATTACAGCAGTTGTGGAAAAAACACAATCGGGATAAAACACGGCAATAAAACGACGTGCAATCAAGTGATACATCTTCTTTTCGTTGCCGTCGAGCATTGATGGGAATTGCCCTGTTGGAATTATCGCATGGTGATCGGTCACTTTAGAGTTATCAAACACCTTCTTATTTTTTGCAATCTTCCCCTCAAGTAGTGGGGCTGTTAATGCAGCATAGGGTGTCATCTGCTTCAATATTCCGGGCACTTTCGGATAAATATCTTCCGACAGATATGTAGTGTCGACACGCGGATATGTAGTGACCTTTTTTTCATAGAGCGATTGTATCAATTTCAACGACTCATCGGCCGACCACCCCCAACGCTTGTTACATTCCACCTGCAATGAGGTCAAGTCAAACAATCGAGGTGCCGACTCGCGCCCTTTCTTTTCTTGAACAGCGGTGATTGACAGCGGTGAATTTTCAATTGCCGCCATAGCTGCAACCGCATCCTCTTCCAATTTATATTTTCCAGCCTGTGCAGAGAACACTGTATCGCGATATTCTGTGCGGATTTCCCAATAATCTTCAGGCTTAAAATTTTCAATTTCAAGCTGACGCTGAACCACAATGGCGAGTGTCGGCGTTTGAACACGCCCTATTGACAACACCTTGCCGGGTTCGGAATATTTCAAAGAATACAATCGAGTTGCATTCATCCCTAAAATCCAATCGCCGACGGCCCTTGACAAACCGGCATAATAGAGATTGTCAAACTCCTCCTGCGGTTTCAAATTATTAAAACCCTCACGGATAGATTCATCGGTCAATGATGAAATCCACAATCGCTTCACACGGCACTGCGTGTGGGCTTTCTGCATCACCCAACGCTGTATCAATTCACCCTCCTGACCGGCATCACCACAGTTGACTATTTCATCAGCCTGAGCTATCAGTTTTTCAATAACGGCAAACTGACGCTTTATGCTCTCTTGCTCAATCAGTTTGATTCCAAAACGAGGCGGAATCATAGGTAACGAAGATAGAGACCAGCGGCGCCACATATCAGTGTAGTCGGCCGGTTCTTTCAATGTGCATAGGTGTCCATAGGTCCAAGTAACAGCATAGCCATTCCCCTCAAAAAAACCATCGGCTTTATTGGAGGCTCCAAGGATTTGTGCAATATCCCTGGCCACACTCGGTTTCTCGGTCAAACACAGTATCACTCTGTTCTTATTTCATCAGAGACTTAGCTTCATTCCAAAGAAGGTCCATCTCATCAAGAGTCATATCATTAAGGCGCTTATTAGCCTCCGTCGCTTTTGTTTCAATGTAATTAAAGCGATTGATGAATTTCTTATTCGTGCGCTCTAACGCATTTTCCGGGTTTATGCCATACTTACGAGCAAGATTGATAATGCTGAACAACACATCGCCCATCTCCTTTTCCATGTCAATGGTCGATGAATTCTTTGCCTCCTCAGAAAATTCGCAAAGCTCCTCTTTCACCTTATCCCAAACCTGCTCTTTATTTTCCCAATCAAAGCCCACATTTGCAGCCTTTTCCTGGATTCTGAAAGCTTTCACCATTGCGGGCAATGCAGTAGGCACTCCGGCAAGGACAGTTCGGTTTCCGCCACGCTCTTTGAGTTTGATTTGCTCCCAATTCTGTTCAACTTGATGGGCATTATCAACCGAGACCTCCCCAAACACATGGGGATGACGGAAAATCAATTTAGAGTTCAGAGCATCAGCAACATCACAAATATCAAATGCCCCTGATTCTTCCCCTATTTTAGAGTAGAACAAAATATGAAGCAACACATCGCCAAGCTCCTTCTTTATGTTAGCATTGTCATTGTTTATCAATGCGTCACATAGTTCATAGACCTCTTCAATGGTGTTTGGGCGCAAAGACTCATTGGTCTGCTTGCGGTCCCAGGGACACTTCTCTCTAAGGACATCGAGGGTGTCAATGACACGCCCCAATGCCTCTATTTTCTCCTCTCTGCTATGCATCTGCGGCTATTGGTTTTACTGTTTTTTGTAGTTATCCAAACCGGACTGGAGCCATTGTTTGAATTCATCAACATTTTCATTGCTACCCATCATGGGTGTCATCGGTTTGCCGGCATTATCGAGCACAACATAGTAGGGCTGCTGCGACGAGCGGAATTTATATTCTTGCAAGAAACCCCATAGATCGCCGCAGGTTTCAATCAATCGTTTGCTACCATTATATTCAATGGTTTTAGATTCGGCAAGCGGAGTGCGATCATCGACCATTAAGGTAATAAACACAAAGTTGTCCTTAATCATTGCTCGCACGTCGGCATTATCCAAAACCGCGCCTTCCATTTTGCGGCAGTTCACACAGCCATAGCCTGAGAAATCAAGCAACACGGGGAGCTTATGCTCGGCAGCATAGGCCATGCCTTTATCGTAATTATCAAAATGGGCAGGCTCATCATGATAGAGGCTGAAATCTTGAGTGCTCAACGGAGGGGCAAAAGCGCTAATGGCTTTAAGCGGTGCACCCCAAAGACCGGGTATCATGTACACCACAAAACTGAATGAAATCAAAGCCATGAAGAATCTCGGTATGGAAACATATTCAAGCGGAGAGTCATGGCTGAATTGAATTTTACCAATGAGATAGAGTCCCAACAATGAGAAAATCACAATCCACAATGAAAGGAATACTTCGCGATCGAGAATGCCCCAACCATAGGCTAAGTCAACAACCGACAAGAACTTCAAAGCCAAAGCAAGTTCCAAGAAGCCAAGCACCACTTTCACTGAGTTGAGCCAACCACCTGAACGAGGCATCTCCTTCAACAATGACGGGAACATTGCAAACAATGCAAACGGAATGGCAAGTGCCAAAGCAAAAGCGCCCATACCAACTGCCGGCCCTACAATGTTGCCCTGTGTAGCAGCCTCAACAAGCAAAGTGCCAATCAACGGACCTGTACATGAGAACGACACCAACACAAGAGTAAAGGCCATGAAGAATATACTGATCAGACCGGTGGTGCGCTCTGCACGGCTATCTACTGAATTGCTCCATCTTGCAGGCAATTTAATGTCGAATGCTCCGAAGAACGAAATTGCGAAAACGACTAAGATTGCAAAGAATGCAAGATTAAAGTAGGCATTGGTGGCCAACTCATTGAGCATAGTTGCACCGAAAGCCAAAGTAATCAACAAGCCCAGTGACAGATAAATCACAATGATGGCCCCGCCATAGAGAAGCGCATCGATTACTGAACGCTTGCGTGATGTGTTTTTCTTCAAGAAGAAGCTCACAGTCAACGGAATCATGGGCCACACACAGGGAGTCAGCAAAGCAAGGAAGCCACCGATGAATCCCCAAATAAAAATGTACCACCAACTTGCACCAACATCAGTGCCGGTTTCAATTTCAACCGGTTGCCACCACTCAGGCTTGTCAGTAATTGCCGACACGATTGAAGCTCCATCATTTGTAGTTTCAGCCGCAGGTGTAGCCAATGCTGATTCTGAGATTCCTTGAGGATTGAATGACAACTCAAATGGTGTTTTTTCAGGACGTGAGCAGTTTTTGTCATTACAAGCCATTGCTTCAACAACCACGTCGATTCTACACCCTTTGTTCCCTTCAGTCAGATGGAATTTCTGCACAAACTCAACAGTTCCACCCCAATAGCCTAAATCAAGGCCAAACATCTTGTCAGAAACCATTGTAGGCTCTACTGAGGGCACAATGCCGCCATCAAGTTCCGCTCCAACGATTTGACGGAAATCGAAACTTGTGGGAGTGGGACGCACCTGCGCCTCCTCAGGGATATCGGTTGAATACATGTGCCACCCGTCACCAATATTGGCAACAAAAACCACTTGACCTTCAGTTTCAGAGGTCATTTCAAGCTCTGCTGTCCATTTTACAGGAGACTCAACTTGCGCTGAAGCCACCATAGAAACCACAGCAAGCAATATTGCTGAAAAGATTACTTTTAATCTCATTTCTTTATTATAACTTTTTTAGAGAATTTTTCAACTTTAGGCGGTGCGCAATTCACATCATTGCACCCCATAAAACGGATTTCGCCGGCAACAACAGCATTAGCGGCATCGGTCACTTTAAACTTTCTGCGGAATGTCACCGATTTGCTCCAACATGACAAATCCAAATCAAACATCGGATCATGATAGGTCTCCGGAGCTACCGAAGGTTTTAAATCGCCCACAAATTGCACCCCTTTTGATGAAGTGAAGTTGATTTCAGTGGGCTTCGGGCCATTCTTAGGCAATTTCATGCCATAGAGATGCCAACCCTGATCAATAGTGGCTTTGATAATAACCTCCCCTTCAGTAGGGGTTGTCATTTTGACATTTACACGCCAGCGAATAGGATTAGCCGGAGCTTGAGCATTTAAGCACAATGGCATTAAGAAAGCCAAAGCGACTACAAGTGCTATTGAATATTTAAACACCTTTTTCATGATTATATTTTTTTGCAAAGATACTCATTATTCGGCAAAATGCTTCATTTTTACAAATTTTACTTTTTTACACACAGTAGAGCCAACTCCATTTGAATTTTTTTTAGTAACTTTGCAGTTGATTTTTCTAACTAAGAACCAATTACGAATGAAGGAACGCAGCAAAGTTCTATATATTTCTCAAGAAATCGCCCCATACCTACCGGAAACACCGATGGCAATTGACGGCCGTGATTTGCCCCAAAGCGCTCAGGAACACGGCTATGAAGTACGCACATTTATGCCCAAATATGGTTCAATCAATGAACGTCGCAATCAGCTCCACGAAGTGATTCGCCTATCGGGTATGAACGTTATTATTGATGACACTGACCACCCATTGATTATAAAAGTGGCCACTCTGCAACCATCACGAATGCAGGCCTACTTCATTGATAATGACGATTATTTTCAATTTTCGCCCGACAAGATACTTGAGACAGTGTCGTCACCGGAAGAGAATGACGAACGAACCATTTTCTTTGCTCGCGGTGTGATTGAAACCGTCAAGAAACTTCGTTGGAATCCCGCAATCATTCACTGTTTGGGTTGGATTTCTGCATTGATTCCCTTATATCTCAAGCAGTCATTTGCCGATGACCCCACATTCAGCAAATCAAAAATCGTGTATGCGCTTCGCGAAGAGTCCTTTGACGGAATTTTAAACGAGCGCTTTGCTGAAAAAATTGAAGCAGATCAGATTGACAAAGAAGCAATTAAGAGCATTCTTGATGGTCCGGTTGATTTCAAAAAGCTCAGCAAGCTCGCTATTGACCATTGCGATGCCATTGTGCAGTCATCAGAAAACGTTGATCCAGAACTTATGGAATATGCTCGCCAATCAGGCAAACCGATATTGGAATTTGTTTCTGATAAAGCTGAGTTTAATGATAAATATGCCGAGTTCTACGAATCACTTATTGACTGATTATTCTCAAATCAGATAACTAAATAGGCCTATTATGAAGTTACGAAATATCCTCTCAATCCTCACTGTTTTAGTCACAGTAGGTTTCTATTCTTGTGACGACACAGTTTCAACACTTGGAAGTTCACTCTTGAACTCCAATGCCGAAGTTGTGATTGACTCTTCATTCACAATTTCAGGGGTTCCGACTCCAAACAACGACATTCAATCGCGCACAGTAGTTCAGATTTTGGGCTCGCTGTCGGCAAAAGAATATGGGGATTTCTCATCTGATTTTGTCACTCAGTTCATGCCCGCATTGAACATCAAAACCGATGGTGTTGACATCAATGGCATTGACTCTGCCAAGATGTTCATGTTTTTCTATCCCGGAAACTTCACCGGCGATTCAATTGTTCCGATGGGATTCAAGGTTTATCCCCTGAAAAAACAAATTTCCGCACCCATCTATAGCGACTTTGATCCCACAGACTATTACGATGAAAATGATTGCTGGACACCTGAAAGCCAGGTTTACACAGGCAATGCCCTATATAACGACTCAATCAACGCATTGGGCTACAGAAGTGTTTCTGTAAAGCTCCCTTTGGAATTTGCCAAATCATTCTTCCGCGAATATCTTGAACGTCCTCAATCATTCGCCACACCTCAAGCATTTGCACAATTCTTCCCCGGGCTCTACATTAAAAACACCTTTGGCTCCGGTCGTGTAATCAACTTCAATGAGTGCCGAATTAATTTGTACTACAAACGCACACAGAAAGTCACTGTTGACAGCGTTGAACGAGACTCTGTGTTTAATATCTCATCGGCCTACATGGCTGTAACACCGGAGGTTGTAACAAACAACATCATTCGAATGAAGCTCAGTGACGAATTGAAAACAAAAGTTGAAGTCAATAAAGAACCCATCATTGTTGCTCCGGCAAGCTACGATGTTGAGTTGACCTTCCCCACCAAAGAAATCATTCAAAAATATCGTGAAAATTCAGGTTCACTGTCAATAATCAACTCCTTGACAATGTCAATTCCGGTGGAAACAATTGAAAACAACTATAACATCAATCCGCCACAATATGTGCTTCTTGTTCTCAAAAAAGACAAAGAGAAATTCTTTGCTGAAAACAAGATTAATGACAACAAAACATCTTTCTTAGCAAATTACAATCTTGCAACCAAATCTTACGATTTCATGGGATTGCGCGACTATATTCTTGATGCAGTAGCCAATGAGGACCTCAAAGCAGAGGATTACACATTCACCCTCACTCCGGTCAATGTCATCACTGAAGAGAGTGAGTCATCCTACTACTATCAAGGGCAAACCTACGTTAGTGGAATCACCCCCTATGTTGCCGGTCCGGCTATGTGTAAATTGGATTTAGCCAACACAAAAATCATCTTTACATTTAGCAAGCAAATTATAGAAGACTAACACTTTGCCGATAAGACGGCTTTTCAGCCGCAATAGCTCAGTTGGTTAGAGCATTTCATTCGTAACGAAAAGGTCGTGGGTTCGAATCCCACTCGCGGCTCAAAAAAACACCAGATTGCGTTTCTTAAAAAGAGGCGCAATCTTATTTTATGCACACTCAAAACAGTGTATTGCCATAAATGACAAGGCGATTATAATATAAATATATGAACAATGCGCTGAAAAAGAGCGTTAATACAGTGATATTTTGCCCTAATTTAGGGCAAAATAACGAATCAGCACATAGATTATTGTGAGTTTATCAATCATTTTGTAAATTTGTAGCAAATTATCCTATCACAATGAGAAAGCTTTTGGCTCTGATAATATTGGCTCTGACATTCGTTGCTCTTCCCGGAGCAGCAACGATAGCTACACCCCCTGCCAATATACGCCACGAAATTGCTCTCTCCGAGCCATTAATAACCAGCCATCGTGGTGCAATTGAAATCACATGCCCTGTTAATGGCAAAAGCTACACTTTTCAAATATATGCCATAACCGGTCAGCTCTTGAAGAAGGTGCAAGTGACCGACACAACCACAACAATAGCCATCACACAGGGATGCTACATTGTTAAATGCGAGAGCTGGGTTAAAAAGGTTATCGTGCCTTGAGTTTAACCTTTCCATTCAATAAGCTTCGCCACGAAAAACCACACTCCTCACCTCCGCTTATGGCTCCTTCCCTCCCCCATGACTCCCTCGAAGTGATTATTGACAGTAGCGGAACGCATTTCTGTCTATGGTCGCCAAATGCAGAGAAAGCACAAGTGATGCTTTATGAGCATGGGGCCAACAGTCCATTGATTGGAACTCTAAACATGACTCGCTGTGACCATGAATACTTTAAAGCGTCTGTTGAGGAGAAACTCTACGGATTTTTCTATACATTCCGAATAAAATATCGCAGGCGTTGGTTGGAACAAACTCCCGGCATTTGGGCCAAAGCCGTTGGGGTAAATGGTTGTAGAGCCGCAATAATTGATTTCAGCCAAACAAATCCCATTGGCTGGGAATCCGATAAAGGTCCAATCCTGAAACACTACACAGATGCCGTGATCTATGAGATGCACCACCGCGACATTTCTGCACACCCCTCTTCGGGAATCATACACAAAGGAAAATTCCTAGCTCTAACCGAACTCGGCACAACTAACTCCTCCGGAGCCTCTACCGGCATTGACCATTTAAAGGAATTAGGGATTACACATGTCCACATTCTTCCCTCCTTTGATTTTAGCAGCATTGATGAATCGGCATTAGCACACAAACAATATAATTGGGGCTATGATCCACAAAATTATAATGCTCCTGAAGGCTCATATTCCACCAATCCCGCAAATCCCATCACTCGCATCAAAGAGATGAAGCAGATGGTCAAATCGCTTCACGATGCGGGCATTGGAGTGATAATGGATGTGGTTTATAACCACACATCAGTCACTGACAACTCCAATTTCTCACTTACCGCTCCGGGACTATTTTATCGCCATAACCCGGATGGGACACCGAGCAACGCCTCCGGCTGCGGAAATGAAACGGCATCTGAGCAGGCTCCAATGCGCCATTTCATTGTAAATTCCACAAAATATTGGGCATCGGAATACCATATTGACGGATTTAGATTTGACTTAATGGCCATTCACGATATTGAAACAATGAATACTGTGGCAGAAGAGTTGCGCAAAATAAATCCCAACATAATTATCTACGGCGAAGGCTGGACTGCAGGAGATTCACCGCTTCCATTAAGCAAAAGGGCTATAAAAGAGAATGTTGCACAACTGAACAACATTGCAGTGTTCAGTGATGACTTGCGCGACGCCGTCAAAGGTCACTTCATCAATCCAAAAGACCGAGGCTTTGCCTCCGGGAAACCGGGACTGGAAGAATCTATCAAAATAGGGATTGTGGCCTCCTCCCCACATCCACAAGTGGACTACAAACTTGGATGCAAATCCAAAGTAGCCTATGCCACATCACCCGAACAGATTGTAAACTACGCTTCCTGCCACGACAATCTATGCTTGACCGACAAACTGATTGCTTCAATGCCCAATGCCTCAACCAAAGATAGGATTCGCGTAGCAAAACTCATTCAAACGATCATTCTCACCTCACAAGGGATTCCATTTATCTTTGCCGGTGAAGAGGTGTTTCGCTCCAAACAAGGTGACCATAACAGCTATTGCAGTCCTGATTCCATTAATGCCATTGATTGGGATCTCAAAACAGCTAATGCAGAATTGTTTGAATACTACCGAGAACTAATTTCGCTGCGCCACTCCCACCCGGCATTCCGAATGATTTCGGCCGATGAGATTGCTCGAAACATCCGCTTCGACAATGTTAAGCGGAAAAAAAATGTAGTGTCCTATTCTATATTAAACAATGCTAATGGAGACTCATGCAGAGAGATTAAACTATTATTCAACGGAAGCGCAATTCCCTACACAGCGACATTGAAAAAAGCCGATTGGATAATCGTTGCTGAAAATGCTCAAATCAACGCAACAGGTCTGCGCCGATTCAATGGTGGCAAAATATCCGTTGCGCCACACTCGGCCACAATACTTATCAATCCGTAGGCTGCAAAAACTATTATTTTCTTTTCAAAGAAGAAGGAGGAAGCGAAAAAGTAGTACGCCCGTGGGGAGTCGAACCCCAATCGTCGGAACCGGAATCCGATATTCTATCCATTGAACTACGAGCGCATTCGCAATTTAATAGTGCAAATTTAGCGTTTTTTTTGTAGTTTTGCAAAAGCGATACATATTACAGCAATGAACGTGAGAATTGAACCATCATGGCAGAAAGCATTGGCAGTTGAATGGGATTCCCCCTATTTCAGCCGGCTGGCAGAATTTGTCCGTCAGGAATACCGCACTACCACAGTATATCCCCCCGCCGGTAAAATTTTTGCTGCATTTGATGCATGCCCATTCAATGACGTAAAAGTAGTCATCATAGGTCAAGACCCGTATCATGGTCCCGGTCAAGCCAATGGTCTATGCTTCTCGGTGGGGCCCGATGTTGCAATTCCCCGCTCTCTGATCAATATTTTCAAAGAGATTCAAAATGATTTAGGCCGTCCGATTCCGGCTAATGGCGATTTATCGCGCTGGGCCAAGCAAGGGGTTCTATTGCTCAATGCAACACTGACAGTGCGCGCCCACGAAGCCGGTTCCCACCAAGGAAAAGGATGGGAACAACTCACCGATGCTGCCATCAAAGAATTGAATGCGCAACGTGATGGGTTGGTGTTCATTCTATGGGGAGCATATGCCGGGAAAAAAGCCGAATTGATTGACCGCACTCGACATTTAATTCTCACCTCCGTGCACCCCTCACCCCTGAGTGCATCTCGCGGTTTCTTCGGGAATCGTCATTTTTCGCGTGCCAATGAGTATTTAATCAGTCAAGGAAAAACTCCAATTGAATGGTAAATAAGCAAATTTCACATATACTTGCAACCACACTTGCCATTGCCGCTGCATTGAATTTCAATGCAGATGCAGCTGGCAATTTTGACACATCTACCCAAATCAAGCACCATTCATTTCACTCTCTTCAAACAAAAGTGAATGGTAGCGACCAACTGCCTCCTGTCATAATGCTTGGGACCGATGACAGATTGACCATCAGCTTCGATGAGATTGCCGATGACCGCCGATATATGCGCTATGAGCTAATTCACTGCAACATGCGATGGCAACCCGACGCGCTAATTCCCACGGAATTTCTCAACGGATTCAATGAAGGGGCTATTGACAACTACCGCTTTTCTGAAGCCACAATGGCCCATTATATCCACTATGAACTGCAAATCCCCAACGAAGAAATCAATCCCCTCATATCGGGCAATTATCTGCTTCGAGTTTATGACGAATCTGAACCTGAAGTCACTCTCTTGCAAAGCCGCTTTTGCATTGTAGAGCCTATCACAAAAGTGTTTGCTGAAGCCACATCGCGCACAGATATTGACTACAACGGTTCTCACCAACAGCTCAAAGTCACTGTGGACACCGAAGGCGCCGATGTTGCCAATATTTTCACAGATATGGCCATCGCAGTGAGTCAAAACAGCCGAATTGATAATATTGCCATCGTCAATACTCCGACTCGCATTTCCGGGCAAGAGATACACTATGAGCACTGCCCTGCTCTAATTTTCCCAGCCGGGAACGAATATCGCCGAATGGAGATTGTTTCAACCACATATCCCGGCATGGGGGTGAGCGAATTAGGGTTTGCCAATCCGTTTTATCATGCCATCCTCTACACTGACACTCCAAGGGCCGAACAATCCTACACCTACGACAGCACCCAGCATGGACGTTTTCGCATTCGCCAATATGAATCGGACGACTCCGACACCGAAGCTGATTATATAATGACTCATTTCTCGCTTGAGATACCAGAGCAAAAGGGTGTTGACATATTCCTCGACGGTGACTTTGTTCAGCGACGTTTCTCGCCGGAAAGCCGCATGGTGTTCAACCGTGCAACAGGGCTTTATGAACACTCCATGCTACTTAAACAAGGCGCCTACAACTATCAGTATCTTGCGGTGCCTTATGGCAAAACCATAGGCTACACATCTTTAATTGAAGGCGACTTCTACCAAACGATAAATGAATATTTAGTGATGGTGTATCTACACCGCCCGGGCGAACGCTACGACCGATTAGTGGGAATCACATCAACACTCTCAGGATTATAACCCAATTCCAAAATGGAAGAAACAACAGAAGAAATTATGCTCCAGATAAAAGACGCATTAGTATCGCTTGACCTTGCCGAAGAGTTTTTTACTTGCGACCTTGATAAATGTTTAGGTGAATGTTGCATCGAAGGAGATGCCGGTGCTCCAATAACCGAATCTGAACTTGAGAAGCTAAACGAAGTGTTACCAATAGTTTGGGACGACTTGCTGCCGTCTGCTCAGAAGCAAATCAAAGAAAAAGGTGTAGGATATGTTGATGAAGAGGGTGATTTAGTGACTCAGATTGTTGATGGGAAGAATTGTGTATTCACCACCTATGGCCCCGGTGGAAAATGCTTTTGCGCAATTGACAAAGCCTATCGTGAAGGACGATGCTCATGGCGCAAACCAATATCATGCTATCTCTACCCGCTTCGCCTCACTGAATATCCCACATTCACAGCCGTGAACTATCATCGCTGGAAAATATGTAAATGCGCCACTGTTATGGGGCGAGCAAAGGGTATCCGACTTTATGAGTTTATGCGCGAACCGCTGATTGAGCGCTTTGGTCAAGAATGGTATGACGAGTTGGTGGAAGCTTGCAAATCCTATCTTGAAGAGTATAGCGACAGCTCACGCTAACCACACATATACTTGCGCCCGGCAATAGTCAGCACTATTCCACGCGCAAACAGATAGCTCAAAAATGCAATCCAAAGGCCATGGTTACCAAACTCTGGTGAGAGTGTAAAATATAGCCCAAAGAACACTATCATCGCCACAATCATACTCAGAAGCATCATGCGTGTGCGTGTGAGACCGATAAAGACTCCGTCCCATAAAAATGCACCGCATCCACATATCGGCACAAGCATTACCCAAACTGCATATTGACTCGCCAGTTCCACAACTTCCTTCTCGGAGCTGAGCATTGTCATTACCCACTCACTTCCCACCACATATAGCAGTGTGAATATAACTGCAATTGCGAAACCCACAGCAAATTGAGAACGCACCGATCGGCCCAATTCGGCATAATCCTGGGCTCCAAGATAACGACCACACAGCGCCTCCGAAGCAAAGGCCAGTCCGTCCATGAAATAAGAATAGAGCGTAAATAACTGCATTAGAAGCGCATTAACGGCAAGCATTGTTGCCCCATGCAATGCCCCGGCTCGAGTGAACCACAATGTCACAGCAACAAGGCATAGTGTGCGCAGAAATATATCTGTGTTGATTCTAAAAAACTTTGACAATCCATATGTTACACTCCCTAATGGCACCCTTCGGAATTCATACTTTTTTATTGCACAAAACAATGCAATAAGAAAGCCAGCCCACTGTGCAAACAGAGTCCCAAAAGCAATCCCCTCAATTCGCATTGAGAAAATAAACACAAGCACCAAACTAAGGGCAATATTAAATACATTTACAAACAATGAGACCCACATCGGTGTGCGCGAATCTTGCATCCCCACAAACCATCCGGTCAGAGAATACATTCCAAGCAGAGCCGGAGCACTCCAAATTACGATTAAAAAATATTGGCGGGCTACAACAACGGTTTCGCTGTCAACATCAAGCATATCAAGCATAGTCACACAAAGTTGATGTCTGAAAACAACGAACAGTCCACCTATAATCAACGCCAACATTAGCGATTTGGTCAATACAGCTTGAGAGCCTTGATTGTCTTTCGCGCCAAAAGCCTGAGCCGTCAATCCGCTTGTCCCCATTCTCAAAAAGCCAAAAAGCCAGAATAGAGTGCTGAACATTGTGCCACCTACGGCAATTGCAGCTAAAAAGACAGCACTGCCGAAGTGGCCTGCAATAGCCACATCGGTCAGTGCCAATATAGGAGTTGTTATATTAGTGATTACAGCCGGCAACGATAATGCCGCTATCAGGCGCAATTGCCGGGTGTCAATCATCACAATTCAACTTTACTTCGAAGCCTTGGCTTTCATGCTATCCCAAGTGAGATACACGATAATCAAAAGATACATTACCAATCCAAGGCCCTGATTTAAACCTGTGTCCATGGAGATTGTCGAATCACCGGCAATGAAACGAGTCAAAGCAGAGAACACACCAAACAATGCGCCACCGGCAATCAAACCTGAAGCAATCAATGTGCCACGTTCGCGACGGGCCTCATTAACAGCATTATCTTTTGAACGAGTAGAAACAAACCATGCAATTGCACCACCAACAAGAAGTGGAGCATTGAGGTCCATCGGGATAAACATACCCAAGCAGAATGCAAGAGCGGGAACACCGAGCCAATTGAGCAATACTGCAAGAACCACACCCACGCCATAGAGAATCCACGGTGTGTCACCACCCATCATGATAGGCTCGATCACATTAGCCATAGCATTGGCCTGAGGAGCAACAAGTGCATCTTTGCCTGAGAAGCCATAAACTTCATTCAAAAGCAACAATACACCACCTACTGTTGCAGCTGAAACAAGAGTTCCGGCAAATTTCCACTGTTCTTGTTTTTTGGGAGTAGAACCGAGCCAATAGCCAATTTTCAAGTCTGTTACAAAACCGCCGGCCATTGACAGCGCAGTACAAACCACACCCCCAATAATCATTGATGCAACAATACCTGATGTGCCGCTAATTCCCACAGCAACAAAGATTGCCGATGCAATGATGAGCGTCATCAATGTCATGCCCGACACCGGGTTTGTTCCAACAATTGCAATTGCGTTTGCTGCTACAGTGGTAAACAAGAATGCAATCACAGTGACAACAATCCATGCGATAATAGCTTGCCAAATATTGTTGAGCACACCAATGTAGAAGAATCCAAACACAGCAATCAAAGCAATCACCATGAAGAATACTACATGCTTCATTGTGATATCCAATTGCCAGCGAATAGGCTTCTTATTTTCCTGACCACCCTTAAATTCTCTAACTGCCAAGCCTGCAGCCTGAGCAATAATAGGCCAAGATTTGATGATGCCAAGCACACCGGCCATTGCAATACCGCCGATACCAATCTTACGTGCATATTCGCTGAATATAAAGTCGGCCGATGAAACTTGAATCAAGGCGTTTCCGTAAGTGCCCATCAAAGGGATAATCACCCACCACACCAAAGCCGAACCGGCAAAGATTATAAAAGCATAGCGCAAACCAATGATATAACCCAAACCGAGCAGAGCAGCACCTGTGTTACAACTCACAACCACTTTGGCTTTTTCGGCTAATGCTGTGCCCCAGCTTGTCAGCGCTGTTGAAATAGAATCAGCCCAAAGACCAAATGTTGCAACAACATAATCATAGACACCACCAATCAAGGCTGAAATCACAAGCGTTTTAGCCTGCTGTCCTGTAGCCGAGGCTTCGCCTTGACCACTAATGAGCACTTGGGTTGTAGCTGTTGCTTCAGGGAAAGGATATTTACCATGCATATCCTTCACAAAATATTTGCGGAATGGGATAAAGAACAATATCCCAAGGATACCACCAAGAAGTGAACTTAGGAACACTTCCATAAAATCTACTGCAATTTCAGGGTGTTTTTCCTTCAAAATGTAGAGAGCCGGAAGTGTAAAGATTGCACCCGCAACAATCACACCAGAGCAGGCTCCGATTGATTGGATGATAACATTCTGGCCAAGTGCATTTTTCTTTTTGAGAGCGTTGGATAGCCCCACTGCGATGATTGAAATGGGGATAGCAGCTTCAAAAACCTGCCCAACACGCAGACCTAAATAGGCTGCGGCGGCACTAAAAATCACTGCGAGAATTAAACCCATAGACACTGAATAGGGTGTCACTTCTGGATAATTATGCGTCGGATGCATCACCGGACGATATTCTTCGCCATCGGCCAATTCACGAAACGCATTTTCGGGCAATTGCGTTGGATCGGCATCACGAAGAAGGTCTTTTTGCTGTTCGTTAGTTGCTTTTTCCATATTTATCTATCTAATGTTTTTCACTGATTTGTTGTGGGGCGTGACAAAATCTCAAATGTGTCCACATAAATCTCTGTCACTGAATGTTTAATTGTGTTGCGATCTTCCCAAACTCGTGTTCTAAGTTTTCCTTCAATATAAAGCTTCGAGCCTTTGCGAATGTATTTTTCTGCCGTTTGAGCCGCACCATCCCACATCACTATTCGGTGCCATTCCGTCAGCTCAGGCTTCTGAACACCACCGGCACTGACAGCTGCTCGCTCAGATGTGGCAAGCGGGAACTCAGCCACCTGACGATCGCCAACATAGCGGATTGACGGATCGCGCCCAACATTGCCTATAAGAATCACTTTATTAACCGACATAACTAAATATTTTTTTTTGGTCCAACACGGGTTCGCAAAATCTTATTCCTGAATCTGTGTTAATTTCACATGTGAGAGAAAACGCTTCTTTATCTTCGGAGTCCCCAAATAGTTAACCTTTCCGGAAACACCGCCAACACTAAGTAGCTCAACGGCATTACAGTTAACAGTCCCGTGTGATGCCGTGCAGCTTATTTCCAAGGCTCTAAGCTTCTCAGCATGAATAATTCCGGAACCGGTCACACTCAAATTAGCCAATTTGCATTCTCCTGCAATTGTCACCTCTCCATTGCCGGCAATAATTGACACACTTATTTCGTTGGTTTTAACATCCTTCACTTCAATGCGTCCATTGCCAATCACCCTGCAATTCAATTTAGGGCCATCGGCAACCGACAGAATTCTCACAAGTGAATCACCATCATTTTTCACACTTGATAAATAGGATGAATAGACAGTAACTGTGGGCAAATCAGTATAGGGTGTTTCGCTTGAGGCCAATTTTATTGACAATTTTGTCTTTGAAGGTTCAAAGAATATTGATGACACTAAATCTTTTGGAGCATCAAACTCCACTGTCCCCGCTTTTGTCGGATCACAAACATAGTCAACATTGATGTCATCAACCACTATCAATTCATTGAAATCGTGAAACTCCAATTTATAATGATCTTTTGCCTCTGCAAGAAATGTTCCGAAGAGAGCAACACACACACATAAAATATTTAATATTCTGTTCATTCCTTTTTTCTACATGGTTATTATTGACGGGAGTATCTCATGCTCTACTCGATGAAGAATTGCATCAAGTTCAGCAAATGTTTCTGCTCTCAGCATTGCGATTCGCGTTTCTCTGAAATTGGGAATACCCTTAAAAAGTGGCGATGCCGCCAAATGTCGGCGGATATGCAAAATGCCGCGATACTCATCAATGCGATCTATACTCTCAGATATTTGACGACGAATCATTGCGAATTTTTCAGCTATTGACGGCTCCACAATTTCCTGGCCGGTTGCGGCTGCCTTTAAACTGCGAAAAATCCAAGGAGCGCCAATTGAGGCTCGGCCAACCATAACACCATCCACCCCATAGCGGTCAAATGCCTCCACCACTTGACTTGGAGTGCAGATGTCGCCGTTCCCTATAAGCGGAATTGTCAAGCGTGGATTCTCTTTTACTCGAGCTATCATTTCCCAGTCAGCATGTCCGGTGTACATCTGTGACCGTGTTCGCCCATGCACTGTCAAAGCCTTAATTCCACAGTCTTGAAGTTGCTCTGCAAGCTGCACTATAATTTTGTTTTCGTGATCCCATCCGAGGCGAGTTTTCACTGTCACAGGAATCTTAACGGCATCAACAACAGCTTTGGTTATTTCAAGCATCTTGGGTACATCGCGAAGCATCCCTGCTCCCGCACCCTTTCCGGCTACCTTTTTCACCGGACAACCAAAGTTAATATCTAAAACATCCGGCCCTGCAGCTTCAACTATTTTTGCAGCTTCAACCATCGGTTCCACCTCGTGCCCATATATCTGAATGGCTGTTGGTCGCTCAGCTGGATCTATGTGTAGTTTTCTCGTTGTTGAGGCTATATTTCGAATCAACGCATCGGCCGAAACAAACTCCGTATAGACCATATCGGCGCCTTGCTCTTTACAAATCAATCGAAAAGAGCGATCGGTAACATCCTCCATTGGAGCAAGCATAACCGGACGGGAACCAAGATCTATATCTCCTATTTTCATTCTAAGTTTCTCTTCTTTTAATCGCAACAAATGTATATTTCTGCCGTTAAAGCGGATTTTCGACTCATCAAAACAAGTCAAGTTAAGGTTGCTAAGTTACGAATTTATTGGCAATTTTCTGCTATGGTGCTCAATAAAATGTGAGCATTGACAATCGATTAGGAGCAATCATTTCAGCTGCCATGCGAAGATCTTCGGGTGAAAGCATCGATATCTGAGTCACAATATCTTGCAGCGACTCAACCTCGCCGCGATAAAGTGCCGCGCGAGCCATTGACAAAATTGTATTCTCTTTATTCTCGGCTCCCACAGTTAACTGTCCGATGTGTTGACGAACCACTGCCGAAAATCGGCGCTGAGTCAATTTATCCGATGCCAGACCACCTATTGTCCTATCAACAAGCCTTTTACACAATTCCATATCTTCGACATCGCATCCAAAATAGATTGCAAACACTCCGCAGTCCGACATTAAGGTTGCCGACGCATCAACCGAATAGACCAACCCGCGCTTTTCTCGAAGCTCTACATTCAACAGCGAATTCATTCCCGGACCGCCAAGCATATTCACCAATAATGACAATGCCAATCGCTGCGGAGAATACATATCGCAGACTCTCGCGCCAACAATAGAGTGAGACTGATGAATTGACAAATGGCGAGCTTCATTGAATGTGGGCATAATCTGCGGCATAACTCTACACTTATCCGGCTCTCGCAGCGACAATTCTGCAAATGAGCGTTCAACTAATTTAACTACTCTATGTAACATGGAGGCGCCGCTATAGAACACCACCATATTGGGCTGTGTGTAAAGGCGCGAAATAAACCGCTGACAAGATACGGAATCAAATGTTTTTAACGCGGCTTCATTCCCCAAAATATTATGCCCCAAGTCCGAACCGGCAAAGAGAAGGTCTTCAAAATCATCATAAACAGCCTCCGAAGGGATGTCGCGATAGGACCTGATTTCGTCGGCTACAACATCTCTCTCTTTATCAAGTTCGTGAATGGGAAATTGCGAATTAATCACTAAATCCCCAATTAAATCAACCGCACGAGAAAGATTCCCGGCCGGGGACACTGAATAGATAGTGGTTGATTCTTTTGTAGTAAAGGCGTTAAGTTCACCACCACAGGACTCCATTCTATTTATGATATGCCACGACTTGCGTTTCTGAGTACCCTTAAACATGGTGTGCTCAACGAAATGCGCCAATCCATGGCAACCATCGGAATCATCACGACTACCAGCATCGACCACTACACCGAAATACTCCACCGAATCATAGGGCCTGCTCACAAATAGCAAGCGCAAGCCATTGGATAGCTCAATCAGTTTAGGGTTTGATATAATATCGTTCATCTAAAAGTCAAATCTCACATTCAAAATGCAAAGATACACACAATCGGGTGAGATTTGTGAAGTTTAAATCAATATTTTTCTGAGCTACACCGAGAGCGCCCTTTAGGAGTGTAGTCATAGATACACCCCCATCTACAAAAAAGTTAAGATGACTCGCCTAAGCGAGTCACCTTAGCATTATAGGATTTAAATCTGTCTTTGACTGATTAGAGACCCTGGAGACGGAATGTGATGGGGAGCGTGTACCACACATTCACTGCGTGTCCGTTCATCTTACCAGGAGTGAACGCGGGAAGAGACTTAACAACGCGAACAGCTTCTTTGTCAAGGTCGGGGTCTTTACCACGGATAACCTTGACTGTACCAACCTTACCGGTTTTGGTAACAACGAACTGCACAATCACACGACCCTGAATACCATTTTCAAGAGCAACGGTAGGATATTTAATGTGATCAGCAACCCACTTCAAGAGAGCGGCTTCACCACCGGGGAACTGAGGATTCTGTTCAACAGAGTCAAACACCTTATCATCAGCTGGAGGTGGGGGTGGAGTTTCGTCAACAACAACTACCTCTTCGTGAGCTTGAGCGTTGATAATATCGTCAGTACCACCTGATTGGTCAACGGTACCAACTGCAGTTGTAGAGCTTTGGAGATCATCCTGAGTTTTTGGGGGCTCTGTTACTTCTTCGTCAGGAAGAATAACCATTTCAGTAGCCTTCTCAGTATTGAGCACTTCTTCCGGCGGAAGAACTTCTTCCGGCGGAATTTCAATCATTTCTTGCTCTTCCTCTTCTACTACTTCCTCTTCTACATATTCGATAAGCTGATTCTGCTCATTTTTCAAGCGTTGACGTTCAGCTTCAGCTTCAGCTTCAGCTTTAGCCACAAAGTGACTAACAACTATACCGATTCCAAAGAGAGCTACAAGAGCAACTATCACTGAAATCATAGCGAAGTTGTGACGCTTGGGAGAATTCATGCGAAGTTGATAAGCACCGAACTCTTTGTTCTTGCCATCAAACACTATATCGCGCCATTCTTTTGATGAAAGATCTACATCTTTTGCCATTTTCTTACTGTTTTTTGGTTAATATATATCGTTCATCATTTAATTAGCTGGAGCAGCTTCGGGAGTTTCAACAGGAAGACCGAGCATCTTACGATCAAGATCATTGAGGTTTTCAAGCTGGTAAATTGAAATCTCGCTAATGCTCATTTCATCGAGAGCTCCGATAACACTTTCCCAAGAAGCTTGATCAGTAGCCTTAATCATCACAATAGGAGATTTAAGGTCTTTATTGTTTCGTACTTCTTTGGCTTTAACATCATAAATGCTGTCGTTGATAGCGTCATCAGAAGAGAATGCTTTGTTTCTCCATTGCTCTTTGAGTTCACCAATCTGCTTAAGAACTTCTTTATTACGATCTGAAAGAATCTTACGGATACCTCGCTGAATATTATTTTCATTACCAAGGAATGCTTCTTCTTTCAACTGATCGGGGATAGGATTGCCATCGGGGTCAAGCTTAGGAGCACCTTCATAATAGTATATTTTATTCTTCATCTTGCCATCAGCGCCAAATTTGGGAAGACCATCTTCGTCGCGTTCGGTATCAAGAAGTAAGGTAATAGCTTGAGACTCAGCCGCCTGGCTCTTCTGCTGTTCATTCTGAACTTTTTCGTTGGAGGGGAGCGCTATTTTCAATGTCTGCGATTTCAACATAGTGGTACAGAGCATGAAAAATGTGATCAGAAGCATGTTCATATCCACCATCGGCGTAAAGTCAACGTGGATTGCCATCTTTTTCTGAGCGCCTTTTTTCTTTTTACCGTTATCGGCTTGTTCTATCTGTGCCATATGTTTACTGATCTTGAGATTTAAGTGCAGTCATCAATGTAAAACGAGTCATCTTAATAGTCTGGAGGTTATCCAAAACAACATGCATTCTTGAATAAGGAGTGCGACGGTCAGATTTAACTGCAATACCTTCACCCTTAGTCATAGCAGTGTTCATATTAGGATAGCTTGTTTGAGCAACTGCCTTGATAGCTTTCATCCAAATCTGGAACTCATTTGTTTTGCTATGGTCGGTGTCAATCGGAATACCTACACGAACAACACCTTTGCGACGATTGTAATCTTCTTGCTCAGCCTCTGAAAGCTTGTAGAATTCAGTATAAATCTTATCCTGTTCTGCTTCCGGACGTGAAAGAAAATCTTTCAAATCGGCAATCGGCATACCGATTGTACCAATCTTAGCAAGACGCATCACCTCATCCATTGTGAGCTCAACTTTTTCATTTGGACGCCATTCATTATAGTCATGAATAGCCTTGATGATCACATCGCGACGAAGGCTGTCCGATGCCCATTTCCCTTTTTCCTTGCGTGCATCGACTGCGTCCATACCCAATGCCTCTTGTGCATAAATCACTGAAGCTTCGGGATCGGCTTCACCGAATACATTCAAGAACACTTCGCCGTGGGGGCTAACCAAAATGTTTACAACATTATCGGTTGAAACCTTCTGCTCTTGTACAGAAGATGGAGTTTCCACCACAACAGGTTCCTTCTGAAGGAAGGTTGAAGTCAACATGAAGAAAGTAAGCAAAAGAACAGTCACGTCACTCATCGCTGTCATGTCGATGAGGGTGCTTTTTCTTTTAATTTTTACTTTTCCCATATTACTAATTTATAATTAAATGAATTAAATACCGTGTAATATGGAATTAGTGAGTTGCTGCAAATGTCTGTACGATTGAGAAACCAATTTCGTCGATAGCATAAGTAAGGTTATCGATTTTGTTGGTGTAGAAGTTGTAAGAAATTACAGCAAAAGCACCAGTTGCGATACCGAATGCAGTATTCACAAGCGCTTCAGAGATACCAGTTGAAAGAGCAGCTGAGTCAGGAGCACCTGAGTTAGAAAGAGCCTGGAATGATTTGATCATACCGATTACAGTACCGAGAAGACCAACGAGAGTACCAAGAGTTGTCATGGTAGCAACAATGGGAAGGTTCTGCTGGAGAGAAGGCATTTCCAATGCAGTAGCTTCTTCAACTTCTTTCTGAAGAGTAGCGATTTTCTGTTCTTTAGAGAGAACTGTATTTTTATCCATTTCTTCGTAACGAACCAAAGCAGCAGCTACAACAGCAGCTACAGAACCTTTCTGCTTTTTGCAGAGAGCCTGAGCACCAGCGATGTCGTTCTTAGCAAGGCAAGCTTTTACGTTAGCAACGAATTTAGCGATGCTACCGCTACCTTTAGCGCTTGAAAGAGCCACCCAACGTTCAACAGAAAGAACGATTACAGTGAGGAACAAAGTTTGGAGGATAGGTACGATGACACCACCTTTGAAAATTGTGCCTACGAGGTTAATCGGATGAGCAGTGTCGATATTCCAAACTGAAAAGCCCCAAAGAGGTTCTTTACCTTCGAATGATTCGGGATCAAAGTTTCCGGGAGCACCGAAGAAGAAAAGGAACAATACTACGGCAACAATGAAGCAACCTAAAAGTACAAGGGATGCATTCTGAATGCCTTTCACATTTTTTTTGTTAGTTGTTTTTTTTGCCTGAGGCTTTGCCTGGGGCTGAATGGGCTTTGTAGCTTCCATAATAAAATTACTAATTGTTAATTGGTTTAAGAAATTATTAGTTAATAAAATTTTTCAATCCTTTGTCAGATATGTAATTAAACACCAACATCAACCTTAAAAATCGCCTTTTTAAGTAGTGATGCGGTATGTATAGATTCAATGCACTTGCAAAAGTATCTATAAAATATTCAATTTCCAAATATTTTATTTTAAAAAAATGGTCAAATTTTCATCACATATGACAAATCTCACCAAAATATACCACATCACAAAAATCACCATCCATGGCAAAAACGAAAGTTTTGAGAATTTCTTGTAGATTTTCTCGTAATTATTTCTAAAAATACTCAATTTTAGGTAACTTTGCACCTTAAAGAAAAAAAAATAATAATTATCCGACTTTTTTACCAGTCAAACTATGTATAGCTATATTACCCTAAATCGCGGTCTTGACCTTAAGCTACAAGGAGGGCTAAGCTGCAACAACGCCGTCAAAGCGGTAACTTCCAAGGAGATAGCGGTAGTGCCTGATGACTTCCCCGGATTCACGCCGAAAGTTGCAGCCAAAGCCGGAGAGCAAATCTTGGCAGGGCAACCGCTACTGATTGACAAAAACAACGAAAAAATCGCCATTGTTTCACCCATATCGGGCACTGTTGGCGAAGTCATTCGTGGCAATCGACGCAAAATTTTGCGCATCACTGTAACTCCCGATGCAACAATTAATACTGTTGCTAAGACATCGGGGAAAGGAGCAAAAGAAAAAGAAGCCATCAAAGATGCATTAAAAGAATCCGGATTGTGGGTAATGATGCGTCAACTCCCCTACGACATCGTGCCGGAAGCCAACTCAACACCGACAAACATCTTCATCACCACTTTTGACAGCGCTCCTCTTGCTCCTGAATTGATATCAATGGTGAGCGAAAAGGGTGCTGCAATCAAAGCGGGTATCAATGCCCTGCTGGCATTAACCGACGGCAAGATATATATAGGTGTAAAAGAGATTGAAACAGCTGCAAAATTATTAGGCGGTGATTTGGAGTCAAATCCTCGCGTTGTTGTAGCTCAAATAAAGGGGAAACACCCTGCTGGCCTGGCAAGTATTCAGGCAGCAAATCTTGCTCCTGTCAACAAGGGCGATTCAGCATGGCTGCTTGACATTGTCACTCTCGCTCGCATTGGAGATGTAATTGCCAATGGCCAGTGTGACTGGAGCGTTCAAGTGGCTTTGACCGGTTCAGAAGTGAACGAGCCTCAACTTGTGTCCACAGTTGTAGGTGCCGACTTAAAATCTATAATCGGCAATTCGCTCAAAGCAAATGAATGCAATCAGCGCATCATTTCGGGCAATGTGCTCACCGGATGCAATGCCGGTATTGAAGGCTACTTGCAATATCCCTATCGTCAAGTGACCGTTATCCCCGAAGGTGACGACGTTGACGAATTTATGGGTTGGGCCTCAATGAGCCCCAACAAGATGAGCCAAAGCCGCACATTCCTTTCTCGCTTGATCCCAGGCAAGCTATTTGCTCCCGATGCTCGCTTGAATGGCGGACGTCGCGCAATGATTATGTCGGAACAGTATGAAAAAGTGCTCCCCATGGACATCATGGCCGAGTTTTTGATTAAAGCTATTTTGTCACGCGATATTGACAAAATGGAAGCCCTCGGCATCTACGAAGTTACCCCCGCCGACTTTGCACTTTGCGAGTATGTTGACCCATCAAAACTCGAACTTCAGAAGATTGTGCGCGAAGGTCTTGAGTATCTGCGCAAAGAATTGAGCTAACAAACGAATCCAAGAAACAAAAAAATAGCACCAGCGTCATGCTAAGAAAATATCTCAACAAAATCAAACCCAATTTCATGCCCGGAGGAAAGCTACAGGCCTTCCGTTCTGTGTTCGATGGTTTTGAGACATTCCTTTACACCCCCAACTCAACATCGAAATCCGGCGTGCATGTTCACGATGCCATTGACTCCAAGCGAGTAATGATTATCGTAGTTCTCGCCCTCATTCCCTGCTTGCTTTTCGGCATGTACAACGCCGGATACCAGAACTCAATCTGCTCCGGAGTGGAAATGACATGCTGGCAAATGTTTGCCTACGGATTTTTAGCAATACTCCCAAAAATTGTAGTAACCTATGCTGTTGGTCTCGGCATTGAATTCATTGTGGCACAGAAACGTGGCGAAGAAATCCAAGAAGGTTTCCTAGTATCAGGTATCCTTATTCCGTTGATTTGCCCTGTTACCACTCCTCTCTGGATGCTCGCTGTAGCAACAGCCTTCTCCGTAATTTTTGCAAAGGAAGTGTTTGGCGGCACAGGCTTCAACATCTTCAACGTTGCATTGATTACTCGCGCATTCCTCTTCTTTGCATATCCGGCACAGATGAGCGGCGACAACGCATTTATACCTACGGGACCTATCTGTGGTCTTGGTGGAAAAGTAGTATTTGCAGATGGTGTATCAGGTGCTACTCCTCTCGGACAGGTTGCAACTGGAGCTCAACAAATTGTTGATGCTGTAGGCAATCCGGTTTCAACATGGGACGCATTCCTTGGTTTAATTCCCGGTTCATTTGGTGAAACTTCAACACTCTGCATCCTTATTGGCGCAGCCCTACTATTGTTGACAGGCATTGCAAGCTGGCGCATTATCGTATCAGTATTTGCAGGTGGTCTTTTCATGGGCTTGATAGCCAACACATTTGCTACAGACCTTTATCCAGCATCAATGCTCAGCCCTATTGATCAAGTAGTTTATGGTGGCTTTGCATTTGCAGCAGTATTCATGGCAACTGACCCTGTAACTGCAGCTCGCACAGGATTTGGCAAATATATCTATGGTTTCTTAGTGGGTGTAATTGCAATCATAATTCGTGTTTACAATAATGGCTATCCCGAAGGCGCAATGCTAGCAGTATTGCTCATGAACGCATTTGCTCCATTGATTGACTACTGTGTAGTTCAGTCAAACGTAAACCGCCGTCTACGTCGTCTAAAAAACAAAGCATAACCGACAAAACAGAACAACTATGAATAAGCAAAGTAACATATATACAGTAATCTACATCATTGTGTTGGTACTGTTAGTCGGAACAGCATTGGCTGTGACAGCGCTTTCACTCAGCAACCGTCAGCAGAGCAACATTAAAGCCGACAAGATGTGTCAGATACTAGCATCAGCAAAAATTGTGTCTGATGCATCAAATGCTCAGGAACTATACTCAAAGTACATCACTGAGACTGTGATTAATGACAAAGGCGAAACAATTGATGGCAAAGCATTTGATATCAATGTAGCAGCAGAAGTGAAACTTCCCGCAGCTGAACGTAAGTTGCCCGTATTCATTTACACTACAGACAACGGCGAGAAGAAATATATTCTTCCTGCTTATGGTGCAGGTCTTTGGGGCCCAATTTGGGGTTACATTTCAGTTAATGAAAATGGTAAAACTATTTATAGCGCATTTTTCGCACATCAGGGTGAAACTCCTGGACTTGGTGCTGAAATTGACAAGCCTGCATTCCAAGAAAAATTCAATGATAAAGAACTCATCTCAGAAACTGGCTTCCATCCAATTGCAGTAGTAAAAAATGGACAGACTCCTGCTGGTGCTGAAAGCTATACTGTTGATGGTATCTCTGGTGGAACAATCACTAGTAAAGGTGTGAGCGACATGCTCGACAATTGCTTGACACCCTACAAAACATTCCTTGAAAACCTAAGCACTAAATAATTATGGCTGAAAAAGTTAGCAACAAATCTGTTCTTTTCAATCCACTTTCAAAGAACAACCCTGTAATAGTACAGGTACTCGGTATCTGCTCTGTGCTGGCTGTTACAGCCAAACTTGAGCCGTCAATTGTGATGGGCATTTCGGTAATCGCCGTACTTGCCTTCGCTAATGTGATTATCTCATTGATTCGCAATACTATCCCAACGAATATCCGAATCATTGTTCAGCTCGTAGTAGTGGCTGGTCTAGTAGCAATCGTAGATCAGCTTCTTAAAGCCTACACATACGATGTCAGCAAACAGCTTTCGGTATTTATCGGTTTGATTATCACAAACTGTATCTTGATGGGACGCCTTGAAGCCTTTGCTATGGCAAATAAGCCTTGGCCCTCATTCCTAGATGGTATCGGTAATGGTGCCGGCTATGCAATTATCCTCATCATCGTTGGTTTCTTCCGCGAATTGCTTGGCAGTGGTACACTTCTTGGTTTCCAAGTAATTCCCGAATGGTGTTACGCTAATGGATATGTCAACAATGGCCTTATGATTCTTCCACCGATGGCACTCATCGTGGCGGCTTGTATCATCTGGGTACAGCGTATAATCAACAAGGACATTCAGGATTGATAACCTTCACGAATTAAAGCACAAAAGAACAAGATGGAAAATCTAAATCTATTCATACGCTCGATATTCATCGATAACATGATTTTTGCCTACTTCTTAGGCATGTGTTCATTTCTCGCTGTATCGAAAAATGTCAAGACAGCATTTGGACTTGGTCTAGCTGTGACATTCATGCTTGTAATTACTCTGCCAATCAACTACTTGTTGCAGACCTACGTGTTGCAAGCCGGAGCTCTTCAGTGGCTCGGTCCGGAATTTGCCGAAGTTGACTTGAGCTTCCTTTCATTGATTATGTTTATTGCCGTTATTGCATCAATGACTCAGTTGGTGGAAATGGCTGTTGAAAAATACAGCCCTTCACTCTATGGTTCTCTCGGCATCTTCTTGCCTCTTATCGCCGTAAACTGTGCCATCCTAGGTGGCTCATTGTTCATGCAGCAACGTGAATTTGATAACGTATTCACAGCTGTTTGCGCTGGTGGCGGTTGGGGTATCGGATGGTTCATTGCGATTGTAGCTATTGCTGCTATCCGCGAACGCCTCGCCACATATTCAAATATACCTCGCCCTCTACGTGGCATCGGTATCACATTTATTCTCACCGCTCTTATGGGTATTGCATTCATGAGCTTCCTCGGCATTAAAATCTGATTTCGATTATGTTACAGTTAAGCATACTTCTATCACCATTTTCGCTAACCATCCTTTCGGGTGTTAGCATTTTCCTCCTTATCACATTAGTGCTTGTTGCTGTGCTCTTGATAGCAAAACGCTTCTTGGTGAGTTCAGGCACAGTCAATGTAACTCTAAATAAGGACAAATCTATCGAAACCAATTCGGGTAAATCACTACTTTCAACAATGGCCGATAGCAATATCTTCCTCCCTTCAGCATGTGGCGGTAAAGGTAGCTGCGGACAGTGTAAAGTTCAAGTAACTGCTGGTGGCGGTGAGATTCTTCCCACTGAAGCTGTTCACTTTAGCCGCAAAGAAGTAAAAGAAAATTGGCGTTTGGCTTGTCAGGTGAAAGTTAAAGAGGACATCGACATCGAAGTTCCGGCATCAGTACTCGACATCAAAGAGTACGAATGTACAGTGGTTTCAAACAAAAACGTATCAACATTCATCAAAGAATTTATCGTGGCATTGCCCGAAGGTGTTCACATGGACTTTATCCCAGGCTCTTACGCTCAGATTAAGATTCCAGAATACACCATGGACTATGATAAAGACATCGATAAAGATTCTATCGGTCCTGACTACCTTCCTGCATGGGAAAAATTTGGTCTATTTGACCTTAAATGTCGCAACGAAGAGGCTACAGTGCGTGCTTACTCAATGGCCAACTATCCGGCAGAAGGTGACCGCTTTATGCTCACAGTCCGCATTGCAACACCTCCTTTCAAACCGAAACCCGAAGTTGGCTTTATGGATGTTATGCCTGGTATTGCATCAAGCTATATCTTCACTCTCAAACCCGGCGACAAAGTGCTCATGAGCGGACCTTATGGCGATTTCCACCCGATTTTTGACTCAAAGAAAGAGATGATGTGGGTTGGCGGTGGTGCCGGTATGGCTCCCCTACGTGCTCAGATTATGCACATGACTAAGACACTCCACACCACGGACCGCATCATGAACTATTTCTATGGTGCACGTGCGCTTAACGAGGTGTTCTATCTTGATGACTTCTTGAATCTTGAAAAAGAATTCCCCAACTTCCGCTTCCATTTGGCTCTTGACCGTCCCGATCCTGCAGCCGATGCAGCCGGTGTTAAATACACTCCGGGATTCGTTCACCAAGTAATCTATGAAACATATCTCAAGGACCACGAAGCTCCGGAAGATATTGAATACTACATGTGTGGTCCCGGCCCGATGAGTAACGCTGTCAACCAAATGCTTGACTCTCTCGGTGTTGAGCCCGAAAATATCCACTACGATAACTTTGGTGCCTAAGCTCTAAGCCTCAATAGGTCTATAGTATAGCTCTTAAAATAAAGATTCCCCCGATAGGCATTCGCTTGTTGGGGGAATCTTTATTATAGTTATCCATTAATGCATTTACCACACTCAACACCAAACCCGTGGCTTTGGTGTTATATAGTAAGCGCGAGAGAAGTTGCAATAATGAATGGCATTAGCATTTTTTCGGGTTTTGACCGCAATCAGAGCAATACTTATCTACCGGGCTTTTGCATCGTCGCAAATGTGGATATAAGCTTCTGTGCTGCATTTACTCAAAAAGAGTATAGAATAACGCAATATGATTGCAATCCATCGCTCAATGTCCACTATTGCATTAATATGCCGAAGGGCTATTTTTCTTAGTGGCGATGAAATAGGCAGACTATTCAGAAGCAAGTTAGCATTATCATCAATTTGAATATCATGATATTCAATCGGAATTTCAAAGAGCAATTCAATGTTAAGGTCATCGGCACATGCCGGGCATTTACAATAGTTTTTATACAGCCTTTCAATTTCGATTCGTGTTATCATTCTTCTAATATTTTTTTAGTGATTGGTGGTAACATGATTTATCTCTATAACACCTCAATCGGAATTTAGTTCACTAATTATTGTAAAAAACATCACAAAAAAAATACAACTCTGTGACAGCTATTGCGAGTCACAGAGTTGCAATTATATAATTGAATTAAATTCTCAGCTATTAAGCGAGGAAGCCAAGAAGCACACCGGCAGCCACAGCCGAACCGATTACACCGGCCACATTCGGGCCCATAGCGTGCATTAACAAGTAGTTCGACGGATCGTATTCAAGACCGAGGTTGTTTGATATACGAGCCGACATAGGAACTGCCGATACACCAGCGTTACCAATAAGAGGATTGATTTTCTTTGACTTGGGCAACACAAGGTTGAAAAGCTTAACAAATAGCACACCTGATGTTGAAGCAAAAATAAACGCCATGAAACCAAGAGCGAAGATACCGATAGTTTCTGCAGTCAAGAACTGTGAAGCCTGAGTAGAAGCACCAACAGTCATACCCAAAAGGATAGTAACGATATCGGTCAAAGCATTGCTGGCAGTCTTTGCAAGACGATTACAAACACCACATTCACGCAACAAGTTACCGAAGAAAAGCATACCGAGCAATGGTAGGCCAGAAGGTACTACGAAGCAAGTGAGCAACAAACCTACTATTGGGAAGATAATCTTTTCGTTCTGCGATACGGCACGAGCGGGCTTCATCTTAATCAAGCGTTCATTTTTAGTGGTAAAGAGACGCATCAAAGGTGGCTGAATCACTGGCACAAGTGCCATATAAGAATAAGCCGACACAGCGATAGCTCCCATCAAGTTTGGAGCAAGCTTAGATGAGAGGAAGATAGCAGTAGGGCCATCAGCGCCACCGATAATAGCGATAGCACCAGCTTGGTCAGGAGCAAAGCCTAAAAGAAGAGCTACCATGTAAGCGCCAAAAATACCAAACTGAGCTGACGCGCCAATGAGCATCAATTTAGGATTGGCAATCAATGCTGAGAAATCGGTCATAGCACCAATACCGAGGAAAATCAGCGGAGGATACCATCCTGACTTAACACCGTCATAGAGGATATTCAATACCGAACCTTCTTCGTAAATACCAACTTCAAGGCCAGCTTCAACGTTGAAGGGAATATTACCAATAAGAATACCGAACCCAATCGGGACTAAGAGCATAGGCTCAAAGTCCTTTTTAATGGCAAGCCACATGAAGAAAAGACCTACGGCGAGCATTACGAAATGCTCCCATGTGGCATTATAGAAACCTGTCAGCTGCCAAAACTGTTCCAGGTTGGACATGAAAAATTCTCCCATAGTTGTTGAATTTATTCAAGTGTTACAAGAACGCCACCATCAGGCACAGCATCACCGGCATTAACATTTATAGCGCTGACAACACCATCACGACCTGCAAAAATCACATTTTCCATCTTCATCGCTTCAAGCACCACTACAGTATCAGAAGCTTTTACAGACTGGCCCACTTTTACTGCGACAGAAAGCACTGTACCAGGAAGTGGAGCTTTGATTTGGTAACCACCAGCAGCTGAAGCACTAGGCTTGCTGATTACCTTAGCCCCGGATTCAGTGCGAGGTGCAGCTGAAGGACGAGGAGCATTTACCACTGTTACGGGTTTCTGCTGAGAAGAAAGTTCCACTTTGTAAGGAGTGCCATTTACTTCTACTTGAGCTATATTGTTATCGATATCACCGACAGATACTTTGTAAGTGTTGCCGTTGATTTTATATTTATATTCTTTCATTTTATATTACTATTTTTGATGTTAATTCCTTTATGTAATTGACTGTGAAATCAGCGGCGTGGAACTTCACGCAAGCCATAAATCTTCGAACTCCAAGGAGAGTAAACTCGTTTCACCTTATCAATTGTCAAGATTGTGCTTTCGCTATCGTGTGCATTGAGGTGCTCGTGAAGAGCCATAACGATAGCAGCAATTTCTTCACCAGAGTCTTGAGTGGGGAGCTGATCCAATGTGAGATCTTTGAGAGAAGCACCTTGAGTTTTTGCCTTGTTGCGTTTAGAAATATATGCACCGATTTTGCTAATCACATAGAAGCTCAAGCAGAGGACCAAAAGAGCTGAGAACACAATTGACATAGCTAGAATAGTCATAGCAAAGCCGTTGGGGTCTTTAGTGGCAAACATTTCCACTTTGTCATTTTTGTCCTTAATCACGTTGTTGCTACTAGGAGTGACGTAAGTTGAATCAGTCAAATTGTCACGTACTTGCCAAGTAAGTTCAGGTTTTTCAGCATTGGTAACACCATCAATAGCTCTAGCATAAGATGTGTTGGGCTGAAGTGTAGCTGGGACTGTTACTGAGTCAATCAAATCCAAAGCATTAGCATCAAAGACACCAATCCAGTTTTCTTTTCCGGGAGTGAGTTTAAAATTCAAGTGGAATGTGCCACGAGTAGGAAGGCTATCAGCCCAGAAAATCACATGTTGACGCTTTTCGATTTTGGTGTTAACATCGCCAAGAGGCACCGGATACATCATAGTCTTACGCACCAACGGGTCCTTTACATCAAACACCGCTTTATTGTTTGTGATGTAGATGTTTGCGATGTTGAGCGGAGCAAAGTTTGAGTTGAAAAGCTCAATCCAAGCCGTTCTGCAGCCATAATCATCCACTGCATTGTCTACGTTTTGCACCATGATTTCATTGATACGCAAAGCCGAACGGCTCTGAGCCAATGACACAGATGCACACGCCACCATAATCAGCAGAAGTGTGAATAATTTTCTTTTCATTTTATAAATTTCTAATGATTTATGGTGTTCTTATTATAGAGGTATATTACCGTGTTTCTTAGCAGGATTGGTCACCTTCTTAGTAGCGAGCTGCTGAAGAGCGCGAATAATACGGAAACGAGTGTTACGGGGTTCGATAACGTCGTCAATATAGCCGTAACGAGCTGCGTTGTAAGGATTGCAGAAGAGTTTATTGTACTCTGCTTCTTTTTCCTGAAGCACTTTTGCAGGATCGTCAGATGCCTTAGCTTCTTTTGCATAAAGTACTTCTACTGCACCAGCGCCACCCATAACAGCAATTTCAGCAGTAGGCCATGCATAGTTCATGTCACCACGGAGCTGCTTACAACTCATCACAATGTGGCTACCGCCATAGCTCTTACGAAGGGTTACTGTCACTTTAGGCACAGTAGCTTCGCCAAAAGCATAAAGAAGTTTAGCACCATGAAGAATCACACCATTGTATTCTTGACCGGTGCCGGGGAGGAAGCCAGGAACGTCAACCAAAGTAACCAATGGAATATTGAATGCGTCGCAGAAGCGAACAAAGCGAGCACCCTTGCGTGAAGCGTTGCTATCGAGCACACCGGCAAGGAATTTAGGCTGGTTGGCCACAATACCTACAGCCTGACCATTGAAGCGAGCAAAACCAACAATGATGTTCTTAGCATAGTTGCTCTGCACTTCAAGGAATTCGCCGTTATCCACAATTGCACCAATCACTTCATACATGTCGTAGGGACGATTAGCTGAGTCAGGGATAATTTCATTAAGTGAGTCTTCAAGACGGTCAATCGGGTCATTGCACTTAACAGTAGGAGCTTCTTCGAGATTGTTCTGAGGAATATAGCTGAAGAGCTTGCGAATAATCTTCAAACATTCTTCGCCATCTTCTGCTGCAAAGTGAGCCACACCGCTCTTTGTTGAGTGCACCTCTGCACCACCGAGAGCATCTTGACTTACATCTTCACCAGTAACTGTTTTCACAACCTTCGGACCGGTGAGGAACATATAAGAGATGCCCTTTGTCATGATTGTAAAATCAGTCAAAGCGGGAGAATAAACCGCACCACCGGCACAGGGGCCAAGGATCGCAGAGATTTGGGGAATCACACCTGATGCAAGGATATTGCGCTGGAAGATTTCCGCATAACCAGCCAAAGCATTGATGCCTTCTTGGATACGTGCACCACCCGAATCGTTAAGACCAATCACGGGAGCACCCATCTTCATAGCCATGTCCATGATTTTACAAATCTTCATAGCCATAGTTTCACTCAAAGAACCACCAAACACGGTGAAGTCCTGTGCAAACACATATACCAAGCGACCTTCGATTGTTCCGTAGCCGGTAACAACACCGTCGCCGAGATAGCTCTTTTTGTCCTGACCGAAGTTATGGCAGCGGTGACGAACAAACATATCAATTTCTTCAAACGAACCTTCGTCGAGAAGCTGTGCGATACGTTCGCGAGCTGTGTATTTGCCGCGTTCATGTTGTTTTTCAATGGCTTTTTCGCCACCACCTAAGCGTGCCTCATTGCGCAATGCAATAAGTTCTTGTACTTTTTCAAGTTGATTGCTCATGATTTTTTTCAAGTATTATTATTAAATATCGCCGGCCACGCGAATAATGACCGACGACATTCAGACGTTATTATTTATTGGGGTCTTCACAAAGTTCTACCAACGTTCCACAAGTTGACTTCGGGTGTAAGAATGCGATATTTAACCCTTCAGCACCTTTACGAGGAGCTTTGTCAATCAAGCGACCACCTTTCTCTTCCACTTCGGCAAGAGCATTGGCAACACCATCTTCAATAGCAAAAGCGATGTGCTGGATGCCACCGCGACCGCCATTGTTGGCAATAAATTTAGCAATAGCGCTATCTTCGGCAGTAGCTTCGAGCAACTCGATTTTTGTTTGTCCAACTTTGAAGAATGCAGTGCGCACTTTCTGGTCAGCAACTTCTTCAATTGCAAAGCACTTGAGGCCAAGCATGTTTTCGTAGAACGGAATAGCTTCGTCTAATGATGTAACAGCGATTCCAACGTGTTCAATGTGGGAAATGTCCATTTTTTGTATTGGATTTAAATGTTAGTATTATCAATTTTTCAAGTTGTAACGGCGCATCCGACAAGTCACAACACACCATACAAGTTGCAAATTTAATAAAATTTATCAACTAACCACCATTTCCACTTATTAAAATACCACTAAAAAACATTACGACAGCTTGAAATAGCATCAAATCACATTTGTAGCCGAGCTATAACACGAGATTATGCAAATATTTTCGTACATTTGCAGTCAATTGCAAGAATTCTATTTCAATGCTCGGTATAAAGAAACTATACACGTTTGTCCTCAAGAGCTTTTTGCCCTTGTTTGTTATGACGTTCTTCATCTGCCTCTTCATTGTTTTGATGCAGTTTCTTTGGCGTTATATCGACGATTTGGTTGGCAAAGGCCTGGGTGTTGATGTTCTTGTGGAGCTATTTTTTTATGCCGCTTTGACTATGATTCCAATGGCCCTTCCGCTGGCCATTCTACTTGCAAGCTTGATGACATTTGGCAATCTCGGCGAGCATTTTGAGTTGACCGCAATGAAAGCTTCGGGGGTGTCACTGATTAAAGTAATGCGTCCGCTGATTTGGCTAATGGCATTCATTGCCATTGGAGCTTTCTTTTTCCAAAACAATGTGCTCCCCATAGCACAAACAAAAATGTGGACACTACTCTACTCTGTGCGCCAAAAGTCGCCCGAATTAGAGATCCCCGAAGGGGTGTTCTATGACCAAATCCCGGGCTATAATCTCTTTATCGAAAGCAAAAATCGCGGCACAGGAATCCTCTACGGCATCATGATTTATGATATTTCAAGAGGCTTCGACAATGCGAGCATCATTCTTGCCGATTCAGGCAAAATGGCCATGATGGAGGACCAAAGCCATCTATTCTTGCGCCTATGGAATGGCGAGAGCTTTGACAATCTCAAAGAAGCCAATCGCACAATGCGTAATGTGCCATATCGCCGAGAGTCATTCTCAATGAAAGACATTTTAGTTCCCTTTGATGCTAAATTCACTCGCATGGATGAAGAGGGAATGCGTAACCAATATGTAGGCAAAAACATTGCCGAGCTGAGAGTGGCGATTGACTCATTGAACACTCGCGTTGACAGTATCGGCGAAAGCTATGCTACTATTGTTGCTGAAAACAGCTACTTTAAACTCCCCTACTATCGCACTGTTCGCAATGACACAGCCACCTTTGAAGAACGAATTCCCGATGTGACAGTAACCAGGCCCTTAAATGTGGATTCACTATTCCGAGGGTCAGGCACAGGAATGCAAATCAACTATCTCCGCATAGCCTTAAACAAAGCATCTTCGCAGCGTCAGGACTACGAGTTCCGAGGAATGGTTATCAAAGATGAGCGAAAATTAATACGCCGCCACGACATTGAACTTCAGAAGAAGTTCACTCTATCATTTGCTTGTATAATATTCTTCTTTATCGGAGCACCTCTCGGAGCTATTATCCGAAAAGGTGGCATCGGAATGCCATTGGTAATTTCCGTATTGCTCTTTATATTCTACTACATCATTGACAACACCGGCTATAAGATGGCTCGTGATGGCAAGATTGATGTAACAATGGGCATGTGGCTCAGTTCAATGGTGTTGTTGCCAATGGGTGTATTCTTCACCCACAAAGCAATGCACGACTCGGCTCTATTCAACTTAGATGCCTACAAAAACTTCTTCCGCCGACTCATTGGAAGTAATCAAGCTCGCCACTTGGAAGTAAAAGAATTCACAATGGATGATGTGATTCCCGAGGAGGCTGTAGCTCGATTAGCCGAACTAAGCCAATTGGCCGAGCAGATGCTTACCAACAATCCCAAGCTAATGCGCTATGACACTTATTGGATAAAAGGATATAGCCGTAGCGAGCTCCGCAATCTGCGCACAACATTGGAATCTACAATCGATTACATATCAAACAGCAAGAGCAAAATAGTGATCAATAAGCTCATGGACTTCCCATTTATCCGAAGCCTATGGCTCTATCACCCCACAAACTATCAGCCGGCGGCATGGGCAGCAATAATACTGTTCCCCATCGGTCTTCCCATCTATTTTGTGGGCTTGCGACAGCTTAGAATCTTGCGTGATGAAATAAAAAAGATAATCAGTGTGAGCAAAGAACTCACCCCAATAATTGTTAATACTACTACCAATGAATACAAATGAAGAAATCCGCCTCGACACAATTGAAGAGGCAATAGAAGAATTCCGTGCCGGTCGATTCGTTATCGTTGTTGACGATGAAGACCGTGAAAATGAGGGAGATTTGATTATGGCAGCCGAAAAGGTTACTCCTGAGGATGTCAACTTTATGATAACAAACGCTCGCGGCGAATTGTGTGCGCCACTGACAATTTCACGTTGCAACCAATTAGAATTGCCACGCCAAGTTTCCGACAATACCTCTATGCTCGGCACTCCATTCACTGTCACAGTTGACCTTTTGAAGGGATGCACCACAGGAGTTTCGGCACGAGATCGCGCCATGACACTCCGTGCACTTGCCGACCCCAATTCAGTGGCTTCTGATTTTGGGCGTCCCGGCCACGTTCACCCTCTTTATGCTCAAAACGAGGGTGTTTTGCGCCGTCCCGGCCACACAGAAGCCGGTGTTGACTTGGCTCGACTTGCCGGGCTCCAACCGGCCGCCACATTGATTGAAATTCTCAATGAAGATGGCACAATGGCTCGCCTCCCGGAGCTACGCAAAAAAGCCAATGAATGGGGCTTAAAATTAGTGTCTATTCGCGATTTGATTGCCTACAGATTGCGCACAGAATCCACGGTTGAGCAGGGTGTGGAAGTTAACATGCCCACAGCCTATGGCCACTTCCGTCTAATCCCCTTCCGCGAAAAAGAGAGCGGGCTGGAACATATTGCCTTGATTAAAGGTGATATTTCAGATGGCCAACCGGTGTTGCTCCGCGTTCACTCATCATGCGCCACCGGCGACATTTTCGGCTCACAACGTTGCGATTGCGGCGAGCAGCTCCACAAGGCCATGCAGATGGTGGAAAAGGAAGGACGCGGATTGATTCTATATCTCAACCAAGAGGGTCGAGGAATCGGGCTCATGGATAAGATTCGCGCCTACAAACTGCAGGAAGAGGGAATGGACACTGTTGATGCAAATCTTCGCCTTGGCCACAAGGCCGATGAACGTGACTATGGTGTCGGCGCTCAAATCCTCCACCAGCTTGGAGTTAAACAAATGCGCCTGATGACCAACAACCCCATTAAGCGCATAGGGCTTGAAGGCTACGGTCTGGAAGTGATTGAAAATGTGCCAATTGAAATTGCACCCAACAGCTACAACCGTTTCTACATGCACACTAAAAAAGAGCGCATGGGACACAATCTCGATAATATTGATTAACCACACACATAATCACCAATAAAACAAAGGGGCAGCGTCGCTGCCCCTTGTGTTTTATTTGAATAAGCCTGATTATTACAGAACTTTCTTGTAGAGAGCCACAATATCTTCAAGAGCAACCTCGCGAGGATTTCCCGGAGTACAAACATCTGTAAATGCTTGTTCAGCCAAACGAGGAATATCCGATTCAGCAATGCCCAATTCAGAAAGATGCTGCGGAATACCAACCTTGATTGCCAATTCGCGCACCGCGTTGACTGCAGCTACAGAAGCTTCTTCCTTTGTCATGCCATCGACGTTAACACCCATTGCGCGCGCAATTTCGGGATATTTATCAAGACATGCCGGCATATTGAATTCCATAACAGTGGGGAGCAACAAAGCATTTGCAACACCATGAGGAACATCAAACAAAGAACCCATGGGATGAGCCATACCATGAACAAGACCGAGGCCAACATTTGAGAACGCCATTCCGGCAATATACTGTGCAACTGCCATGCCATTGCGAGCATCAGCATTTTGAGGCTCTTCAACCGCAACGGGCAGATAACGGCTAATCATGCGGATTGCTTCAATTTCAAACATATCCGACATTGACCATGCACCTTTAGTGATATAACCCTCAATAGCATGAGTCAAGGCATCCATACCGGTAGCCGCTGTCAAGCTGCGAGGCAAGCTATACATGAGTTCAGCATCAATGATAGCAACAGCAGGAATGTCGTTGGGGTCAACACACACCATTTTTTTCTGTTTTTCTTCATCGATAATCACATAATTGATTGTAGTTTCAGCTGCAGTGCCTGCTGTTGTGGGGAGTGCAACAATGGGCACACACTTATTGCGAGTCGGCGCGCAACCTTCGAGCGACACCACATCGGCAAATTCCGGGTTATTGATGATGATACCAATACCCTTAGCGGTGTCGATTGCCGAACCGCCACCGATTGCAATAATAAAGTCAGCGCCTGATTTTTTATAGGCTTCCACCCCTTGCTGAACATTTGAAACAGTGGGGTTAGGCTTTACTTCTGAAAAGATATCGTAAGAAACATTATTTTGATCAAGGACATCAGTAACCATTTTTGCCACACCGAATTTAATCAATCCGGGGTCAGTTACCACTAATGCCTTGTTTTTGCCTAAACGACCCACTACCTCCGGCAGTTCGCGACGCGCACCGGGGCCGAAATAGGACACTTCATTGAGAATAAATCTGTTAACCATGGTTTATTAGTTTAATTAGTGTCTCTTAAATATATAGTCCGCTTTGAATCTTCGAATTCTTAGCGGACTATCTGTTTTGTTCTTAACTAGATGATAGAATGACTGACACTTCTTTCGCGAAGAATCAGAGTTAAAGAAGCTTTTCAATACGTTCACGAAGCTGCTCTTTAGTAGCTCCGGTCATGCGTAAATCACGCACTTGTTCACCATTTTTGAAAAAGAGAATAGTGGGGATAGACATAATGCGATATTCACCACTCAATTCTGTCTCCTCATCAACATTGTACTTGCCAATAACCACACGGTCACCATACTCTTCTGCAAGTTCATCAATCACAGGCGCAAGGCGCATACAGGGACCACACCATGTAGCCCAAAAGTCGATCACAACAGGCTTGCCTGATGCAATTTTTTCTTTGACATTGCTGTCGGTAAATTTGAAAGCCATATTTATTTAGTTTTTATATTATTTTCGTTAATGATGCAAATATAATGATTATTTATTAAATTAAGAGCGGTCAACGCTGAAATCCACTTCAAGATTTTCAAGTTTTTCAATAAGACTCTTATTTATCGAGATTCTCACCGAGGTGTCGAGCATCACATTTCGCCCGGTTTCCGGGTCAGTGACACGAAAACGCAGATTCCCAAAAGATTCTGTTGAAGATGCAGCATGTTCCGACAGCACACCACGGAATGCATCGGTAAATTTATCAGCCGACATATTTATTGTTATGCCACTAAAAAGCTGCCCTTTGATTTCAGTCAACAATCGAATTGAATTGACTTTAAATCTAAGGTCGGAATTCTGGAATCGTCGAGCAAAAACACCCTTGATATATATTGGAGTGCCCGCAACACCGTAATTATGATAATCGATATAATCCTGACCGAAAAGCATAAATTCGGCCGAACCGGTGTAGTCCTGAATTTTTAGAATTCCAAAGTTGCCGCCATTCTTTGCCGGGCGAGAGGTGAAATCCAAAACCATGCCACCCAACACCACTTCTTCGCCTTCAACCGGAGTCATTTCGGCAAACTCTTTTAAGTTCTTAGTGCCAAATCGAAGCTCCATGAAATAGGGATCCAACGGATTAGCCGAGTGGTATGTGCCCACAATTTCGCGCTCATATTCCAATCTAACAGCATCAACCCAGCGCAAGCCCGGAATAATCTGCGGACGTCCGGCCGTGGCCATTGCTGCGTCATCATCGCCAAAAAGCGACATGCTTTTACTCTGCTGGTCGGCCTGGAACAGCTGTCCGTAGCGAATCAGCAGTTCGGCAAATGTTTCACCCTTATTATTTGTTTCAAAGAAATCTTCGCGCTGAATATGGTCGCTAAAGCAGTCAAACGCACCGGCTTTAGCCAATGTTTCAATGATTCTTCGATTAAGTGCCGAGGTGCTAACTCGTTCAATAAAATCATAAATCGATTCAAATGGGCCGCCGGTTTGACGAGCAGCGAGAATCTCAGCAGCAACATTCTCGCCAATACCCTTAAGCGCTGCTATACCAAAGCGAATGTCACCACGAGAGTTTACACCAAATTCAGCAAATGATTCATTCACATCGGGTCCCTTCACCGGAATGTGCATTTTCTTACATTCTTCAGTGAAGCCAGCAAGTTTTTCAGTGTCATTGCGGTTTCGCGACAACACAGCAGCCATATATTCAGCCGGGTAGTTGGCTTTGAGATAGGCTGTTTGGAATGCTACCCAGGAGTAGCATGTGGCATGACTCTTATTGAAGGCATAAGATGCAAACTTCTCCCAATCGGACCATATCTTTTCAAGCACCTTCGGGTCGTGGCCATTGCTTTGTCCACCTTCAAGGAATAGAGCCTTCAACTCATTCATCTTATCAATCATCTTCTTACCCATCGCTTTTCGCAGGGTGTCACTCTGACCGCGAGTAAAGTTTGCAAGCAGACGCGACAGAAGCATGACCTGTTCTTGATAGACAGTTACGCCATAGGTGTCTTTAAGATATTTCTCCATGATAGGGATATCATAGACAATGGGTTCACGTCCATGTTTACGAGCCACAAAGTCGGGTATATAGTCCATGGGGCCCGGACGGTATAGCGCATTCATCGCAATCAAGTCCTCGAAAGTCGAAGGTTGAAGTTCACGAAGATATTTCTGCATCCCGGCCGATTCAAACTGGAAAGTGCCGGTTGTTCGCCCCTCGCAATATAGTTGATATGTCTTGGGGTCATCAATCGGGATATTATCCATATCCACATCAATGCCGCGAGTGCGCTTGATGTTTGCAACTGCTTCTTTGATGATTGAAAGTGTTTTCAATCCAAGGAAGTCCATCTTGATAAGACCTGTCTCCTCAATCACGCGCCCCTCATATTGAGTCACTATGATTTTCTCCTTCGTGTCGGAAGCCTTATCTATAGCTGTGCTGACCGGCACCCAATCTGTGATGTCATCGCGGCATATAATCACCCCGCAAGCATGAACGCCGGTGTTTCTGACATTTCCCTCAAGGGCTTTAGCAAATTTAAGTGTCTCAACAATCAGTTCATTTTGCGATGTTAATTCAGCTTTAAATTCGGGGACATGATTATAACAATTGTCCAATGTGGGTTTCAACTCCTTACCATCAACCGTTGGCATTCGCTTTGGGATAAGTTTTGTCAAGCGTTCGCTTTCGCTCAGCGGAAGCTGCTCAATTCGTGCCACATCCTTGATTGCCGATTTTGCTGCCATTGTACCATATGTGATAATATGCGCCACTTTCTCCTCGCCATATTTCTGATTCACATAGCGGAGCACATCTGCGCGTCCATCATCATCAAAGTCGATATCAATATCCGGCAGTGAGATACGATCGGGATTAAGGAAGCGTTCGAAAAGAAGGTCATATTTAATGGGGTCAATCTGAGTAATGCCCAAACAATAGGCCACACAGCTACCGGCAGCCGATCCACGCCCCGGCCCAACACTAACTCCTAACTCTTCACGAGCCACCTTAATAAAATCTTGAACAATCAAGAAATAACCCGGGAAACCCATGGTTTTCATGATGTGAAGTTCAAACTTTATACGCTCTTGCAACTCTTCGGTCAGCGGTTCGCCATAGCGTTTTTTTGCACCTTCATAGGCCAACTTGGCCAAATAATCCGCTTCGAATTTTATACGGTAGAGCTTGTCATAGCCCCCTAATTTTTTTATTTTTGACTCGGCATCCTCACGGCTAAGGACAACATTGCCATTTTCATCTTGAGTAAATTCATTGAACAAATCCTCTTCTGTGATACGGCTTCTATATTCCTCCTCAGTGCCAAATTCCTTGGGGATTTCATAGTTGGGCATAATAGGGCCATGGTCAATCGAGTATCGCTCCACTTTTGCCACAATTTCATTGGTATTCTCAAGAGCCTCAGGAATGTCGGCAAAGAGTTCATTCATCTCCTGCTGTGTTTTCATCCACTCCTGCTTAGTGTAGCGCATGCGCCCCGGATCGGTAAGATTGCTATTGGTACTCACACATATCAATCGATCATGTGCCTCGGCATCATCCTCATTTACGAAATGAATATCGTTAGTACAAATGAGTTTGACATTATGTTTTCGCGCAAGTTCTATAAGCTTGGGATTCACCTTTTGCTGCTCATCATACACACTAGTGTTAGCACCTGGCTTATTGGTGCGATGGCGTTGTAATTCAATGTAGTAGTCATCGCCAAAGGTGTCTTTCCACCACTTAACCTGCTTATCAGCTTCATCCTCTAATCCACGCATAATCAGTTGCGGAATCTCACCACCCAAGCAAGCCGACGCAATGATAAGTCCCTCTTTATGGGCTTCCAGCTCCCGTTTATCGGTTCGAGGATGAGAATAAAATCCTTCAGTCCAAGCTTTCGAAACCAGCTTAATCAGATTTTTATATCCTGTTTTATTCTTAGCCAACACGATTAGGTGGCGACCGGTGTCGCGCTTATCGGTCTGCTTATCCAAAGTTTCGTTTGCCACATACATCTCACAACCGATAATCAACCGAAAGTCGCCCGTTTTCAAACGGTCTATCCAACGTTCAATTTGCGCAGCCTTGGCTTCATTACCCTCCTTTTTTGCTTTTTCGAGCTTTTTCTTATAGCCCTTAAGCGCACCGCCGTTAACATAGTTGTAGATGTCTTTGATGCCAAACATATTGCCATGATCGGTCAGAGCTAATCCCGGCATATCATCAGCCAAAGCTTTATCAACCAATCCTGCTATTGATGCTTGCCCATCAAGGAGAGAATATTGCGAATGAACATGAAGGTGAGAAAAAGGAATCATAATTTACTTTTTATGTGGGATGTGCGTACAAAATTATTTGTTGCCAAATTTACAAAAAAGATTAGCGACTACCTCTATTCATGTTAATAACTTTAATAACTTTTAGTTCTCGAAAAATGTTTAATCGCATCGCCATGGAAAAACACAACATTTATTAATTTTTTTCGTGCAATAAAGCGTTTTTTTGTTGCATTGACGAATTTGATGTATTAACTTTGCATTGAATAGCCTTTGACTATTCCATTAAAATGAATCTAAACCATTTATACATTGTCAAGATATGAAACAATTAGACAGAATCCTCGCTGAAAAACTCCTCAAAATCAGTGCAATCAAGCTGCAACCCGAAATGCCTTTCACATGGGCTTCAGGTTGGAATTCACCAATATACACCGACAATCGCAAAACACTTTCATACCCCGAAGTGCGCAACTTTATCAAAGTTGAAATGAGCCGCATTATCATGGAAGAATTTGGCGAAGTTGATGCCATTGCCGGTGTTGCAACAGGCGCAATTGCAATGGGCGCATTGGTTGCCGACACTATGGGACTTCCCAATGCTTACGTGCGTTCTGCGCCCAAGGATCATGGTCTTGAAAACTTAATCGAAGGGAATCTTCGTCCCGGCCAGAAGGTAGTAGTGATTGAAGACTTGATTTCAACCGGTGGTAGCTCACTCAAAGCCGTTGAAGCCATCCGCGCAGCAGGCTGCGAAGTGCTCGGTCTGATTGCAATCTTCACCTACAACTTCCCTGTCGCTATCAATAGTTTCAACGAAGCAGGTGTGAAACTCCGCACTCTCAGCAACTACAACGCACTGCTCGAAGCTGCCCTTGAATCAAACTACATCAAGGCCGACGAGCTTGAAACTCTTAAAGAATGGCGCGAAGATCCCGCTAAGTGGACCCCCAAACGCTAATTTGCAAAACAAGCAACATAACCTTAATTTAGAACTTGAATAATGGCAAAATATTCAGGCAAGGCTGTTATAGTCGCTAAGCCAATTAACGAACTCTACGACAAACTGTCAAATCTCAGCTCTTTCCAGCAGCGCATCGATGAACTCCCCGAAGAAGCAAAAGCAAAATTAGGGGACGTGCGCTTCACCGACAATAAAATCATCATTAACGCGCCCGGGGTAGGCGAAATTTCATTTGCCATCACAGAGCGCGTGGCACCGACGCTGATCAAACTTTCAGCCGAGAACTCCCCCGTGCCATTCAACATCTTGATGAACTTCAAAGAAATCTCAGCAGAAGAGACCGAAGTCAGCACCGACCTTGATGTTGACATCCCCGCAATGCTACGCCCATTAGTAGGGGGCAAAATGCAAGAAGCAGCCGATAAGTTCAGCGAAATGTTCTCAAATCTTTTTGGCGCAAAAAATGCTTAAACAGATTTGCACATATTTTATAGCTCTGGTTGCGCTCTTCAGCGCAACCGGCTGCGAAAAGATTGACAGCAACCGCATCCCCCCGGTGGACACCAATTTGATTTTCTACACCATAGGCGACTGGCAACAATACGGAGTAACCGGGGCTGGCGATTCGCGTCAATTCATCAAACAAAACGGAATTCCCGCAGGCTATCCCTACAAAGTTTCGGAGGCCACAGGATTTGGAGGATTGCTTCTTGTGTGTGATCCCAATGGCGAATATCTCGCCTACGACCTCGCATGCCCTGTGGAGTGCCGTCCTGATGTCAGAGTACAACCCGACACCAACAATCCGCTTGCCGGGATGGTAAAATGCCCAAAATGCGGAAGCACCTACAATCTGTTTGCGCAAGGAATTGCAGCCAGTGGGGAGGCAATCAAAGCGAGATATGGGCTTCAACGCTACTTTATTGCAGTGGGCAGCCCAACACCTCCCTATGCTGTGGTTCACCGCTAAGTGTAATTTTTTTCAATCGATTTTAGGCTGCTACTTATTGCATATTACGAAACTAAGTGCTACCTTTGCACTCGTTAAACCATCAGGAATCATCCAGTGGCACAACTGTTGCTCGAATGGTGGAATGGTAGACACGAAGGACTTAAAATCCTTTGGCCATTGCGGCTGTGCGGGTTCGAGTCCCGCTTCGAGCACAAATCAAATAAGAGACCAAATCAAAATTTTGATTTGGTCTCTTATTTTGTGTAATCATTAACCTATTCGTACATTCATTCTCTTACTACGATTAATATATCCAGTAATATGCCTCGCAAATAATGCTATAGGCAGGGCAAAAATAATAAAAAGAAAAATCATTCCCTTTTACATTGCTTAATACCGCCAACTATCATTAACTTAGCACTGCTATACAACATTGCGTGTACTTTCCGAATTTCCTTCTCCAGCCAGACTTAAATGGTCCATATATAACTCGCGTCATATTTTTTTTGTGGGGGATACAAATCAATATCTGATTTTACAAGATAAAACTCAAGCAACCGCGGGACTTGTCTTGAATTGCGTTTTTTAATACTTTTTTACCCATTAAGGGTTGCTAATGCGTAATAAAAAGGTTATCTTTGCTAAAAAGCTATAGCTCGATAAAGAGCCATGAAAAAACTGCTACGATAGTAGAAAAAAGATGAGATATTATAGCACCAACAATCCGAACACACCAGTAGGGCTATGCGATGCCATATTGAGAAGCATTGCTCCCGACGGAGGTGTCTATATGCCGCTTTCTATACCGCTTATACCTCCTGCCCTATTCAAAAACATTGCCGATATGTCACTTACTGACATTGGTTACATTGTTGCCAATTCAATTCTTGGGCCAGACATTCCGGCTGCAACTATCAACGATATTGTAAAAGAGACACTCAATTTCCCTATACCTTTGCACCAATTTGGTGAACACACTTATGCTCTTGAACTTTTCCATGGGCCAACAGGCACATTTAAAGATATTGGCGCACGATTCATGGCAAAGGTTGTAGAACACATCTTGAAGTCGGGATGCTCGAGCACTAAGAAAGTAAATGTTTTTGTAGCCACACTCGGCGATACAGGCATTGCTGTGGCAAATGGATTTGCCGGCATTGAGGGTGTAAATGTGTATATTCTTCAACCAAAAGGGGAATCGCCACGCAGTTCGAATGGGATTCCTATGCCCCAAGCATCAAACATCTATCCAATATCCATCCGAGGCTCATTTGACGATTGTCAAAGATTAGTTAAAGAGATTTATACCGATCCGGAGCTCAACAGAAAACTAATAATTACATCAGCCAACTCAATTAATATAGCACGACTGCTTCCGCAAACATTCTTTTACTTCCATGCCTATGCTCGCCTGCATGAATTGGAGGAGAATCCGGGAAGCTTGACTGTGTCGTGCCCTTGTGGAAATCTTGGCAATCTGACTGCCGCGCTATTTTCTCGTCAGCTCGGTCTGCCATTAGAGCGAATACTTGCATCAGGGCTTAGCAACGAACGCTTATGGGGCGAAATCCAAAGCGGAGAGTTGAAATTGAATGCATTCAAAAGCCGAGCTCTAAGCACCAACCTATCAAGAATCAACGCACTTATAAAAGCCAATCCAGCAATTGCCGACATTATAGAATGTCACACATATTCCGATGCCGATGTTGCTAATCAGATTAAGCAAACCTATGACCAATCGGGCTACCTTATGGATCGCAACACAGCAATGGCATGTCGCGCACTTGAACAAAATCTTCGTCCGGGAGAAACAGGCATATTCCTTGCCACTGCAAGCCCAACAAAATATGCCAAACGCCTTCATGAAATCCTCGGTACAGACATTAGTCTTGATGCTCCGAGGTCAAGTGTAAGCATCTCTCAACACAAGCCCGAAGTAACCCTTCCGCCTTTGCTTCCGGCAATCAAACGATTCCTCCTCGACCAAAATTAATGATAACAACCAGATAAAACTACAAATTATGGCAAACAAACGAATCCTTAAGAAACAGATTAAATACATCTGCGGCGAAGTAGCTTTGCAGTGCATTATCACTCGCGAATGTTTCAGTTCATCAAATAGCGAAAAGCTAAACGAGCTCGTTATTGTTACAGCTGATTTGCAAGAAAAGACACTCAAAAACGTGACTTTTGCGTTTGACAAAACAGCAAAAGCATTCAGCAATCGTGCTGAATACAATAAGGCTGCAACAGCCTATTTCAAACAAGCCTATAATGTGCTTCACAAAGAATTCAACGGCCAGATTCAAGAGATTCTCAAGCAACTCAACGCCGAAATGCCCGCCGAACAGCGTGAAGCCAACAAAAAAGCAGCTTCAAAATAATGAATATCAGCAAACAAATTCTTCGGATGGCCGGATGGACGGTAAAAGTTACCGTCCCCGACTATCCTAAGTGCATCATCTGTGTGGCCCCACATACCAGCAATTGGGATTTTATTCTTGGCAAACTTGCCTACGCATCAATTGGACGAAAAGCAGGTTTCCTGATGAAATCCACATGGTTTTTCTTCCCAATGGGAGCAATTTTCCGCTCAATGGGTGGAGTTCCGGTAGCGAGAAAAAAGAGAGGGACATCATTGGTTGACACTCTTGTTGAAAAATTCAAAACCACCGAGAGTCTCGTCATTGCAATAACTCCCGAAGGCACACGCTCACGCACCTCGGAATGGCGCACAGGATTCTTGCGCATAGCGCAGCAAGCAAATGTGCCAATAGTGCTTGGTGGATTTGATTTTACTAAAAAAGAGATCTCTCTCACCGACACATTTACCCCCACCGGCGATATCGAAGCCGACATGCGTGCCGTAAAGGATTACTACAAGAATTTCTCGGGCAAATATCCCGAAAAATTCACCACCGAATAGCTCCCCTCATTTTCTCCGCCAATGCCTTTGCAAGATTTAAAAGTAGCGCTAATTCCGCTCGACATTGTACCATTTGACACAAAAGCCAATCTCGATACAGCCATCAACCGCATTGACCGGTTAGAGCCCGACACAGCCTTGTGTGTGCTTCCGGAGATGTTTAACTCCGGATTTGTGCTCAACAAGGAACAAATGCTGAAAATTGCCGAGCCAAAAGATGGACTCATCATAACCACACTCAAGGCAAAAGCCATTCAAAAAAGGATTGCAATTTGCGGAAGCTTCACTGCGATAGAAAATGATTGTCTCTACAATTGTGGTTTTATAATTAACGATAATGGAGATACCACATTCTACAACAAGCGCCATCTTTTCAGCTATGGTGGCGAAGACACTGTTTTGACTGCAGGCAAAGCAGAGGCTCCGATAGCCAACTATCGCTCATGGAATTTAAAGTTGGCTATTTGCTACGATATTCGTTTTCCAATATGGACACGCACTCATGCCAATGACTACGATTTGCTGATTGTGCCGGCCAATTGGCCTCACTCACGATTCTTTGCGTGGAAACATCTTCTAATAGCCCGCGCCATTGAGAATCAGGCTTATGTTTTAGGGTGCAACTGTGAAGGGAACAATTCTTATGGGAACTATCAACGGGGCGATTCGCAAGCTTTTGACTTTTTGGGTGGTGACATTGCTGAACACTGCAACGACGGCACAATCTATGCCACATTAAGCGCCGAACGCCTCAACTCAGGGCGCCAACGCTTTTCGCCATGGCGCGATGCCGACAAATTCAACATTATAATTGACTGAGCAACAACTCAATCTGCGGCAACAGAGCCACAGAATCATCATTAATCACCTCTGAAACCGAAGAGTGGATTTGCTGCGGGATATAGGCTTCTTGGACTGATATACGCCGCTTAACAGCCTCTTCACTCAATCCACTGCGAGTCATCACTCTCGCAATCCGCAAAGTGTCGGGAGCAGCAACCTCCCACACCTCATTTGCCACTCGGTCAAGACCACTTTGATACATAATTGCAGTTTCAACAAATGCCGGACTACGATGCTCAGCCCACTGCATAATATCCTTTTTAACCGCAAAATGAACAGCCTCATTCAGCCGGAGCAACAATGCCTCATCGGCAAAAACCACTTCGGCAAGACGCTGACGATTTATCACACCGCCAACCACAGCATCAGAACAAATCTCCTCTGAAATCACTCTTTTGATTTCAGAATCCGAATCCATTATGGCCTTGGCCCGGCTATCACAATCATACACATCATGCCCCATAACTCTGAGGATACGGCTAACCATGCTCTTCCCAGAGCCAATACCTCCGGTGATAACTACAATATTTGCCATTTTAGTGTTCAATGACATACTCTACACTATCTTGCGACACTGACACCACTTTGTAATCACGCGACAAAGCTTTCACATCTACCTTCACATTGCGTGAACCCGAAGTAATTGAATTATAATCAACCGTAGCTTTAATCGGCAATTCGGAATTGCTGAGACGCATCGGCGCCAGATAGCTAACCTCTATTGATGCCGGGTACATAATCAATCGCTCCCCGACAGGCACATTTTCAGTAGAAATCTGAACAAGGCGCTTTCTTGACACAAGTTGCTCAACAGGAATCATCACCTCTACTTTATCGGGCAAAATGCGAGTTCCCGGGATTTTCTTAATGGCGATTTGGCGATACACCGTATCCGACAAATTCACCAACTCAACCGATTCGGTTTCAATATAATCCACTTCGGGGCTCTTACCGGAAATGGTGTAAACAGTCACAGAGTCAACCAATGATTTCACCTCACCACTTATCACACTGCCTGAATTGGCCGACACCTTATGATTGACTCGCAACGGCAGTTTAAAACCATAGCTTGAGGTGTAATTAACTCGGAGTGAATCAGGATTTACATTTATAACCGAAACACTCTGCCCGAAAATATCGCGCAAGCGACTTTCTATCTTAGTTCGTGAAAGCGCTATTCGCCCCTCTTTGCCGAATTGTCGGAAATCGATGGTAAATTTTGGAAGATCGGCAACTGTATATTGAACAAACTGAGTGCCCTTTCCCTTTAGAAGGACACTGATGTTTTTCGGCACATCATCAATCACAATCACACTGTCGGGGACATTGACCAACACCACCGGCAGATCGAAATCGCGCTCAATTTTGTCGTCCAGTCGGATTATAATCCAAAACACCGAGGCCGCAATAAAACACATCAAATACAGCATCACATTGCGTCCACGCTTAGTGTGCATTTTACGATCGAGCGCCGACATAAATGAACCGGCAATCTTAGAGGGTGTTTTTTTCATAATCAAACCTGCTTTTAAATAAACACAAAAGTCACCACAGGAACACCGTAGCGACTTTTGCCATATTTTTCAATATCCCTCTGGGGGATTATTTCTTTTCAGCTTCAATTTCCTGCTGAGCTTCCTGAGCAGTAGGATATACTGAATTTTTATCGATAGTGATAACAACATTAGGCGCTACTTCGATTGCAAAGGTAGTCTCCTTGATGCCTCGCACTTTGCCATAAATGCCACCGGCTGTCACCACTTTATCACCAACTACCACACCCTGACGGAATTTGGTAATCTCTTTCTGACGCTTCTGCTGCGGACGAATCATAAAAAAGTAAAATATGAACACAAGCAGAACTATCATTACAATATTCATCATTCCATGATCCATTTCAATATAATCATTAAGGTTTATAAATCATTTTTTTGAACATTCACCTCGAAAGGCTTGCGAATATAACAATTTATTTTCAATTTTTGTTTAATCGGCCCTCATTTTTAAGATGATTTATAACCGAGTACAAAATTCCATTTATAAATTGTCCGCTCTTAGGTGAGCTATACGAATTTGCGATTTCAATATACTCATTGAGTGTAACCGCAATTGGAATAGCCGGATAGTTAAGCAATTCGGAGATGGCAGCTGTCATAATCACCACATCCATAAAGGCCAAGCGCTCAGTGTCCCACTGACGAGAATCGATGAACATATCAATCAAGCCGCGATACTCCTCAAAATGGTCAATTGTGTCCATAAACAATTCACCACCGAATGCGGCATCTTCATCATCTTTAAATTTGGGAAGAAGCACACTACCAAAGCGACCCGGTTCGCTCACTCTGCGCATTGTTTTCATCACGAATGTACCGATAATATCGAGATCATCATTCCAATAAACCGACATGCTCTCGAGGGCCTCTGCAAGAGATTCATTGGGCAAAATAACATTCTTAAATATTGAACGCCAGAAATCACAATCAGCCTTGAGGTCAGTGGTTTCTGCATTCATATACTCTGCATAAATCTCTGATGAGGTGACAGCATTGAGCAGCAAACGTAGCAACTGTGGATCATCGTTCCAAGAGAAAGGATTTTCAGATAGGCGATTAGCCAATTCTTCATTCTCTTTGAGAGCCTTTACCATTGCGTTATCCACAAAGCGAGTGTTGGGATTGAGATCTTCAGATGTTGCCAAAAATTTATGGCGAGCTGCGTCTAAGCGCAAATCCTCAGCATGAGTCAATTCGATAGGCAATAGAAGCAATGCATTATACAAATCGAAAGATTTGTCAAGCGAACGGTTCAAAGAGCCACGAGCATTGACATACATTTCATTAACGCTACCAATCTCTTCAATTGAAGTTTTTGCCATGTCAAGCGCCTGTTCAAAGCCTGAAGCAGTGAACATTTCCGAGCCACGGACAGCGGCAAGCAGAGCATCACTTTTAGCAAAAACAGTATCGAAAATTGTAGTCCAAAATTTCACATCGTCGATAATCTGACGATTCTTCATTCTGATAAAGCTACGATAAATCGCAGAGTGGGTGATTTCACTGTGAAGTTCCGAAATCAATTCGTTATTGAAAACAGCCTCGAAATTTGATTTTTTGGCAGCAGCTTTCAAATCAGAATCTTGATTCAACAAGCGAGCCACTCGATTTGTGGGCAGATATTTATTGTCATCCACAACCGCAATACTCTTTGCTGTTGGATTAAATTTGAATCCCGACAAACGGAGCGTCAAGAGCAAGAAATCGACATAAAGAGAATGTGCAAATTTCTTGTCGCGCGATGAATTTTCTGGCAGTTCAGCCAATTTAAACTCTCCTTGGGTCAACAGATAGCTATAAAGCATCTGAACAACTTTTATTCGAATCAGTACGCGATTTATCATGTTAATGTGCTTTCTATAATTTGACTGCAAAGTTAGCTAATTTTCGCTGAATAATTACCACCTATCCACAAAAAAAATCGGGCATACCTATTATTAAGATATGCCCGATTGAAAGAAACTATTTTATTTCAGTCTATTCTTCTGATTTACAGCATTTACAACAAGATGCAACAGTGAAACGATAAAGCACTACCGCCAAAGCAGCACCCACAAGTGGACCCACAACCATAATCCAGAAATCCCCGAAAGCGCAACCATCAGAGAAGAGTGCCGGACCAAAACTACGAGCCGGATTCACTGAACAGTTGTCAACTGGAATTCCTACAATATTCACCAAGCCGAGAGCGATACCGATAGCCAATCCGGCAAAATTACCGAATCCCTTCTTTTCATCTGTTGCACAAAGGATAATGAAAACAAAGAACATTGTCAAAAGAATTTCAGCAACAAGAGCCATGCTAGATGTAGCACCAGGCTGTAGCACATTTGCTGCCAATGTTCCGGTAGTAGCTCCATCAATAGTCGTAACACCACCAAAAACATATTCTGCGCCGCTATTATAAAGCACCCACAAAAGAGCTCCACCCACAGCAGCTCCAATGAATTGAGCAACAACATACGCCGCGAAATCTCTAACCGACATTTTACCGGAAATTAACATTGCAAATGATACCGCCGGATTGACATGGCAACCTGAAACATTCCCAATAGCATAACAAAGGCATATCAAAACCAAGCCAAAACAGATGCCGATACCGAGTCCACCAATTGATGGTCCGGCTAAGACAGCACTACCACAAGCTAAAAGCACCAAAAACATTGTGCCAAACATTTCTGCAAAATACTTTTTCATAACAAAATTTATTATGGGTTATAAATCATACATTCCGATATGCGATTCACAAATTTATGTTGTTTTTTAGAGAAAAACAATTAAACACTTTATTATCTTTGCAAAAACAACCAATATACAAACTTTTTATGAAAAAATTTACCTCCTTTGGTATTGACTACAACCTTGTTTTACTTTCCGCAAGCTATACAAGCAAAGGTTGAACATCTTTCACCTACTCCAAAACAAATTGATTTGATTGAGGACAACAGCTTTACCCTCAATCGCACTATTACAATTTCCGACCCAACCGACAGCACTGAGAAAGCCAAAGGAATCTACAATCTACAGGGGGTGAAATTAAATTCCGCAAGTTCCCCGGGCTTTTACATCATTGATAGCGAAAAGGTAATTGTGAAATAATTCACTGCGCCGAAAATCATAAAAAAAACACAGCCGAGTTTCTCTTCAAGAGAGGCTCGGCTATTATTTTTTTCAAATTAAATTTGAGTTTCATTCAGCAGACTCCGGATTCCAACGCAGCCGCTGAAGTTCGGCTGCACGTGCCTCAGCCGAATTGTTGCATGGGAACCAAAACACCGGATGACCGAGCGAATCGGGCATATACTGTTGATTAACAAAATTGCCGGGATAATTGTGGGGATACAAATAATTGCATCCATATCCCATATCAGCCATCAACTTAGTGGGAGCATTTCGAAGATGTAACGGCACTGGCTGATTCCCCGTTGAGCGCACAAATTCAAGGGCCGAATTTATGGCATTATAAGCAGAATTGCTTTTTGCGGAATTAGCAAGATAGATGGCACACTGAGCCAACGGGATTCGAGCCTCGGGCCACCCTATTTTGTGTATCACATCAAATGTTGTATTAGCAAGCAGAAGTGCATTAGGATTGGCAAGTCCGATATCTTCGGCGGCAAAAATTATCATGCGTCTTCCTATAAATTCGGGTTCCTCACCTCCTTCAATCATTCGAGCAAGCCAATAGACCGCAGCGTCGGGATCGGAACCACGCATCGATTTGATAAAAGCAGAAATTATGTCATAGTGCAACTCTCCATTTTTATCATAAGCAGCCGGATTTTTCTGCAGACTTTTGGTCACAATTTCATCATTAATCACAATTGGCTCGCCATGAGGCGTGGCCTGCTCCAAAAGATCAAGAATATTAAGTAGCTTACGTGCATCGCCGCCGGCAAATCTAAACAAAGCCGAAGTCGACTCCACATTCACCCCATGTCCAACTAAAATGTCATCAGTCGTAATTGCACGCTGAAGCAAAATATTAAGTTCAACATCCGACAGTGGTTGCAACGTATAGACCTGAGCACGCGACAACAATGGCCTGATAACCTCAAATGAGGGATTTTCAGTGGTTGCGCCAATCAATGTCACAGTTCCATTCTCAACAGCCCCAAGCAAGCTGTCTTGCTGCGACTTGCTGAATCGATGAATTTCATCAATAAAAAGGATCGGGCGATGATTGACAAACATACTTGCAGAATCCGACTTGCACCACTCCAACACTTCGCGCACCTCCTTCACTCCGGAATGTACGGCGCTGAGAGTGTAAAAAGGAGCATTTGCCGTGTTGGCGATAATTCGGGCAAGTGTAGTCTTTCCCACACCGGGAGGGCCCCACAATATAAATGAGGCAATCCGTCCTGATTCTATCATTCGACGCAATATTGCTCCGGGGCCAACTATGTGTGCCTGACCGATATATTCATCGATATTCTTCGGTCGAAGCCGTTCTGCAAGTGGTTGATTCATTTTTTAGTAACTTTTTGTGTCACAAAATTAACAAAAAACAAAGATTTTACGTGTTAATTGTGCTTAATTTGAGCCGCCGTATTAAGTATTTTCGCTATCTTTACAACCGAAAACTACATTATCCGCGTGTTGATTAAACTTCAATGCAGAATAAGTGTCATATAAATAAGAAATTGAACTAAAAAAAACATGTAGTTATGGAAACCGAAAGTAGAAATAGCAAAATTCCTCAAATAATGCGCAACATATTCGGAATTATAATGATTCTCGTGTATTTGGGCATGGGTGTACTATTCCTTATTGGCGCATTTGATGTGAACTTCGGAAATCATCTGTGGATTAAATGGGTTGCCGGTGGCATATTTATCATCTATGGTCTTTGGAGAGCATATCGCCAGTTCAAGAACATTGATCCGGATATCACTACTCGCTATTAATTTTTCTCACGCACAAAAGGGGATTAAGGAATTAACATGACGATAAAGACAATTGCATATATAGGCTTAGCTGCAATAATTGCAACACTGACCTCTTGCGGACAAACACAAAAGGGGGGATATGCTTCAGGAAAGGCTTTTATTGCCTGCGACAAGACATTCCAAAATGTCATGGAGCAAGAGGTGCTCGTGTTTGAGTACAAATACCCCAACTCACAAGTCATGGACCTGTATGTTGACGAAAATGCAGCTATTGACTCTTTGCTAAGCCAAGACAACCGCATTCGCATGGCTGTGGCATCGCGCCCATTATCAAGAGAAGAGATTAAATATCTCAAAGCCAACAAGCGCACAGTCAATCAGCAAGCAATTGCCGTTGACGCAGTGGCTTTGATTGTAAACCCCGAAAACCCGATAGAATTCATCGACAATAGCGATGTTATCGGAATCCTAACCGGCGAGTTTACAACATGGGACAAGATTCCCGGAGCCGACAAAAAACTTGGGAAAATCACCACTGTATTTGACCATAAAGGATCATCAACCACGCGCTACATGATTGACTCACTCCTCAATGGAAAAGCAATGAGTCCCAACATCATGGCCGCCAAAACACCTGCTGAAGTGTTCAACGCAGTTGCCAAGCACAAAAATGCCATAGGATTGATAGGCGCAAGTTGGCTCAGCAGCGATATGTCGGGGCGCGAACTCTCAGAGCAAGAGATTGCACAGATGGAAAATGTTGACGACATAGCATCGGCAAGTTCATTCAACACCGATGTCAAAGTGCTTGCAGTGCAGCCATCCGATAAAGTTGATGCCTATCTGCCCACACAATACGACATATTTTCAGGCAATTACCCCTATCATCGTCAGATATATCTGATATCAACTTGCTCTCCAAACACCACCGGTCATAGCTTCTACACCTTCGTAACAGGCGTCTCCGGACAAAAAATTATTCTATCAACAGGCATTTGTCCTAAGGTAATTACACCACAATTTGTGGAATTATGATTATATTTGCAGAATAATTTCGAATTGAGACAAAAAAGTAAAATATAAAAACCTAAATAAACCAACGACATGAAATTGAGACTAATGTTTTCACTCCTGCTCGGCGCGTCACTTGTAGCCGGAGCTCAGGGTTATCATGATGGTGTTGACAACTACAATGCCAATCGTAAGGACATTGCCAAAGAAATTTTGACAAACACGCTTAACGATCCTTCAACCGACAAAGCTGTTTCGCTCTACTATCTTGGCAATATTGCTTTTGATGAAGGCGACATCACTACAGCAAAAGCTAACTATGAAAAGGGTATGCAGGCTAATCCCGAGTATGCCTACAACTACATCGGCCTTGGCAAAGTTGCCCTCAAAGAAGGTGACAAATCAGGCGCAAAGAAACTCTTTGATCAGGCATTAAAAACTGACAAGAAAAACACTGAGCTCATCGCAAATGTGGCTCGTGCTTATTGGAATGTAGATCCCGTTGTTTATGCAAAGGAGATTGAAAAATACATCAAAGAGGCATTCAAGAAATCAAAGAACACAGAACCCGCAGTGTACATGCTTCAGGGTGATATGGTAGCCGCTGAAAATCCCGGTGAAGCAGCCGGTCTCTACGAAATGGCTATCAACATGGACAAGCAGAACGGCAATGTAAACCGCGAAGCTTACGTTAAATATGCCCACGTTTACGATGTTCACAATCGTCCTCTCGTTATCGAAAAGCTTGAAGAGCTCAACCAACTTGAACCCACTTCAGGACTTGCTCAGCGCGAGCTTGCTGAACAATACTACAACAATCGTCAGTATGGCAAAGCTTGGAAATCATATGAAAAATATGTTCAGAACCCCAACCACTTCCAGAAAGACGAACTTCGCTATGCAGGTCTTTTGACTTCAGCCGGCGAATATGATCAATCAATCGAGTGGGCAAACAAGATTTTGAAGGAAGACCCCACAGCCTACACCATGTATCGTATCTTGATGCTTAACTATAGCAACTTGAAGAACGACTCACTCACAGTGGTTAACGCTGAAAAGCTCTTCAACTATCCCGGCGCAGAGCCCGTGTTCAATGACTACAAAGTTTATTCTAAGGCTCTCAACAACTTGAAGCGTTCATCTGACGCCATCACAGTTCTCAATAAAGCCCTCACAGTTTTCAACGGCGATGAAGAAAAAACTCTTGAGCTCTACACACTCGTGAGTGAATCATACCAGAAAGCAGGAAATGAAGATAAAGCAATCGAATATCGCTTGCTCTACCTCAACTCAGGCAAAGCAACATATCAGGACTACTATGGCATGTATCAGAGCTACTTCAGCAAGCTTCAGAAAGCAATCAAAGAAACCGGCGTTGAATCAGCCGAAGCCACAACTGCATTGACTGAAGCAGCTAAATATATTGACCTTGCAATTTCTAAAGCGCCCAACTTCGCAACTCCCTACTATCGTAAGGCCGTGTTGTACTACGTTGGTAATGGCAACAAACCCAACCAGGCTTGTCTCGACGCAATCAACAAAGCATTGGAAATCCTCGATGCATCTGATGAAGCTACTCAGAAGAAAAACAAAAACTACTATCAGGCATGTTACACCATGATTGGTGACCACTACTTGGTTGAAGGCAACAAAGAGCAAGCTAAAGCTTACTATGAAAAAGCTCGTCCCTATGCGTCAAACCCTGCCGCACTTGACGAGCGCATCAAGAGCCTTGAAGCTGCAGCTGAAGAATAATGTACCCGTCATTTACATTTAAATAACACTCTATAAACTGTCAGGAATTTTGTGATAAACAAATATCCCTGGCAGTTTTTCTCCTTAAATAAACATGCCTTTTCTCACTTGAGAAAAGATGGTTATAGCCGTCAATACACACAATAGCAATGAAAAATATAATAATCCGAGCACTATCAGGAGCCATTTATGTTGCGCTAATTGTTGGATCAATTCTTTTTGGAGATGATTGGGGCTTCCCGGTAGTATGCAGCGTGTTTGCTCTTCTGGGAATCTATGAACTTCAGAAGATGACTCGAACCGACATACACAAAAGCCCCAAACTGCTTCTTGTTGATTTGCTCATTGGGGGTATATTCCCGATTATGATAATAGCGCTAAATAGTAGGAGCGGCATTGGAGGGGTTGGAACAACAATAATATTCATATTAGTATTTTTGGTTTTCGCGCGAATTATATCACAACTTTACTCCCACAGTAAAGACCCCGTTAAACACATTTCGCTATCAATAACATCCGTAATCTATGTGGCTCTTCCTCTAACATTTGCTGCAGGTTTGGTTCTTGATAAGCCGGTGCTATTGCTAATGTTCATTATGATTTGGCTCAACGACACCGGAGCATTTCTTGTAGGCACCGCAATCGGCAGTCACCGTCTATTCCCCCGCCACTCCCCCAAGAAATCATGGGAAGGATTCTTTGGAGGAATGGCATTCGCCATTGCTGCCGGATGTGCCGCCAAAATGCTATTTCCGGAAGCATTTACTCAATTCAGCACCTATACACTAATTGCATTTGCAATAGTGGTCAGCGTTGCTTCAACATGGGGCGACTTGTTTGAGTCAATGCTCAAACGCAGTGTCGGAGTAAAAGACAGTGGCAATCTTATTCCCGGACACGGAGGTATCTTGGACCGCATAGATTCACTGCTATTTGTTGCACCGGCAACATATATATTTTTCATCATAGCAAGTATCCTTTCGCAAATTGCAATCACCAATATTAACTAACCACCATCATAAAAACAATCATGTCAGATCAAAGATATAACTTGCGCGGAGTGTCTGCCTCAAAGGAAGATGTTCACAATGCCATCAAGAATGTTGACAAAGGCCTATATCCCAAAGCATTTTGCAAAATAATACCCGATATTCTGGGGGGCGATCCCGAATATTGCAATATCATGCATGCCGATGGTGCCGGCACAAAATCATCTCTCGCTTATATGTATTGGCGCGAGACCGGTGATATCAGTGTTTGGAAAGGCATTGCTCAAGATGCACTGATTATGAATATCGACGACCTTCTGTGCGTAGGCGCCACTGATAATATCCTTGTGTCGTCAACCATAGGAAGAAATAAGCACCTCGTTCCGGGCGAAGTTATTTCGGCCATCATCAATGGCACTGAAGAGCTACTTGCATCACTCCGAGATCTCGGCGTTAATGCCTACAGCACCGGCGGCGAAACAGCTGACGTTGGCGACCTTGTGCGCACCATCATCGTTGACTCCACCGTCACTTGCCGCATGAAGCGCGCCGACGTGATAAACAATGCTAATATTGCCGGCGGTGACGTTATCGTGGGACTCTCTTCATCAGGACAAGCCACCTATGAAACCGAATACAATGGCGGCATGGGGAGCAACGGTTTGACCTCTGCACGTCATGATGTGTTTGCAAAATATCTTGCCGAAAAATACCCCGAAAGCTACGATTCGGCCGTTCCTGAAGAACTCGTTTATTCAGGCCAAAAGAAATTGACCGATGAAGTGGAAGGCTCGCCTATTGATGCCGGGAAATTGGTTCTTTCACCCACTCGCACCTACGCACCAGTGATTAAAACGATCCTTGACCGCATGCGCGAAAACATCCATGGCATGGTTCACTGCTCAGGTGGCGCCCAAACCAAAGTAATGCACTTTGTGGAGGGAAAACATGTGATTAAAGACAATCTCTTCCCAGTTCCTCCATTGTTCCGACTCATTAGTGAGCAGAGTGGCACTGACTGGAAAGAGATGTACAAAGTGTTCAATATGGGCCACCGCATGGAAATTTATGTAGCGCCTGAATATGCACAAGAGATTATTGAAATTTCAGAGTCATTCGGCATAGAGGCCCGCATCATAGGACGAGTGGAAAACGCTCCTGAAAACCACCTCACAATCAAATCCGAATTCGGCACTTTTGAATATTAATTCTATTGAAAATCTCTCCGTGAATCATAGACCTAAGCTTCTAATGTACGCAGCCATCTCCGCGATAATATCGTTGGTGCTGGCTGCGTGCGGTTCTTCCGGGAACAATACTCAGAGTGATGCAGCAAGCAGCGACACCAGCATAGTCACACATACGCTCCCCGACACACTCCGTGTGGGCACTCTTTATAGCCCAACATCCTATTTCATTTATCGCGAAACAAAGATGGGCTATGACTACGACCTGGTGTCACGCTTTGCCGAAGACAAAAATATTGCCGTCGATTTGGTGATTGCCAACAATCTGAGCCAAGCAGTTGCATTGCTTGACTCAGGAAAGATTGACCTTCTCGCCTACGAAGTGCCAATTACAGCCGAGTATCTTGACCATGTGATTCCATGCGGAGTTGAAAACATCACCAACCAGGTGCTTGTGCAACCTCGCTCCGATTCTGTTCGCATCACAGATGTCACAATGCTTATTGGTCGCGATGTGTATGTTGAAAAGGATTCCAAGTACTATGCACGCATGATGAATCTCAACAACGAACTCGGAGGAGGCATCAACATCCGAACAGTTGAGCGCGACACACTCATCACCGAGGATCTGATTGCGATGGTTTCCAACGGCGAAATTCCACTAACGGTTGTTGACTCCGACATAGCCCGCATCAACAAAACTTACTATCCAAAACTTGACATCACCCTGAAAGTCAGCTTTCCGCAGCGCTCGGCTTGGGGCGTTGCACCAAGCAACAAATGGCTTGCCGACAGCATCAATAATTGGGCCGATGGAGAGTCGCCACGTCAGCAACGCGCAAAACTCCTCAAGCGCTACTACGAGCTCAGCAAGCGACAAGAGGGCTCAAACATCTATATTCTTGACTTTAAGAATGGTCGTATGTCGCCATTTGATCATTTGTTTAAACAGCATGCAAAAGAGCTCGGATGGGACTGGCGCCTGCTCTCCTCAGTGGCCTATGCTGAAAGTCGCTACGATTCAACACAAGTGTCATGGGCCGGAGCGCGAGGCATAATGCAATTGATGCCGGCCACAGCGCGCGCATTTGGCTTGACCGCCGAGAACATGACACACAATGAAGCCAACATCAAGGCTGCCGTTAAAGTGTTCCAATCACTAAACCGAACATTTTCCTCTCGAGTAAAAGACCCTCAAGAGCGCACTAAATTCCTACTTGCAGCCTACAATTCAGGACCTGCCCACATCATTGACGCAATCTCCATTGCAAAAAAGATCGGCAAGCGCCCTGATGTGTGGGATGGGAATGTTGCCGAAGCATTGATGCTGAAATCAAATCCGGAGTACTACAATGACCCGACAGTGTGTAAATATGGCTATTTCCGTGGACGCCAAACCTACGAATATGTGCGAGTGGTAACTGCATGTTACGAAAAAGCAAAAAAACAAATCCCATAAATTGACTGTTAATCAAATTAAATATCCTAACCATTAAAAATGATTACACTATGAAAAGAAAGTATTTTACTATTGCTACCATTCTTTTGTCGTGCACTTGTTTCATGACCACATCATGTATTGGCAGCTTTGCCTTAACAAATAAGCTATTGACATGGAATAAACAAGTGGGCAATAAATTTGTCAACGAACTTGTGTTCTTCGCATTCTGGATTCTACCCGTATATGAGGTTTCATGCCTTGCCGATATCCTCGTTATCAACTCAATTGAATTCTGGAGCGGCTCAAATCCTGTGGCACAAGGACGCACTGTAATCGATGGTCAAGATGGACGCTATATTGTGGACTGCGACGAAAAAGGCTACACCATTACCAGCGAAAATGACGGCACCACTGCACGCCTCGACTTCAACGATGAAAACAAAACATGGTCAGTGACCGCTAATGGTCAGACTATGGAATTGATGACATTCATCGATGACACACACGTGAAACTCCCCGCCTACGAAGGGCAAAGCACAATCGTTGAACTCTCACAACCTGGTGTACTCGCATACCAGCAACTCGTTACAGAACGTTCAAACATGGCATTGAACTAATCAACCAACAACTATAATCGATCGGGGATTGGACACTCAAAATCCAATCCCCGATTTATTTTATATCATTAATCATGATAAAGATGGCATTTTTTTCTCAACTTTGACTGAATAAACCGCAAAAAACATTAACTTTGTAACGTGCTGTGGTGTGTAATGCCACAAAATACAAACAAAACTGTTTCATGTCATGAAAAAATTCTTTTATAGCTTTCTCGGCACAATGGCCGGAATTTGGTTGTCAATCCTCATCGGAGGCATTCTCCTTCTATTCACAATTATAGCCCTTTCCGGCAGTCTTGCTTCGACAAATATGACCACAATAGAATCCGGTTCGGTTCTACGCATAGATTTGAGCGGAGTTGTTGTTGACCAAAGCGGGAATGCCACATTCATGGATGTGATTCAAGAGAATGTTGACGGCAAGCTATCACTTTCCGACATTGTTAAATCAATTGACAACGCAAAAGAAGACTCTCGTATTGAAGGAATCCTACTTGATTGCAACGCAGCAACAATAGGATTAGCCCAATGCTTTGAAATCATCAATGCAATCAATGACTTCAAAACCTCCGACAAGTGGGTTTGGGCCTATTCCAACAATTACACCCAAGGCGATTATTTTGTTGCAGCTGCGGCCGATTCTGTCTTCCTCAACCCCGTAGGGATGGTTGACATCCACGGCATTTCTGCACAAACATTCTTCTTCAAGGAGTTGATGGATAAGGTGGGAATTGAGGCTCAAATCGTAAAAGTGGGCACCTACAAAAGTGCAGTTGAGCCCTTTATGCTCAATGGCATGAGTGAAGCCAATCGTCAGCAAGTGAACCACTATATTGGCCGCATCTGGGAAAACATGAAAGAAAGCATTGCCTCAAATCGCCAAACAGAAGCCGACAGCGTTAATGCTTGGGCCAATAAGTTTACATTCTCACTCGCTGCCACTGACTATATTGACATGAAAATTGTTGATGCACTCAAGTATGCCCATGAGATTGACCAATTGGTTGCCGACAAAACACAAACCGATGAGCCCAACTACATTGATCTCAAAGATTATAGCGCATCCAATCTGCTTGAACCTATAGCCAAGAAGAAAACAGCAGAAAAGACCATTGCCGTGCTCTATGCACTTGGCGACATCACCGAAAGCGATCAAGATGGGATAGCATCAGACCGCTTGGTGCCCGAGATTCTTGATTTGACAAAAAATGAGGATATTGACGGATTGATTCTTCGCGTCAATTCAGGGGGTGGAAGCGCGTTTGCATCTGAACAAATCTGGGAAGCACTCGAACAGTTCAAATCGCAGACCGGGAAACCATTCTATGTTTCAATGGGCGACATGGCCGCGTCCGGAGGTTACTACATCTCTTGCGGTGCCGATAGCATCTATGCCACTCCGCTCACACTAACCGGCTCAATTGGAATCTTTGGAATCATCCCCAACGCAGAGCCTTTGATGAAAAACAAGCTCGGGATTAACATTGAAACCGTAGAAACCAACTCTGGCAACTTCCCCGGATTCACACAAGCAATGACCGCAACCCAGCGTCAGGCCATGCAGAACTATGTTGACCGCGGATATGAATTGTTTGTTTCACGCTGCGCCGAAGGTCGAGGGATGAGTATTGACCAAATCAAGGCAATCGCCGAAGGGCGTGTGTGGGATGGATGCAGCGCACTCGAAAACGGTCTTGTGGACAAACTCGGTGGCTTGCAAACAGCCATCAGCGACATGGCAATAGCTCTCGGAGCCGATGTCAATACGGTTGAGATTTTGGAATACCCCGAAGTTCAAACTGAATGGTGGGAAGCACTTGCCTCATTGGAAAGTGGAAGTGTTGCGGCGTTGCTGACCGGTGATGGCGACATCACTGACGAGATTTACAACGAGCTCTCACAGCGCATTCGCAATATCGATCCATTGCAGTGCCGCACCAACTATATTTATTTGAAATAAAAATCGAGACTAATTCCCAATTAACATGGCAAGAAACAAGCTATTATCATTTGTTCTCCTCTACCCCATAAGTAAAATTTATGGGTGTGTGATGGCAATAAGAAATGTCATGTTTGATCGTGGAATATTTCTTAAACAGCAGGAAGCTGATGTCCCGGTTGTCGTTGTCGGAAACATCTCTGTGGGAGGCGCCGGAAAGACCCCCCACACTGAGTATATAGTGAGTCGTCTTTGTCGCAGCTACAAAATCGGTGTTTTGAGCCGAGGCTACAAACGAAAAACCAGCGGTTTTGTGCTTGCCACTCCCAATAGCCATGTTGATGACATCGGCGACGAATCTTATCAGATTTACCATAAATTCCGCAACCACGGAGTGACAGTAGCTGTGTGTGAAGACCGCGTTAAAGGGATTGCCGAATTGCATCGTTTGAACCCTGACATCAATTTAGTTGTTCTTGATGATGCGTTCCAGCATCGATATGTCAAACCAACTGTTTCAGTGGTTCTAATGGAATATAATCGACCGGCATTCAATGACCACATGCTCCCCTTTGGCCGACTTCGCGAACCGATAAGTTCGCTCAATCGAGCCGACATTGTAATCGTGACCAAATGTCCCGAGGAGATGAAACCGATGGAAACACGCATTTTCAAGACAAAACTCAATCTGTTTCCATATCAAAAACTATTCTTCTCAAGCTATAAATATCTACCCGTTGAGCCGGCATTCCCCAATGAGGCTTCTCCAATAAAGCATCTGAAGCTTTCAGACTTGACATCCAACGATGCCATCCTATCAATCACCGGTGTTGCTAACCCCAAGCCCTTCATTCTGCATCTTAAATCATTTGAAGCAAAGGTGCGCATTAAGCGCTATGGCGATCACCACCGATTTACTCATGCCGACATGCAATCAATCTTAGAGAAATACAACACCATGTCGGGGAATCGAAAAGTTATCATCACAACCGAAAAAGATGCCGTCAGACTAAAAAGCAACCCCTACTTTCCACCGGAACTGCGTGCAGTAACCTATTATCTGCCCATCACAGTTACTTTCGAAGATGAATTCAACGAGGGAGTTTTGGAACAAACAATTCAGCAAAAAATATAACCTCACACAAGAGGCCACTCTTTATTTGCGAAATTATAAAATTCGCACTTAGACAAAATAAGCAGCAATAATCACTAAACAACATCATATCACTATGTTATCTAAAATTCAAGAAACAGCTGATTATATCAAATCAAAAGTTAGTTCAATTCCGGACACAGCAATCATTCTTGGCACCGGACTCGGAGCATTAGTTGACCATATCGAAGACAAACAATATATACCCTACACCGAAATACCAAACTTCCCGGTGTCAACAGTGGAAGGGCACAGTGGTAATCTTATTTTCGGACGATTGGGTTCAAAGCCGGTAATGGCCATGCAAGGTCGCTTCCATTACTACGAAGGCTACGATATGAAGGAGGTAACTTTCCCGGTGCGAGTGATGCGCGCACTCGGCATTGAAACCCTATTTGTGAGCAATGCTGCCGGAGGTATGAACAAGGAGTTTCGCGTTGGTGACATCATGATTATCACTGACCATATCAACCTATTCCCCGAGAACCCGCTACGTGGCAAAAACGAGAACGCTCTCGGCCCACGCTTCCCCGCCATGACCGAAGCCTATAGCCATGAATTGATTTCACTTGCTGATCAAATTGCAACAGAAAAAGGGCTTCGAGTGATGCACGGTGTGTATGTGGGCACATCTGGCCCAACATTTGAAACACCCGCGGAATATGAATTCTTCCGCATCATCGGTGGTGACGCCGTGGGAATGTCAACAGTGCCCGAAGTAATTGTGGCCAATCATGCCGGAATGCGAGTATTCGGCGTTTCCGTTATTACCGACCTTGGCGGCAAGGACGTTACTGATGTACCCACTCACGAAGAAGTGCAGAAAGCAGCCGAAGAGGCACAGCCCAGAATGATGGAAATCATGCGAGAACTTGTGGTTCGCGCCAACTAATTTCGCATATACACTCCCACTTTATTGACAATAAATGGAACAGCAAACTGAAATTTCCCAAATCGGAGAATTTGGTCTTATAGATCGAATCACCAAAGGGATTGAGCATGTCAACACTTCTACTATCACCGGCATTGGTGATGATGCCGCAGTGTTGCGTTATCCTGAAACCGACCTTCTCGTCAGCTCCGATTTGCTTATCGAAAACGTTCATTTCGACCTGACATATGCGCCATTGAAACACCTTGGCTACAAAGCAGCCGTGGTGAATTTCTCTGACATCTACGCAATGAACGGCACTCCGCGTCAAATCACTGTGTCACTCGCCATTTCATCGCGATTTACAGTTGAACACATTGAGCAACTCTATTCAGGCTTGCGCTTGGCATGCGAGATCTATGGAGTGGACCTTGTAGGCGGTGACACCACTGCGTCTCATTCCGGATTAGTAATCTCAGTGACCTGCATTGGCGATGCTCCTCACGGGAAAGTTACCAAACGCTCCGGAGCTAAAGACACCGATTTGATTTGCGTTTCAGGCGACTTAGGCGCAGCCTACATGGGCTTGCAGCTATTGGAGCGCGAAAAGAATGTGGGCAAGGGAGATAAAGACTTTATACCTAAATTTGATGGTAAAGAATATATCATCGAACGCCAGCTAAAGCCAGAGGCTCGCCGCGATATTATAGCCGAGCTCGACAAAGCCGGCATTCTGCCCACATCAATGATTGATGTCAGCGATGGATTATCATCAGAAATGCTGCATATCTGCAAGGCAAGCAATGTGGGATGCCGAATCTATGAAGAGCGAATCCCAATTGACTATCAAACAGCAATAATGGCCGAAGAAGTCAACATGAATGTTGTAACTGCAGCGCTAAATGGCGGCGAAGACTATGAATTGCTATTCACAGCTCCGCTACATCTTCATGAACAACTGTCAAAAATCCCCGGCATTAAGATAGTAGGCCACATCACAAAGCCCGAACTCGGCTGTGCCTTGGTGACACGCGACGGCAACGAAATGCAACTGATTGCACAAGGCTTCAACCACATGGCCGCCGAATAGCCCAAATCTGCAACAATGCTAAAATAAGGAGCAGCGCCTTCTGATAGTAGGGCGCTGCTTCTCTTTATTTTCACAGTCGATTGGAGAATCGGCTAATTAGCCTGATTGAGCTATTTTTTGCGTTTTTTGGAGGATTTCTTTGATTTAACAGCCTTGGTTGAAGCCTTTCGATTCAAACCTTTGTAGGCATTGGCCGACTTACCCACAATATCAAACACCTCAGTGACAGGGCGGTCTTCATCTTCAAGATTGTGAGAGAACAGCCATTCATAAGTCTCCGGCATATAGAAGAATCGCGCCGGCTTTGAATGGTTCATCCCCGGCACACGAGTGTAGATCATTCTTAATGCCTCCTCTTCATAGGATTTCATTCCATCAACAACCCTATCACTCTCACCAACAGCCACCAGGCGGTCGGCTGTGCCATGAATAATCCATAGCGGCACATCATTCATGTCGCCAAAATTGGGGGCTGTGGAGCCGCCACAAAAAGCCATAGCAGCAGCTATATGCTCAGGATAAGCGGCAACAAGGTCGAGAGTACCATAACCACCAAGGCTCATGCCGAGAACATAGACTCGCGAGGCGTCAACATGATTATTCACTTCAACCCACTCCACAATGTGCATGATTCGATGTGGGTCCCATGCACCGCCGGGATTTTGAGGAGCTATGACATAGGCATCAATCTTGCGCCCGCGCTCTATCGCATCAATAGTGCCATAGCGACGCACCTTGTTGAGATCATTACCGCAAAGGCTTGCTCCATGAAGAAATATCACGAGCGGCTTTGGATTATCGGCCGAAACTGAATCAGGCTTATAAAACCAAAAATTATAACCATCATCAACCACCCCTCGCTTAGCCTCAATTTTTTGAGCCGCTGAGTTAATGGTAAATATTGATGAAATTATGAGCAGAGAGATAATTGATTTTAATCTCATTTAATTGAAATTTTATAGATTGAATTTCCACGCGACCCTACAACAAGGCTATTACCCACAACAACCGGTGATGATTCAAAGTTGCTTCCAACAGTGCGCGTTTTAATGATTTTTCCCGTAACGCCTTCAATCAAATAGATGCGTCCGGCACAATCGCCTGTCACAACATACTGTTTACCATCCTTAGTCAAAAATCCCACCGGTGATGACCAAGCATAATATTTTAGCGGAGTAGCATACACGGTTTTACCTGAGATTCGATCAACAGCAATAAATTCGCCATTTTGTCCGTCAGTGTTGCGAACAAGATTAGCAAAAATTAATCCGGAACAATCACCCGAACCGGGCATACAAGAGGCATAGTAACCTCCATCAAAATGTTTTGTTCCGATATTCGCTCTGTGAGCTTCTGCGCGATTAACCCAAATTTCTTCTCCGGTCAGAGCATTAAGCTTAACAAAGCAAGCATTAGTGACTCCGGCATGTTCCACCTCACATCCGGAGTAAAGATACACACCACCATCCGACTCCTCTACCACCACCGGAGTAGCATCAATGTCATCGGGCAATTTATAATGCCAAACCGGGCGGAGTGTGTTTAGATTGACACACATTATATTCCCCCCATTATCGGCAGTGAAACCATAATTGCGATAAACAGCCATTGATGCTTCCATGCCGGGAGCCGCTCCGGCAACTGTGTAGCGCAGAGCAGAATGTAATTTCAGCGAGCCTGGGGTGATAACGAATTTATAAAGCGTTCCGTTTTCTGCCGGACGAAATAGGAACTGCCCCACTCTCACTGGAGATGAATCGTAGGCTTCCCACCGACGACGAGCCTTCGAGTCGGGGCCGAAATTGTGGGTAATCTTATGCTTATGCAAGTCTATCACCAGCGCACCTACCGTTTTGTGGGCCGAGAGACCCTGCCCAACATATAGGTTCCCATTCAATGTAGGGTCCAAAGAAACTGTTCCCTTTATTGGGTTTTCTGTATTGATGGCCTCACGTGAAGCAATGCCATTGACAAAATCAATAAAATAGACACGTCCGGAGAGCGAACCGACAATAACTTCTTGCTTTGCCGATTGCTTGAATGTAGCCTTCACACTATCGGGCCACTCAACATAGAGCGGCTGTCCGGTCCAACCGGTACCACCACCCCAAGCGCCATATTTTGTTGGCTTATAGTCCTCATCTGTAACAAACTGCCAATCAACAGCAATGTCAGTAGGCACACTATCAAGCACTCCACCAAAATCGGCATCACGGCGCAATCCACCGCGGAATGTCAAAGCCCCCGGAGCAGTTTGATACAAATCAGTCAGTGACTCCAATTCCCCACTTACTGATGAATCGGGAATCTGAATATCAAATTTCACTTTTGTCGCAGAGGGATATGCAGTATCGGGCAGCATTTTAATTTCAGCCACTTGTGAAACAACAGCAATGTCTGCAATAGAATCGGTCACTTGCCCACTATTTTGCGAGCTACCGCCACAACTTACCACACACACTAAACCGAGTAGTAGCAACACTTTTCCAAATAATCTAAACATTCTTTTTGTGTATTCTTAAAACGCTTGCAAAGTTACATAAAATTAAGTGGTTGCAGAACATAGCTCCGAACAAACATCAACGCAGAAATTTTTGTTTAGATTTTTTAACACACCAACCACATCAAGCATAGTCCAGAAGTGTAGTAACTTTGCAAACAAATGAAAAGCGATGCTATTAAAATAGATATGCTAAGCGGAAGCCTATTTCGCAAAATTGCATTGTTTGCACTCCCCTTGCTCGCAAGCGGTGTGTTGCAACAATCATTCAATGCCATTGACATCGTGATTATAGGCCGATTCTCAACGCATCAGGCATTAGCCGCCGTGGGGAGTAATGGCCCTATAATCAACATCTTAATCAATCTCTTTATAGGCATTTCGATTGGCACTAATGTAGTCATTTCCAATTACATTGGACGCAAAAACAATGATGGCATAAAAAAAGCTGTTTCAACGGCATCGGCTATTGCACTCATCAGTGGAGTTTTCCTACTATTCCTCGGATATTTTTTGGCTCGTCCGATTCTTGAAATGATAAACACCCCCGATGATGTCATAGACTTAGCCACAAAATATCTGAGAATCTATTTCCTCGGGATGCCCTTTATGATGATTTACAATTTCGGCGCGGCGATAATGAGGAGCATGGGCGACACTAAGCGCCCGTTCTACAGCCTTGTGATTGCCGGGATTGCAAATACACTGCTGAATCTGCTATTTGTGGTTAAATTCGGAATGGACGTTGACGGAGTTGCTATTGCAACTGTTGTTGCCAACTTTATCAACGCAACATTCATTGTGTATTGGCTTTGCCGAGAGGCTCAGCCTTTCACCCTTAACATTCGCAGCATTGGCATCTCCGGCGGGGAGATGCGCAAAATGCTCCAGATAGGAATTCCGGCAGGATTGCAAGGGATGGTATTCTCTGTGGCAAACACATTCATACAATCGGCAATCAACAATTATGGCTCGAATGCAATAGCCGGCTCTGCTGCGGCATTAAATTACGAAGTCTATTGCTATTTCATCATGACCGCATTTTGCCAAGCGGCAGTGGCCTTTATCAGCCAAAACTATGGAGCCGGGCTTTACGACCGCTGCCAACGCATTTTCCGACTTTGCATGATAATGAGCATCATTTGTTGCGGCACCGCCAACCTATTGATTGCGTGGCAGGCCGATTTCTTTATCGGATTATTCACCACAAACTCTTCGGTCATCGCCTACGGAGTAACACGCCTGCACTGTGTGTTGCTACTGCAATTTTTGGCTTCAAGCTATGAAATCAGCGGGTCGGCTCTTCGCGGGCTCGGATATTCCATGACCCCAACGGTGCTAACCATCTTTGGCACTTGTGTGCTGCGATTGATATGGATCTACACCGTGTGTGCCGACAACAATAATTTTGAGCTTCTCCTTTACATCTATCCGATTACATGGATAATTACCGGCACAGCCGTTTACACAGCCTACCGCCGAATTTCCGGCCGAGTTTTCAACAAAGACTATAAGCGAAACGGGATTGCAAGCACATAGTAACAGGGCACTTTGTTACCCTGAACAGAGCCCGGTTCCCAACGAGGCATAGACTGAATCAATCTGACAGCCTCTTCACCCAAACTGCGACATGGGCCTCTATGCACTGTGACATTTAGAATCGAGCCATCAACATCAACCACAAAACCACAAATCACGCGCCCTTGAACTCCATGCTCAAAAGCATCACGCGGATAATTTCGATTCGAGGTTATAAATCGCATCAGTTCAGTCTCCCCACCAGGAAATTGAGGAGCCACATCGACCAGATCGGAATAATAAGCACTCTGAGCATGCTGTTCGCCGGGACGAACAAAACTAACCATCATGCACTGCTGAGCCTCAGCATAATTTGCTGCAAAAACCAAAGACAATATAAATAGCAAAATGCGATGATGGGTAAAATGCTTCATGCGAAATCTTGATATTCGGAGGTTAGTATCTGCTTACTAAAATTCAAAAGCAAATATAAAACTCGATTATAAACCCAACAAATCCACTCATTCCTTTTTGAGAATGATTATTATTGTTTTATCTTTGTTGACAAATTTAGGCTCAACCGCAAAAAAGTCTTTAATGATATAATATAACGACGCGTTTATCGTTTTAACTCAAGGATTTAATAACTACGACACAACAGAATAGTAAATGAAACTCGCAAAGATATTTTTAGCAATAGCCATTTTGTCCAACATTGAAGTTGCGGCATCATCAGAAAGCACCCCGGCCTATAGTTTTCTGAATATCCCTTCATCAGCAAGGGTGTATGGTCTTGGCGGAGTGAACATTTCAAATATCGATGATGACATAAACAGTATTGACCAAAACCCAGCTCTCCTTGGGCCGGAATACGACATGCAACTTGGTGTTAACTACATGCGCTATATTGGCGGTTCGAATTTTGCCGGAGTCAGATTCGGCAACAAAGCATCTGACCATAGCGCATGGGCTGTTGGAGTTCAATATTTTGGATATGGAAGTATCACCGGCACAGACGAGTTTGGTAACACCACCGACACATTTTCACCGAAAGATGTGAATTTCAGTGGCACATACTCCCACGACATCACCGACCGATTGCGCGGTGGCATCACTCTAAAGATGCTATACAGCTCCTACGGCGAATACTCCGCTTTTGCCATTGGCACAGACCTCGGCATCAACTACTATGATCCGGAGCGCGACCTATCACTATCGGCCGTGGTGGCTAATCTTGGCGGCCAGGTGAAGCGTTTTGATCAGGCTTATAACCGCTTGCCTATTGATGTCAGATTGGGGTGGAGCCAATCGTTTGGTTCATTGCCTATTCGATTCTCCATTACTGCATGGAATTTGACAAAATGGAGCTTGCCCTACTATGACACAGGCGACGGCACCACAGCCGACGAATTAGAGATCAAAGAATCGTTTGCATCAAATCTATTCCGACACCTGATTTTTGCCGCCGACTTCATTCCCTCAGAAAAATTTCATATCGGGATAGGCTATAACTACAAAACCCGCACCGATATGTCGACCTATTCACGCAACATTCTTTCGGGCTTCTCAATAGGCGCCGGAATGAATGTGAAATCATTTAAGTTTGGCGTAGCCCTCTCTCAACCTCACAGCGGAGCCACAACATTTATGTTTAACATTTCAACAAACTTGACAACACTGCTACAATAACAGGTCTTATGGCAACCACACCACAAATCACCATAGCCATTGACGGCTATTCCTCTTCAGGCAAAAGCAGCATGGCACGCCAATTGGCTAAAACCATAGGCTATAGATATATCGATTCCGGCGCAATGTACAGAGCAGTCGCTCTTTATGCCTTGCGCCACAACATGATACTCCCCGACATGAGCGTCAATGAGGAAGCCCTCGTCAAAGCTCTCCCGGATATTAAAATCGGCTTCATAGTCAATGACGAACACCAATACACCACCCTGAATGATGAAAATGTGGAATTAGAGATTCGCAAAATGGCTGTCAGCAACTGTGTGAGCCCCGTGGCAGCAATCCCGGCAGTTCGCCATGCCCTTGTGGCCATGCAGCAGAGCATGGGAGAGGAGAAAGGGATTGTGATGGATGGTCGTGACATAGGCACAACTGTCTTTCCACATGCCGAAATGAAAGTTTTTGTCAATGCGTCGGCCGAGACTCGCGCTCAGCGTCGCTTAGACGAGTTGAAGCAGAAGGGTGTGGAAGCCACCTATGAAGAGATTCTTGCAAATGTGGTAAATCGCGACCATATAGATGAGACTCGCGCCGAAAGCCCCCTGCGCAAAGCCGACGATGCCGCTATTCTCGACAACTCAACCATGACCATTGCCGAACAAAATGAATGGTTGCTGACACTGTACAATAAGATTATTGCTCAACAATGACCGCAACAAAAGTGCCAATAGTTGAAGTTGACACAGCTTCCGGATTCTGCTTCGGAGTGACATCGGCTATTAGCAAGGCTGAAGCCGAATTGGCTTCGACCGGAAAGCTATATTGCCTCGGCGACATTGTTCACAATAGCGATGAAGTGGAACGCCTTCAAAACAAAGGACTTATTACAATTTCACACGCCGAGTTTTCTCAACTCAAAAACGCCAAAGTGCTACTCCGCGCCCACGGCGAACCCCCAACAACCTACAACACCGCCCAAACCAACGATATTGAAATAATCGATGCCACATGCCCTGTGGTGCTCCAGTTGCAGCGTCGCATAAAAGCCACCTACTCATCGGAAAATCCACCTCAAATAGTGATTTACGGGAAAGTGGGACATGCCGAAGTGAACGGTCTTGTAGGACAAACCAATGGCACGGCAATAGTGGTTGAGTCGCCCGAACAGCTATCAGCTATCGACTTCAATAGACCAATTGCCGTTTACTCTCAGACCACCAAGCCACTCGACGGCTTTCGCGCCATGTGTGACGCAATCTTAGCACGCGCTAAAGATCCTGCAACAGTAGAGTGTCACGACACCATTTGCCGCAATGTTTCCAACCGCGCCGAAGGGATAAAAGCATTTGCACAACACCACGATGTGGTGCTTTTTGTCAGTGGCAAAAAGAGCAGCAACGGCCGAGTTTTATTTGGGCATTGCCTTCAAGCCAATCCCAAGACTCATCTTATCGCCAACGCGTCGGAGATAGATTTCCAATGGTTTGACAATGCTGAGTCAATAGGCATCTGCGGCGCCACATCAACCCCGCGCTGGCTCATGGATGATGTGCGCACAGCAATAATTGAGCATTTCAACACCTCACTCTACCCAACAGACTAAAAAATGAAAAGCATCATATTTACCCTACTCTGCGCAGCGACAATGCTACTGACAAGCGCTTGCCAAAATATAGGCTACGAGGCCGACGATGCCGTTTCAATAGATATTTGCTTCGAAGGAGATCCCTCAGCCTATAATCTCGGGCGCCAGTGTGCCGAACAACTGATTCACAACGCAAAAAGCGAATCAGAAATTCGCGATCAATTGCTCGACATCAGAGCTCGCGAATATAATATCCGCACCAAAGTGAACGATGAAGCCGCCGACACCTACATCGCAGCCTTCAAAGCAAAGCTTCAAGAAAGCGGCGACACCCTTTACACCACTCTGTTTAATTAGTTGGCAAAGTAGCAAAAAATTTTAAAATGATATATACGACGAAAAAATATCATTTTTTAGCGCACAACTATTGTCAAATTCAAATAAAAGTCCTATCTTTGCACTCGCAAAACCACCAAAACATGGTACCTTGGCCGAGTGGTTAGGCAACGGTCTGCAAAACCGTGTACAGCAGTTCGAATCTGCTAGGTACCTCCACCAAAAACAGCTGAAGAATCTCTCAGCTGTTTTTTCGTTCTGCCTAAAAAAACATGCAGAAACACACCAACTTTCAGAGAGCAATAACGAAGACGGTTTTGAAAAAAATACTCTCCCAATCACCCAACGTTAGAATGCCAATTTTGCAGTCACATATTAATCCCCATCTTTGCGTTGAAAATAATTAATATAGATTTAACACTCTAAAGTCGTGAGATTTGAGGTGGCTTTTTCATATAGGCAACACAAAATTGATACATTAAAGTAAGGGTGGCAATAATAAAAAATACTAACCACTTTATTATAAGCGGTTAGCATTTATTCAATGTTGTCTTACCAGGACTCGAACCTAGACAGGCAGAACCAAAAACTGCAGTGCTACCATTACACCATAAGACAATCCGTTGCCCAAGCTTTTAAGCCTAAAGCGGTGCAAAGTTATGCATTATTTTTTATCTATGCAAGCGTTTTGCTAATTATTTTACCACCAAGAGGTAGTAATTCTTTTTACCTCGCTGCACAAGGATATACTTGTCATTGAGCAAGAGGTCGGTAGATGCGGGAGCATAGGGATCGCTAACTTTTTCTTTATTAACGCTCACGCCGCCACCCTGCACCATTTTGCGCATTTCACCTTTTGAGGGGAACACAGCAGCCAAATCAGTTAAAAGATCTGCCAATTTAACGCCGGCTTCGATTTCGGCTCGCGGCACTTCAAATGTGGGCACACCTTCCATCACAGCAAGCAGAGTGGCTTCATCGATGCGACGGAGGATTTCACCGGCTTTATTGCTGAAAAGGATTTGCGATGCTTCCACAGCGGCTTCATAGTCGGCTGCAGAGTGAACCATTGTGGTCACTTCCTTAGCAAGACGCTTCTGAAGCGGACGCTGAGAGGGATCTGCAGCCTGCTGCGCTACAAGGTCTTCAACCTCTTCGCGGCTTAATTCTGTGAAAATCTTGATATATTTTTCAGCGTCGGCATCCGACACATTGAGCCAAAACTGATAAAATTTATAGGGAGATGTGTAACGAGCATCAAGCCACACGTTACCACTTTCGGTTTTACCAAATTTGCCACCATCTGCTTTTGTGATCAACGGACAAGTCAAAGCATAAGCTTCGCCGCCAACGGTGCGACGAATAAGCTCTGTTCCTGTTGTGATATTGCCCCATTGGTCGGAACCACCAAGTTGCAAGCGGCAGTTCTTTTCGCGATAGAGATTCAAGAAGTCATAGCCCTGCACAAGCTGATAAGAGAACTCAGTGAACGACATGCCATGCTGGCTATCTCCCGAAAGACGCTTCTTCACAGAATCTTTAGCCATCATATAGTTAACAGTGATGTGTTTACCCACATCGCGAATGAAATCGAGGAATGAGAAATTCTTCATCCAGTCATAGTTGTTAACCAATTCAGCAGCATTGGGAGCATCGCTATCGAAATCGAGGAACTTAGCGAGCTGGCGCTTGATACATTCTTGATTGTGACGCAATGTTTCTTCATCGAGGAGCTTGCGTTCCTGACTTTTCATTGAGGGGTCGCCAATCATACCGGTGGCGCCGCCCACAAGAGCAATAGGTTTGTGTCCTGAACGCTGGAAGTGTTTTAGAATCATCACCCCCACAAGGTGACCTATATGAAGACTATCGGCAGTGGGGTCAATACCCAAGTAGGCCGTTGTCATTTCTTTTTTGAGCTGTTCGTCGGTTCCGGGCATCATCTGATGAATCATGCCACGCCAAGTCAATTCGTCTATAAAATTCATAATATTAACGTGTTTTGAGAGCACAAATTTAGTGAATAATTCCCATTCATCCAACACAAAACATCACCCAACAAAGCCCATAACGACAGCATGGAAGGCAAATTGGGCTGATTTTTACGAAGCAGAGCAGTGTTATTGCGGCTTGAAGTCAAAAAATTGCACTTTTTTATATACCTTTGCAGAGTAATAATTTATCGCAACAGACTATGAAAATAGCGATTGTCGGAACAGGATATGTTGGGCTCGTTTCAGGAGCTTGCTTTGCCGAAGTTGGTATTGATGTCACTTGTGTTGATGTCGATGCTTCAAAAATAAACAATATTATTGAAGGTCAAATTCCGATTTACGAACCGGGGCTTGATGTTCTCGTTAAGCGCAATTCCAAAGAGGGTCGTCTCCACTTCTCCACAGATTTGGCCAACTGTATTGACCAGGTTGAGGTGGTGTTTTGTGCTGTTGGCACCCCCCCCGACGAAGATGGCAGTGCCGATTTGAAATATGTCAAAGCGGTGGCCCGCCAATTCGGGCAGTTGATTAATCGCTACACCATTTTTGTCACAAAGAGCACTGTGCCGGTGGGCACATCAAAGATAGTCAAAGATGAAATCATGGCAGCCCTTGCAGAGCGCGGCAAGGAGATTGAGTTTGAAGTAGCTTCAAACCCTGAATTCTTAAAAGAGGGCGCTGCGATAAAAGATTTCATGTCGCCCGACCGAGTGGTCATAGGCACCGATTCGCCACGAGCAAGAAAAGTCATGGAGCGCTTATACCGCCCCTTCCTACTCAATAATTTCCGCGTTATATTCATGGACATAGCATCGGCTGAGATGACAAAATATGCAGCAAACTCAATGCTTGCCACTCGCATATCGTTCATGAACGACATTGCCAATCTATGCGAACTTGTAGGCGCCAACGTCAATATGGTGAGAAAAGGGATTGGCTCCGACGCACGAATCGGCACAAAATTTCTTTATCCCGGCTGCGGCTATGGTGGCAGCTGTTTCCCCAAAGATGTCAAAGCACTTGCCCACACAGGCCGTGAGCATGGCTACAAGATGCGCATTATTGAGGCAGTTGAGGCTGTTAACGAGGCCCAAAAGAGCGTTGTTTACAACAAGCTCCGCGCTGAATTGGGTGATTTGACTGGAAAACGAATAGCCATTTGGGGCTTGGCATTCAAGCCCGAAACCGACGACATGCGCGAGGCCCCGTCACTCACAGTTATAGAAAAACTGCTTGCAGATGGAGCCACAATTACGGTTTATGATCCCATTGCCATGGATGAATGCCGTAGGCGACTCGGCGACAGTGTGATTTATGCCAATGACATGTATCACGCAGTCAATGATGCCGACGCGCTTGCATTGATGACCGAATGGAAGCAATTCAGAGTGCCCTCGTGGGCTGTTGTCAGCAAAGCCATGAAAGGCAATTTGGTGGTTGACGGTCGAAACATTTACATTGAAGAAGAACTTGCCGAAGAGGGATTGCGCTATCGCTGCATAGGCAAATAAACAAATTCCGAACAAAATGAATGATTGGATAAAACTATCGCTGCCCCACAAGAGTGGCAACGAAATGAAATGGATTGAAGAAGCATATCGCGATGATTGGTTTGTGCCATTAGGGCCTAATGTCGATGAGTTTGAACGCCGTCTGCAATCATTTCTGAGAACCGACCGCCCTATAGTGGCCTTGAGCGCAGGCACAGCCGCCATTCATCTTGGCTTGGTGATGCTCGGTGTTGAAAAGGGGGATGAAGTTATCTGCCAATCAATGACATTCTCGGCCAGCGCTAATCCAATCACATATCAAGGCGCGCAACCGGTGTTTGTTGATAGCGAACCGCTGACCTACAATATTTCACCTGAGAAACTGGTCGAGGCCATTGAGGATCGCATAAAAGTGGCCGGTCGCAAACCAAAGGCAATAATTGTTGTTGACCTCTATGGTATGCCGGCTCAATTTGACAAGATACAAGAGATAGCCACTCACTACCAAATTCCCATCCTCGAAGACTCCGCTGAAGCCATGGGTTCGGACTATCGAGGCATCAAGTGTGGGCTATGGGGTGAGTATGGCATCATGTCGTTCAATGGCAACAAAATGATAACCACATCGGGTGGAGGCGCATTGATATGCCCCAACGAGGAAGCAGCAAAGCGCGTCAAATTCTTGGCGACACAAGCCCGCGAAAACCGCCCATACTATTATCACGAATCTATCGGCTATAATTATCGCCTGTCAAATATCAGCGCCGGAATCGGATGCGGACAGATTGAGACAATTGACCTTCGATTGGCTCGTCGCAGGGAGATTCAAGCTATGTATGCCGACGGGCTCGGAACGATTCCGGGGATTACCGCACAAAACAACCCCTCGACCGACTACAATTCAAACTTCTGGCTCTCAACAATTTTAATTGACCCAGCAACAGGAATGTCTCCCGAACAGCTTCGCCTGCACCTTGCAGAGAAAAAAATTGAGACACGCCCTCTGTGGTATCCAATGCATAAGCAACCTGTGTTTGCCTCAGCCCCCTATTATGGCAATGGTGTCAGTGAATCATTATTTGAACGAGGACTTTGCTTGCCATCAGGCTCATCATTAACCGACGAGCAGATTAATCGCGTAATCGAAGTCATACACACATCGCTAAAATAGCACTCACAATTCCCACTCTAAGATATTTCAATGGAGCTGCATCAACAATGTGGCTCCTTTATTTTTTCATGTCGGAATGGTCAATAGGCACACAACAAATCGAGCCGCATTCATTGATGCAGCTCGACTGTAGAAGTTAAGCGATGCGGCGATTACTTGCCGGCGATTGAAGAGCTTACTGTCAAGCGAACGCGACCTTTAGCGCGACGACGTGCTAACACTTTGCGACCGTCAGCGGTTTTCATTCTTTCACGGAAACCGTGCTTGTTAACTCTCTTTCTGTTAGAAGGTTGAAATGTTCTTTTCATTGCCGTATCTTATTTTTCGTTTTTATTATTCACAATTTGGAGTGCAAATTTAAGTATTTTTTTTCATTCCAACAACATTTTGCAGATTTAAAGTTCGTTTTGCCCCTAAGGAACGAGCAAATTAGCAGTAGTAGTGAGCAAATAGGGGATTATTGCTGTTATAAATAAGATTTGGCACAATTATTGCTGCTAATAAGAATGAAACAAATTCTCATTACGAATGATTTTTTCACGAATATCAAAAGAAGTTCAAGAATTGCTGGCCCGGTGCCCATCAATTGCCGAGGCACACAATGTTCCGATCATAGGACCGGAACACATTCTGCTTGCAATTCTGACTACTGACACCGACTTTACAGCCGAGCTGAAAAGTCGCTTTGCCAACATAAATCAACTGACCAACGGACTAGAGCAATATCTCTTCAGCATAGGTGCAGAATTGCCCGGCACAGTCACCGAAGAACAGGTCAGGTTAGGCGATTTGGCTCGCCGCATCATCACACTCAGCGCTTTGGAAGCCCGCAACCAAAAGAAAATGGAAGCCGGCATTGAACATTTACTTCTCTCAATTTTTCACATCCCGGACACTCAAACTATGGATTTCATGAAACCATTTTTAGCCCAAGATATCAACTATCAAACACTCCACTCATGGCTCAACAACACAGCCGCCGAGCCCACAATGGGGAGTGATTTTACCAGCGACGAAGATGACGACATGGAAGCCCCGCCATCGTCACAAAACAAAAACGCAAGCGAAAACCAGAGCGAGAAAAACCGACAGAGCACACCCCGCCCCGGCTCACGCCGCGGCGCCGATACTCCGACGCTTGACAAATTTGGCAACGACATGACACGCGCTGCCGAAGAGAACCGGCTCGACCCGGTGATTGGACGCGAGGTGGAGATTGAACGCTTGGCCCAAATTCTGAGCCGCCGCAAGAAAAACAACCCCATTTTGATTGGTGAGCCGGGAGTTGGCAAATCGGCCATTGTTGAGGGTTTAGCCCTTAGAATCGTGCAGCGAAAAGTATCGCGCGTGCTATTCAACAAGCGCCTCGTGTCGCTTGATATGGCGTCAATCGTTGCCGGCACAAAATATCGCGGACAATTTGAAGAGCGCATCAAAGCAATTCTAAATGAGCTGGCCGGGAATAAGGACATCATTCTGTTTATCGATGAGAACCACACCATTGTGGGCGCCGGTAATTCCGCTGGTTCAATGGATGCTGCCAATATGCTCAAGCCGGCCTTGGCACGCGGAGAGATTCAGTGTATTGGCGCAACCACCCTCGATGAATACCGCACCAACATAGAAAAGGATGGCGCATTGGAACGTCGCTTCCAAAAGGTGATGGTGGAACCCACCACAGAGGAGGAGACCCTCACCATCCTCAATAACATCAAAGAAAAATATGAAGCTCACCACAATGTGAGCTACACCCCTGAAGCCCTTCAAGCCTGCGTCAAGCTGGCAGGGCGATATATGTCGGACCGTAATTTCCCCGACAAAGCCATTGACGCCATGGATGAGGCCGGATCAAGAACCCACATCTCCAACATCACAGTTCCGGAAGAGATTGAACAATTAGAAAATCAAATTGCCGAAGCTGCCGCAAACAAATTAGATGCCGCACAGAATCAGGACTTTGACAAAGCAGCCCGCTTCCGCGACAAAGAGCAGGAATTGAAGCGTCAACTTGAAGAGGTCAATCGCAAATGGGAGGAATCACTCCAATCAAACCGACAGACCGTTGACGAAGAGAAAGTGGCTGAAGTTATTGCCATGATGACCGGAGTGCCAGCACAACGCATAGCACAGGCCGAAGGGCGCAGACTGCGAGAAATGACACCAAGCTTGCAACGCCACATCATAGGACAAGACAAAGCCATAGAAAAAATTGTGAAAGCGATTCAGCGCAACCGCATTGGGTTGAAAGACCCCAACAAACCTATTGGCACATTCATGTTCCTCGGGCCCACCGGTGTGGGCAAAACACACCTGGCAAAGAAGCTCGCCGAATATCTTTTTGACTCAGGCAATGCACTGATACGCATCGATATGAGCGAATATATGGAGAAATTCACTGTGAGCCGCCTTGTGGGAGCACCTCCGGGATATGTGGGCTACGAAGAGGGTGGACAGCTGACAGAAAAGGTGCGCCGCCACCCCTACTCTGTTGTGCTGCTTGATGAAATTGAGAAGGCCCACCCCGATGTGTTTAACCTATTGCTACAAGTGATGGATGAAGGACGCTTGACCGACAGCCTCGGCCGACGCGTGGACTTCAAAAACACAATAATAATGATGACCTCAAACATTGGTACCCGTCAACTCAAAGACTTCGGCACCGGAGTCGGGTTTACCACACCATCGGCCGGCGACAAGTCATACACCCACGGAGTGTTGCAGAAAGCCCTTCAAAAAGCATTTGCGCCCGAATTTCTCAACCGTATCGACGACATCATAATGTTTGACTCGCTCGACAAAGAATCCATCTTCAAGATTATTGACATCGAATTGGCGGGATTCTACCAGCGCATCAAAGACTTAGGTTATAAATTCAACATCACCGAAGCCGCAAAAACATTTATTTCAGAGCGAGGCTACGACGCACAATATGGCGCCCGCCCGCTCAAACGCGCCATCCAGAAATACTTGGAAGACAACTTGGCCGAACTCATAATCAGCGACGAGATCCCATCGGGCAGCACAATCAATGTGGATATCAACGCAGAAAATGACAATGTGTCCATAACAATCCAAAACGACTAAACCCAATATTAATATAAACATTAAAACACTCAACATAGATCATGACAACACAAAAAGGCAAAATCGGAGTAACCACCGACAATATTTTTCCTGTTATTAAAAAGTTCCTTTATAGCGACCACGAAATTTTCCTTCGCGAGCTCGTGTCAAACGCTATTGATGCCACTCAAAAACTGAAAACCCTCTCATCGTTTGGCGAATTCAAGGGTGAGCTCGGCGAAATGAGTGTGCATGTAAGCATCGACAAAGAAGCCGGGACACTCACAGTTAGCGACCGAGGCATAGGCATGACCGCAGAGGATGTTGACAAATACATTAATCAGATTGCCTTCTCAGGAGCAGAAGAATTTCTTGAAAAGTACAAAGACACAGCCAACACCATAATCGGTCACTTTGGTCTTGGATTCTACTCTGCATTCATGGTAGCTAAGAAGGTTGAAATCCGCACATTGAGCCATAAAGAAGGTGCAGAAGCTGTGCGTTGGGAGTGTGACGGGTCGCCCGAATACACAATGGAGAAAATTGAAAAATCCGACCGAGGCACCGACATCATTCTCCACATTGACGATGAAAACAAAAAATTCCTCGAGCAGAGCGAAATCGATGCTCTATTGAAGAAATATTGCCGCTTCCTCCCCGTGCCCGTAATTTCCGGGAAAGAGCAAGAATGGAAAGATGGCAAAATGACCGATACCGACCGCGACAAAGTAATCAATGCAACCGAGCCTTTGTGGACCCGCAAACCCACAGACTTGACCGATGAAGACTACCGCAACTTCTATCATGAGCTTTACCCCGGACAGGAGGACCCACTATTCTGGATTCACCTAAATGTGGACTATCCGTTCAATCTGACCGGAGTGCTCTTCTTCCCCAAAATCAAAAACAACTTCGAGGTTACCAAAAATCGCATCCAACTCTATTGCAATCAAGTGTTTGTGACCGATTCAGTGGAGGGAGTGGTACCCGAATTTATGATGCTTCTCCAGGGGGTAATTGATTCACCTGATATTCCGCTAAATGTGTCACGAAGCTACCTACAGTCCGACACAGCAGTGAAGAAAATCTCCGGCTACATCACAAAGAAAGTATCGTCACGCCTTGAAGATATATTCAAAGCCGACCGCACCGACTTTGAAAACAAATGGGACGACATTAAGATTTTCATTGAATATGGCATGCTGACCGACCAAAAATTCTGCGATGCAGCAATGAAATTCAATCTTGTTAAAGACACCGACGGGAAATACTACACCCTGAGCGACTATCGCACCCTAATCGAGGGCACACAAACCGACAAGGATAACGATGTTGTGTATCTGTATACCACCGACCCCATTGCTCAATACACCTATATTAATGCAGCCACTGAAAAAGGCTACAACGTGTTGGTGATGGATGGCCAACTCGATAGCCACTTCATAGGCATGCTCGAATCTAAAATTGAGAAGTCGCGCTTTGTACGCGTTGACTCCGACGTCATTGAAAATCTCATTCCAAAAGCCGAAAAACGTCAAACCAACTTAACATCCGAGCAGCGCGACATGCTGACAGAAATGTTCCGCTCACAACTTCCAAAGATTGAGAAATCGGAATTCCTTGTGTCATTCGAAGCATTAACAGCAGACTCAAACCCCATCTTGATTACTCAAAACGAGTATATGCGCCGCATGAAAGAGATGGCGGCAGTGCAGCCCGGCATGAGCTTCTATGGAGAATTGCCCGACAGCTACAACCTGATTATCAACACAGAAAGCCCTGTAATTGACCGCATCATCAAGGCAGCCGACAGCGAATTGATGCCCCAACTTGAACCCCTATTTGCAGCGATAGCCAAGAGCAATGCCGATTCAGAAGCAATCCGCAACGAAGCAAAAGAAAGCAAACTCACCGACGAGCAGAACGCTCAGATAAAACTCAACGACGAAGCTGCGACACAAAAACGTGCTGAGCAAAACATGCTGTCGAAAGAGTATGCTGAGTCACAGCCATTGGTGAAACAAGTTATAGACCTTGCACTCCTTGCCAATGGACTTCTGCGCGGCGCCGACTTGAACGCATTCATTCGCCGCTCGGTTACACTCCTCTAACAAACCCAATTAGCAAAAAATCGCCACTCAACAGCAGATTCGCCACTTCAACACAACATATTGAGAATCAACACAAAAGCAAAAATGAGGGCGATTTTATTTGCTAAATATTTGATATTTTGCATTATAATTGCTTACTTTGCACTGCGAAAAGTATTTTATTAATTTAAAACTTAAAGAACATGTCAGAAATTGCAAACCGCGTAAAAGCTGTTATCGTTGACAAACTTGGCGTTGATGAAAACGAAGTAACTGAAACTGCATCTTTCACTACTGATCTCGGCGCTGATAGCCTTGACACTGTTGAGCTTATCATGGAATTCGAAAAAGAATTCGATATCACAATTCCCGATGATAAAGCTGAAGGCATCTCAACTGTAGGCGACGCAATCGCATTCATTGAAGCAGCTAAGGCTTAATCTAATTACGAATTATTCGAATTAGAAGCCACTCTTCTATCCTCCTCTCTCCTCATTTATCTTGTCTCTTACGCAAAATAATATAATGGAATTAAAAAGAGTAGTAGTGACAGGCCTTGGCGCCATTACCCCCCTTGGCAACGATGTAGCCAGCACATGGGAAGCAGCACTTGCAGGTAAAAGCGGAGCCGGACCTATCACACATTTTGATGCTTCGCTATTTAAAACCCAGTTTGCATGCGAAGTTAAAAATTTCCACGCTTCTGAACTGATTCCCGATCGTCGCAAGCTCCGTCAGCTTGACTTGTATGCGCAGTATGCTCTTGTGGCATCACGTCAGGCAGTTGAAGATAGCGGACTTGAACAGGCCGAAGGTCTTAACCGAGATCGCATAGGCGTGATTATTGCTGCCGGCATCGGTGGCTTGCACACCTTTGAAGAAGAAGCCGGTTATTACGCACTTAACCAGGAGAAGGGTCCCAAATACAATCCATTCTTCATTCCTAAGATGATTGCCGATATCGCATCGGGTCATGTATCAATGGAATACGGATATCATGGTCCAAACTACGGTATTGTATCGGCATGTGCATCATCAAACAATGCACTCATTGATGCATTTAACTACATTCGCCTCGGCAAAGCTGACGCATTTGTAACTGGTGGTGCAGAAGCAGCAATCTTCCCTGCAGGTGTAGGTGGTTTCAATTCAATGCACGCGCTTTCAACACGCAACGACAGCCCCGAAACAGCATCACGCCCGTTCAGCAAATCACGCGATGGTTTCGTGATGGGTGAAGGTTCAGCAATTCTCGTTCTCGAAGAATTGGAACACGCAAAGGCTCGTGGCGCAAAGATTTATGCTGAAGTTGTTGGTGGCGGTATGTCGGGTGATGCTTATCACTTAACCGCAACTCACCCCGAAGGTCTCGGAGCTATCCTCTCAATGAAGATGGCGCTTGAAGATGCTGAAATGAAGCCCGAAGATATTGACTACATCAACGTTCACGGCACATCAACCCCCGTTGGTGACATTTCAGAAATCAAAGCAATCGTTGACCTCTTCGGTGAAGCGGCCTATAAGCTCAACATCAGTTCAACCAAATCAATGACAGGCCACCTTCTTGGTGCAACCGGAGCGCTTGAAGCAATCTTCAGTGTGAAAGCTGTTGAAGAAGACATTGTTCCTCCCACAATCAATCATGAAGAGGGTGACGAAGATGAGAACATTGACTACAACCTCAACTTCACATTCAACAAAGCTGAGAAACGCACTGTTCGCGCTGCCCTTTCAAACTCATTTGGTTTCGGCGGTCACAATGCTACCATAATTGTGAAGAAATACGAAGAATAATATTTTTCACTAAATATTCCCCTTATTTGAATCGCAACCCGAACTCGGTGTTGCGATTCTTTTTTCCCTTATTAGATTATTCGGGAGATTATGAGTAATTTTGCAGCTGATTTCTCAAAATCATCGGTCACACTGAGCCACAATAGGATTAATTCACTGCTAATAAATTCAAAATCAATTGAACATCATCTGCAATAAACGCTCAACACAGCCATCGCTATTAATCTCGCTCATTCCATTGGCTGTTCTCTTATTAGCACTAATTGCTATAATAGTTATCCATGGCGCAAATTCCGTACAGGACTATAGCCACTATATTCTCGGAACTGCGGCAATAGTAAGCATGACACTTGGAGCCATTTTCACAAATCGCCGCCGATGCTACCGCCCCGGCATGGCAAAAAGCGCACGCCAGATTCTCCCCGCAGTGCCGATCTTGATTTTCATTGGCACTCTGTCGGCAACATGGATGCTCAGCGGAGTGGTTCCGACGCTTATTGACTACGGGCTTGAGCTGCTTGATACACGCACATTTCTATTCATGACCTGCGCTATCTGCTCAATAGTTTCAGTGGTAACCGGAAGCTCATGGAGCACAATTGCAACCATAGGTGTGGCACTAATGAGCATCGGTTCAGTGATGGGCTACCACCCCGGCTGGGTTGCAGGAGCAATCATATCGGGAGCTTACTTTGGCGACAAAGTGTCGCCCCTAAGCGACACAACAGTCCTTGCTGCCTCCACATGCGGGGTCCCACTAACAACCCACATTCGTTTTCTAATGCGCACATCAATGCCGGCAATGACATTGGCGTTGATTATCTACCTCTGCGTAGGCTACATATCAAATCCTGTAGACGCCGGTCATTCACGCGAAATTCTTGAAGTTCTAAATGCAACATTCAATATCACCCCGTGGGTACTCATAATTCCGGCACTAACACTTACCCTGATTGCATTGCGAGAAAACACCATGTGGACCCTCGCAATAGGCTCTATAGCCGGCTTAGTGGGAATGTGGCTTTTTCAGCCACAGATAATAACCGGCCTATCATCTGCTGACGACACACTGTCACAGATCATTGCATCAGTAAAAGTGATGTTTGTGGAAACAGAGTTAAAGACCGGGAATGAGTTGCTCGATCCATTGGTGAGCACAGGAGGCATTCAAGGGATGCTCCCCACAGTGTGGCTAGTGTTATCGGCCATGATTTTTGGCGGAGCAATGATTGCCACCGGCATGCTCGGCCGCATCACACACTCAATAACCTCACGCCTGAACCACCATCGCTCAATAGTGGGGACAACAGTTGGGTGTGGTCTATTCCTCAACTGCGCCACCGGCGACCAATATCTTTCAATCATTGTGGGTGGCAATATCTTTAAAAACGCTTATCGCCGTCAGCGCCTCAAACCGCAACTACTTAGCCGCACACTTGAAGACTCAATCTCAGTAACATCGGTTTTAATTCCGTGGAACTCATGTGGTGTCACCCAATCAACAGTGTTAGGAGTTGCCACTTTGATTTATTTTCCATTCTGCCTTTTCAATATTTTCAGCCCAATTATGAGCTTAGCAATGAGCTGGAGAGGGAAGCGACTCTATAAAAAATGAAAATAAATGCGTAACTTCGCGATATAAAATCAACCACCGATTATGACTCTTGCATCCATTATCTGGGACGTAGATCCCAATATAATAAGCAGCCCCATCTCAATCAGATGGTATGGGTTAATGTTTGCCGTTGGCTTTTTAATTGGCTACGAAATAGTGGCCCGCATGTTTCGCCATGAGGGCGCACCCGAGAAATGGCTTGGCACGCTATTAATTTGGCTAATGACCGGCACAATTGTCGGTGCCCGTCTCGGGCACTGCATATTTTATGAGTGGGAACACTATTCGGCACATCCCGAAAAAATACTCCGCATTTGGGAGGGGGGACTTGCAAGCCATGGCGGTGCCATTGGCATTATCATAACCGTGTTCTTGTTTTCAATCATCACCACACGCCGCAGCCCGCTGTGGACATTTGACCGCATAGTGGTGCCAACAGCATTAGTGGGTGGATTGATCCGCCTCGGCAACTTGTTCAATAGCGAAATATTCGGAGGACCGACAGATTTGCCCTGGGGCATGATGTTTGTCAACTCGAGAGAATGGTTCACCCAATACTATGGTCATGCTTGCCACCCGACACAAATCTACGAAGCACTCTGCTACTTCACCCTGTTTGGGATTTTGATGTGGATGTATTGGAAACGCAATTGCCAGGAACGTCCGGGGCTGATATTCGGAGTATTTCTCATAGGCACATTCCTATCACGTTTCTTCATAGAATTCATTAAAAACAATCAAGTGGGCTTTGAAGAAAACATGGTCCTTAACATGGGACAATGTCTGAGCATTCCATTTGTGTTGCTCGGAGTGTATCTGATAATCCGAGCGCTAAAGCGTCCTCGCCTACACTTGGAATACCCCAATCGATATGCCGACGAGAAGAAAAAGTAAATGAAAACTGCACACCCCTCCACCACACTATCCATAAACAAAGATGATATGGCAAAATTGCCACCCGCTGAATTCAGCGGGCAGATTCATCTTATCGAAACAGCCGCCGACGCACGCGCGGCATTGCGCTATCTTTCACGCTGTTCGATAGTGGGTTTTGACACCGAAACTCGCCCCTCATTTCGCAAGGGACGCAGCCACAAAGTGTCACTCATACAGATTTCGACAGAGGACACCTGCTTCCTGTTTCGACTCAACAAAATCGGTTTTCTACAGCAGCTGCGCGATTTTTTTGAATCGGAGTCAACAATCAAAGTCGGGCTATCAACAAAAGACGATATTCATGGGCTCAACAAGATTGAACCCTTTGAGGCAAAAGGCTTCATAGAGCTTCAGAAATATGTTCAAGAATTTGGAATAATCGATGCCAGCTTGACTAAGATTTACAGCATCATTTTCGGGGAGCGCATTTCAAAAGGGCAACGACTGACCAATTGGGAGGCAGCCGAGTTGACACCCGCACAGCAACACTATGCCGCACTCGATGCCTGGGCTTGCTTGAACATCTACAATCATCTATCAGCCAATCTTTTCAACCCCGACGAATCGCCCTACATTGTCACTGAAACAGAGGAGACAGTGACTGACTAATATAGCCCGAACTCCGAGTGCAGTTTCTCAAAGCGCGCCAAGGAGTCCTCTCCAAACTCGGCCATATTGCTTCGCACACGCTCAAGCGACTTTCGTTTCATATTGCCCGATTTTGAATAAAATTTATCGGCATAACAAATCAGTCGCTCCAACAAAGTGTGTGGACACAAATCCACAGCCGGAAGAGGCAATTGCTGATTCACAATATATTCGGCTGTCAATCCCGAACCGGTGTGACAAGCTGCCACATTTGCCAATTCCTCATCACACCCCTCGTTCAGCAACAAATCTCGTCCGATAATGCCATGAGTGATGTATGGCCTACTACCGCGGCACTCAATCCCAGGAGCATCGGTTTCAAAGATTCCAATATCATGGAGCATTGCTGCCGCTTCAACCCGTTCAGGCGACAGCTGCAATTTTTTATTTTCGGCAATACACAAAGCCTCATCTGCCACTGCTCTGCAGTGTTTAATATAAATATCCCGCAAGAGCGTTCCTGCGGGATAATATTTGTCGATTATTTTTTGATAGTTCATTATTCAATGATTGTGTTCCAACCGTGAACATCGGGAGCTTCACCAAGCTGAATTGCACGCAAAGCATTGTAGAGCTTAGTGGTGACCGGTCCGGGCTTACCATCCTGAGCAATAACATATTTCTTGCCGGTGTCAAGATCATCAATTTCACCAATTGGCGATGCCACAGCAGCAGTGCCACAAGCGGCAGCTTCCTGAATCTCAGCGAGCTCTTCTACGGGAATCTGACGACGCTCAACTTCAATGCCCATATCCATTGCAATTTGCTGCAAACTCATATTGGTGATTGAAGGAAGAATTGATTCCGAAGCCGGAGTGATGTACTTGCCATCTTTAATTGCGAAGAAGTTGGCCGGGCCACACTCGTCGAGATATTTCTTTTCTTTGGGATCAAGATACAACACAGCCGAATAGCCCAACTCATGAGCATGCTCTCCGGCACCGAGGCTTGCAGCGTAGTTTCCGCCCACTTTCCAGCGTCCTGTACCTTTCGGTGCAACACGGTCATACTCACGCATAATGCAGATATTAGTCAAGCCAAAACCGGTCTTGAAATATGGACCAACGGGAGTAACAAGAATCATGAACAAGTAGTCAACCGAAGATCGTACACCAACACTGGCAGTCATGCCAATTTCAAGAGGACGGATATAGAGAGAGGCACCGCTACCATAAGGGGGCACAAATCTCTCATTCAACTTCACTACTTTCTTGACCATTTCGCAGAAAAGGTCTTCCGGCACAGGCTGCATTTTCAAGCCGAGAGCCGATTCTTGGAGGCGACGAGCATTCTCGCGCATACGGAACACACGTATTTTACCGTCAACACCGCGAAAAGCCTTCAAGCCTTCAAAAATTTCCTGACCATAATGGAGTGCAGTAGCAGCCATGTGAATATTGATTGTCTCAGATTCCGACACTTCAATATCACCCCATTTACCATCGCGATAATTCGCTCTAACATTGTAATCTGTGCGAAGATAACCAAAGGGTAGGTTCGCCCAATCGAGATTCAGTTCTTCTTTCATAATGTTCAGTTATATGAAACTATGCAAATGTACACAAAAAAACTGATTTTCCACACTTCTCACACAATATTCATATCTAAAAAAAACAAAAAGATTTTCACATCAAACAGGGGATAGTTATTTCAAAGAATTGCAATTCGTAATTGATTTGTAACATCAGCGTGATTCATTTAACACTCATTAACCCTAAAACAGAGATAGAGACTACTCTCTTAGTAACTTTGTCATATCGAATTTCGGATAAATTATACCGACAAAAATACATTAATAAGCAGCGACTAACAAACCACGCAATCATCTAATAACCAAACAACTATGAACACTAAAACTTTCATCGAATCACGTCTGCTGAACCTACAATCAAATATGCTCAGCTTTGCCTATTCGCTGACCAACAATCGCGATGACGCCTACGACCTTGTTCAAGATACAATGCTGAAAATTCTCGGCAACAAGGACAAGTATGTCGAAAACACCAATTTCAAAGGGTGGGTGTTCACAATCATGCGCAACATTTTCATCAACAACTATCGACGAGCTGCTCGCACCGCAACAATCATAGACCAGACCGAAAATTCCTTCTATCTGAACCAATCGCAAGCGTCGGGAATAGACACTCCGGAGGGGAGCTTCACAGTGGCAGAAGTTTCATCTGCAATTGCAGAGTTCCCGGAGAAATATCGCCGACCATTTTCAATGCATATTTCAGGCTACAAATATGAAGAGATAGCCGATGAAATGAGCCTCCCATTAGGGACAGTGAAATCGCGCATATTCGCAGCCCGACAGATGCTTCAAAAGCGCTTTGCCGACTATCTTTAGTCAGGAATAAATAATAAAAGGAATGAAAAGTGGAGATATCAGGATTTTTTTTGTACATTTGCAAAAAATATTAAAAATCTAAGCAAACAATCAAATGATCAACGCTCAAGACATCAAAAACGGCACTTGCATTCGCATGGATGGCCGTCTTTATTTCTGCGTGGAATTTCTTCACGTAAAGCCTGGTAAAGGCAACACCTTTATGCGCACAAAATTGAAAGACGTTGTTGACGGTCGCGTACTTGAACGTCGCTTCAACATCGGCGAAAAACTTGAAGACGTACGTGTAGAACGTCGTCCCTATCAGTATCTCTATACCGATGGTGGTGACGATATCTTCATGAACAACGAAACTTTCGAACAAATTCCTATTCATAGAGATCTTGTAACAGGTTCTGCTTTCATGAAAGAAGGTGACACTGTGGAAGTTGTAAGCGATGCTTCAACAGAAACTGTACTTTACGCAGAAATGCCTATCAAGACCATCTTGAAAATTACTTATACCGAACCGGGCTTGAAGGGTGATACTGCCACCAATACATTGAAACCTGCAACAGTAGAAACAGGCGCTGAAGTTCGCGTACCCTTGTTCGTAAATGAAGGCGACTCAATCGAAATCGATACTCGCGATGGTTCTTACATCAGCCGCGTAAAAGCATAATAGCAAGAATAAAGATAATAAACAATATATTAGCGGTCGGGCCATAGCGCCCGACCGTTTTTTTTCGACCGTATAGATTTTAATAATCTATAAGCCAAACAAGATAGGATATTAACAAAAAAAACGGTATCTTTGCTAACTAAATAAATTGACAAAAAAATGATAGAATCAATGATTACAGGATTGGCCATTTTCAATCCGGAATACATAGTCAACTGGTTTCTTTCGGCAGATGCCCTGACTGTTTACATGCTTGTTTTCACATTCATGATTGTGGAAAGTTCATTTATCCCTTTCCCATCGGAAATTGTTGTTCCTCCGGCAGCTTATTTGGCATGCACATCAGGAGAAATCAGCATCACTATGGTGATATTGCTTGCCACAGTCGGAGCACTGGGAGGCGCACTCATCAACTACGGGCTTTCGATGTGGATAGGCCGCCCGATTGTTTACCGTTTTGCCGATTCGAGATTAGGCCACGCCTGCTTGATTGACCGTGCAAAAGTGGAGAATGCCGAGCGATATTTCGAAAAGCATGGTGCTGTGTCAACATTTATTGGCCGCCTTATTCCGGCTGTTCGCCAATTGATTTCAATCCCGGCAGGGCTTTCAAGAATGAACCTCGGAAAATTCACCCTCTACACAAGCCTCGGCGCCGGAGTGTGGAACATTATTCTTGCAACACTCGGATGGTGGCTCGGCACAATTGTCAGCCGCGATGCGCTTCTTGAGAGCATCACAGAGTATAATCAATACCTCACATATGGCGGTTTGGCAATTGGTGTGGCATGTGTGCTCTACATAGCCTATAAAGCATTCAAGCCTAAAAAATAACACTTCTCTTTTTTGCACTTATTCTAAAAAAATCAACGATAAGAACACTATGGCACTCGTTTCTCCATCACTACTATCAGCCGATTTCGGCGCACTGGACCGCGATATAGATATGCTCAATCGTTCGGAAGCCGATATGCTTCATATCGACGTAATGGACGGTGTTTTTGTTCCCAACATTTCATTTGGATTTCCTGTCATTAAATTCATTGAGCGCTCAGCGAAAAAGCCGCTCGACGTGCATTTAATGATCGTTGACCCGGACCGCTATGTAAGTCAGGTTCGCGACTGTGGCGCTGCCATCATGAACGTACACTATGAGGCTTGTACACATCTTCACCGCGTTATCCAGCAGATTAAGCAAGCAGGGATGAAAGCCGGAGTTACCCTCAATCCGTCAACCCCTGTCAGCATGCTTGAAGAGATTATCACAGATGTTGACATGGTGCTTTTGATGTCGGTAAACCCCGGATTCGGCGGCCAGTCATTCATCCGTCAAACAATCGACAAAGTGGCCCGATTGCGCCAGCTCATCAACACCAGCGGCTCGAATGCAACAATAGAAGTTGATGGCGGTATCAACCTTCAAACCGGAGCTGAAGTTGTGGCAGCCGGAGCCGACATTCTCGTTGCAGGCAACTTTGTGTTCTCAGCCGAAGACCCAATCGGAACAATCTCCGCCCTTAAAAAACTTTAATCAATATTGACACCCATATTTGACATATCGACAAATGGATTCTTTTGAAATAGGCACCGGAGGCTACGACCTCTCATCACTCCACGACGAGAACCGCAAAGGCGCAACAGCCCCTTCTGCGCCAATTTCCATGGAGCAGTCGCAAGCCCCAAAAACGACACCAGCGCGAAAGAAAGTTGCCGAAACTCTGGCAACGGAAACTCCACGCGAAAACAGTGGCACACCATCAGAGAATCCAAAGCCAAATAAAAGTCGCAATCTTGAAGACAAAAAGCATGAGATTCTTGAGGGGATAGTGACGTTTTTCGGAGATGGACGTTTTCGCATCTTCATGGGCATCTTCTTCATTTTGCTTGCGGCAGTGTTACTGATCGCGACAATTTCTTATGCTTCAAAACATCTTTCCGACCAGAGCATAGTGCTAAACCACACAGTGAGCGAGATTGCCGAAAATCACGACGGAGTTGAGAACTCAGCCGGATGGATTGGTTCAATGGTTGCAAACTATTTGTTCAATCTGATTGGCATCAGCAGCTACATCATCATCTTCTATATCGGGGCCATTGGTGTGGGGTTGCTTCGTCTGTACAAATTCAAGTTTTGGCAGCTGACATTTAAATCTCTATTTTCAGCATTTGCAATCTCAATCATCGCCGGCTTTGCCACATACTTCAATGTTTCAGCATCATATTGGGGAGGCACACATGGCTACCATGTCAACAATATGCTGATGGAGAGTGTGTCGGTGTGGGGTTGCGGAGCTGTCAGCATTTTATTGCTAAGCGCATTAGTCCTAATATTCCTCGCTCCGATAACAAAAGTAATAAACAGCATTCGCAAGTCGCTCAAGAAGCGCAAAGAAGCATTGGCAAAACGCTATCAAGAGTCGATGGCCTCTGCGCAAAATGAGAAAAACAACGCTCCCGTTATTGCCCCCGTGGCTGAACCAATTGCTGCCGCAGAGCCTCAACCGATAGAACCGGCATCCACCGTTTTTGTTGATGACATAATAGAGACACGTCCTGAGATTCAACCACTCGAAGAGATTGAGCCGGCACGTCCAAAACAGTTTACGGATACCGACCTCGAAGTCATTCCGGAAGCACCGGTAATGATTGATGATGACGTCGCCGACACAACAACAGAAGCTCCCCTACAGCTCACTGAACTCAGTGAGATAGAGGATGATGGCCCGGAAATCATAGTTGAAGAGCCACAGATTGAAGAGGCTGAAGAGGTTGACATCGAAGCCTATGATCCTACTGCGGAACTGTCACACTATCGCTTCCCCGACATTGACCTGCTTGAGCATCGCAATTCAACAATCAGTGTTGATGAAGAGGAGCGCGAAGAGAATCAGCAACTAATCATCAATTCACTTCGCAACTACGGCATTGAAATCTCACAAATCAAAGCCACCGTTGGGCCCACGATTACACTCTACGAAATCATTCCGGCTCCGGGTGTTCGCATTGCAACAATTCGCCGCCTTGCCGATGATATGGCCCTCAGCCTTTCGGCAATCGGCATCCGCATCATAGCCCCAATTCCCGGCAAGGGCACAATAGGCATGGAAGTGCCAAACAAGAACCCGCAAACTGTGAGCATTCGTTCAATCCTTTCTTCAAAAGCCTATCACGAATCCACAGCCGAATTGCCCGTCGCCTTGGGAACCACTATCTCAAATGATGTTTACGTAACCGACTTGGCTAAAATGCCCCACTTATTGGTAGCCGGAGCCACTGGTATGGGTAAATCTGTGGGGTTGAACACCATCATAGCATCATTGCTCTATAAGAAGCATCCTGCCGAACTGAAATTTGTTCTCGTTGACCCGAAGATGGTTGAGTTCAGCCTCTACAAATGCTTGGAGCGCCATTTCTTGGCAAAACTTCCTGAAGAGGACAATGCCATTATTACGGATTCAAACAAAGTTGTGGCCACACTCAATTCGCTTTGTGTGGAGATGGACAATCGCTACGAGCTCCTTTCAATGGCCGGCATGCGTGGCATTAAAGAGTATAACCAGAAATTTATTTCACGCCGCTTGAATCCTGAGAAAGGACATCGCTACTTACCCTACATTGTGGTGATTATCGATGAGTTTGCCGACTTGATACTCACAGCCGGCCGCGATGTAGAAACCCCAATTTCGCGAATTGCCGCCAAGGCTCGCGCTGTGGGAATCCACATGATTCTTGCCACTCAGCGTCCAAGTGTGAATGTTATCACCGGTACGATTAAGGCTAACTTCCCGGCACGAATGGCATTCCGAGTGACACAGATGAATGACTCACGCACCATTCTTGACCGTCCGGGGGCAGAGCAATTGGTTGGACGCGGCGACATGTTGATGTCGCGTGATGGCACCATAAATCGCGTTCAGTGTGCATTTATTGACACCCCGGAAGTGGAACGAATTTGCAAATCCATATCAGACCAGATGGGCTATCCCTGCGCCTATGAGCTCCCCGAGATGCCGGTGGCCGGAGCCGATGGTGGCTCTATGGGAGCAATTGGCGACCGCGACCCGCTATTTGCTGAAGCAGGGCGCCTTGTCATCACAAACAATATGGGCTCAGCAACCAGTCTTCAGCGCAAACTGAATGTGGGATACCCGCGAGCCGGAAAATTGATTGACCAACTTGAAGCTGCCGGAGTGGTTGGAGCGCCTACAGGAGCCGGCAAACCCCGCCCTGTGCTCATGGACCTATATGCTTTTGAAAATCTGCTTGAGCAACAATAGAAAAAATTCTCACCAACAAAAAAATGTTTTTTCTCAACATGAAATTAAAACTAATCGCTCTACTCATCATAACCCTCACAGCGGCAACAAACATTCTTGCTGCCGAAAGCGATGCACAACTTCTTGACCGCGCCGCCAAAACAATCAGCACATCGCCGTCGGTAACAGCCAAGTATGTGTTGACAACATTCGACGGAGCTAAATCTCAAGGAGCCATAACATTGTCGGGCAACCGTTTTTTGATGGAAAATAACGAAATAAAAGTGTGGTACGACGGCAAAACACAATGGTCCTACATGCCCTCAACACAAGAGGTCAATATCACAGAGCCAACAGCCGAAGAACTACAACAAATCAATCCGATAATGATAATCAAATCATTTAAGGAAAACTACTCCCTACATCCGTCAAAATCAACTTCCACAGAATCTACCATAATTCTCAAAGCAAAAAAGGCTAATGCCGAAATTCCTATGGTTACTGTGACGCTCAACAAATCGACATCACTACCGAGCAGCATCACCCTTAAAATGGCATCCGGACAAAGCGGCTCCATCAAAATCAACTCAATCACCATTGGCAAAAAGCTATCAGATCCTTCATTCCGATTCCAAGCATCAAAATACCCCGGAGTTGAAGTTATTGATTTAAGATAAAAAAAATAAGAACAAAAGATATGAACAACAGCAACAAAACAAAATGCCTCATCATAGGCTCAGGACCTGCCGGCTACACTGCGGCACTCTACACCTCAAGAGCTAATCTCGAACCTATCCTCTACGAAGGAAATCAACCGGGAGGACAGCTCACAATCACTACCGACATTGAAAACTTTCCCGGCTATCCGGAGGGAACTTCTGGCACACAGATGATGGACGACATTCGCCGCCAGGCAATCCGATTTGGCGCTGATGTTCGCTCAGGGATTGTAACTGCTGTGGATTTTTCTAAACGCCCCTTTGCTGTCACAATCGACGATGGCAACACCATTGAAGCCGAAACATTGATTATCTCAACCGGAGCATCAGCCAAATTCCTCGGGCTTGATGACGAGCAGAAATACATGGGCTTGGGAGTATCTGCATGCGCCACTTGCGACGGCTTTTTCTATCGCAAAAAGCGAGTGGCAGTGGTTGGCGGTGGCGACACTGCATGTGAAGAGGCTCTATATTTGAGCAATCTTGCGGCAGAGGTGTTCCTAATTGTCAGAAAAGACTATTTAAGAGCCTCAAAAGTGATGCAGGAACGTGTATTTGCAAAAGAAAACATACATGTGCTTTTCAATACTAACACCGAAGGTCTCTATGGAGACGAATTCCTTGAAGGAGCCCACCTTGTAGAGCATAAAGGCACCGACAAAGAGAACCGCTCCGACTTGGCAATCGATGGATTCTTCCTTGCTATTGGTCACAAGCCCAACACAGATGTGTTCAATGGCGCGATAGAAGTTGACGAAGCCGGTTACATCAAGACCAAAGGACAGAGCACAGCCACAAACATAGAGGGTGTTTTTGCAGCCGGCGATGTTGCCGACCCCAACTATCGACAAGCCATTACAGCAGCCGGTAGCGGATGTAAAGCCGCACTCGATGCTGAACGCTTCTTGGCATCACAACAATAATCCCATCCCCCTCACTCCACATTCAAACATTCCATTATGAACGAAGATGCACTAAGCCAACTATATCTTAAGGACACCGCCTTTCAAGATTTGATGCAACAGCGAATTTTCAATGTTTTGCTTGTTGCATCGCCCTATGATGCGTTCATGATGGAAGAGGATGGACGCATTGAAGAGCAACTCTACTTTGAGTATGTGGCTCTAAATCTAAGTTCGCCCCCGCGTGTGACTCGAGTCAGCACCGTTGATGAAGCTCTGAAAAAAATCAGTGAGAAACGCTATGGCCTTGTCATCATGATGCCCGGCAGCGACATCAGCGAAACTTTTTCAGGCGCAAGGCTGATTAAAGAGATTCGCCCCACAGTGCCCATTGTCGTTCTAACACCCTTTTCAAAGGAGGTGTCGCGCCGATTGGCAAATGAGGATTTCAGCGCCATTGACTATGTGTTCAGCTGGCTCGGCAATGTGGATTTGCTGCTTGCCATCATCAAGCTTCTAGAGGATAAAAAGAATGCCGATAAGGACATAAACGAAGTAGGCGTTCAGATGATTTTGGTTGTAGAGGACTCTGTGAGGTTCTACTCCTCTGTATTGCCTCATATCTACAAGAATCTACTTAAGCAGTCATTTGAATCATCAACCGAAGCGCTCAACGAACATGAACAGATGCTTCGTATGCGCGGTCGCCCCAAGGTGATTTTAGCTCGTGACTACGAAGAAGCCATGGCTATCTATGAACGTTATGGCGAAAATCTTTTAGGTGTAATCAGTGACGTCTCATTCAAGCGCAATGGCGAAAAAGACTCTAAAGCCGGATTCAGTCTTGCAAAAACTATTCGTGAGAAGAATCCTTATATGCCCATAATTATAGAGTCGTCCGAAGCTGAAAATCGTAAGGAAGCTGAAGAGATGAACTGTGTGTTCTTGGACAAAAACTCAAAGAAACTCCCCGTCGACTTGAGTGCTGCAATCTCAGAGCAATTCAGTTTTGGCGATTTCGTGATGACCGACCCCGAAACAGGAAAAGAGATTCGAATCAAATCGCTCAAAGACCTACAGTATCACATCTACGATATCCCCGGCACAGCATTATTGCACCACGCATCTTCAAACGACATTTCTCGTTGGCTTTATTCGCGTGCATTGTTCCCAATAGCTGATGTTATCAAAAACCACCGCTTCTACTCTCTTGAAGAAGTGCCGGCAGTGAGAAAACTATTTTTTGACTTGATAGTCAAATATCGCAAGATGAAGAATCGCGGTGTTGTAGCCGTGTTTCATAGAGATCGTTTTGACCACTACTCCAACTTTGCCCGCATCGGCCAGGGTTCATTAGGGGGAAAAGGGCGCGGTTTGGCATTCATTGACCAAATCATCAAGCGCAATCCAATCTGCGACAACTTTGAGGGTATCACTATCACCATTCCACGAACAGTGGTTCTATGCACAGACATTTTTGATGAATTTATGTCAGCAAACAACCTCTACCCTATTGCTCTAAGTGATGCCGACGATGCCACAATTCTTGAACATTTCCTTCAAGCAAAACTTCCGGAGCGCCTAACCGAAGACTTCCTTGCGCTCTTTGATGTTGTTGACAAGCCATTCGCCATTCGAAGTTCAAGTTTGCTTGAAGACTCTCATTATCAACCATTTGCCGGAATCTATTCAACATATATGATTCCGAACATCTCCGACCGCGATTTAATGCTTAAAACATTGAGCGATGCAATCAAAAGCGTCTATGCATCAGTGTTTTATGCCGACAGTAAGGCCTACATGACAGCCACATCAAATGTAATCGACCAAGAGAAAATGGCTGTGATTATCCAAGAGGTTGTGGGTCAGCAACACAACAATTTATATTTCCCATCCTTCTCAGGAGTTGGGCGCTCGCTTAACTATTATCCGATAGGGCGCGAGACCGCTGAAGATGGAGTGGCAGAGATTGCAGTAGGTCTGGGCAAATACATTGTTGATGGAGGAATCAGCTTGAGATTCTCTCCACGCCATCCCGACTGCGCTCTGCAAACTTCAGAGTTAACCCTTGCACTCCGCGACACTCAGACTCGAATGTATGCTCTTGACACAAGCTCGCCGGAAACATTCCGAGTTGATGACGGCTTTAACCTGGTTAAACGCTCAGTGCAGGATGTGGCTCCAACCGGAGCACTGCGTTATATGGTTTCAACCTATGACTACCGCGACAATGTGCTTCGCGACAATGATTTTGGCGAAGGGCGCCGTGTAGTGACCTTTAACAACATCTTGAAGCATGATGTGTTTCCACTTGCCAAAGCCGTTGACTTCATGTTGACCACCGGTCAGAGCGAAATGTGCCGCCCGATTGAGATTGAATTTGCCGGCAATATTGAGCATGGCGGAGAGTCCAAGGGCCGAATCTATTGGTTGCAGATACGCCCCATTGTTGACCGCAAAGATATGGTTGACGAGCATTTGCTATCACTTGACGATTCGGAATTGATACTCCGCAGCGACACAGCATTGGGCCACGGGTCGGTTGACAATGTCAAAACAATAGTGTACGTGCGCCCGGAAAACTTCTCGGCAATGAACAATCCGGCTACCGCACGCGAAATAGAAAAGATAAACCGCGATTTCACACAACGCGGCATCCCATACATCCTCATAGGCCCCGGACGTTGGGGGTCAAGCGATTCAGCGCTTGGCATCCCGGTAAAGTGGCCACAAATAGCCAATGCCCGACTAATAGTGGAATCTGCACTGGGCAACTATCGCATAGAGCCGAGTCAAGGCACACACTTTTTCCAGAATTTAACCTCATTTGGTGTGGGCTATTTCACTATTGACCCGGGAGCATCAAATGGCTACTGCTCATTTGAATATCTCAACTCACTTCCGGCATGCTACGAAACTGAAAGTGTTAGAATCGTAACCGCCGACACCCCCTTTGCCATCGGCATTGACGGCAAGAAAGGACAAGGCGTGGTTGCGAAGCCGGGCTATAAACATCCGAATACATTATCCGCAGAATAAATCATAATCAGAATATGTCAATTATTTCATCTTTCAAAAAAGCATTAGGCTTCCCTAACGAGTTTGACGACGACGATCTCGACGCTCTTGAATTCGATGATGACAACTCAATAATAAAACCCAAAAAGACTGAGAGCCCGAGCAAGCCACAGCAGCCCGTCAGCAACACTCCGCATGAGAGCAAACCGACTGAGCCGCTAACACCGGTCAATGCCGAGCTCCCCAGAGAGGTGTTTGACGCTATTATTGAACTGTTCAATGCCACTCAGCCCGAATTTGTCAGTCAATGCTTAGATGTTGAAAAACAACGTAAATATCTACTTGAACGCATCGATAATTCGCTCCGCGAAAAATTGGCAACCGAAGCTGAAAATGCACGCCGCCATGGCGAACAGCAGTGGGAAGCCGAACGACAAAAAGTCAATGCCGACTTGGAGAAACTTCGTTCGGAATATCATTTCATGAAGCAACAGCGCGAAGAGTTTCAAAGCGCACAGCTCAGTGCTACCCGACAAAAAAGAGCGCTCAACGATAGAATCCATGATTTGGAAAAACAAGTCAACACACTGCTCTCTGATCGCGAACAACTCCAATTGGAAAATCGCAGCATGATAAACAAACTTCGTGTGATTGCCGTTCGCAACTCATCCGATGATCCCGATGCAGAAGCACAAAACCAACGATTGGCACAAGAGAATGTCAATCTCGTTGACAAAGTGCTTGAACTTGAAAAATTGGCAAAAAAACATTCGGAAGAGTGCGAAACCCTTCAGGGTGAAAATTCAACACTCAAAAAAGAGAATGGCACCCAAAGTGAAGAGATTGCAAAGTTGCAAAGCGAAATAACAAAATTACAAGAGGAGCTCACAAAATTAGGCGCAAATGCCGACATTCTAAAAGCGCTCTCTGACTCGGAAAGCAAGATTCAAGAGATTGAAGCCGAATCGGCGAAAAAAGAACGAAAAATCTCTGACTTAGCAGCCGAGAATTATAAACTCTATGAAGACATCAAAGTGGCCGGCACCAAAATTTTAAATGCTGAGAAAGCCGCTATCTTTGCACAAGAAGAGGCAAAAACAGCCAAAGCCGAACTTGCATCGCTGCAAAGTTCAACAGCCGAACAGATTGCCGAGCTTAACAATGAGATTAAGCGCTTGAGAGACTTAATTAATTCAAACGATGCGCCACAAGGGGGCGCAACCTCACGATCAAAAAAACGCACCAAAGCATCAGGGCTCAAATCAGAGCCTGAGAACAAGCCGACTGAAGAGGCAAGCCCTGAAGCACCCAAAGCCACGGTGAAAATCTCAGCAATCGATGAGTTAATGGATAGCACCGACTGGTTCATTGCACCCGATCCTATACCCCTAAAAAAAGACCCCGAAGTGGAGGAAGATTTCGGATACAAAGAACCCCCAACGAAAAAAATCTCTCGCGACGAAGATAAGCAACTATTACTTTGGTAAAACATTAGAGAACATAACATAGATATCATCATACACACTCATGAAACTAAATAAACTGACAACCACTCTATTGCTGACACTCGGACTGTCACTGACCGCAAGCCATGCAGCATCGGTAAATGATTACCCGGAGATAAATGACTATGTTGGCGGAGCGGCCAACACACCCCGAGGCGTTGCCGCATGGCAATACACCCTCGACGGCACAGCCTACTTGGCACTCAGTTCCGATGGTAATCGCATTGTCAAGCATGAAATCAGTTCAGGCAAAGAACTCGAAATCATATTCGACATCACCCGCACTCGCGAAACCACAATTCCCGATTTTCAGGGCTACAAGCTCAGCCCCGACGGCACCAAAATCTTAGTGTGGCGCAATAAAAAGATGATATATCGCCGCTCATATGATGCTGAATACTATGTGTATGAAATTCGCTCACGCCTCTTCAAACCCTTATCAACAGAGCATCCACGTCAGCAATCACCAATCTTCTCCCCCGACGGAAGAATGGTTGCGTTTGTGGCCGATAATGATATTTACATTAAGAAACTTGACTACGGCTCAGAAGTGGCTGTGACCAAAGATGGCGAGAAAAACAAAGTTATCAATGGCATTCCCGATTGGACCTATGAAGAGGAATTCACCACCTCATGCTCCATGACCTGGGCCCCCGATAACTTGACTCTCTGCTACTTGAAATACAACGAATCGGAAGTCCCCACATTCACATTCCCTCTCTACGAAGGTTCATGCGATCCAAAGCCACAATATGCTCTCTATCCCGGGCAATTTACCTACAAATATCCCGTGGCAGGTCAGAAAAACTCAGTGGTCACACTGCACTCCTACGATGTAGAGACTCGAAAAATCAAAAATATCACATTTCAAGATTCCGACATTGAATATATCCCCCGCATAACTTTTGGTCCTACAGCCGATAAGCTAATGGTCACTACACTCAACCGCGACCAAAACCGCATGGAGCTCTATTGTGTGAATCCAAAATCAACAGTGGCAAAATCAATCCTCGTTGAAAAATGGAGTGCATGGCTGAATCCAACCACCTATGAAGAGATTCACTTCTTGGAGAATTTTTTTGTAGTTAACTCTTGTCGCTCAGGGTTCCAACACCTCTATGTCTATAACTACAATGGTGTTCAACAACGCCAGATCACTTCAGGCGACTATGATGTGACCGATTACTACGGATTCAATGCCGAAACCGGATGCCATTTCTATGCTTCGACCGCCACAGGAGCCATCAACCGAGTGATTAGCAAAGTAGATTCAAAAGGGCGCATCACACACCTAACCCCCGAATCAGGATATGCTTCAGCTCAGGCTTGGAGTCCAAAGAAAGACTATTGCATCATCAATTACAGCAACGTCACAACAGCGCCTAAATACACCCTTATAGCAACATCAAAGGGGAAAACTCTACGCACACTCGAAGACAACGCCAAATATCAAGTTCGCTGGGCTTCTGCTCCCAAAGCCGAATTTTTCACAATGCCCACAGAAGGGGGCCTGAACCTCAATGGCTACATTATCAAGCCCGTCGGATTTGATGCAACAAAACGCTATCCGGTGATTATGAGCCAGTATAGCGGACCTAATTCACAAGAGGTGCTTAATAGATGGCGAATCGGGGCTGAGAACTATTTTGCACGAGCCGGATATGTTGTGGTGTGTGTGGATGGTCGAGGCACCGGAGGCCGAGGTCGCACATTCTGCGATGTTGTGTACAAACGACTTGGTTACTATGAGTCAATCGACCAAATTGCAGCCGCAAACTATGCCGCATCACTCCCTTATGTAGATTCAAAGCGCATTGCCATCTACGGGTGGAGCTATGGCGGCTATGAAGCCATCATGGCAGCATCTCAAACCGATGCACCCTATGCAGCAGCCGTGGCTGTAGCCCCTGTCACGGACTGGCGCTACTACGACACTATCTATGCCGAGCGCTATATGTTGACCCCGCAACAAAATGCCGAAGGCTACAAACTCTCATCAACCTTGCCATTAATTAGCAACCGTAAATGTCCGCTACTGATTATGCATGGCACAGCCGACGACAATGTTCATATTTTCAACACAGTGCAATATGCCGGTGCCGCTCAGGAAGTGGGCTGCTGGGCCGACATTCTGATGTTCCCCAACAAAAACCATTCCATCTACGGCTGCAATGCGCGTTCAGTGGTCTATGCCCGAATGCTCAACTATCTTGAAACCCACATGAAATAAAACTCCTCACTCTGCGACAATGTCACTCCTCGTAATCACAGGTCCTACAGCATCGGGAAAAACATCAAGAGCAGCTGACTGCGCTGCAGCATTCGATGCGGAAATCATTAGTGCCGATTCTCGACAAATCTACACCGGCATGGATATTGGCACCGGAAAAGATATTGAGGATTACGGCAATATCCCCTACCACATGATTGACATTGTTCCGGCCGGGTACAAATACAATCTATTTGAATATCTGCGTGATGCTCAAGCTGCAATTGCCGATGTGGAAGCACGCCAAAAACTTCCAATCCTATGCGGAGGGACCGGGCTTTATGTTGAGTCAATATTGAAGGGATTGCGACTACCCGAAGTCCCCGAAAACAAGGAATTGAGAGCCTCGCTCAAAGGGAAATCACTCAGCGAGCTGACATCGATTCTCAGCAGCATGAAAACACTGCACAACGACACCGATGTTGACACCACACAGCGTGCCATTCGCGCCATAGAGATTGCCACCTATTACAGAGAGCACCCCGAAGAAGCTATCAACACCACACCTCACCCAATAGCCGATGCCACTGTGATTGGTGTAGAGATTGATCGCGAAAACCGCCGCCAACGAATCACCAACCGCCTTCATGCCCGTCTAAAAGAGGGTATGATTGAAGAGGTCGAAGCTCTATTAAAATCAGGAATAGCCCCCGAAGACTTGATTTACTATGGCTTGGAATATAAATTCCTGACACTATATCTGACCGGCAAATTAACCCGCGAGGAGATGATTTCAGAGCTTGAAATAGCTATCCACCAATTTGCCAAGCGACAAATGACATGGTTTCGCGGAATGGAGCGCCGAGGCTTTCACATTAATTGGTTGCCGTGGGATATGCCTCGCCGAGAGTTTGTTGAGAATGTAAAAGCAATAATGTCATCAAAATGAAGTTCAGAGTCATAATATTCTTGACCTCATTGCTCATAGCCTCCGGTGTGATGATTTTCGGCATGGGATTGGAAAGTACACAGCGTCAATACCATGACTCATACTTGGGAAACGTTTTATGCGACACAATCGTAACACTCTGTCCTGAGACAAAAAACAATCAAACCAAAGCCATTGAAATCAGAGCCACATCGACCATTAAGCGACGCGCCGATGCTACTGTGGCCTATGGCACAGCTTGGGGAATTGCATCAGACGGCTCTATGTATCAAGCAATTTTAGGCACAACCAACCATGCCGACAATGATGATATTGCCAACATCCCATCGGTGATGCTGACAATAAGACAGATCAAAGCCAACGGGGATTTTAGGATTATTGACCGCGTTGCACTGACAAAGGAGATTGACACTGAGCAGTGTCACAACACACTGGCAACCGAAATCGATTGCCAATCAGGAATTGTCAAGATTCTTGCCGGCGATGATATTCCGCAAATAGTGGCCGAGCTTACAATTTCCCCGATTGAAGCACAACTGGGATTGGGTGTAATTGCCATCGGACGCCCCACATTTGACGTTATTGTCAGCGAACATATCGTTGACAAATCAGCCGAGCTGCAAACACAATGGGGAATCGCGGATATAGAAAATCACCTATCGCAACAATCCGGCAACACCATTGAAGGATTCTGGCAATATCTTGACCGCGATAATGCCCCGCAATATTGCCGTTTAGGTGGGAAATACAAACTCGCGATTATTGCCAATGACTCGGCCGGCTACGACATTATCTACATTAGCGGTGCCGAAGTTTCAGCATCGGATTGGCAAACCGGAATGTTAAAAGGACAACTCTCCCCCACCAAATTCAAAAATCACTACAACCTCATCTGGATAGACTCAATGCTCAATCAAAGAAGCGAAGAGTGCAGTGTCACACTTGAACAGGATGCAGTTTTGCGATTTGACTTCCCCCTGCTCAACACATCACTGCGCTTCTATAAACAATAATCCCCATCTTAAAAACACAGCTATGCGCCTCCCCCTTTTCATCACCAACATAATATTTCTGTTTCTACTAACAGCTCTCCCTCTGACTCTTCGAGCCGACGAGCCGATAAAAAACAGTGCAAAATATTTTTCCTTGATTGAAGATGCCGACAAGGCTATTGCCGAAGGGAACTGGCTTTTGGCACAAGAATCACTGCAACAAGCCATGGACCTCGAACCGGGCAATCCATCAAATGTGTTGCTACTTTCAAATCTTGGCATGATACAGTTCTATGACGGACGGACCGACGAGGCAATAGCGACCTTGACATCGGCCCACAATATTGCCCCTAAGTCGGTTACAGTGTTGATGAATCGCGCACGAATCTATACCTATGCCAATAAGCCCCTACTCGCTGAAACCGACTATTCAACCGTTATCAGCCTCGACTCCGCGCTCACCGAGCCACGATTTTACAGAGCCTTGTTATCTCTAAACGCCGGCAAAATTGAAGCAGCAAAAGCCGACATTGACACTCTGATAGCCAAAGCCCCGGCCGATAGACTGACAAATGTGGCACAGGCCACACTCTTAATGTCGCAGGGTGAATTCAAAGCCGCAATCCCCCATCTCAGCAAAGCAATCGAAATCCAACCCGATGCCGCATACTACAGCAATAGAGCATTCTGCTACCTCCAATTAGAAGATTTGTCATCGGCCTCAGAAGATATTGCCAGCGGACTGAAATTAGACCCTACTGATGCCGAACTCTATCTGCACCGAGCCTTGCTTAACAAAATGCGTTATCGCCCCGACGATGCAAAAGCTGACGCTGAGACAGCAATTAAATTCGGTGCGAATCCCGAAGTTGTCAAGAAACTCATCGGGATTTAATAATTTCTTTACGAAAATTCAATCAAAAAGCATCAAAAAACAATAAATCAGCGTGTTTGAGTGAAAAATATCACTCTAAAATGCTAAAATTAAGAAAATTGTAGTATCTTTGCGGAAAATTTCAGGAAAATACACATAGAAACTAAATTGTCTAACAATAATCAGAACAAAAAATGAACACAGAAACTATCGGTTCTTGGGCAGGTTTGCTTTGGAACGCACTTAATGAAACTGAAGCAGCCCTCGATAAAAAACAAATCAAAGCAGCTACTAAACTCAAAGACAAAGAAATCTACGCTGCTATGGGTTGGCTCGCTCGCGAAAACAAAATCGCATTCACTGAAACAGAAGACGGCAAAGACATTCTCGTTGCTCTCGTAAAATAATTGTAGCTTAGCTACTATAACCTCATAGAAAAACCGGATTGAATTAAATTTCAATCCGGTTTTTTGCATCTACAATGCAGCATTTATCACAATTTATATGTAAATTTGTAGGTTAATACATTGCGTTATGCTTGACACAATCGACATTTTAATCTACATTGCCATTGGCATTGCCGCCATCGTGGGCTATAGAATGGGAATCATCCAACAAGTCGGTTCACTATCGGCCTTGTTGCTGGCCCTGCTTGCTTGCTACTTCTTTGGCGATGTAGCCACTGACTGCGCTGCACTATTCATGGGCGCCGACTCTGCTACCGCTCTCCCCCAGGAAGAATATTGGGGCGCTATGTTGCTTGGACACATCTTATTGTTTGTGGCTGTGTGGCTAAGTGTTGGCATAATCTCACGGCTACTAAAAAAAATAGCCAAAGCCGCATGCCTCGGTCCAATTGACGGGCTGTTTGGCGCGGCATTTATGACTCTGAAAATTCTTATTGCTATTAGCATAATTCTAAATATATGGGCATTTATTGCCCCCGAAAATGACTTTTTAAACTCAGGCAGTCAAACAACAAAATTCACCGCCGAACTTTGCCCTGCACTACTTGGCATAGTCAGCGAGAACCTTTGATTGAACTGCTTGTTGTAAATTTACTCTAATTCGATAACACGACTCAAATGGACCTAAACAATAACCCCGCCTGCAATATCAACCGCACACCGGATAAAACAGATTCCGAGGTGCTGCAAGACGTCACTTCAGGTAGCTACAAATATGGGTTCACAACCGATATTGACACCGAAATCCTCCCACAGGGATTGAATGAAGATGTTGTCCGTTTTATATCCCAAAAGAAGGGCGAGCCGGAATGGCTTCTTGAATTCCGACTGAAAGCATTTCGCCATTGGCTCACACTAACACCCCCCCAATGGGCTCACCTTGACATCCCGGAAATCGATTTTCAAAAAATCAGCTACTACGCAGCCCCCAAAGCAAAAAAAGGGCCGGAGAGCCTAGATGAAGTGGACCCTGAACTACTTGACACATTCAATAAACTCGGGATCCCGCTTGAAGAGCAAAAGCAACTATCGGGGATGGCAGTTGACGCCGTGATGGACTCTGTGAGTGTGAAAACCACACACCGCGAGAAACTTGCCGAACTGGGAGTAATCTTCTGCTCAATTTCAGAAGCAGTTAAAGACTACCCCGATTTGGTAAAAAAATACCTTGGCAAAGTGGTTTCATACCGCGACAACTTCTATGCTGCGCTTAATTCAGCCGTGTTTTCTGATGGCTCATTCGTTTACATTCCCAAGGGTGTTCGCTGCCCAATGGAGCTCTCAACATATTTCCGCATCAACGCCTCAGGGACAGGACAATTTGAACGCACACTGATTGTGGCCGATGATGACGCATATGTGAGCTATCTTGAAGGGTGCACAGCACCGATGCGCGATGAAAACCAGCTCCACGCAGCCATTGTGGAAATCATAGTGGAAGATCGCGCTGAAGTGAAATATTCCACAGTGCAAAACTGGTATGCCGGCGATGCCGAAGGGCGCGGCGGTGTCTATAACTTTGTGACAAAACGAGGTTTGTGTCGTGGCGACCACTCTAAGCTATCTTGGACACAAGTAGAAACCGGTTCGGCAATCACTTGGAAATACCCCTCATGCATTCTTGCCGGAGAGGGTTCAACCGGCGAATTCTACTCCGTGGCCGTCACTCGTAATTATCAGCAGGCCGACACCGGCACCAAGATGATTCATCTCGGTCGCAACAGCCGAAGCACCATTGTCAGCAAAGGGATTTCGGCCGGACATAGCCAAAACTCATATCGCGGACTTGTCAAAGTGGCTCCCAATGCCGACAATTGCCGTAACTACACCCAATGTGACAGCTTGCTCCTGAGCTCAACTTGTGGAGCACACACATTCCCATATATCGATGTAAAGAACCCTACTGCCATCCTTGAGCATGAGGCCACTACATCAAAAATCTCCGAAGACCAAATTTTCTACTGCAATCAGCGAGGCATCCCAACCGAGGAAGCCGTAGGGCTTATCGTTAACGGCTATGCAAAAGAGGTGATGAACAAGCTCCCAATGGAATTTGCCATTGAAGCACAGCGCCTCCTCGCAATAACACTTGAAGGCTCAGTAGGTTAACCACACTCACACAGAAAAAAACATCAAGCAATGAAAGATATATTATTAGACGTTAAGAACCTCCACGCCTCAGTGGATGGGAAAGAAATATTGAAAGGGATCAATCTGGAAATAGGCCGCGGCGAAGTGCATGCCATCATGGGGCCCAATGGTTCAGGCAAGTCAACACTAAGTGGCGTTCTCGCAGGGAATCCGGCTTTCACCGTCACCGAAGGCGAAGCCACACTCCATGGAGTGAATCTATTAGAACTTTCGCCGGAAGACCGCGCTCACGAAGGATTGTTTCTCTCATTCCAGTATCCGGTAGAAATTCCCGGAGTGTCAATGGTCAATTTCATGCGTGCCGCGCTCAATGCAAAGCGCAAATACTTCAATGAAGAGCCTCTATCGGCCACTGAATTCTTGAAACTTATGCGCCAAAAACGTGCTATCGTAGAGCTTGACAACAAACTTGCATCACGCTCTGTCAACGAGGGTTTCTCCGGTGGCGAGAAAAAGCGCAACGAGATTTTCCAAATGGCCGTTCTTGAGCCGCAGATGTCAATTCTTGACGAAACCGACAGCGGCTTGGACATTGATGCACTGCGTGTTGTGGCCGGAGGTGTCAACAAACTGAAAACCGACCGCAATGCCACTATAGTAATCACACACTATCAGCGCTTGCTCGATTATATTAAGCCCGACTTTGTGCATGTGCTCTACAAAGGTCGCATTGTGCGCACAGGTGGCCCCGAACTTGCACTCGAACTTGAAGAGCGAGGCTACGATTGGATTAAAGAAGAGGTAGATAACCAATAACCACCCGTAAAGTGTCTATGAACAGCCTCTTACAATACACTGAGCTATATCGGCAAAACATCAACGAGATAAATGCCGGCTCAGCAGAACTCATTAATGCCCTGCGCCCTGCAGCATTTGATGCTCTAAATGACGCATCGCTCCCCGAACGCGGCGATGAAGACTACGAACACACTTCGGTCAACGAGATGTTTGCCCCCGACTATGGTCTGAATATCAATCGAATGAATTTTCAAGCCGATGTGGCTGCCTCTTTCCGCTGCGATGTCCCCAATATGTCCACTTTGCTCGGAATTGTTGTCAACGACACTTTCCGCCCCACAAAATCTCTCCTTTCAGGACTGCCCGATGGCGTCACTTTTAAATCGCTACGCCAGGCAGCGCTCGAAAATGACCCCATTGTAGCTAACAACTATGGCCGGATAGCGCCATTGAGCAATCCGGCAGTTGCACTCAACACCCTTTTGGTGCAAGATGGTGTTTTGATTCATATTGCCCGCGGAGTGAAATTGGAAAAGCCATTGCAATTGGTCAACATTTTTAGCTCTCCGATTCCAACGATGGCACCTAGAAGAATCCTTGTGGTACTCGAAGATGGTGCTTCGGCAAAACTCCTTGTGTGTGACCACACACAGGACTCTAAAAATGCCTACCTCACTTCGGAAGTGGTGGAAATTATCCTTGGAGCTGATGCCTCTTTTGATTACTACACTATTGAAGAGTCATCATTGATGACTACTCGTCATAGCGATGTGCATTGTCGCCAGGGACAAAATTCTCGATTTGCATCAGGCTCAATAACACTCACGTGTGGCAACACTCGCAATAACTTCTGTATCGACCTCGTAGGAGAGCACTCAGACTGTCATCTAGCAGGAATGGTAATCGGATCCGATAGCCAGCATATCGACAACAATGTGCGATTAAATCACCTTGTGCCTCACTGCACAAGCAATCAGCTCTTCAAGTATGTGCTTGATGGAAAATCAAGCGGAGCTTTTGGTGGACGCATTCTTGTGGCAGAAGGAGCTAAATTCACCGATGCAAATCAAAATAATCGCAATTTGCTTGCATCGGCCGATGCCCGAATGCACTCTAAACCACAGCTTGAAATCTACAATGACGATGTCAAATGCTCTCATGGTGCTACAACCGGTCAGCTCGATTCGGATGCTCTTTTTTATATGCAGTCGCGAGGCATTCCCGAACCTGAAGCTCGCAAAATGTTGATGCAAGCGTTCATGGCCGATGTCATCGATTCTGTGGATATGGAAGAGCTGCGTGACCGCCTACGCCATCTTGTAGAGAAGCGTTTTAGTGGTGGCCTTAATGGCTGTGAATCATGCCACTCAGGATGTCGCAATAGCGCTGACAGTCAAGCACAAACCAATTAAGACTACCCCATGCCTACATTCGATGCACAAAAATATCGTTCCGACTTTCCTATCTTGTCGCGCACAGTAGCTAAGCATCCGCTGATTTATCTCGATAACGGAGCCTCTACTCAAGCGCCAAGAGCTGTGGTTGATGCTATCACAGATATGTATTTTGGACATCGTGCCAATGTACACCGTGGGGTTCACACTCTATCGCAAGAAGCCACAGAAATGATGGAAGCCACACGTACACGTGTAGCACAATTCATCAATGCCGCATCAACTGAAGAGATTATCTTCACTCGCGGAACAACAGAGGCCATCAACCTTGTGGCTTCGAGCTATGGACAGTTGCTAAATGAAGGCGACGAGGTGATAGTTTCAGTCATGGAACACCATGCCAACATTGTGCCATGGCAGTTGCTACGCGACCGCCGAGGGATAGTTCTCAAAGTGGTTCCGATGCTTGCCGATGGGTCTCTCGATATGGACGCGTTCAAAAGCCTACTCAACGAGCGCACAAAAGTGGTCTCAATAACCCACATCTCCAATGTGCTCGGCACTGTGAACCCAATTGACGAAATCATTCGATTGGCCCACGAAGCCGGAGCTGTTGCAATGATTGACGGTGCGCAAGCCATAGCTCATAGCAATGTGGATGTACGTGCACTAGATGCCGACTTCTATGTGTTTTCATCACACAAGATGTATGGGCCAACAGGCATTGGTGTTCTCTACGGGCGCAAAGAGCTGCTTGAAAAGATGCCCCCCTACCAAGGTGGAGGGGAGATGATTGGCAAAGTGACTTTTGAACACACCACCTATGCCGATTTGCCATTCAAATTTGAAGCCGGCACCCCCGATTATATCGGTATCGCAGCATTGCGCACTGCTATTGACTACATTTCAGAGATTGGATTGGAAAATATTGCTGCCCACGAGGAGGAGCTACTGCACTACACCATGCAACAAATGCAGACCATTCCCGGAATACGCTTTTTTGGCACATCCCCAGAGAAAAGCGCCATTATCTCATTTTTAATTGGTGATGCTCATCACTACGACACCGGACTACTCCTTGACAAACTTGGTATAGCCGTGCGCACTGGCCACCATTGCGCGCAACCATTGATGCAGGCACTCGGAATTGAAGGCACAGTGCGCTGTTCGATGGCCCTTTATAACACTCGCGAGGATTGCGACAGATTCATCGCCGCCTTGCGCCGTGTAGCCGCAATGCTCTCATAATAACCATTCTACAGAAATAGGAAGGAAGCTGTGCCAAATGCGATATGACATAGCTTCCTTTTTTACGCAAAACCACCAAGCTAAATTATATTGTGGACAATTAAAAGCCCACAGACAATTAACACATTTTAACCAAATGGGGGGGGTAATCATTGACAATTGTTTACATTTGCAAGATAACACACATACTTATTTTTTCACCCAATAATTCAATTATGAAAAACCATCAATTTACAATTATCCTAATGGGATTGATTTACATTCTCACATCGGCATTATTTATCAGTTGCAGCAACAACGATGATGAACCTGAGCTTGAGCCAGAAGAAACTGACATGATTTCATGGAGCGATGTTGAGGGTTTTTATGCCACAAAACCAGAGAAACAAGACCTTGGGACTTCATGGTCCACATATTATAGTGCCCATGCCATCAAAATCGAACAGTACGTACTCACAGATTGCGGCTCAATTGACAATTCCGACCTTGTTGATGGTGTAATCGATTCATACTGCACTGAATTAAAAGGCGACTGGTATTCCGATATGCTCAACTGGGAAATATATGGATTAGATATCAATGGTAATGAAATTGATGTACTCTATTCTGATGGATGGCCTACATATAAAAGCATTGCTGTACACAAAGACTATGTGGAGTATAATGGCAGAACTTATTACACTGCGTCATATTTCAATCAGCATGTTGATGAATGGACCGAAGATTCAGGAGGTGGCAATGGTAGCGGCACAACTCCTCCACAAAATGAAAACGTATCAGTGTCAATCTCTACTCGAACCATTAGCTCAAATGGGTTTGCCAGGAAGTATGAAATCACTGTAGAAGCTACTGGCGAAAATTTCACCGTGCAGCAAATAGGGTTGGAACGTGTCAGTGGAACTTTTGTCCCAACATCATATTATACCTCTGCTCATCAACACACGTTTACAGAAACCTACACCTCTAGCAGTCCTTCAACCATACGTGGATATGTAAAGACCACATCGGGCAATACATACAAATCAACCACAGTCAAATTATCTAAATAGTAAGACTATAAAATTCTAACGTCATGAAAAAGCTTTCCTCTCAATTGCTAATTGCTTTAAGCATTGCCATATCATTGATTTTATTGTCTTCCACAGCACAAGCAGAGGAGCTAAAAGCCTCCGAAATGCCCGAAATGGGAAAGGAATTGAAGAAACTCAACAAAGCATGTGGTTCGGTAACTAACAATTTCCGCAAAGGCAAAGATACAACAAAAGATATTCAAAAAGCGATACAAGCCTATGATGCTGTCATCGCAAAAACACCGGAAGAAACTGTAGCTGCAAATTATCACATGACCGATATGTATTACAACATGAAGTCATGGGACGACTGCTTTAAATGGCTCAAAAAGGCTGAAGCATCTCTTACCGAAAATGATCATTTCTATGGACAGGGGACTCACAACAAACTTGGTTGGGCCTACTATTTTGGTCGTGGTTGCGAGAAAAATGAGAAACTCGCTGTTGACCATTTTTGGAAAGAATTTGAATTTGACCCAATAAAAGGCAACTGGGATTATGCTCTCGTATATTTGCTTGGGATAAACAATCAGAAGTCTGATTGTATTATGGCGCTAAATCACCTCAAATTGGCCACAAATGTAATGCTTCGTTGGCCATATATCTATGCCATTGAATACTATTTGGAAAACATCGAAAATATTTCCGATGCAACTTGGCAAAACTTTCTCACAGGATTCAAATTGTTCACAGTGGACAGCTCTGTCGATGAGGCAATCCCCTATTTGGAAAAAGCTATAAACGATGGTTTCTTACCCGCCAACGTCCTTCTTGCTGACCTTTACCTAGGAAAGGGCAATGTAACCAAATCAATAGAAATTATAATCCCGGCTTCAGATAAGGGATATGCGCCTGCACTTCATCAGCATGGGCACTACATTGAATTGTCCATCTTTGGCAAATTATTCCAATGGGATCAAATGGCAAAATTATCATCGCTGTTTATTAATGCCGCAAATCTTGGATATCCCCCAAGCCAAAACACCGCCGGATACTTATATTTAAATGGATATGGAAAAGCCGTAGATAAAGATCCACGCGAGGCATACAAATGGTTTGAAACAGCAATATTAAGCGGCGAACCAAGTGCAAGCAAAGGGCGAGATTTAGCTGCAGGAGCCATCAAGAAAGAGGCATTTCGACAAATTGCCGATGAATTGCAAAACATTGGCAACAAAGTTGAATCAATTATCCGAACATATAGCTCCAAGCCGGAAGTTGCGTCATCAATCATAGAAAACATTGATGTAAATACCGCTGCAGCAACATCATCCGGTATAGATAAATCTGAAATAAACCGACATGAGAATTACTATAAAAAATATGTTTCTTATGGCGAAGCTGCAATAAATCGCTACAAAAATGCAGTGGCTGACAAAACGACATGCGACGCAAAAAATGACTGGGTCGGCTTCCGACGAGCTCAAGATTCTATGCGTAAAGCCGAAGAAGATATGGAACGTATTCTTAATTCGATGGAGCACCATCGCAAACAAGCGGAGCGTGCCGGTGGCAATATTGAGATCTCAAAAGTAGAACAAACACTTAGAGAATTAACCTGATAAATATCTCCCAAAAACAAACAACCATCTATGACTCACATAGGTGGTTGTTCGTTATATTATCTGGTTTCGGATTTCTACATCGAACCATCATATAATTTATGGCTGATATTGGAGGCTGAGCCGTAGATGGTAAAGATTTCGTGGAATGAAGCCACCACTTCATCTGTATCTATATTTGTATCAAAAAGATGAACAGTTACAAGCAGTCGGCGAGTATCAAGCGTGAGCTTGGTTCGCTCATTATCCGATGTTGGAGTGCCAATGCCACCCACTGTATCACGAAATACAGGCAATCCGGCAATATTAAGCTCTCCACGACCAATACCCTCATACGGCTCACCTTCACGACCAATTCCAAGTGAAAGCGTGTCACCAACCACCTTATCGGCATCAAAACAGCCCACCGAGCATCCGGTCAGCAACGAAAATTGATTGCCCGCATCAACTAATGTATTAACATAGTATAGCCCCAAGCCACGCACAATTCGGCGCATCATCTGCTCTTGAGATGGACGATAGCGATTAGGATCCTTGCCACAAGCCTTATATGCAGCGCGAGTAGCAGCTATAGCCGGAATAGAATTTATATCACCTACAGCATATCGACCGGCAATTTCTGCAGCCAAATCTTCCATTACTGCTTTCTGCTCATCCGATGTTTCAGAGTTCATCACATCAGCCTCAAATATCAAGGCACGATAGCCAGGCACACGCACCGCAAAATCTTGTTCTATAATCAAATCCATACCTTAAAGTCGCATTTCACCACACAAAATTACCAAAATCCCATCACAAGTAAAAACAACCGAACTGTAAAAGTCATTTTCAGATAGAAACAATCCTTTAAGCAACATAATAGTAAGGTCAACAAAATGGCAACATTTTTGGGAGAAATGTGTTGTGATTTAATGGGGGCATTCTTTGCTGTTTGATGAGATTTTTGTAACTTCGCGGTGTAGTATCGTGGCTCATTGGGGTTGCGACGCTATTGATTGTGAATTTAAATTTAATTACCACAAATAGATTAACAACATGGGTAAAGAAAAAAAATTCTTGACTTGCGACGGTAACCAAGCAGCAGCACATATCTCGTATATGTTCTCAGAAGTTGCCGCCATCTATCCTATCACACCCTCGTCAACAATGGCAGAATATGTTGATGAATGGGCTGCTGCAGGACGTAAAAACATTTTTGGCGAAACTGTTCTTGTTCAGGAAATGCAATCAGAAGGCGGCGCTGCCGGTGCCGTTCATGGTTCACTTCAGGCCGGTGCACTAACAACAACTTACACAGCCTCACAGGGCTTGTTGTTGATGATTCCCAATATGTACAAAATTGCAGGTGAATTGCTCCCCTGCGTGTTCCACGTTTCAGCTCGTACAATTGCCTCTCATGCACTCAGCATCTTTGGCGACCATCAGGACGTGATGTCTGTTCGCCAAACCGGTTTTGCTATGCTCGCAGAAGGCTCTGTACAGGAAGTAATGGACCTCTCTGGTGTAGCACACCTCTCAACTCTTAAAAGCCGCGTACCTTTCGTTAACTTCTTCGATGGTTTCCGTACATCACACGAAATCCAGAAAATCGAAGTTGTTGAACAGGAAGACCTCGCTCCCCTCGTTGACCAGGAAGCTCTTGCCGATTTCCGCAAACGCGCATTGACTCCCGATGCTCCCGTAGCTCGTGGTATGGCTGAAAACGGCGACGTATTCTTCCAGCACCGCGAATCTTGCAACAAGTACTACGAAGCAGTTCCCGAAATCGTAGAAGATTACATGGCTAAGATTTCAGCTATCACCGGCCGTGAATATCACTTGTTCAACTACTACGGTCACCCCGAAGCTGAACGCGTAATCATCGCTATGGGTTCAGTGACTCAGGCTGCTCAGGAAGCTATTGACCACCTCATGGCTAAGGGCGAAAAGGTTGGTATGGTGTCTGTTCATCTATATCGTCCCTTCTCTGCTAAGCACTTCCTCAAGGCTGTTCCTGCTACTGCAAAACGCATTGCAGTTCTCGACCGTACTAAAGAACCCGGTGCTAACGGTGAACCTCTATACCTCGACGTAGCAGAATGCTTCTACGGACAGGCTAACGCTCCTGAAATCGTTTCAGGTCGCTATGGTTTGGCTTCAAAAGATACCACTCCAGCACAGATTATCTCTGTGTTTGACAACCTCGCTCTTCCCCAGCCCAAAACCGGCTTCACTGTAGGTATTATTGACGACGTGACATTCAAGTCACTTCCCCCTGTTGAAGAAATTGCTCTCTCAGGCGAATCTACTTACGAAGCTAAATTCTATGGTCTTGGCGCTGACGGTACTGTAGGTGCTAACAAGAACTCCGTGAAAATCATCGGTGAAAACACCGATAAATATTGCCAGGCATATTTCGCTTATGACTCTAAAAAGTCGGGCGGTTTCACTTGCTCACACCTCCGTTTCGGTGACGAACCTATCCGTTCTACCTACTTGGTGACCACTCCCAACTTCGTTGCTTGCCATGTTCAGGCTTACCTCAACATGTACGATGTGACTCGTGGCTTGCGTGACGGCGGTACATTCCTCCTAAACACCATCTGGGAAGGTGAAGAATTGGCTAAAAATCTCCCCAACAAGATTAAAAAATATTTTGCTGACCACAACATTTCGGTTTACTACATCAATGCAACCAAGATTGCACGAGAAATCGGTTTGGGCAACCGCACCAACACCATTCTCCAGAGCGCATTCTTCCGCATCACAGAGGTAATCCCAGTTGACCTTGCTATCGAACAGATGAAGAAATTCATCGTTAAGTCCTACGGCAAGAAGGGACAGGATGTTGTTGACAAGAACTATGCAGCAGTTGACCGCGGTGGCGAATACAAGCAGCTTGTAGTTGACAGTGCATGGAGCAACCTCCCTGCCGACGAAGATGCTAAAAACGACGATCCCGCATTCATCAATGAAGTTGTTCGCCCCATCAACGGCCAGGTTGGCGATGACTTGAAGGTATCTAACTTTGTTGGTCGCGAAGATGGCACATGGGATCAGGGCACAGCAGCCTACGAAAAACGTGGTGTTGCAGCATTCGTACCCCAGTGGCTCGAAGAAAACTGTATCCAGTGTAACAAGTGTGCTTACGTTTGTCCTCACGCTGCAATCCGTCCTTTCGTACTCGACGAAGCAGAAATGGCAGGTTCACCCCGCCCAGAAGAAAAGACACTTCCCGCTATCGGCAAAACATTCACAGGCATGCGCTTCATTCAGGCTGTTGACGTGCTCGACTGTCTCGGCTGTAGCAACTGTGTGGATGTATGTCCCGGCAAGAAGGGCGTAAAAGCTCTCGAAATGAAGCCTCTTGAAACTCAGCTTGATGTTCAGAAAGAATGGGATTACTTCACTAAGAACGTGGCTTCAAAACAGCACCTCGTTGACATCAAAGCCAACGTTAAGAATAGCCAGTTTGCACAGCCATTGTTTGAATTCTCTGGTGCTTGTTCTGGTTGCGGCGAAACTCCTTATGTGAAACTCATCAGCCAGCTTTATGGTGACCACGAAATGGTAGCCAATGCTACTGGTTGTTCTTCAATCTACTCAGGCTCTGTACCTTCAACACCCTACACCACCAACGCTCAGGGTCACGGTCCAGCTTGGGCTAACTCACTCTTCGAAGACTTTGCTGAATTTGGCCTCGGTATGACTGTAGCTAACGAAAAACTCCGCGCTCGTCTTGCCGACACTATGGTTAAAGCCACAAACTGCAGTTCATGCAGCGACGAAATCAAAGCACTCGCTCAACAGTGGCTCGACAACAGCAATGACGCAACCATCACTCGTGAAATCGCTGACAAACTCGTGCCTCTCTGCGAAGCTTGCGGTTGCGATGTATGCAAAGCAATCCTCACATTGAAAGGCTTCATCGTGAAACGTTCACAGTGGATTATCGCCGGTGACGGTGCTGCTTACGATATCGGTTTCGGTGGTCTCGACCACGTACTTGCATCTGGCAAGAACCTCAACGTTCTCGTTGTTGACACCGAAGTATATTCAAACACTGGTGGTCAGGCATCAAAAGCTACTCCTGTTGGTGCAATCGCTAAGTTTGCTGCTTCAGGTAAACGAATCCGCAAGAAAGACCTCGGCTTGATTGCTTCGACCTACGGCTATGTATATTGTGCACAGATTGCAATGGGTGCCGACCAAGCTCAAACACTTAAAGCAATCCGCGAAGCAGAAGCATACGACGGTCCTTCAATCATCATTGCTTACGCTCCCTGTATCAACCACGGTATCCGTGCCGGCATGGGCAAATCTCAGCAGGAAGAAGCTAACGCAGTGGAATGTGGTTACTGGCACTTGTGGCGTTACAACCCCGCATTGGAAGATGAAGGCAAGAACCCCTTCACTCTCGATAGCAAAGAACCCAACTGGGACAAGTTTGAAGACTTCCTTAAAGGTGAAGTACGCTACGCTTCAGTAATCAAACAGTACCCCGAAGAAGCAGCCGAACTCTTCGCTGCAGCTAAAGCAAATGCACAGTGGCGTTACAACAACTACCGCCGCCTTGCTCAGCAGCAGTGGGGTGTTGCTCCCGATGCCGAATAATTTCGGATAAATCCTCAATATCAATATGGAGGAGTGCTCAATGAGCACTCCTCCTCTATTTTATATCCCCCATAGGCAACAACAAGCTCAATAATCGGCATCCAAGAGTATTCACCACGCAATCCATCGGATTAAATCCGCCGATACTGCGGAGCTACACCATTAATCAAGCTACAGTCTCGAAGATTTATACATAGAAACAAAGCCCACCAATAAACCGAATCGGGGAGCATCGCGCACACGATGCTCCCCGATTCAGTTTATTGAGAATTCGTAGGATTAATCCTCTTCGTCGAAATCATTTGGAATTGCCACTAACTTGCTATTACTCTTAGCCACAAAGTCAAGAATCATTTGACGTTCGGGAGAGGGTTCAATATCAAGTTCAACACGCTTAACAGCGTTAAATACAGAAGTACTACTCTGATAAATGTGACGATAAGACTTTGCGATGTTTTCAATCTGCTCATCAGTGTAGCCATGCTTGCGAAGAATCACAGCATTCACACCAAAATAAGATGCCGGATTGTGGGCCATAATCACGAAAGGAGGCACATTGCCGTTAATACGACATCCACCTTTGACAAGCACCCAGCTGCCAATATTTGAACGTTCATGCAAGATTACCCCTGAAGAGAGAATCACACACTCACCAACAATTGCTTCACCAGCGATTGTCACGCCATTACCAAGAACGCATTTACCGCTAATCACCGAGTCGTGACCAATGTGAGTTTCCGCCATGATGAATGTGTCGTTACCCACAACAGTGCCATGCTCAGTGGTGAAACCGCGATTGATAATACAGTTTTCGCGAATCACCACATTATCGCCGATGCTACATGTTGCTTCGCGACCTTTCCAACGGAAGTCTTGAGGGTCAGCTCCAATTACAGAGTTTTGGAACACCTTATTATTTTTACCCAATTTTGTGCCATGGATAATGCTTGCATAGGGCATAATCTCACAACCATCACCAATCACAACATCGCGATCAATGTAAGCAAAAGGATGAATGGTTACATTTTCTCCAAGTTTAGCTTTTGGATCAACGTAGGCCAAAGGGCTGATATTAGTTGCCATAATTAATAGTTTTTACTGATTAGTTTGAGGTAATAGAATTAGCGGCCACCGCCAAGAGCCTGATAAAGATTAATCAAAGCACTGGCTTCGCTATTGCGGGCTGAAATAGCCGAAATCTGCGCTGCGAGGAGGCTCTGCTGAGCTGTCAACACATCAAGATATGTTGTGCCATAAGAACCTAAGCGAAGAAGTTCCTGAGTGTATTCAACAGCCAATGTCAATTTCTCAGCCTGAATTTTGAGATGTTTCTGCTTTTCAACGCTCTTTTCATAGAGAGTCAACGCATTGCTCACTTCAGCACTTGCATTCATCAAAGTGTTCTCGAAAGAGTTCATGGCCTGCTGTTGCTGAGCCTTAGTCGCTTCAAGACGGGCAATGTTTTGTCCGCGAGCGAACAAAGGAGCAGTCAACGAACCGGCAAGGTTGATGAAGAATTCACCAGGATTCTTAATCATTGAACCGAGGATATTGGTGAAGCCACCATTAGCTGTGATGTTCAAACTGGGGTAGAAAGCTGCGCGAGCTGAATTTGTGGCATAATAAGCAACCGCCATGCTGCGTTCGGCAGCAGCAACGTCGGGGCGCATGGCCAATTCATGCATAGGCACAGAAGCACGCTTGATTGCGGGCACTGCGAGAGTGGCATCTGCTGAAATTTCCCATTTCTGAGGCATCACACCAAGAAGGAGTGACATTGTATTATTCAATTCATCGAGAGCCACTTCAAGGTCGGTAATCGAACCGAGAATACCATAGTACTGAGCCTCGCTCTGAACCACAGCAACCTCATTTACAATACCTGCTTCCTTAAAGTTCTTCATTGTCTGAACACTCTGTTTCCAGAGTTCAGCAGTGGTGCGGCTCACTGCCAGTTGCGCTTCAACGGCAGCTATTGAATAGTACACATTTGCAACCGAACCGATGATCTGAGAACGAACAGCGCGAGTATATTCCTGAGTCTGTTCATAGGATGCCTGAGCTCCACGCTTTGAATTAAGCAATTTAGCAAACACATCAATTTCCCAGCTCACAGAGAGTGGAATTTGATAACCCCACTGCATGGCACCGGTTGAGGGTGTGGTGAAAAACTTCGATGTTGACACATTTGGAGCCAAAGCCACAGAAGGCAAATAGCTCAATTTTGCACCTTTGAGTTGAGCATGAGCAATGTCAACATTGAGTTTTGCATTGCGAAGGTTAAGATTGTTGGCCAAGGCCTGTTCAATCAAGCCGGCAAGAGTGGGATCTGTGAAAACACTTTGCCACTGAAGATTGCCGAATGCCATTGAGTCGATTTGAGCCTCCTGGGCCTCTTTGTATTGAGCAAGGAGAGCTGTGTCATCGGGGGTGCTGTATTTTTTGTAGATGTTACAGCTACCGAGCGTTGACAGTAAAAATACTGTCAATGCCGGGAGCAATATTATTTTATTCAACTTCATAATTCAATTGTTGATATAGTATTAGTGGGAATACTGTTCGATTTCGCTTTCAAGTTCCTTATTGTCGGAGTCTTTCCACTTCAACGGAGTGAATTTCTCTTGAATCTTCTGGAACACCACAAACAATGCGGGCACGATGAAGATCTGGCAAATCATACCGATAAGCATGCCGCCCACAGAGCCTGTGCCGAGCGCTTTGTTACCATTTGCACCTACTCCATGAGCAAACATCATCGGGAGCAAACCGATAATAAGCGCCAATGATGTCATCAAAATCGGGCGCAAACGTGCTGAAGCACCGTCAATTGCAGCTTTAGCGATATCCATACCCTGACGACGACGATCAAGAGCAAATTCTACGATAAGGATCGCATTCTTGGCCAACAGACCGATAAGCATAATCAAGGCAATCTGCAAGTAAATATTGTTTGAGATATCGCGGAGGTCGGCAAATATGAACGAGCCCAACAAACCAAACGGAATTGACAAGAGCACCGACAAGGGTAAGATGTAGCTTTCATACTGAGCAGAAAGGAGGAGATAAACGAAGAGCATACACAAACCGAAGATAATTGCAGTAGAGCTGCTTGATGAGCCTGCTTCTTCGCGAGTCATACCTGCATATTCATAACCATAACCTGTGGGGAGAACTTCTGCTGCCACACGGTTGATAGCGGCGATAGCTTCACCGGAAGAGTATCCCGGAGCGGGCTGACCTGACACAGATATAGACTGGAACATATTGAATCGGTTCAAGATGTCGGGACCATAAACACGCTTCAAAGTTACGAAGTTGGAAATCGGAGCCATTTCAGCACCATTGCGCACTTTGATAGCATCAAGCGATTCGGGAGACACACGATCTTCAGGCGAAGCCTGCATCATTACACGATAAATCTTACCGAAGCGGTTGAAGTTTGACACATACATACCACCGAAATAACCCTGAAGAGTACTCAAAATAGTTTGCGGAGAGATGCCTGCTTGTTTAGCCTTAGCAGCATCAATATCCACGAGATACTGAGGGAATGAGGGGTTAAATGTGGTGTAAGCCATCTGAATTTCGGGCTGCTGATTGAGTTTTGCAAGGAATCCTTGAACAATACCAAAGAAAGTGTTGATGTCACCGCCGGTTTTATCTTGCATTTCAAGCTCGAAACCATTTGTTGCAGAATAACCTGCAATCATAGGTGGCGCGAAAATCATCACACGACCATCTTTGATGTGCATTGCAGAGGCACCGTAGAGCTGCTGGATAATAGACTCTGCGCTCTGAGATTCGTCACGCTCTGACCAGTCCTTGAGTTTGATAAGGAATGTGCCATAAGTTGCACCCTGACCCGCAAGGAAGCTATAGCCGATAATCTTGTTACTAAACGCAACACCGGGAACTTTCTGTATAATCTGGTCAAATTTGTCCATAACCTCAGCAGTGCGTTCCTGTGAAGTGCCCGGAGGCATGTCCACCATCGCAAACACGATACCGGTGTCTTCATTAGGCACAAGAGCAGTCGGAGTGCGAGCCATGAGCCAAACGAGAAGCACGATTGACAAAATCACTGTGCCAAATGCAGTAACTTTATGACGCACAAAGAATTCAGTGGCTTTATTATATTTGGTCAAGATGCGTCCGTAGCCGGTTTCAAATCCCTGGTGGAAACGCTTGTTGAAGATACCCATAAGAGCAATCAACGCACAGATCAAAGCAATCACCAAGTGGAGGGTGTTGTCGTCATTGTACCAACCGAGCACCATAAATGTCACAGCGGCACACACAAACAAGAATGTGAAGAGCGGATGGATATTCAAAGTGAATCGACGACCATACTGCTTTTTCATTGTAGCGGCAGCTTCGGAATAAGCTTCGCCGAGACGCTGTTTTAGCGACACTTCTTCACCATCCTCTTTTTTGTGGGGCTTCAAGAACACAGCACAAAGAGCCGGAGATAGAGTCAACGCATTGACAGCCGAGAAGCCGATAGCGATGGCCATTGTCAAACCAAACTGCTGATAGAACACACCGGAGGTGCCTGGCATGAATGACACGGGAATAAACACGAGCATCATTACCAATGTGATAGAAATAATGGCGCCACCGATTTCGCCCATCGCATCAATAGAGGCCTTCCTTGCGCTCTTATAGCCCACATCGAGCTTGGCATGGACGGCCTCGACGACCACAATGGCGTCATCGACCACAATCGCAATCGCAAGCACAAGAGCTGAAAGAGTGATAAGGTTGATTGAGAATCCGATAATGCTGAGAACAAAGAATGTGCCGATAAGGGCTACCGGAATAGCAATTGCAGGAATAATAGTTGAACGGAAGTCTTGCAAGAAGATGTAAACCACGATAAACACGAGGATAAATGCTTCAAGAAGAGTCTGAACCACATGGTGAATAGAAGAATAAAGGAAGTCATTATTGTTCATCGGGATAGCGAAATGGAGACCTTCGGGAAGGTCCTTTTCCAATTCTTCTACACGAGCAAGACAGTCGTTAATAATCTGCGTCGCATTCGAACCTGCAGACTGGAACACAAGACACATTGTTGACTGGTTTCCGTTGATAGAGTTACCGAAACCATAAGTCACGCGGCCGAGTTCCAATTCAGCAACATCTTTCAAGCGAAGCACTTCGCCATTGCTGTTTGCACGAATCACAATATCTTCAAATTCTTCGGGAGTGCTCAGACGTCCTTTATACTTCATGATATATTGGAACGACTGTTTGCCTTGTTCACCGAATGCACCGGGAGCAGCTTCAATATTCTGCTCAGCGAGAGCAGCGGCAACATCGGTGGGCATCAAACCATATTGAGCCATTTTAGCCGGATCGAGCCACACACGCATTGAATAATCGGCGCCGAAGCTAAGCACGTCACCCACACCGTTCACACGCTGGATCACAGGGATAACGTTAATCTTCATATAGTTATCGATAAACTCCGGAGAATAAACTTCGGGCTTATCAGTATAGAGTGACACACCAACGAGCATTGATGTTTGACGTTTTTGTGTCAACACACCCACTTTTGTTACTTCGGCAGGCAATAGATTTTGAGCTTTTGCCACACGGTTTTGTACGTCAACCGCAGCCATGTCGGGGTCGAAGCCCTGCTTAAAGTAAACAGTGATGGTTGCCGAACCGGTGTTGGTAGCCGTTGACTTCATATAAGTCATGCCCTCAGCACCATTGATAGCTTCTTCCAAAGGAGCAACCACAGAGTTAAGCACCGCCTGAGCATTGGCACCCTGATAAGTAGTGCTCACACTAATTGTTGGAGGCGCAATATCGGGATATTGTGTAATGGGGAGCGAAACGAGTCCGATAACACCCAGCAACACAATAAAGATTGAAATAACCGTTGAAAGTACCGGTCTATTAATAAAAGTATCTAATTTCATATCTTTTGTATTAATAACAAATTGATAGTAGGCTGCTTATCTCACAGCAACCTTTATTATTTCTGCTGAGCAGCTGCTGCCTGAGCCTGAGCTTGAGCTTGAGCTTGAGCTTGAGCTTGGGCCTGTTCGGCTTGCTTTGCAGCATCAACGGGCTGAATTTGAGCGCCTTCGCGAACTGACTGAGTACCTACACCCTCAACCACAATTTTTTCACCGGGATTGAGACCTGAAAGCACTACAAAGTTTTGGCCATCGTTCTGGGGAAGGACTGTGATGCCGCGTGAAACCAATTTATTGTCTTCACCCACAACATACACGAATTTCCTATCCTGGATTTCAAATGTAGCTCTCTGAGGAATAATAATGACATTTTCAGTGTTCACAGGCACTACGATAGCACCGGTGCTGCCGCTGCGAAGCATGCCTGAGGGGTTGTCGAAGAGAGCACGAACACTTGCCGCACCTGTAGCGGTGTTGATAACACCCGACACAGTGGCAACTTCACCCTTGATGGGATAGATAGCACCGTTGGCAAGTTTGAGGTCAACCATAGGCATTGCTTTGATAGCTTCATTGAGAGAGCGTGTGCCATTTTCAGTCAATTCGAGCAAGTCCTTCTCGGTCAATGAGAAGTAAGCATATACTTTAGAGTTGTCAGAAACTGTGGTCAATGGCTCAACTGATGAGGGAGAAGCCAACGAACCTTCACGATTTGGGATTGAGCCCACAACACCTGCAGATGGAGCTGTTACTACTGTGTATGACAAATTCTTTTTAGCATTAGTCAACGCAGCCTGAGCTTGAGCTAAAGCAGCTTTAGCTGTAGCAAGATTGTTTTGAGCAAGCTGATTGTCATAAGCGCTGATGATATTCTTTTCGAAAAGCTGACGCTTTGTATCAGCAGTCATTTGTGCAGTGCTAACAGCAGTTTCAGCTGAGATTACTGCAGCATTTGCATTATCAACAGCAGCTTGGTATTGTACTTGGTCGATAGTGAAGAGAGCCTGACCTTTCGACACCTTCTGACCTTCATCAACATGAACTTTTGTAATAAAACCACTCACTTGAGGACGAATGGCAATGTCTGTCTTACCTTCGAGTAACGCAGGATACTCTTTCTGATTTTCTGCATTTGAAACAGCCACTTCAACAACGGCCAATTGGGGGATCATTTGCATCTGATTCGCATTGTTATCGCCACCGCAAGCACTCACAAAAGCACCAAACGCAAGGCAAAGGCTGGCAGAAGCAATCCCTTTCAACTTTGAAACATTCATACTAATCAATTTTAACATGTTCTATTTTTAATTTATTTATTACTAATTAAATGCTGCAGCATCGGATGACTCATTCCAATATGCCGCCATATCAAGCCACAAAATTACTCAATATTAACATGATAAAATGCTTCTAAAGCCTTAAATTCCCAAAAGATTAACATTATTTCACAGCAGTAAAAATCATCGTTGGCAGATAGGTCAAAATAGTTGGCATAATGGCCTTATTTCACATTTTTCTTTCCTACCCATCCCCTCTCAAAACAGTAAAAAAAATGTTACCGCGCTATATAAGCGCAGCAACATTTCATATCATTCGATGATGCCAAATATCCTGAGAGTGTCACCATTCAAAAAGGGACTAATGTTTCACATCGTAGCCCTGATTTTTGAGATAGTCAAAAACACGATATTTCATAGCTTCGCGATAGTAATCAAGTATGTGGTTACACCAATCATTGGTTGTTGTAGAACCGGAGCGCGTTCTGTTGTACTCTTTAACAACTTCATCATAGGCTTCAAGTTCATCAACCATTGCCTCAGTGTCCTGACGATAGCAATTCTTGTGAAACACAAGCGAATCACCCTGTTTAGGCTTCAAATCGGGCTGCTCGCGAGGCACACCCAGAGCCAATCCACACACCACGAACACCCCTTTGGGCAATTTCAGCATTTCAGCAAGACGAGCCGGGTCCACTGTGCGAAGATACCCCACGCAGTTACTTCCAAGTCCGGCAGCTTGAGCCGCCACCACTGCGCTCATCATGGCCAATGAAGCATCAATAATGCCTATTGTCACACCATCCATAGTGTTTGTAAACTCCGGTACATCAAAGCCTTTGCGCTCAGCAAGACGGGAAATTTTATTATAATCAGAGCAGAAAATCAGCAAGCGATTGCATGTTTTCAACTGCTTTTGATTGGTCATAAGATAGAGTTGCTCTTTGAGTTCCTGATCATCAATATCAATTACAGAAAATTGCTGACCATTGTAGCTTGTGGGGGTATTTTCAATGGCTTTGTAGATAAAGTCCATTGTTTCTTGCGGAATCGCTTCGCGCTCATAACGGCGCACACTTGTTCGAGCAAGCAAACATTCTTTAATATCTTTCATCGATCTATAGCTTTAATTGTTTATATCTCAACAATCAAAACAATCCGAAAAGGGCTGCACTCAGGCAGCCCTTTTGGATATGGTTTGGATTGCATTTTACTGAATAACCTCGTAAACATCCACATGACCCGACACAAGGATTCTTGCAGTTTCGGGCTTGAGATTAGTTGTTGAGAATGCAGTAGCAACTTGTGTCCGCGCTAATTCTTTACCGGCAGCATCAAGCTGTACAATAGTCAAAGGCTGAACGGGACGACCGGCAAGCACTGTGACAGTTTTTGCATCTTTACGGCGATCAAACACCATGTCACCATTGAGGACATAAACAGTTGTGGGGTTATTGTCGTGAGCTCTTAGTGCCATTTCAGCGTCAGCAGCCACTACATTAAGCCCGATACGTTCAGCCGACACGGGATTCACTTCAATTGTGCGCACAGAGGTCCAATTCTTCTTTTCAGACTCAAGACGACGCAAGCGGAGATAACGAGCATCAACCGGCTCACCCGACCACTTAATGATATAAGTGTACTTCATAGGCTCAGTCAAAGCTGTCCATGAGCGGCCATCAACAGAGTACTCAAGAATAGTGTGATCAAAATAGTCAACATCATCAATTGAGTTGCGACCTTGACGAATCAATACTTCATCCACTTTAATCACATCAAGCAAATCAACACCTACCCAATCGCCCTCTTCCTGTGAGTAAGCAGAAGTCCAGTGAGTAGTAGTATCACCATCAAGCATCAATTTTGAGAGTGTTGTGCGAAGATTGGGATAAGAACCCACACCTTTCATGATGAGAGGTTTTTTGCCTGTCAGACGTTCGTAGTAGGCAATAAGCATGTCGTCCATTGACTTTTCATAGAACGGCTGCAGCTTCATAGTACCAATACGATGAGCAGCATAGTCGGCACGCTGCTGCGCTGTCATAAGATTTGACACATAAGCATCCCAGAAACCGGCCACATTGCCCGATTCATAAATCTTAATCAAATCAAGAGTGTTTAGGCCGCGCTGACCAAGAGCAGTGAACTGAGTGAGCCATGGAGAAAGTTCCTTCACAAGTGCAGGATTAGCTTTTGCACGCATAGCATCTTCTACCTTAACAATCTTTTCAAACTCTGCACGTAAAGCATTGAATTGCTCTTGAGTGTAATTGTTGAATGGGAATGTTACAGTTTCCCAAGATTCATCGCGACGATAGCCGGTTTCAGTATCGGCAGAGTGAATAGCAAATGTACGGTAAGCATCAGCAGCATCAGGCACGCGGTCAACGATACCACGTTCCCAGTTATCGATCGCATTGTAGGCCGACATGTTCCAAGCATAGTCAGCAACGCCATATAGGGCGAGTTTAGAAGCTTCACCATGCTCCATGGGGTTACTTTCGATACCCACCACTTGCTCAGGAGTCAAGCTGGTATCGAGACCATAAACCGGACCTTGCAACATGATGTGCCTGCAATAGTCGGTCACAGGGTAGTTCCACCAATATAAAGCGGGGCGTTTGATACGTGAATTGATAAATTCAAGAGTTTCGGGAGTCAAGTCACTACAAACCACAGCGCCTGTCCAGAACACTTCAACATTGGGGTTCAACTCGCGGCCATACACTGCCAACGGGCCGTCGGGACCCGGTTTTGCCCAGAGTTGAGAATAGTCTGTGGGGCAAATCTGCAAATTGGTCACATCACCCTTAGCTTTCACAAAATCTTCTGTCAAATTGTTGAGCAATTCAACTTGTTTCTTGGGGTTAGTTCCTTCACCTTCAATATCATCGAAGAAAATTGCAAATGAACGAACACCCAAATCATACATCATATTGAATTTGCTAACCAAGCTATCATAGTCGGCTTTATTCCAACGAATATCCTTTCCGGGATGAATAGCCCAAACAAAGTTTACACGAGCTTTATTAGCTGCCTGCACAAGTTCCTTGATATTTTTAGCTTCATCTTCGGGATAGGGCTGACGCCAATAGGGGGAGCTATGATAGGGGTCATCTTTCGGACCATATAGATAGTCATTCAATTTATTGCGACCATAGAATTCAATGAGTGACATGCGCACTTGGTGGCTCCAAGGAGCTCCGTAGAAGCCTTCCACCACACCGCGATATTTCATTGAGGGATAGTCATTGATGTCAAGCACAGGAAGGCCGCCCTTCTCTTTTGCAATATCGCTATTGACAATTTGGCGAAGAGTTTGTAATCCATAGAATGCACCGCGTTCGTTGAAACCTACAATCTTAATTTCTTTATTGTTGATTTTCAAAGAGTAAGCGCCATCAATAAGCTTAACACCCGCTTTTTTAGCCACTTTTTCACCAAAATCGATGGTTAGTTTAACTCCTTTGGGTGAAAGTGTAAGAAAATCAACATCGCTTGCAAACTTGTTTTGTTTGTCCTTCAATGCGATACCCTTGGAAATGTTAAGTACACCCTCGGCTCGCTTAAGACTCTGAGGCGTGGGGTTTAACACTAATCCTTTGTGGTCAAGTTTTTTCCCGGGAACAGCATTGTATTCCTGAACCTCACCACGCTGTGACGACAAATCAAAGCCATCATCCTGTGCGCTGGCAGTCATTGCTGCTGATGCAATAAGAGCAGCCGATGCCATCAATTTGGTAATTTTCATGATTTATTATTTAATGTTACAATTTAATTCCGCTTTCATCACCCCATAATGAGGCTATTCTACCGCAAAAATACGGTATAATATCCAATTTAGCAAAAGAACTCCTAGTTAATAAAGCAAAAATTGGCATAGCCAAATGGATGTAGAGTGATACACCACTCTAACCATGAAAAATTTAATGACACACCATTTTTCGCCTATTTTTTGTAACTTTGCATTAGCTTCAGGGCATTTATCATGAAAAAAGCTATTCCTATCATATCATTACTTCCGTTATTAACTGTCACCGAGAGTGTTGCTGATAATAACCACAACAAGCCAAATGTCATCATTATCTATGCTGATGACCTTGGCTATGGTGATTTGGAATGCTATGGAGCAAAAAATGTAAAGACGCCAAATGTGAATAAACTAGCCGAAAATGGCATTAGATTCACAAACGCTCATGCCGTGGCAGCTACAAGCACTCCATCACGCTATTCGCTATTAACAGGCGAATACGCTTGGCGCCGACCCGATACAGACGTGGCGGCCGGAAATGCAGGAATGATTATCCGCCCTACACAATTCACTATGGCCGATATGTTTAAAAGCGTAGGATATACAACCGGAGCTTTCGGCAAATGGCATCTTGGACTTGGGGACAAAACCGGCCAGCAAGATTGGAACGCACCCCTGTCCGCATCTCTTGGAGACCTCGGATTTGACTATCACTACATAATGGCAGCTACTGCCGACCGCGTACCATGTGTGTTTATCGAGAATGGGCAAGTGGCGGATTATGACGAATCTGAGCCAATCGAAGTAAGCTACGAGCAGAATTTCCCTGGAGAACCAACGGGGCGCGATAATCCCGAATTGCTTTACAACCTCAAGCAAAGCCATGGCCATGATATGAGCATAGTCAATGGCATTGGGCGCATAGGCTACATGAAAGGTGGAGGCAAAGCTCTGTGGAAAGACGAAAACATCGCTGACTCTATTACCTCTCATGCCATTGAGTTCATAAAGCGACATCAACATGAACCATTTTTCATCTATTTTGCCACAAATGATGTCCATGTACCACGCTTCCCTCATCAGCGCTTTAGAGGGAAATCCGGCATGGGACTTCGTGGCGATGCCATAGTACAATTTGACTGGTGTGTTGGAGAATTGATGACGGTATTATCGGACTTAAATTTAATGGACAACACATTGATAATCCTATCAAGCGATAATGGTGCTGTGGTAGATGATGGCTATGCCGATCAAGCAGAAGAATTACTGAATGGACACACCCCATCAGGCCCATGGCGTGGAAACAAATACAGCGCATTTGAAGGCGGAACAATGATACCGGCCATAGTGCATTGGCCTGCAAAAATAAAAAGAGCAACTACATCAGAGGTCTTAATGTCACAGATTGACTGGATGGCATCGTTAGCCGACCTAATAGATGCTCGCCTTCCAAAAGGCTCCGCTACGGACAGTCAAAACCGAATAGGGAACCTCATCGGTACAGATATGAGTCATCGCCCATGGATTATTGAGCAAGCGGCAAATAAAACATTGTCAATTCGCAGCATTGATTGGAAATACATTGAGCCGCATGACGGCCCGAAAATGATTCCATGGGCTCCGAACATTGAAACAGGCAACCACCCTAAACCACAATTATACAACCTGGCCACTGACATTGCGGAACAAAACAATCTTGCAGAAAAATATCCGGAACGAGTGTTTGAATTTCAAACACTGCTTCGCCACATAAGAAATCAATCGAAAAAAATCACATTTTAAGTATAATACCAATCACTCATGAGAAAAATAATTCTTTCAATAATCACCTTGGCGATGTCAATCGCCCCCCTCGGAGCATCAACACCCAACACAAACTCAATTAAAACCCCGGTCCCCGAACGTCCGGCCGGAGTTACAGATATGGTAGCATTTGCTGCCGAACCGATTGAGAATGTAAGAGTAGGATTCATCGGTCTTGGTATGCGTGGATATAGCGCTGTTGAACGTTTCTTACATGTACCCGGTTCGGAGATTGTTGCAATCTGTGACATTGAAATGACACAGGTGGAGCGTACAAATAAAATGCTAGAAAACGCAGGGAAAAAAGTCGCCTCATACGGCGGTAGCGAAGATGCGTGGAAGAAACTATGTGAACGCGACGATATTGACTTGGTGTACATAGTTACCGACTGGAAAAACCATGCGCCCATGGGTCTTTATGCCATGGAACAAGGTAAACATGTGGCTATTGAGGTTCCTGCTGCTATGAACCTCGATGAAATTTGGGCATTAATCGACATGTCAGAGCGCACACGCAAGCACTGCATGATGCTTGAAAATTGCATCTACGATTTCTTTGAAATGAACACTCTCAACATGGCTCAACAAGGGCTGTTTGGCGAAATCCTCCATGTTGAAGGGAGCTACATCCACAATTTGGAAGAATTTTGGGGCTACTACTGGAACAATTGGCGCATGGACTACAACGTAAAACATCGTGGAGATGTGTATCCCACTCATGGTGTGGGTCCTGCATGTCAATTGCTTGACATGCACCGAGGCGACCGCATGAGAACTCTTGTTTCTATGGACACTAAAGCAGTAAATGGTCCTGCATATATTGAGCGTACCACAGGCAAAGCTCCTGAATCATTTGCAAATGGCGATCACACACTAACAATGATTCGCACAGAAAATGGCAAGACATTGCACATTCAGCACAACGTGATGACTCCCCGCCCCTACTCTCGCATGTATCAACTCACGGGCACAAAGGGCTTTGCCAACAAATATCCCATCGAGGGATATGCTTTTGAGCCCGAGCAACTTGCCGGAGATTCAATCCCCGACCACGAAAACCTTTCATCACACGGATTCATATCTGCAGAACAGCATAAGACCTTAACCGAAAAATACACCCACCCGATAGTGCGCGAAGTGGGCGATATTGCCAAGAAAGTTGGCGGACATGGTGGCATGGACTACATTATGGACTATCGCCTAATCTACTGTCTAAATAATGGCCTTCCATTGGACATGGATGTATATGACCTTGCAGAATGGTGCTGTTTAATTCCTCTATCGGCAATTTCAATAGAAAATGGCTCAGCTCCTGTTGAAGTTCCTGATTTTACTCGCGGAGCTTGGAACAAGGTTAATGGCTACCGCCATGCCTATAAAAAAGATTAATTAATTCCATTCAGATATGGCAAAAGCATTAAAATCCATCCCATCAAGATTAGCATCCCTTGATATACTTCGTGGGGTTGACTTATTTCTGCTACTATTTTTTCAACCCGTATTGATAGCTATAAGTCAAGTTGCCGATATTCCATTTTTGAATGAATTATCATGGCATTTTGATCATGAAGTGTGGGAAGGATTTCGCTTTTGGGACTTGGTTATGCCCCTGTTCTTATTTATGACAGGGGCTGCCATGCCCTTTTCATTTGCCAAATACACCACAGGAAAAAGCCAACGCGATGGACTATATTGGCGCATAGCTCGCCGAGTGATCGTTCTTTTTGTGTTTGGAATGATAGTCCAAGGCAATCTATTGGCACTTGATCCAAACCATATCTACATCTATACAAACACCCTGCAAGCCATCGCAATTGGCTATTTAATTGCAGCCATCATTCTCCTCTCCGAAGGCTGGAAACGCCAGATTGTATTCACCGCGGCATTATTGATAATCTACACTCTGCCAATGATTGTGGTTGGCGATTGGACACAAGAGGGTAACTTTGCCTATAAGGTTGATGAATTGATTCTTGGCAAATTTCGTGGTGATATTTCCTATACATGGGTATGGAGTAGCCTCACATTTGGTGTTACAGTGATGAGTGGTGTTTTCGCCGGGCAATTACTGAAAGCAAAAAACACTAAGCTCAAAACTGTATTGACACTGCTAATCATCGGTGTAGTATTAACCGCTGCCGGATATGCATTATCCCCAATCATACCGATAATTAAGCGTATCTGGACTTCCAGCATGACACTGTTCTCTTCCGGGTTATGTTTTTTGTTAATGGCCATATTCTATTGGTTGATTGACTGCTGTGGATTTTCTAGAGGATTTAATTGGCTCAAAGTCTATGGCATGAACCCAATTACAGCATATATGCTCGGAGAAGTGATTAACTTCCGTAGCATAGTGTCATCGGTAAGCTTTGGTCTGGAGCCAATTCTCGGGCAATACTACTCTGCATGGCTCACATTTGGCAACTTCCTAATACTCTTCTTGTTGCTACGATTTATGTACAACCAGAAAATTTTCCTAAAGGTATAATGAGCAGTACAACAAAAATATCAAATAACGACACACACCGACCGCTGGTCAGTGTGGTAATGATTGCCTACAATAGTGAGCGATATATTGATGATGCTATCCGCGGAGTTGTGGCTCAACAAGGCGAGTTCGACATTCAACTGATTATCTGTGATGATTGCTCAACGGACTCTACTGCCGCGATTGTCGAACAATGGGTCAAGAAATATCCCGACATAATCGACTTTCACCGAAATGAGAAAAACTTAGGTGTGCAGGGCAATTATCTTGAAGCATTCAAATATGTCAAAGGGGACTATATGGCCATGTGTGATGCCGATGATTATTGGATTGACTCATCGAAACTTGCTCGTCAAGTAGGATATATGGAATCACACCCCGATTGCGCCATCACATTTCATCGTGTGATAAACTACTATGAGGACTCCGGGGTGAAAAGTTTCAGCAATGGTGGACAAAAAACCGATCCCACCTTTGCCGATTTATCCCGAAGCAATTTCATCACAAACATGTCGGTGCTCTATCTACGTCGATTGGTTGATTTGTCACAGCTGCCCGACTGGCTCAAGGATGTGAGACTCGTGGACTACCCCATGCACATGTTTTTTGCCGCAAAGGGGGATATACACTATTTTAACCGCCCGATGGGTGTGTATAGACAATCCGAATCGGCAATATGGAGCATGGCACAGCAAACATATCGCCGCGAGATGGCTCTTATAGTGCGCCTTCACCTCTTGGATTATTTTGCAAATCAGCAGGTTAATCTCGATGGCTTGCGCTCAGCATCAAAAAATATTTTAGTGGCAATGATTGCCGATGACCCCGGCAATGAACACACACTTGAAGTGCTTCCGGAGTATGCCCTCCGAATAGACCCGACACTCAACATTGAAACACTGAAAGCCGATGCGATTCAACGCACCGAAGCAAATAAGTCCTCCATAATCAAGCGAATCATGCGCAGCGGAAGAATTGCAGTGTCGCGCTTAGTGCCTGTTCCTCGTCCGCCAAAAATCCGTAGGAGCTAAGTTTAGTTATTGATTTTGAGGCTCATCCCTTTAAGCTTGCGATAAAGATCTAGCGCATAAACATCTGTCATGCCCGAGACATAATCAACTGCGGCTTGCACTTTGCCAAAGAGAGTGGGAGCATCAACTTGATATTGCTGCGGCACTTTTGACAACAGCAATTGCGAATAATTATATTGCGGATTGCGTACAGCATCCACCAGCTTTTCAAGCAAAAATGTGATAATGCTCGTACCGGCAAGGTCAATGTCAACAACATCGCCGGCCCGATATATTTTCTCCCACGACAATTTGTTGCACTTGGCGTATCCTTCACGCTCACGCTCCGGGATATGATCGAGCAGCGAACCTTCAAAGCGCCCTTCAAGAATGGCATCTTCATTATCCACGAATGCTTTGGCACAAGCATTTACAAGAGCGCCGATGACCACCGAGCGAAGATAGACCACCTTTTCATTCGGATCTTCAACGCGACTCATCACATCCAGCATGTGGTCTTGTCGCTCCTGCGAGAAGAATCCGAGCATCAAATCAATGACTTGCTGAGTGGGTAACAACCCAAGTTTGTGGGCATCTTCAATATCCATTACCTCATAGCAGATGTCGTCGGCCGCTTCAACAAGATAGACTAGCGGATGACGCGCATAGCGCACCTCGCCATTTGCACCCGGCTTAGAAAGCATCCCCAATTCAGTGGCAACTTTTATAAAGCTCTCCTTTTCCGAAGAGAAAAAACCAAACTTATGCTTGCTGCCTGAGAGCGACGATTCATAGGGATATTTCACGATAGAGGCAAGTGTGGAATATGTCATGGCAAAGCCCCCGGGTCGGCGACCATTAAAGCGGTGAGTGAGCAAGCGAAACGCATTGGCATTCCCCTCAAAGTTGGTCAAGTCGAGCCATTGTTCAGTGGTCAACTCCGACTTTAGCCACACCCCTGCACCTTCGCTAAAGAATGTTGCAATAGCTTTTTCGCCCGAATGACCAAATGGAGGGTTACCCAAATCATGAGCAAGGCATGCAGCAGAAACAATTTCACCTATAGCCTCCAATTTTTCAACCCAAGGCCGGTCGGCATATTTAACTCGAAGATGGCGCAAAGCAGTGGTGGCCAACGAGCGCCCCACACACGCCACTTCAAGACTGTGGGTCAATCTATTGTGAACAAATATACTCCCCGGCAACGGGAAAACCTGTGTTTTGTTTTGCAAACGACGGAAGGGAGAGGAGAAAATCAATCGATCATAGTCGCGCAAAAAGTCACTGCGCACCTCTCGCTTCTCATCGTGATACTCTTCAAGGCCGAATCGCTTGTCGCAAATCAGTCGGTTCCAATCCATTCGGGGTGTATTTTGATAATTCATTATTGCTATTGAAGTGATATATTCGTGGTTTCAGCGCAAATATAGGCATTATTCGTGGGATTTTCTCTATCTTTGCAATGAGATGACAGAAAGTAAACTTAAAAACCGAACAGCGAAAGGACTCCTATGGGGTGGGATTGGCAGCGGCTCTCTGCAGGTGCTCAACCTTCTCTTTGGGATTTTCTTGGCACGCCTGCTCTCGCCGGCCGATTACGGCATTGTCGGCGCGCTGACCATCTTTTCTGCTATAGCCGGCATCTTCACTGAAAGTGGCTTCATTCTTGCCATTGTCAACAAAAAGGAGGCCACGAACGATGACTACAATGCAGTGTTTTGGTTCAATGTGTTGATAGGCTCTGTGTGCTATTTGGCACTGTTTTTCCTCGCGCCGGTTATTGCCGAGTTTTATCGCACTCCCCAAATGGTTTCGCTATCGAGATTCCTATTTCTCAGCTTCTTTTTAGGGGGCCTTTCAGCAACCCCCACAGCCTATTTCTTCCGAAATCTCAAGGTTAAAGAGCGCAGCCTGATTATGATTATATCCATTCTGATTTCCGGGACGGTCGGTGTGATTTGCGCATATAATGGCATGGGATATTGGGGTATTGCCATACAAACGGTGCTATATTCCGGCATGAATGCCTTGCTACTATGGGTAAAATGTCCTTGGCGTCCATCATTCTCATTCAAATTTGAAGTTCTGAAATCGATGTTGCCATTCAGCATTAAACAGCTATTGACCTCGCTGTTCACACAGCTCAACAATAATATTTTTGCAGTGCTTTTGGGCCGCCTCTACGGCATGCAACCCACCGGATACTACACCCAGGGGAACAAATGGACCGTGATGGGATACTCCACACTGGTTGGGATGATTAACAGTGTCGGGCAGCCGGTTTTCCGCGAAACCATTGACGACACTGAACGCCTGCGCCGAGTGTTTCGCAAGATGCTCCGCTTTGCGGCATTTATCAGTTTCCCGGCAATGTTTGGGCTTGCCATAGTTTCACAAGAGCTTATCACCCTTGCCATTACCGAGAAATGGCTTAGCGCAGTTTCGGTAATGCAGATTTTGTGTATCGGCGGTGCTTTTATGCCTCTATGCGTTTTGTATGGCAATCTGTTCAATAGCTTGGGAAGACCGAATATCTATATGTGGAACACAATAGCTCTTGGAGCCACACAAATAGCTTGCGTGGTGGTGAGCCACCGCTACGGCATGAACACTATGCTGATTGTTTACACTGCGATCAACATTCTATGGCTACTGGTGTGGCAATTCTTTGCAAAGAAACATATTGGATTGCGCCTGATTGACATGCTTAAAGACATAATGCCCTATTTGTCAATCACAATATTAGTTATGACCGCAGCCATGTTTGTGGCATCATTTGTTGAGGGGATATTGCTCTCGCTGTTAATCAAAATTGCAGTCGCCGCAACGTTCTATATTTTGCTCCTCCACCAACTCAATTCAGCCCTATTCAAAGAGTGTGTGGACTATCTTCTCAAACGCAAACAATAGCCCACAAAAAAGGCGAATCTCCCCGACTCGCCTTTCATCCCTTCTTAATGGTTTATTTTATCTTTTTCCAATATAGGGTTTTACCTATTCCTAAGATTGAGCCTTTGAGTTTGAGACGGCCATCTTTTTCAAATTTTGCAGTAGCATTCACTTTGATACCTTTTGTGGGGTCATAAATTTTTGCACCGCTCCATTCTTTGTCTTCCGCATCATATTTCAAACCCTTAACAAGCACCACTCGGTCAATATCCACATTGCGAAGAGCTTTATCGGGATTTTTCACATCTTTGCGTTTTTTGCCATCTTCGCCATAAGGTTTCTCAACCCAAAACACTTGAGCTGTGTAAGTGCCATTAGCCTCTTTGTAAACACGCACTTTGCTTTTGCTACCGCCGCGATCGGTCAGATACTCACCGACAATGCTATCGGGATTGTCGTTTTTACTGTTTTGTGCATACGAAGGGATGACACAAGCTGCTGCGCACACAAGCGCAATAATCATTCTTTTAATCATAGTTTCTATCGTTTATTTTTCGCGGTGCAAAGTTAGGCGTCGATGTTCAGCTACACAAAAATTGCAAATCAAAAAATCATTAATTCTGACATGATGCACATCAACATCAACGAAAGAAAATGGGTGTGCCAATGCTCTTGACACACCCATATAGCTATTAAGATATCGCAATCTTTTATTTCACAATTTTATCAACGAGGCTCTTGATTTTATCGGCCAAAGCATCGGCTTCTTCCATTGTTGCCGACTCGGAATAGATGCGGATAATGGGCTCGGTGTTTGACTTGCGAAGGTGTACCCATCCATGCTCAAAATCAATCTTCACTCCATCAATATCAGTGATTTTTTCCAATGCATAGACATTCTTGATTTCATCGAGAATGGCATCAACATTGATTTCGGGAGTCAATTCGATTTTATTTTTAGCAATGGCATAGGCAGGATATGTTGCCTTCAATTCGCTCACCTTCTTTCCGCTCTTAGCCAAGAGAGTGAGGAACAGAGCCACACCCACCAATGCGTCACGGCCATAATGCGATGCGGGATATATAACCCCACCATTACCTTCGCCACCAATCACAGCACCGGTGCGCTTCATCTCTGTGGTTACATTGACTTCACCAACAGCCGATGCCGAGTAAGTGCAGCCGTGGCGTTCGGTAACATCACGAAGAGCGCGAGAAGAGCTGAGGTTTGATACTGTTGCACCGGGTGTCTGCGATAACACATAGTCGGCAACAGCCACCAAAGTGTATTCTTCTACAAACATTTCGCCATTTTCCATCACGATAGCCAAGCGGTCAACGTCGGGGTCAACAACAAGGCCCACATCGGCTTTACCCTCTTTCATCAAATCAGAAATCTGAGTGAGATTTTCGGGGATAGGCTCGGGAGTGTGAGCAAAATGCCCTGTAGCTTCGCAATTGAGTTCTATCACATTTTTGACACCAAGCGCATGAAGCAACTGCGGAATAACTATGCCTCCAACGGAATTCACAGCATCAACGGCCACAGTGAAATCGGCCTTAGCAATAGCATCAACATCCACCAAGTCAAGAGAAAGCACATGGTCGATATGGCGACGATTGTATGTTTCATTTACATATTCCGAACCGAGGTCAAAAACTTCGGCAAATTTAAATGACTCCTCTTCAGCTATTTTAAGCACCTGTTTCCCTTCGGCATCGTTAAGAAACTCACCTTTGTGGTTAAGCAATTTGAGTGCGTTCCATTGTGTGGGGTTATGACTTGCTGTCACGATGATTCCTCCGTCGGCCTTTTCTTCGGTAACGGCAATTTCTGTAGTGGGAGTTGAAGCCAATCCGATATTTACAACATCAAAACCCATTGCTGTCAATGTTGAAACTACAATGCTGCTCACCATGGGCCCTGAAATGCGAGCATCACGCCCCACAACAATCACATTCGATCCAATGGGGGAGTTTTCTTTTATAAATGTGGCATAGGCTGCTGTGAACTTCACAATGTCAACCGGAGAGAGGCCCTCTGAAGGTGCTCCACCAATAGTGCCACGAATGCCTGAAATTGATTTAATAAGTGCCATTATTTTCTATGGTTTTAGATTTGACTTGGATAATAATAAACGTCATAGAGATAGGGGATCACGTACGATACTTCGCTTGTCCAACCTAACTGAGATTTTACTATCAATTTGACATGACAATTCAAGTTCAGAAAAGCCAATGGTAACTGAATTCCCGAGCCCCATTTTGATGAAGATGGCAATGTGTAGTTACCATAGCGGAAGGAAGTTGCTGTTTGAGTTAAATTATCCTGATTCCCTTCGGAATATAGTTTGTCCATGTCGCCGGCATAGTTGGCGAGATTGTAACGAGTGAATCGGAAATATACTTGCTGATCATCTTCCACCTTCGCACCATCACCGGTGTTAAGCACCTGCATGTAGATATTTCCATCCTCATCAAGTTGATAATAGGGAGCTTCGGGGCCCACTTCAAACACTGAGTCGGCCGGAATGGTTTTAATCACCCAATGATCGGCAAGGAAACGATTCACAGCCATGTTCTCATCATTGAGCAGTTCGGAGTAGCTTCTGCCAGATTCGCAAGCCTGAAAAGAGACTGCGACAAAAATTGCTGCTAAGAAAAATGCTATTTTAAAAAAAATCTTCATCGGACCATCTATTGTTTCTATGTTTATAACATTCTATAATTTAACACTATCGCTCATAAAAACTCATTAACACGGAGCCATTTATAAGCATGACTGCAAAAATAGTCATTTATTTGTGATATTGAAAGTGCATTTGATAGGAAAAATGAATTTATTCCGAATAAATCACATCTTTTACCAAATACGTGGCAATCGAAATATTACTCCACCGTCCTAATACAGAATCAGCCCCAAAGGCTTGCATCAAACTTTTGGGGCTGATTGTTCTATATTTCACGATGATTAATCAATGCTCTGATGAGAGGGATTGCGCATTGGGCAACATGCAATCATATTGTGGCAGCAAATCCAACACACGCTGCACCACATCGGCAATCGGCGCATGCATTTCGCCGCCGGAAGCATTGCAATGCCCTCCACCACCAAAATGCGCTTCACATATATCTTTCACAGAAAAGTCACCCCTGCTGCGCATAGACAGCTTGACATAGCCCGATTCATCCTCTCGCAAGAATATTGAATATGTGATTCCTGGAATACTTAAAGGCACATTCACCAATGATTCGGTGTCGCCTCGCTTATAGCCATATTCATCCAATTCTTCGCGCGACAAAGCTATAACAGCAGCTTGATGCTCCGGGAGCAACTGCATTTTACGGCTTAGAGCATATCCGGTTAAGCGCACACGGCTTTCAGAATTAGTGTTGAACAAGCGGGTGTAAATTGCATCTTTGTCAACGCCTTTTGCTATGAGTTTTTCTAAGATGCGATAAAGCTGCGGATCATTGGAGTTATAGGAGAAGTTGCCGGTGTCGGTCATCATCCCGGTGCAACAACACTCTGCCGCCTCGCGACTGATGCGACGCTCCAAGCCGATTGCTTCAAGCACTTGATAGAGCAACGCACATGTTGATGACACATCCGGACGCGAAATAATCACGTCGGCACTGATTGACGGATTCAAATGATGGTCTATTAACACTCGCTTTGCCTTTGAGGCTTCAACCATTGGCGCCATTCTGTCAATACGCTTGAGATCATTAAAGTCAAGCAACACCACCAAATCAGCTTCGGCAAGCAATGTCTCGGCACGCTCTTGTCGGCAAGACGCCACTACAATATGGCTTGACCCGGGCAGAAACATCAAATTTTGCGGCGGACAATCAGGTACCACAACTGTGGCAAATTTGCCAATTGACAACAACACATGGACCATGCACAATGACGCTCCTAATGCATCGCCATCAGGTGTCATGTGGCACACCACTACCACCCGATTTGACTTTCGGATTATAGATTCAAGCTGGTCGGCCTGCGATTTTGAGAGTAGATTCATATCTCAGATAAAAAAGACAATCCGGTTATTACAATACTTTTTGATGCACAAAAGTACAAATTTTTCCAATCGCAATTGCCAATCAACTCCGAAAAATGTTCCCTTTGCGGCTAATCACATTTGTAGCCGGAGACAGGAGTCAATGACACTGCATAGCAAGCACCATAGCGAACTGTGCTGGATGACAACTTAATATGAGAGTACCCCTCACCAATGCTCACCTCATACTCATTGAGCAATGGCTGCTTAGGCTCTTTCTCCAAGTCATCGGAGTCGGTTATCCATAGGCGAGTCAACAGGCCGGTTTCGTGATCTATCTCGTAGCCCCAGATTGTTGTGGCATGATGCAGAGTACGCATATCTGATGAAAGCGAGATTGTCAGCGATGCAATTCCGCGATCAATAAATTGAACCACTAAATCAGTGAAATATTTCAATCGGTCCTTACCGGTTAAATTTGAGCCATTACCCCACAGATAGTAATTATTGAAATCTCCGGCATATAGATCTTGATACCAATCAAACATATAGGAATATTCATGATAGAGATGGGGATAAATATCGGCCCACACCGACTTAAAAAAACCGCCATTATTCCCCTCTAAGGGATATGCTTGCGATCCCGCAGATGCGGTTTCTCCATAATACACTCCTTCAAAATACCACGGCACAGCCTCCACCACATGCCCGCCTCGTTCATTATTCCACTGCTGATGAAACAGCTCCATCAATGCCAATTCATAGGTTTCGCCAGGGCCGGTTATAGCTCCTTCGGGCAAGACACCGCCTTTGCTCACATAAACATCTTGCCACCACTGAATGATATTAGCGGTCGAGGCTGCCCAACACATATTTATGTCGCCATTATCGCCTCGCCCAACCTTATTAACATCATACCATCCCGACTCACGACTAACGCCCTCGGCAAACACGACTGACTTGCCGACAGCCGGGGTTGACGCTTTCTTTATGGCGCTGTACACTGCCACCACATCAGCTGTGTTAACTTTGCCGTCGCCATTGACATCAACAACATCAAAATCCACATCGGCGTCATGCAGTATATAGTCATAAATCAGGCTTGCATCATCAATGTTCACTACGCCATCGCCGTTTGTGTCGGCAGGTGAAGTAGCCACAGCTATTACCATTGCTGATGACATTGCAATAATGCTGATCAATAGTATTAACCGATTCATCATCTAATCACTTTTTTGCCATTAATAATATTGATTTGCCCCCTTTGAGGCTCTTTGAGCTTAACGCCATGCAAATTGTAGATCTCAAGCTCGCCAGTAGGAGTATCGGAAAGAATTGTTGCAATGCCTGAAATGGCACCACCATTGATTGTGAAGTTTTCACTCTGCATAGCAGCAGTGTAGCTTGTGATTACTTCATTGCTCACTCCCACGGCAAAAACTCCCGATGCCGAAATATTGTAATCTCCATCTTGAAGCATAGAGAAATCGCAAATCAGAGTACACACCGCACCATCGGTGTCAGCAAAATTTTCGAGATCTTCACTCGCAACAGACACATAGTATCCATCAAAAGTGTCGCCCGCAGTGACTTTATGAGTACTTGCGCAGCGAGCGCCGAGTTGACTCGAGGTCACAGTTACATCTTGTGGAAGCGAGAAATATGCTTCAACGGCTGTAAGGCCGATTGTCGGATTCTCCAAATATAATGTAACCGGCACTTGTTCGGGATTTGCGTTCAAATCTATTGTAAAATAAAGTCTGTTGGAGTGAGAGGCTGTTTCAGCCGCTCGCAGCGACAATGCTGCAAAAATTGCAAGCACAATTGATATCCAAAGTTTCTTCATACCACTGACAGATTCTATTTGCGTTTTTTGCCCGCAAAAATAGCAAAATAAAATTTCCATTCACAATAGCAAATAAAAAGAAGTGTCAACGGTGTGTTAAAATAGCACAACACAATTCAGCCACCATCAATTTCAATTACACTATTACAAAATTGCCGGCAGCTCAAACAGGAGCTGTCGGCAACAAAGTTCCGTATATGGCCCATTATTTTTTAACGATTAAAGGGTTCGAATGCGGTCGTCAAAGGCGGTAAGAGCTGCTTTGGCGCCTTCGCCCATGGCAATGATTATCTGCTTATAGGGGACACTCGACACGTCGCCGGCGGCATACACTCCGGGGAGTGAGGTGCGGCAATGAGCATCAATAACTATCTCGCCAATGCGGGTTGTTTCGAGCTGGTCCGCAAAAGGCTTGCTATTTGCCGAGAGTCCGATTTGAACAAATATGCCATCAAGGTCGATTTGTCTGATTTGCTCAGTCAATCGGTCTTTCACCTCTATTCCCACTACCTTGGCTCCATTGCCGAGCACTTTGGTGGTTTGTGCCGAAGTGAATATTTCCACATTGCTGAGACTGCGTGCCTTGTCTTGCAACACTTGATCGGCTCTTAGAGTATCGGCAAACTCGAGCACTGTCACTTTTGAGCAAATCCCGGCAAGGTCAATTGCTGCCTCAATCCCTGAGTTACCTCCGCCTATCACTGCCACATGCTTGCCGGCATAAAGCGGGCCATCGCAATGAGGGCAGAATGCCACTCCGCGACCTATGTATTCTGCTTCACCCTCTACTCCAAGACGTCGCCATCCGGCACCCGTGGCAATGATAACTGCCGGAGCTGTGAACACTTCACCACCGACGGCCGTAATATTTTTTACCTTATGCTGAAGTTCGGCACTTTCAATACGACGATTTTCAAACACGTCGATTGGATAATCGGTGATATGTGAACGGAGAGAGTTTGCCAGCTGAGCACCCGTGGTGTGTGGTACGGATGTGAGATTTTCAATGGCTACGGTTTCCTTTACCTGACCTCCGACATTTTCAGCCACAATAGCCACTTTAAGTCCTTTGCGAGCTGAGTAAATAGCTGCTGATGCGCCTGATGGACCACCGCCCACCACTACAACATCGTAGCTTCTTGTCACTGGCTCAAATGCAGTGTTGGCATCCGAGCCAAATTCATTTTCAAGTTTTTCAAGAAGTCCGCCGAGCGTACCACGTCCCACATGGAGCATTTTGCCGTTAGCATAGACAGTAGGCACTGCCTGTATTTTCATGGCATCGGCCTCCTCTTGGAAGAGTGCGCCATCAATCATTTCATGCGTAATATCGGGATTGAGTATAGCCATTATATTGAGAGCCTGCACTATATCCGGACAGTTGGTACATGTGAGCGATACGTAGGTTTGCAACTTTACAGAGCCACTGAGAGACTTAATACGACGAGTTATCATTTCGTCGGGAAGATTCTTCCCTTTGCCATCAGCATTTAGAATGGCAAGCAAGAGGGATGTAAATTCATGGCCATTGGGAATGCCACGAAATTTCACACCTGTAGGCTCTTCATTTTTTAAAATTGAAAATTCAAGTGCATTCCCATCAGCTTCAGTGAATACTGCCGAAAGATTTGGGGAAGTACTTGCAAAATCATTTAGGAATTCTGTAAATTCGCGGGCTTCACCTCTGCTTTGAGCTACAGAGGCTGAGAGAGTATATTTTGCATCAAGGCCGGAAAATATGCCGCGCACTTGATCTAAGATATTAACATCAAGCATGATTCTCGTTTTAGGGAAGTTTTTTACTTATGATTTAGAGGTTTTAAAAATGAGGCGCGATTCCTGCAGAGAACCACGCCTCGAAACGAAACAATTAAATTTTCCCTACTAAATCAATGCTTGGTTTCAATGTTTCTTCGCCGGCTTTCCACTTAGCGGGGCAAACTTCGCCATCGTGAGTAGCTACAAACTGGGCTGCCTCAACTTTGCGAACTAATTCATCGGCATTACGACCGATATTATTATCGTGAATTTCAGCTACTTTAATCTTACCTTCGGGATTCACCACGAATGTGCCGCGATAAGCCATGCCATCTTCTTCAATAAGCACACCGAAGCCACGGCTTAATACTCCTGTTGGGTCGGCAAGCATGGGATACTGTATCTTCTTAATGCTATCTGATGCATCATGCCAAGCTTTGTGAACAAAGTGAGAGTCAGTGCTCACTGAGTACACTTCAACACCCATTGCTTTGAGTTTGTCGTATTTTTCAGCTACGTCAACAAGTTCAGTAGGGCAAACAAATGTAAAATCGGCAGGATAGAAAAAGAAGATAGCCCATTTGCCAAGAACATCATTTGATGTTACAGTTTTGAACTCGCCATTGTGAAATGCCTTTACGCTGAACTCGGGAAGTTGTGAATTGATGATTGGTGTCATAATTTTAAATTGCTTTATTTGTTATTATTTTTTTGTAATTTTCTCGTTGTTTTGTTTTTCTGATGCAAAGATATTAGCATCATCCGAGAGGATAACAAAAAAAGCAATTGATTAGTTTTATGGCCCAATAGACACTGTCTATATACCCACCTGAGTAGGCTTAAGTTTAAGCATCTCCTTGGGTATATTAGCTTGAATTTCAGAACGTAGAGTATCCACAAGCGAATGGCGTATGAATTTTTTATCAGTTAGAATAACTATCCTACGAGCTGGTGTAGGAATTGCAAACGGGCGCACAAGTTCCTTTTGCTGCTCACTCATCTGGTCGAGTGCGAGCTCTGGCACAAATGTCACCCCCTCTCCTCGTTCTACCATACGCATAAATGTCTCCATCGTGCCAAGACGGTAGGTAAGATTGTCTTTGCGATTGGCATTTATATTGCAAAAGCGCACCATCTGATCGCGGAAGCAGTGTCCCTCATCAAGAAGCCATAGCATCTCCCCTTTTAGGTCCGACGATTTAATTGTCTTTTTTTCAGAGAGAGCATCCTCGCGCGCTATATAGGCATAAAACTCTTCGTAGAACAGATGAGTGTGATTGTACATCTCCATATCATTTAGCTCAGCCAATATACCGGCATCAATCTCACCTGTGAGAAGCGCACGCTTGATTTCAGGAGTCTTCATTTCGCTAACCGTAATGTTGAGCTTCGGATATTTCTTCACCATCGCCTGGAAGAAACGAGGGAGCAAGTAAGGAGCAATAGTAGGAAGCACACCGATATGGAAGCTGCCACTCACCTCCTCCTTTTGTTCATGAATGATCTGCTTCACATTGTCCACTTGAACCAAAATCTCCTTTGCTTGTTGTATGATATGTACACCGATTGGCGTAGGAGCTATAGGCTGACGATTGCGATCAAAGATTTTCACATCAAGTTCCTCTTCGAGCTTTTGAATCATTGCGCTCAAAGTAGGCTGAGTGACGAAACATTGCTCGGCAGCCTTAGTGAAATGACGATGCTGATCAACGGCAATTATATATTCGAGTTGCTGTAGTGTCATGGTAAAATCATAGATTTAAAATGAACAAAGATGCAGTAATAGGTTTTATCTATACAAAGATAGATATTTTCAGTTTGACAAACGAACATTTTGATAATATCTTTGCAACAAAAAAAAGTATTAACACTCTCTAAAAACAATATAAATTATGAAAACTCTAGATTATTTGAATTTGAACAATACTAAAATAACAAACGTAGTTGACTCACTTCATCAGTTGCTAGCCGACTTCCAGGTACACTACACTAATCTCCGTGGATTACACTGGAACATCAAAGGCCGTGGCTTCTTCACTCTTCACGAAAAATTTGAGTCAATGTACAACGATACAGCCGAAAAAGTTGACGAAATAGCCGAACGCATCCTCACTCTTGGCGGTGTGCCTGAAAATCGCTTCAGCCAGTATCTGACTCAAAGCAGCGTGGCAGAGGTAAGCAACATGTCGTGCGGTCGCGAAGCAATCCAACTAGTGCTCGACACATACAAAACTTTTATTGAAAAAGAACGAGCCATCATTGACCTCGCCAACGACGCCAACGATGCTGTGACAGCTGATATGCTCACAGGCTATCTTAAAGAACAAGAAAAAACTGTGTGGATGCTCGTAGCAGTCAGCTCACACAACTGCGAAAAATAATACAATCTATAAACCATTCATTAAATAACGAAACAATTAAAAGATTATGGCAACAAAATTTTTCAAATGCGACACTTGTGGTAATGTAGTAGTAAAAACTGTTGATTCAGGAGTCCCGGTAGTGTGCTGTGGCAAACCGATGACCGAGCTCGTAGCCAACACTGTAGATGCAAGTCAAGAAAAGCATGTACCAGTGGTAACCAAAATCGACGATTGTACCATCAAAGTGGAAGTAGGTAGCGTAGAGCATCCCATGGCTCCCGAGCACCACATTGCATTCATCTATGTGGAGACTGAAAACGGTGGCATACTACAATACCTCAAAGATAAACCCGCAGCCACATTCTGTGTGTGCAACGACAAACCAATTGCCGTGTACGAATATTGCAATCTTCACGGATTGTGGAAAACCACCCTCTAACCCCTCTCTCCTCTCTCCATAACTTGAACCACTAATTCCCCTCCCCCTAATGCGGCATCCACCAATGCCGCATTCCTTTTTTACAATTGGTATCCGATAAAAACAATATGTTATATAACACATCTCCGTTACAAAGAAATAACCGATAGTTTAGATTGCGGAATGGCGGTCTTGTGGGCAAGGGGCGAGCAAAAAAAAGAAGCAGAGCCGGAATCGGCTCTGCTTTGAGTTTCTTTAATTCTGTGAGGGATTACTGTCCTAAATAGGGCTTGAGTAATCGGCTCTTTTGTCCTTTCAAGCGGCGAATTGCCTTTTCTTTAATCTGACGAACACGCTCACGTGTCAGGTCAAATTTTGCTCCGATTTCTTCGAGTGTCATTTCTTGACATCCGATTCCGAAGAACATTTTCAAGATTTCGCGTTCGCGTTCATGAAGCTGATGCAATGCGCGGTCCACTTCTTTTGCAAGCGATTCCTGAGTGAGCGCCGAATCGGCCATCGGAGAATCTTCGTTGGTCAACACATCGAGCAATGAGTTGTCTTCGCCTTCCACAAAGGGGGCATCCACTGAAATGTGACGACCTGAAACTTTAAGCGTGTCGGCGATTTTGTCAACGGGCACATCAAGCGTTTCAGCCAATTCTTCGGCTGAGGGACGGCGTTCGTTGTCTTGCTCAAATTTTGACAGCGCTTTTGAGATTTTGTTGAGCGAACCCACCTGATTGAGCGGCAAGCGCACAATGCGTGATTGTTCAGCCAAAGCTTGCAAGATGGACTGACGAATCCACCACACAGCATAGGAGATAAACTTAAAGCCTCGAGTTTCGTCAAATTTCTGTGCTGCTTTTATCAAGCCGAGATTTCCTTCGTTGATAAGGTCGGGCAAGCTAAGTCCCTGATTCTGATACTGCTTGGCCACAGAAACAACGAAGCGGAGGTTTGCACGAGTGAGTTTGTCGAGTGCTCTTGCATCACCTTGACGAATGCGCTGCGCCAACTCCACCTCTTCTTCTACAGAAATGAGTTCCTCACGGCCTATTTCCTGGAGGTACTTGTCAAGCGAAGCACTTTCGCGATTAGTAATTGATTTAGTAATTTTTAATTGTCTCATCTTAAATCTGTGAGATTTTAGGGCATGTTTATGCTTTAAGCGCGCAAAGTTACAATTTTTTTTCGACAAATAAAACAATCAGTGGCGACAAAAGAGCGACGCCACTGATTTATTTAACGATTTTTTCTTCGCTTTATTTTATTTATAGCGCATCCAACGCACTAGTTCTTTTATCGATGGCTTCTTGCCATACATGAAGATACCCACTCGATAGATTTTTCCGGCCACCCACACCATCACAAAGAATGATGCATAGAGCGCCACCAATGAGGCTACTATCTGCCATACGGGGATTTCATAGGGGATACGCGCCATCATTACCATCGGCGATGTAAACGGAATGATTGACATCACCACCGAGAGTGTTGATGTAGGATCAGAAGCCGCTGTCATGCCAAAAATAATGCCGATAATCACAGGATAAATCACAACTGATTGTAGCTGACCTGCATCCTGAATATTATCTACAGCCGAACCAATGGCAGCATACATGGCAGCATAAAGCATAAATCCACCTATCAAGAAAAGCAACAACAATCCAAACAAGCGGACAATATAGCTGACATTTCCAAGTATTGACAATGCTTGGAGCGTATCCACATCGGTTGTCATGGCCGACATATCTGCTGCGCCCGAATTCATTGCCGCAATCTCTGTTGCTATATCTGCTGGTATCAAAGCTGGAAGAAGGAATGCCGACATCGCTGCCACCAAAACAGCCCAAATCAAAATTTGAGTAACAGCAACAAGACCTATACCGCATATCTTGCCAAGCATAATCTGCATCGGCTTAACTGACGACACCACAATTTCAAGAACTCTGTTGGTCTTTTCCTCAATAATGCTTGTCATCACCAATTGTCCATAAAGGAGCAAGCACATATATAGAAGCATTGTCAACACGCATCCCAATATATATGACAGAATTGTTGATGACTCTTTATTTTCATCCTCCGCATCGTATTGGCGACTTATAAGTGCTATATCACTATCAACAGACTCTATGATTTTGTCGAGATTTTCAATATCATAGGCCTTCATTCTTGTTCGTTCTATAATTTCATCTACTTGAGAACTTATAGCCGACTCAAGAATCATCGAAGATGCTCCATCAGTCAACAATTCAATAGGAGCTTCGCCACTCAACACCTCCTTAGGAATAAACAATACTGCATTGGCATTCCCCGATTCAAACATCTGTTGCCACGAGCTATCACTATTAACAACCGTAAATGCCGATGTTGATTTCATCTCCGGAGCTATCACTCCGGATTGATCTACAATGATAAGGTTACGCGATTCTCCCTCAGCAAATTCAGCTATCAGTATAGGTGTAAACATTAATGCCAACATCAACAATGGCATCAACAAAGTGGTGATAATGAAACTTTTCTTAGAGACGCGTTCCATATATTCGCGTCGTATGATTATTCCTACTTTTGAGCTCATAGTTCAATATTGTTAGAGTTTCCTACTGTCGAAATAAAAATATCATTCATCGATGCCATTGCCGGATTAAATGAGAGCAAATCAACCATCTCATTAGCACATGCTATTACTTGACGCACCTCACTATCTTTCGACAAACTGACATCAAGACGCATTGCTCCTGAAGGTAGTAATTCAGCTCGATAGTCAGTAAGCATAGGATTTATGGCTTCTACCAGTTTATTTGCATCGCCATTGAAGGTCAGCATATATTTGCCATTGGTAAAATCTCGGCGAATCTGTTCTACATTTCCGGTCAACACATTGCGACCTTTATTAATCAGGGTTATATTGTCGCAAATTTCTTCAACCGACGCCATATTGTGGGTTGAAAATATCACTGTTGCGCCTTCTGATTTAAGTCGCAAGATTTCATCGCGAAGCAGATTTGCATTAATCGGGTCGAAGCCGGAGAAGGGTTCATCGAAAATAAGCAATTTGGGGCGATGAAGCACAGTAACAATAAATTGCACTTTCTGCGCCATACCCTTTGACAATTCTTCAACCTTGCGATTCCACCACTGAGAAATCTCAAATCGGTCAAACCACTTTTTCAACTCTGCGATTGCCTCATGACGAGAAAGTCCTTTGAGTTGCGCAAAGAAAACAGCCTGCTCTCCTACCTTCATCTTTTTATACAGGCCTCGCTCTTCTGGTAAATAACCAATATGGGCCACATCATCTTGCGTCAACGGATGGCCATCAAACATCACTGCACCGGTGTCGGGGGCTGTGATATGGTTAATTATTCTGATAAGCGTGGTTTTTCCGGCACCATTGGGTCCCAAAAGCCCATAGACAGTTCCGCGCGGAACCGATAGAGACACATTGTCGAGCGCTCGGTGAGTGCCAAACGTCTTCCCAACATTCTCAACATTTAGAATCATATTACTCATCTGTTTCTTTTTGTTTGTTTTTTCATATTATATTAGAGCGACAAAACTCAGAAAAATTACATCGCTCAATTATTTTTTCAACTTTTTTTGCCAAAACAGCGATTCACGATTGCCGCCACAGCCCCGTCACCGGTAACATTGCATGCTGTTCCGAAGCTATCCATAGCAATATAAAGCGCTATCATAAGAGCGTTTTGCGCATCACTAAATCCGAGAATCGAAGTCAACAGCCCAAGCGACGCCATGATTGCCCCACCGGGGATTCCGGGCGCAGCCACGATTGTCACACCGAGCAGAATTATAAAATGGGCAAACATGCCGAAGTCGAAAGTCATCCCTTGCATAAGCATAACCGCCAAAGCACACATCACTATCTTCATCGTTGAGCCCGACATGTGGATTGTGGCACACAGCGGCACAGTAAAGCCGGCAATATCCTCCTTTACCCCCATTTTAATGGCTTGTCGCAAGGTGACCGGTATTGTTGCCGCCGACGACTGAGTGCCAAGCGCAGTGAAATAGGCCGGGAGCATTATCAGCAACATCTTAAGCGGATTTTGCTTTGAAAAAAGCGAAGCAACACCAAACTGAGTCAGCAACAAAGCAATATGCACCACAAAGATTATCAAAATAATCCCCACAAAAGTGCTCAAAATTGCGCCCACATGCCCCAAGATGGTCATATTCAAAAATATACCAAATATATAAATAGGCAATAGCGGAATCACAACATTGCGAATAACCATATCGACAATGTCGCGAAACTCACCGATGCCACGCTTCAACACATCACCCTTGACATAAGCCACTCCGAGCCCCACAATAAAGGCAAGCACCAACGCCGTCATAACCGGCATCACTGCCGGTATCGGCATCGAAAAATAAGGCTCAATCCCCGCCGACATTGGCTCAAAAGCACCCGATTCCATAGGCTGAACCAATGACGGGAATATCTGTTCACCGATCAGATAGGATGAAATACCGGAGAAGAGAGTAAACGCATAGGCCAGCGCCACGGTAAACACCAACATCTTTCCGGCTCTATTCCCAAGATCGGCAATTGCCGGAGCCACAAATCCCAAAATAATCATTGGGATTATAAAGCCCAAAAACTCACTGAACACTCCATTAAATGTGGCGCAAACTCTTGCTAAACACAGCGGTGCAATCATCCCCACACCGACTCCGGCAGCTATTGCTATCACAATCCTGCCGAGCAATCCTATCTTAATTCGTTTTCCCATATTGACCGCAAAGATAACACAAAGAAATGAGAATGAACACCTTCTCATGACGATAACATCAATATGCACCACTCTCTGGCAGGAAATACCGAGATTTCAACACGCTTTTTGGGGGCAAATATATTCAATATGGTTGTACATCTACAATTGTACCCGAGAAAAGCAAATACGGAAAAAATTGTGCATGATGTAACTTTTCGGTCGGTCACTGCGTCTAACAAACAAACATTGAAACTTTAACCCCTCTAATTTAATTTCGCATGAAATCTCCATTACTCGCAACGCTCCCCCTTTCACTCCTCCTCTTTGCCTCATCTTCTTGCCAGCTGAATATACCCAAAGCGGTGGAGCCATCTGGCCCAATAATCGAACAAACCCGCCAAATGCAAAATATCACTAACCTATCCGTTTCATCAGGAATCACAGCTGAATACATTCAAGCCGATAGCTTGCAAATCAGCATCAAAGCCCCCTCGGATATAATTGACCTTGTTGAAACAAAATTTCAAGACAGCACCCTTTCTATTGGCTTCACCGAGCAAATCCAGCTCAAAAACACAACTGTAACAATCAGAATCTCCACCCCTGAGATCCTCAACTTCATAGCAACTTCGGGCAGCGACATTGCCATCCTTTCAGGGATTAATTCTGCTCAAAAGGAGATTACATTGACCAGCTCATCCGGAGCAACAATCACAAGCCCCCGAACAATTGCCGGCAGCATTCATCTACTTGCATCATCGGGGAGCGAGATTAGCGTTGACAGCGCCTCATCAACCACCATCAACGCAACAACATCCAGCGGCGCTGAAATCAATATCGCCGGAATTTGCAATACCGCCAATTTAATCTCATCCAGTGGCAGCGAGATTTCAGCCGACAGGCTCAATGCAAAATCAGGCTCAATGGCGGCTTCAAGTGGTGGCGAAATCAAATGCCACATAGATAGTCCGGCTTCTATATGCAAATCCAGCGGTGGATCAGTTAAGAACCGCTAAATCAGCTTTTTCAATCAAAAAAAACCGGCCGAAGCCATAGCCTCAGCCGGTTTTTATCTTTATTCTGCAAATAGGATTAAATCACACCCTGGCCCATCATTGCTTCAGCAACCTTCATGAAACCGGCGATATTTGCACCCTTCATATAGTTGAGATAGCCATCGGGCTCTGTGCCATATTTAACACACTGTTCGTGAATGTCACGCATAATCACATGAAGTTTCTGATCAACCTCCTCTGCCGGCCACTGCAAGTGCATTGCATTTTGGCTCATTTCAAGGCCTGAAGTAGCAACACCACCCGCATTTACAGCCTTGCCGGGAGCATAGGTCACGCGGCTACTAATAAATGTGTCGATAGCTTCGGGTGTACAACCCATGTTAGATACTTCCGCAACGAGAGTAACACCATTTTCCACCAACTGGCGAGCATCCTCTTCGCCAAGTTCATTCTGAGTTGCACAAGGAAGAGCAATATCCACCTTCTGTTCCCAAGGCTTGCGACCTTCAAAGAATGTAGCTTCAGGAAAGCGTTCGGCATAAGGAGCCACAATATCATCACCGGTAGCACGAAGATAGAGCATATAGTCAATCTTTTCAGCATCAAGACCGGCGGGGTCATAGATATAACCATCAGGGCCTGAAATGGTCACCACCTTAGCTCCAAGCTCTGTTGCTTTAAGGGCTGCACCCCATGCCACATTGCCGAAACCGGAGATAGCCACTGTCTTATCTTTAATGTCGATATTCTTCTTTTCAAGCATGCTCTGAACAAAATAGAGCGCACCGAAACCGGTAGCCTCGGGGCGAATGCGTGAGCCGCCAAACGACATTGCTTTTCCGGTCATTGAACCGTCACATTCATTGCAGAGTTTCTTGTACATGCCATACATGTAGCCAACTTCGCGGCCACCAACACCAATATCACCGGCAGGAACATCCTTGTCGATACCGATATTTTTCCACAGCTCAAGCATGAATGCCTGACAGAAACGCATAATTTCCGCCTCGCTCTTTCCGCGCGGAGAGAAATCAGAACCACCCTTTGCACCACCCATGGGAAGTGTGGTCAATGCATTTTTAAACGTTTGTTCAAATCCAAGGAATTTAAGAATTGACAAATTCACCGATGCATGAAAACGAATGCCACCCTTGTAAGGACCGATAGCATTGTTGAACTGCACGCGATAACCAAGATTGGTTTGAACCTCGCCCTTGTCGTCAACCCATGTCACACGGAATGTGAAGATTCTATCCGGCTCCACCATACGCTCAATGATGCGAGCCTTTTCAAACTCGGGATGCTGATTATAAACATCCTCTACACAAATCAGGACTTCTTTAACTGCCTGTAGATACTCTTTTTCACCGGGGTGCTTAGCCTCGAGTGAACTCATGATACGATTTATATCCATAACAATTTGGTATAAAAACTGTGTTTATGGTAAGGTTATTTTCTGCAAATATAACGAATATTATCTTACTTCGTCATCAAAAAAACGATTTATTTTTCATCGAAACCATCATTCTGCCACACTTTTTAGTCCCAACGCCCCTCCACACCTCAACATCGGCAATAACATTCTGACACCTAAAAACAGCCCCAAAAGAGAAAAACGAAAGCAAAAAACACCCTTTCACGCCAAAATATAGTAAATTTATGTTAAATCAAAACATTTTTCTCTTAATTCGTTTGCACAATAAAAAAATCACCCTTAAATTTGCATTGTGTTTTTCATGGTATTAGATTTAAGGTTAACTAAGGTTGATTGTCGGGAGACAATCAATTTTTTTTTTGCACCTATTTTAAGTTCTGTATTAATTTAGCTTTCTACACCTGTTTTTATGCAATATATTATTACATTTGCACATCATTGAATCTATCGATTAAAAAAACAGGGATTGTATGAAGATTAATAAAATCATAAAACTTCACTGGAAACTCTACTTCCCGCTAGTAGGATTACTATGGGGCATTATCGGTCTCTCAATGGCATATACCATTATTCACGAAAAACGAGCCCGAACAGAGATTCTTGAAAACAGGCTCCACAATATCAACGCATCAATTATCGACGCCTATGAGCGTGGCGACAGCTTGTACAAGTTGGTCAACGACATCAGAATTTACACCGACCCCGCTACCATCGCCCCGCTGCGACTCACTGTGTATGACAGCGACGGAAATTTGATTGCTGATAACCCTGAAACAACAATCCTCCTTCACGACAAAGATGGACATCCGATTCCGGAGCTGACAGGACTAATCAGCAACTCCGACTGCACCCAAATTCGAAGCATGGTTATTGACGGCACAAAATGCATGGTTAATGCAGCCAAAAGCACCGACAACAAAATCCACTCTTTTGCTGCCCTTCCTTACAAAACCGAAGTGCTCTCATTTATAAATATCGACCCGATGGTGTGGATTACCATTCTCGCGCTGGGAGTAATCATTTCAATAACTGCATTCATAGGATTGAAAAGCACTTGTCGCGATATTTACTCTTTGCAAAAATTCGCTAAAGCTATTTCCGACAATAAAGTACCTAACGTTGACTCACTGACATTTTCTAAAGATGAACTGGGTGATGTGTCACGCGATCTAGTCACCCTTTATCGCAACAAAATCAAAGCCGAGCGAAATAAAGCTGAACATGAACACTTCGTGAGCAGAAACATTCAGCATGAATTACGAACCCCAATTGGCATCATCAAAGGCTACCTCGACACCGTTATAGACGACAAAGAGATGCCCGATGAGATGAAACAAAATTTCATAGCTCGAGCCAAACAAAATGCCGACCGCCTAGTGGAACTCATCAAATCGGTCAGCGATTTCACTCATATCGAAACCAGTCCAACCCCCGACAGCAAACCCTTCAACATCAGAAATACAGTCACACTCTTTGCCAAAGACCTTGAAGCCGGAGAAATTCTCAGGTCGATGACATTCAATTTCAATATTCCGCAAAACTGCATTGTCAATGGCAATGAATCCCTAATCATCAATGCTTTGCTGAACCTCGTAACCAACGCCGTGAAATATTCCGGCGGGACAACAATAACTCTCAATTGGCTACGCGAAGAGAGCGGGAAGCACCATTTCGTTTTTGCCGACAATGGCAATGGGGTGGACGAAGAGCATCTCAACAAAATTTTCGACCCATTCTATCGAATAAAATCCAATCGCACCCAAAAAGAGTGTGGCATGGGGCTTGGCCTCCCAATCGTTCACCGAACCATCACAAGCCTTGGATGCGAAATCAACGCCAGAAACATTCCTGAAGGCGGGCTTGAATACAATTTCACCCTCCCCGCCGAGCAATCCAAAGCATAACAAACCAAAAAATCAGAATCACTTTTATTTAGAGAAATTTTTCTCTAATCGGTATTTTTTGTGTACATTTGCAGCCTAAATAACGAAATAGACAACAATAAGAAAATGAAAGCATTCGTATTCCCCGGACAGGGAGCCCAATTCGTAGGAATGGGCAAAGAACTTTACGACACTAACGAAGTGGCTCGCGAAATGTTTGAAAAAGCCAATGAAATCCTCGGCTTCCGCATCACCGACATCATGTTTGAAGGCACAGATGAGGACCTCAAACAGACCAAAGTCACTCAGCCCGCAATATTCCTCCACTCAGTAATTTTGGCAAAAACCATGGGTAAAGAATTCAACCCCGAAATGGTAGCCGGCCACTCTCTCGGAGAATTTTCTGCACTTGTTGCAGCCGGAGCACTCTCTTTTGAAGATGGCCTTCGCTTGGTATCGGCCCGCGCACAAGCCATGCAGAAAGCTTGCGAGTTGAAACCCTCAACAATGGCAGCCGTGCTTGCATTGCCCGATGAAACTGTAGAAGAAATCTGCGAAAGCATCCCCGGCATCGTTGTTTGCGCCAACTATAACTGCCCCGGTCAGCTCGTAATCTCAGGTGAAATTGAAGCTATTGACGCAGCTTGCGAAAAACTCCTTGCAGCCGGTGCCAAACGCGCCATGAAGCTCAAAGTGGGTGGCGCATTCCACTCTCCCTGCATGGAACCTGCACGCGCCGAATTGGCCGAAGCAATCGAACGCACTGCTGTTTCTGCTCCCGTGTGTCCCGTTTACCAGAACGTTGATGCTCTCCCCCACACAGATCCCGCAGAAATCAAAGCCAACCTCGTGGCTCAGCTCACAGCTCCCGTTCGCTGGACCCAGACAGTGAAAAACATGGTTGCTGATGGCGCCACTGAATATGTTGAGCTCGGCCCGGGCAAAGTGTTGCAGGGTTTGGTTGCTAAAATCGACCGCAACATGGTGGTTTCAGGCCGTCAATAATAATTTCGCAATCAAAAAAAATTCAGCAGGACTGTTCGGGCTAACCGCCTGCTCAGCCCTGCTTTCTTTTAAACACCACACCTCTATAAATCCATGTCAAACATAATTCACATAGACAATATCGATGCTCCGGAATTGGCCGTTTATGCCTCTCTGACCGAAGCCCAGCTGCGCAATCGACTCAACCCCGAAAAGGGAATCTTCATTGCCGAAAGCCCAAAGGTGATTCGAGTGGCCATAAATGCCGGCTACAAACCGCTATCGTTGCTGTGTGAAGAACGCCACATCAATGGCGATGCTGCCGACATCATTGCTAAAGAGCCCAATATGATCATTTACACCGGCTCACGCGAAATGCTGTCAAGCCTCACAGGCTACACTCTGACTCGCGGTGTGCTCTGCGCCATGCAGCGCCCTCAACTGCCCGACATAGGTAGCATTTGCCATAATGCACGCCGCATAGCCATAGTTGACTCCGTGGTCGATACTACAAACATTGGTGCCATTTTTCGCAGCGCAGCGGCGCTGGGGATTGATGCCGTGTTGCTAACCCCTACATCATGCGACCCACTCAATAGGCGTGCCGTCAGAGTCTCCATGGGATCGGTGTTTCTTGTGCCATGGACATGGATTGAAAGCCCAATTACACCCACTCTCCACTCCTTCGGTTTTAAAACTGTGGCTCTCGCTCTCACCGACCGGTCCATATCAATCGACGATCCCATCCTCGAATCGGAAGAGCGCCTCGCCCTAATTCTCGGCACTGAAGGCGACGGACTTGCACAAGAAGTCATAGCCCAAACCGACTACACTGTTCGCATTCCCATGAGCCACGGCGTGGACTCACTAAATGTGGCCGCCGCTTCGGCTGTGGCATTTTGGCAACTTCGAGCCAAGGAATAGCTCATTGACAAAAAAAATCACCTTAAATCCATAAAACATGAAAAAGCTATACAACAACACAAATGTCACCCAAGGAATGATTGTGGGAATCGGAGAATTGCTTTGGGATAAGCTACCCGAAGGGGATAAAATAGGTGGCGCTCCGGGCAATTTTGCTTACCATGTGGCCCAATTAGGCCTGCCAAGCTGCATCATAAGCGCAATAGGTAACGACACCGACGGCATCAAAATGATTGGCACCATTGAAAACATCGGCCTCAAAAGCATGATTTCAATTGTGGACTTTCCCACTGGGAGTGTTGACGTCACAATGAGCGGAAATGGGATTCCTAACTATGAGATTCACCGCAATGTGGCATGGGACAACATTCCATTCTGTGACCACACAGCCGAGATAGCTCGCAACACAATTGCCGTGTGCTTCGGCTCTTTGGCTCAACGGAGCCAAACAAGCCGCGACACCATCACCCGATTCATCGACTCAATGCCTTGCAATGAAAATACGCTTAAAATTTTCGACATAAATCTTCGTCAGAACTTTTATTCCAAGGAAATTATAGATCAATCATTGAATCTTTGCAATATCCTAAAGATTAATGATGCCGAACTTAAAATAATCGCCAAGATGTACAGCCTCAACGGCAACAACCTTTCCGATTGGTGCAAAGAGCTAATCTCTCTTTACAATCTGACCTTACTGATATTGACATGCGGTGAAAATGGCAGCTACATCTTTACCCATAAGACTGAATCATTTCTCCCTACCCCTACGGTTGAAGTTGCAGATACTGTAGGCGCCGGCGATTCATTTACCGCCGCTTTTACAGCATCATTATTGTGTGGAGCATCGATCAATGAAGCACACAAGAAGGCTGTTGAGGTCTCAGCATTTGTATGCACTCAACATGGCGCCATGCCTCAACTACCCAAACATTTAGTTTCAGAATAAATTCCCACCAATACCTACTCCCCAAAAAGCCAAATTTAGATAGCAACCAATTTTGCCACCAATTTTGCCAACTACCAAACCGGCCTGTATTCAGAGACAACATACTGTGTTAAAAACAAATAAGCCGCAAGTCAGTGACCTGCGGCTTATTAACTTTCTTGTCGGGGTGACTAGACTCGAACTAGCGACCTCACGCCCCCCAGACGCGTACTCTAACCAACTGAGCTACACCCCGATTTCTGAAAAGCGATGCAAAGGTACGCCACTTTTTTCAAACTTACAAATAATTCGACAACTTTTTTCATTTTTTCTCAAAAAAAGTCGAAAATCAAGCAAGATTCAGGGGAAAAACAGCTAAAACAAAACAGGAAAAGCCCTGCAAACAACTCGTCAACACGCAATCCGCAACTCCAAAAACAAATCACAAAATAAACCACAGAATAAGCACTCACAAAAACGCAAAAACTATTGCAAGAATGAGAAAAAATCGGTATCTTTGTTTGATTTTTGGCAAAGCAGTTTCATGCAGCCGCATCAAACTGATCCACTGCCAATTAACAAAAACAGAATAGCTAAAACAATGGCAGAAATAGAAGAAGAATATAGCGCCAGTAATATTCAGGTGCTTGAAGGTTTAGAAGCCGTGCGTAAACGCCCGGCAATGTATATCGGCGACATCTCAACCAAAGGGCTTCACCATCTTGTGTATGAAGTTGTTGACAACTCTATCGACGAAGCTTTGGCCGGCTTCGCCACACAGATTGACGTAACCATCAACCAGGACAACTCAATCACAGTGGTTGACAACGGTCGCGGCATCCCTGTGGATATGCATGAGAAAGAGAACAAAAGTGCACTCGAAGTTGTGCTCACTGTGCTCCACGCAGGGGGCAAATTCGACAAAGGCTCCTATAAAGTGTCAGGCGGTTTGCATGGTGTAGGTGTGTCGTGTGTAAACGCACTTTCAACATACCTTCGTGCTGAAATCCACCGCAACGGCAAAATCTATGCTCAAGAATACTCTTGCGGCAAGCCCACCACGGAGCTACAGATTATTGGCGACAGCGACAAGACAGGAACTTCAATCTCATTCCTCCCCGACGGTAGCATCTTCACCGTTACAGTCTATGACTACAACACCCTTGCCAACCGTCTGCGCGACTTGGCATTCCTTAATGCCGGAATCACTCTTACTCTCACCGACAAGCGTCACGAAGAAAATGGCGAATATCGTCATGAAGAATTCTTCTCAAAAGAGGGTTTAAGAGAATTTGTGGAATACATTGATTCAAATAAAGAGTCACTCATCAACGATGTTATCCACCTCAACACAGAGCGCCAGGGAATCCCCGTTGAAGTGGCTTTAACCTACAACACCAGCTACAACGAAAACGTTTATTCGTTTGTCAATAATATCAACACCATTGAAGGTGGCACACACCTCTCAGGCTTCCGTCGCGGCTTGACAACAACATTGAAAAAATATGCCGAAGACGAAAAAATGCTTGAAAAGGTTAAAGTAGAAATCTCAGGCGACGACTTCCGCGAAGGCTTAACAGCAGTGGTTTCAGTAAAAGTCATGGAGCCTCAGTTTGAGGGACAGACCAAAACCAAACTCGGCAATAGCGAAGTGATGGGTGCTGTGTCGGCAGCTGTCAGCGACGCCCTTCGCACCTATCTTGAAGAGCATCCTGCCCAAGCAAAAACAATTGTTGGGAAAGTGATTCTTGCAGCACAAGCTCGCCATGCCGCCATCAATGCACGCAAGAATGTATTGCGCAAGTCTCCGCTCTCCGGTGGTGGCCTCCCCGGCAAATTGGCCGACTGCTCAAGCCGCACAGCTGAAGACTGCGAGCTATTCCTTGTCGAAGGTGACTCTGCAGGCGGTACAGCCAAACAGGGACGCGACCGTCAATTCCAAGCCATTCTTCCATTGCGCGGTAAGATCCTCAACGTGGAGAAAGCTATGGACCACAAGATTTTCGACAATGCCGAAATCACCGCAATGTTCCGCGCACTCCGCGTTACAATTGGCACTGATGACGATCCAAAAGAGGTTAACATCTCAAAACTTGCCTACCACAAGATTATCATCATGACCGATGCCGACGTTGACGGCTCTCACATTGCCACACTTTTGATGACATTCTTCTTCCGCCGCATGCGCCCCATCATTGAAAACGGCTACCTATATCTTGCCACTCCCCCATTGTACAAATGTACACGTGGCAAAGTTGAAGAATACTGTTGGACCGACCAACAGGTGCAGCAATTCATCATGCTTCACGGCGAAAAAACAAGAGTTCAACGCTACAAAGGTTTGGGTGAGATGAGTGCTGAGGAGCTTCGCGACACCACCATGTCGCCTGAACACCGCATGCTCAAGCAAATCACCATCAATGATGCTGCTGAAGCCGACCGCATCTTCTCTATGCTCATGGGCGAAGATGTGGCTCCACGTCGCGACTTCATTGAACAAAACGCCAACTACGCAAATATTGACGCATAAACCATAGAAGGTCAACGCCGATTCCGGCCTGACCACACCATAACAACGCAGACAGGCCGGAATCGGTGTCACCAAACACCATTTGATAGGCTTGTCTGCGTTTTTCCACAATAAAAACCCACATCCATCCTCTAAATCCTCCTTCTAACCATGGCAAAGAAAAAAACAGCGAGTCAAACTCGCAAACAAACAAGAAATCTTCATGCCGATGTCACTAGCTTCATCAGCCAGCAGAAAAACGGCACATTCAACTATAAACAAGTTGCCTATGCCATAGGTGCCGACACCATTGCCGCACAACGCGCCATTGCTCTCATTCTTGCCGAAATGGCTTTTGATGGCGATTTGATTGAGGTTTCACCCGGAAAATACAAAGCTCCATCGCGCAGCAGCGAAACCACAGGAACATTCGTACGCCGCAGCAATGGTAAAAACTCCGTTATCACCGACGACGACGGCGAATCCATCTTCATCGCCGAACGAAATTCAATGCACGCGCTCAATGGCGACAAAGTGCGCATCATTGTAGCTGCCCACCGACGCGGAGTGGAACCGGAAGCCGAGGTTATAGAAATCATTGAGGAGAAGGAGCAAACCTTTATTGGCACACTGGAAGTGGGGCGTCATCAGTATGCTTTCCTACAAACCGACTCTAAGTTCCTTGCCACCGACATCCTGATTCCACGCGGCAAGCTGAAAGGAGGAAAAACAGGCGACAAGGCTATTGTCAGAATCACATCATGGCCCGATGATGCAAAAAACCCGATAGGCGAAGTTGTTGACATCCTTGGTCAAACCGGTGACAACAACACCGAAATGCACGCCATCCTTGCCGAATTCGGATTGCCCTACCACTACCCTGAAAATGTAAATGCTGCCGCCGAACGAATTGGAGCCGGCATCACAGACGAGGTTGTGGCCCAACGCGATGATATGCGCTCTGTTACAACCTTCACCATCGACCCAAAAGATGCAAAAGATTTTGACGATGCGCTCTCAATTCGCCGTCTCGACAATGGCAATTATGAAATCGGTGTTCACATTGCCGATGTGACTTACTATGTCAAGCCCGACACCATTATCGACAAAGAGGCTCAGAAACGAGCCACCTCGGTCTATTTGGTGGACCGTGTGGTGCCGATGCTCCCCGAACACTTATCAAACGGAATCTGCTCTCTACGCCCCGACGAAGACAAACTAACATTCTCTTGCATTTTTGAAATGAACGAGGAAGCCGAAGTGCTGAACTCCAAAATAGCACGAACCGTTACTCGCTCAAACCGACGCTTCACATATGAAGAAGCTCAGACTATCATCGAAACCGAGCAAGGCGAATACTCCGACGAGATTTTAACTCTCGACCGAATGGCTAAGATTCTGCGCCACCGTCGCTATGAAAATGGCTCCGTGGAATTTGACCGCGTGGAAGTGCGCTTCGACATTGACGAAACCGGACATCCTATCGGAGTATATTTCAAAGAATCAAAAGACGCCAATAAACTCATCGAAGAGTTCATGTTGCTTGCCAATAAGACTGTGGCCACAGCCATTGGACGACCGGCAAACAAGCGCAAACCGAAAGCATTTGTTTACCGCATCCACGACTTGCCCGATCCCGGCAAGCTGGCCGATTTGTCAAAAATTGCTCGCACATTTGGCTATAAAGTAAAAGAGAGCGGCTCTTCGCGCCAAGTGAATCGCTCTATCAACCAAATGCTATCGGCTGTAAAAGGTCGTGGCGAAGAAAATTTCTTGTCAACCCTCGCCATTCGCTCGATGGCAAAAGCTGTGTACACAACAACTAATGTTGGGCACTATGGTCTCGGTTTTGACTACTACACCCACTTCACCTCACCAATCCGCCGCTATCCCGACATGATGGTTCATCGACTGCTCGAACGCTATCTTTCGGGCGGGCGCTCTGTCAATCTTCAAAAATTGGAAGAGCAATGCAAGCATTCATCTGATATGGAGCAACTTGCAGCCAATGCCGAGCGTGCATCAATCAAATACAAACAGGTAGAATACATGGCCGACCACATGGGAGAAGTTTACGAAGGTGTCATTTCGGGGGTAACCGAATGGGGATTGTTCGTTGAACTTTGCGACAACAAATGCGAAGGGCTTGTTCCTGTTCGCGACCTTGCCGATGACTATTATGACTTCGACGAAGGAAACTATTGCCTCGTGGGGCGTCGCAGAGGGGTGCGCTACCGCCTTGGCGATCCAATCCGCGTGAAAGTGGCTCGTGCTGCTCTCGATAAAAAGCAACTCGATTTCGTTCTCGTTGACGAAAAAGGCAACCCATTGTCGGCCGACAATCGCAGCAGCCAACCCTCTGAAAGCCAATCCATGAAACGCTCTAAGCGTCAAGAGAACAAGAAATCGCGCTCACGGCGTCGCTAATCTGCCCTGAAATGGAACATGTAACAATCGAAATAAATCGCTTGCGAGTGTATGCCCACCATGGCGTCATGCCTCAAGAACGCACCATTGGCAATGACTTTGAAGTCAGTGTCAAACTGCTCTATCCTGCAAGCGATGCCATTGCCAACGACAATCTTGACGGCACTCTCAACTATGCTGAAGTGTGTGCCGAAATCAAAAGCGTTATGGCAGAGCCTTCTGCCCTATTAGAGAATGTGTGCGGCAGGCTGCGCAATGCCCTCTCATTGCGATTCCCTCTAATAACGCAAGGCACAATTAAAGTGGCAAAACTCATGCCTCCGATTCCGGGCATTCAAATGGAGAGTGTTGCCGTTGAACTGACATGGTCCACTCAAAGTTAAATCAGATAGAAACAAATAAAAAACTCAACAGCCAATATGAAAAAACAAATCTTAATAGCTATTGCCGCCATAGGTGGCATGCTGACTGTCCAAGCTCAACAATACTTCACAACTCCGAAATTCACCGACAATTGGTCAATCGGCATGAGTGCCGGAGTAATGACTCCGCTTAAAAATCACGCTTTCTTTGGCGATATGCGCGGAGGATTTGCTTTCCACATCCAAAAGCAGCTTTCACCCGTATTTGCACTTGGCGTGGAAAGCAGTTTTGGCATCAACACTGCTTCATGGATGAAAGAGAATCCTATTGTGGGCAATGCCATTGCGGGCAACAGCACAGCCGCAATTGACAATTTCTATGTAGGCGCCTACGGTTCTGTCAATCTTTTCAATCTGTTTGGTGGCTATAAATGCCAGCCGCGCTTCTTCGACATCGAGGCTCAAGCCGGTGCCGGATGGGGCTATGACAATGCTCTCAGCGAAAACTTCTTCGCAACCAAAGCCGGATTGAATTTTAATTTCAATTGCAGCAAAAATTTCACTCTCTCGCTACGCCCGTCGGTCTCTTTCAATATGACCGGAACAAGCTATGCTCCGCTCAATGTGGGCCAAACATCTGCAGCCTACTCACGCGAAAAAGCCACATTTAATTTCATGGTGGGCTTCACCTACAATTGGGGCCCCGGGTTCATATATGTGAACCCGAAAAATCAGAGTGACATCGACGCGCTCAACGCCACAATCAATGACTTGCGCGGCGAGCTCGATGCTCAGCAAGCAATCTTAGCTGCCACAAATGAAGAAGCTCAGGCTCTCACCCGAGCGCTGAAAATTTGCAAAGAAGCAAAACCTAAAAAGGTGATTGTTCAGAAAGAGGTCAACACCCTTCAGAGCATTCGCTACATCTTCTACTCTAATGGCAGCGCAAAAATCACCTTTGATCAAAAGCCCAACGTGGAGATGGTGGCTAAATATTTGATGAACCATAAAAACGCCAAAGTTGCAATCAAAGGCTACGCATCGCCCGACGGTAACGAAGAATTCAACAAGAAACTCGCAGCCGCACGCGCCGAATCTGTAAAAGCAATGCTCATGGAAGAATATGGCATTGCAGCCGATCGCATCACAGCCCAAGGCGAAGGCATCGGCAATATGTTTAGCGAAAATGATTGGAACCGCGTTTCGATCTGCACACTTGAAGACTAATCCCAACACATATATCCTCCCCCCCTACAACACAAAAGGCAGTCCACACGGCTGCCTTTTTACATATATATCCACCATACAATAAGTATCTACACGTTTAATCCCATTAAAATCCGAAATAGCAATTGATATAGGCAGAGTAAAGGTTCTTTGCACCATCGGCTTTGGGCAAACTCATTCGGAAGTTAGGCGCCACTCTGACATACTTGCCAAATCGGAACTGAGCGCCAAGTATTGCGGAAGATTTATCGTTGTTTATATTCCAATCGTTTTTGGAGTATAAATCATCATATCGAGCATAAAGGTCCACTTTATTTGACAATTTTGCAGAAGCAAAGATTGAGTAACCGCTCAAATCGGAATTATCATTGCCCGAAGCATTCCACATTTGGTTATACTCTGCACCAATAGTGAATTTTTCATTTTTGAAGCCTGCAAATGCCGCCAAGTTTGTAACATCCTTTTTGCCATCTACTCCACTCTCGTTCAATCCTCCATAAAGACGAATCTGAAAGCCTTTGACCGGAGTCAGCGTTACACCCAAGCCATAGTTAAGCCCGTCATTTATCTGAATCTTTTTGTAGCCCTCGCCATTTACCACAATGGCATCAACTGTAATCCAATCGGCAAATTTGTAGGCCGCCGAAACACCTAAATCCGCACTGCTTCCAAACTTATATTCATCCTGGAATGACTTCATAATGTAACGGTAGCCCCAGAACTTTTCTTGAAAGTTGAATTGTGTGGTCGAGATAAGACCTCCACTCAATGTTAAGTTCCCTTTTTCCCAAGACAACATTGCATTCTTTATGTAGGCTATACGATGATAATCATCAACATCACTTGATTTGCCAATATCCATCACACCCTTCACAGAAAGGCCTTTGCCAAAATCATATTCATAGCCAAGATAGCTGCGTCCGAGCTCAAATCCGCGATTATCATTTTCAGCCCCGAACCCGGTGTGCAGATTCATAAAAATTTGTATGATTGGTTTGCCCTTTGGCTCCTCTGTTTTTGCATCTTGCGCTTGCGCGGTGATGCCGATGCAGGCTAAAAGACCTGCCAAGATTACTTTTGTTTTCACTTTCTATTGTCTGCTTAAAATTTGACACTGCAAAAATATCATAATTATGTATCATAAATGTTTCAAAACAATCAGTCTTTCATGAAATGACCACAACTGATTAAAGAGTCACGACAAAGTTTTCTTTAAGAAGCAAGATAGGGGTTACGGTTTCATATATTGCGAAGATTTACTACCTTTGTGAGTTATGGAATTCAAACTCTCATCGCAATATAAGCCCACGGGCGACCAACCCCAAGCCATAGAGCAACTATCGCAGGGGATCATGGATGGCGCTCCGGCCCAAACGCTGCTCGGCGTGACCGGCTCAGGAAAGACATTCACCATGGCCAATGTGATTCAGCAGGTGCAGAAACCCACTCTGATTTTGAGCCATAACAAAACCCTCGCAGCCCAGCTTTACAACGAATTCAAGAACTTCTTCCCCGAAAATTCGGTGCAGTATTTCGTGTCCTATTACGACTACTATCAACCTGAGGCCTACATACCCTCAGTGGACAAATACATCGAGAAGGATTTGATGATCAACGATGAGATTGATAAATTGCGACTTGCCACCACATCAGCTCTGTTATCAGGCCGACAAGATATTATCGTTGTCAGCTCGGTTTCATGCCTCTACGGCATGGGGAATCCAGAAGATTTCAACAGCAATGTTATTGCACTTCATGTGGGACAGCAAGTGACTCGCAATGCATTCCTCCGCGAGCTTGTCAATGCTCTATATTCACGAAATGAAGCAGAGCCGGCACGCGGCACATTCCGCGTCAAAGGCGACACTGTGGACATCCACTTGGCTTATGAAGAGATTGTGGTCAGAGTGGTGTTTTGGGGCGATGAGATTGAATCAATTGCCACCTTCCACCCCGACGATTATGTGACGCTCGGCAACCATGATTCATTTAATATCTACCCCGCCAACCTATTTGTAACCTCTCCGCAACGCATGGCTTCGGGACTTGCGCAAATCGAGTTGGACCTTGGTCAGCAAGTGGAGTTTTTCTATAAGGAAGCACGCCAACTTGAGGCCCGGCGACTACAAGAGCGAGTGTCCTACGATATTGAAATGATACGCGAAGTGGGCCACTGCTCAGGCATTGAGAACTATAGCCGCTATTTCGATGGCCGCCGTCCGGGAATGCGTCCATTCTGTCTGCTTGACTACTTCCCCGATGATTTTTTAACAATCATTGATGAGAGCCACGTCACTGTTCCCCAAGTTCGCGCCATGTATGGAGGCGACTTATCTCGCAAAATGAACCTTGTGGAATATGGCTTCCGACTCCCGGCTGCATTAGACAATCGGCCACTTAAATTTGAAGAGTTTGAAGGATTGACACCGCAAGTGCTATATGTCAGCGCCACTCCGGCCGACTATGAGTTGCAACGCTCCGAGGGAATTGTTGTGGAGCAAATCATTCGCCCCACAGGATTGCTTGACCCGGTGATTGAAATGCGCCCGACTATGAACCAAATCGACGATTTGATTAATGAAATTGCCGACCGCACCGAAAAGGGTGAGCGCACTCTTGTCACCACTCTGACAAAACGAATGGCAGAAGAGCTCAATGACTATATGCTTCGAATGCGCATCAACGCGGCCTACATACATAGCGATGTTGACACCCTCGATCGAATCCGAATCCTTGATGATTTGCGTGCCGGTGTTTACGACGTATTGATCGGTGTGAACCTTCTGCGCGAAGGCCTCGACTTGCCGGAAGTGTCACTCGTGGCTATTCTCGACGCCGACAAGGAGGGATTCCTCCGCTCTCATCGATCGCTGACTCAGACTGTTGGTCGCGCGGCTCGAAATCTCAATGGCACTGTAATCATGTATGCCGACAAAATGACCGACTCCATGCGCCAAACAATCGAAGAGACCGATCGCCGACGCACCATGCAGCTTGCCTACAACGAAAAGCATGGCATCACTCCGCAAGCCATTGTCAAGGCTCGCAATCGCATCATTGGAGTTGACAAGGAGGACTCCGAAAGCAAGCAACCTACTCGCCGCGGAAAAGCCAACTCGGCCCATTCGGCAAAAGCACAGCAAGCAACTGCCACATTCTATCACGAATTCTCTACCGAGGTCAACATTGCTGCCGACCCCATCATCCCCTATATGAATGAGGCCGAACTGGGGCGCACCATTGAACGCCGACGAATGGAAATGGTGGATGCCGCCAAGCGAATGGACTTTATGGAAGCGGCCCGACTGCGCGACGAAATCATAAAACTCGAACAACTACAAAAAGAACGAACCACAAAATAACAGCAATGATTGACCCTCGCAACGACCTAAAGTTATATTTGCCCACATCCGTAAAAGAGATGAAACTCTTAGGGTGGGACCATGTTGATGTGGTTCTATTTTCAGGCGATGCCTATGTTGACCACCCCTCATTCGGTTCTGCCGTAATAGGTCGCACTCTGCAAGCAGCGGGCTATAATGTGGCAATCGTTCCGCAACCCAACTGGCAAGATGACTTACGCGATTTCCGCAAGTTCGGCGCTCCACGCCTCTTTTTCGGCATTTCGGCCAGCGCCATGGACTCAATGGTCAATCATTACACAGCAGCTCGCCGACGTCGCTCCGACGATGCCTACACCCCCGGCGGACGTCACGGCGCACGCCCCGACTATCCCACTATTGTTTATAGCGAAATCCTTCGCCGCCTCTTCCCCGACACACCGATTGTAGTTGGCGGAATTGAAGCTTCGCTGCGCCGTCTGTCGCACTACGATTATTGGCAAGACCAACTTCGCCCATCAATATTGAGCGACTGCCCGGCCGACCTGCTCGTTTACGGCATGGGTGAAAAGCCAATACTCGAAATTGCAAATCGCTTAAAAGACGGCGAAGCAATTGCTTCGCTGACAGATGTGATGCAAACCGCCGTAAAGCTCCCTATTGAAGACCAACCGGCTGCCGATAATGAAAACATCATTCTGCACTCCTTTGAAGAGTGCAAAAAGAATAAACGCTCACAAGCCGAAAACTTCAAGCACATAGAGCAACAGAGCAACCGCTATCATGGCGCTACACTCTGGCAAACACATGGCAAATACACCATAAAAATCAATCCGATGCATCCCCCCATGACTACAGAGGAGATTGATGCATCATTTGACCTCCCCTACACTCGCTTGCCGCATCCACGCTACAAAGACCGCACCATCCCGGCCTATGAAATGATACGCCATTCGGTCAATATGCACCGCGGCTGTTTCGGGGGATGTGCATTCTGCACCATATCGGCCCATCAAGGCAAATTCATAGCATCGCGAAGCAAAGAATCAATCATCAACGAGGTGAGAAAAATCACTCGCATGCACGATTTTAAAGGCTACCTGAGTGATTTAGGCGGACCGAGTGCAAATATGTACATGATGCACGGCAACGACATCGAGATTTGCAAAAAATGCCTGCGCCCATCATGCCTGCATCCAAGGCCATGCCCAAACCTCAACACTGACCATTCAAAGCTTCTCGATGTGTATCACGCAGCCGATGCAGTGCCGGGAATTAAGAAATCATTCATCGGTAGCGGGGTGCGCTACGACCTTTCTATGCACCACACCGGAAATCGCCACATTGACGAAACCAATCGTCGCTACAATGAAGAATTAATCGAGAATCATGTGTCGGGACGATTGAAAGTTGCTCCCGAACACACTTGCCCCCATGTTCTTGAGATTATGCGCAAACCTGATTTCAAATTATTCTATGACTTCAAGCGCATATTTGACCGTATCAACACCCGTGCCGGGCTTCGCCAACAGCTGATTCCCTATTTCATTTCATCACATCCCGGATGTAAGGAATCCGATATGGCCGAACTTGCAGCCGAAACAAAGTTGCTCAACATGCACTTGGAGCAAGTGCAAGATTTCACACCCACGCCAATGACCTTGGCCACAGAAATCTACTATACAGGCATTCACCCCTACACAGGGGAGAAAATCTACACAGCCACTCGCGCTGAAGAGAAGCAAGCTCAGCGTAAATATTTCTTCTGGTACGACAAAACCTACCGAGCCGAAATCATCCGCTCGCTACAGCGCTTGCACCGCGCCGACTTGATTCAAAAACTTTACCCCACACGCCGACCGGGGGATAATCGCAAGTAGGCTCACAACCCGGCTGCCACTCGTTGAGTGCACACACTGCCGTCGGAAGTGACCACATGGACTATCACCATTGCCGGTGACGACAGCGGCAATGCAACTGTCACTTTGCTCTCTGCGCCACCATTGTAGGTTGTCAAGCAGCGTCCCGCTGCATCATAAATGGTCAAGGAGATTATAGGCATCGAAGCCACAACATTAACCGCACCCTTGCTGCCACTGATTTTTATTGCTTCGGCATTGTCGCGAATGATTGTTTCCACACCGGCATGCTTATTTGCATCATACGGCTCTCCTACGGGCATAATCTCATAGATTTTCGGCACATTATACTTATTCCACTCGATTTTCAGTTGCTCTATATCAAGCAGATTGTCAGTTTCGAGATGGGTACATTCGTCATTCAGTGTGCCACACTCAATCCATTTGCCACCCACCTTCAAGCTCATTGACGGCAGAGGATTCTCTTCGGAGAAAGAGCTATTATGAAACACTAAAATCTCATCAATCTTCAGATTTTCAGTGAAATTATAAATCAAATAACCGGCTCCGTCGGCTGCATATCCGGTTGAGAGATTTCGGTCATCAAGTTCATCCACACTCTGCTGATTGTGGTCATTAGCCACAGACAAGAACTCGGCCGTCGTTACCGGAGTTTGATTTTCTTCCTCTATAGAGACACTGAATTCGGCAACTTGAAGCCATGCGCGATTACTAATGGAGTGGATAAACATCCTGACATAGCGAGCTTCAACCGTGGCAAAATTTGCAGTGTACTTATAATCGCTGCTAAGGTCAGAACTTGAGAACGCTGCTTTTTCACTCCACGACACTCCATCTTCCGATGTTTGTATTAGCACAATCCCCGTTGGCTGATCCTTTTCGGTGAACTGCAATGTAACACTTGACACTTTAGCTAAAACGGCAAGATCGAGCATTATATATGAAACACCTCCTGTGGGAGCTTCACTTGACCAAAAATAGGTTGAAGGATTGCCGTCGAGTATATTATTCAACACATAATTTGAATAAGCGCCCATATTGGTTGATGCAGTGATGTTCACCTCACCCGGGCCCGATTCCGAGCCCATCGGAGCTAAAGGCACTTTTACAACCCCGCCAGAGGGGATGCTCAATGCCTGCTCTTCGGCATTTACAAAACGAATATAGGCCGCATCAAATTTTTCCGAGACATCGGTCGGAACATCACTCCAGCATTTACCATTGATTGAATACTGAAGTTGAAGCCCGGAGAACTGTTCGGGACACACAATATCATCCACGCTAAGGCTCTGCAATCTATTGAAATTGACACCAAGGTACTCGCCCGAAGCCCATTCAGAAGTCAGGCTATAACCGGAAAGAACTGCCAGATTAGTTGATTCTTCAATAGTCACGGCGCCGGGATTGCTCTGCTCCGAGAAATTGGAAACCACCTCCGGTGTGCGACTGCGCTCGGGCAAACTGATAGGGAACTCCTGACGTGCTATAAAATCAATCAACGCATCAAGATGCTTCGGTGTGGGCTGAACCTCCTTGAATCGCTCATAGGTTCCTATACCCGATCCTTCAAGCACGGAGAAAGTGTGATTGGCATGAATGGCCGAAGCTCGCTCTGCAATTTTGCTCACCTCGGTCCATCGGTCATAATCCACCTCTCCGCGAAGCGCATCAAATGTATCCACCACAATTGATGCCATATCTCTAACCTTCAAAAGCCATGGCTCTATATCAATCAAGAAAAGCCTGCAATCCTCATCAGAGCTATCGGCCATGGCCGACAACTGGTCGCAAGCCTCAATAGTGCGTGTCATGATTGTGTAGAGTTCCTCAACCTCAGCCAATGATTCGGGAGTGAAATTAGATATGCACGTTTTAAATTCGGCATACAAATCGGCAAATTCTTCCCCTTCGGGAGTTTTGGTATTGAGGGTGGAATAAGCACTCATCACTCGAATAAAATCGCGCAATGCTTGCACATTCTCGTCGGTCTTCACAATTGACTTTAGCGAAGCCTCCCAGCTGCTTTGCTCATTAAATGCCTCGGGATTCCAAGCATAGTCGGCACCGCTGAACAGACACACCTTCGATGCCTGCCCCTGATTCATCGGGTTCAAAAGGAAGCCCTTCATGCGACTAACTGCTCCCTGCTGTTCAATGGTCCAGCGAACTGTGAGCCCATGCAGATAAAGGAACTCATCATAGTCATCATTCACCGGGTTGTTCCACCAAAACACCGGATCACGTCCAATATAATTAGCCATAGTGCTAAACGATTCTGCTCTTACATTTGAAAAACAGTCATAGCCCGTAAATGCAATGTCTATTTTTGAATCAATGCTGCTCAATGAGCTCAACACATACGATGCACCATAGTTTAACGCATACACCGTGGGAGTGAACAGAACAGGACCTACTCTATCAGCATCAGCTACACCGGATTTGTTCCATTTCTCATCAATAGCAAGTTGCACCTGATGCGCCAACTCCCCTTGATTGCTCGGATGGCCACTCATATCATCAACCGACACACCGAAATGGCGCACACCAAGGCTATATAGATGTTCAAATTTGGTCATTATTTCAGACACCCAGGATAGATTGATAGAATATGAACCAAGCGAAGGGTGAATAATCCACACAAAATCGACATTACACTCCTTGGCTTTTGCTGCTATCGCCGCCATATCCGACGATGTCATCTGCCCTAAGTTGCGCTGAGCATCTGTAACTGTTTCGGGATAGTTCAAACGCCAATTACCGGCATGATACGGGTCGGCCTTCGGGCCATAGCCGTAATAATTCATCTTATAGCGCTTGCAATATTCCAATAGATTCAGTCGGCTCTCCATGGAATAGGGATGTCCGTAGAATCCCTCCATTATGCCGCGATAGCGTGCATGGGCATAGTCGGAAATCTCAACTGTGGGGAGCGCATTCAAGGGAGCTTGCTCAAGCATCTGCTCAAGTGAAGCACAGGCGTAATAGGCCGAGCCCCCGGCATCGCCAAGCAACAAGATTGCACCCTTGTCGCCATCGGCGTCCACTCGCAAAATGTGTGGATCGTAACGGCCGCTTGACGACGGGAACACCGATACATCAAAATTGCTCAATGCCGCCGCATAGCTATCGGCAGCATCTGCCGAACCATATTCACCGATATACACATCAACCACACCCGACACTGCAGATGAGCCTACTGTGTAGGACAACCCGGCATCACCGAGCACCTCCTTAAGGCGAGCAACACACTTTGCCTTCTCATCCGATGTCACTATATTAACCTGAGTTCCGAGGTCTATTGTTGAGCCGGTCAACTCCATATTTTGCGGCACGGGATAAATACTATAAGCCATCGCCGACACCGACGATACAACAAAAAGCAAACCGCAAAGAATCAATTTTAAGCGCATATAAATTAACGTATTTAACAAGCAATAATTTAGCAATTTACCGCAAAGTTACGAAGAACTTTGCGAAAAAAGGCACGAATCCTCAAAATAATGCAAACAATGCAATATCTATTGCACTGAAATCGCATCGCTACCTTCAAGTTTTGTGGCAAATTGCCTTCAAGTTTTGCGATAACACAAACTTGGGATTTATGGCAATTTGATGAAAGTGAAAATAATTCGTATTTTTGTGGGCAATCTTTCCTCTTGACACTCTATTCCGCTTTATAATTAATCCCTAATTTATATGTCAACAAAATTCAAACCAATTATTATGGCAGCTACGGCTATGATGATGGCGGCATGTACAGCAACCACCAACACAGATGCGCCTCTCATTGACAAGCCCGATTTTACACCTACCAACGGACTATTTGACATCAATGCTCTCGAAGCACTCGGACGTGTTTCTGCTCCTGCAGTGTCGCCCGACGGCACAAAAGTCCTCTATGGTGTGAGCTACGAAAGTGTAGAGCAAAACAAGAGCAATCTCGACCTCTACGTTATGAACATCGATGGCAGCGAAGTAACTCGCATCACTGCCACTCCCGAAAATGAAGCCGGCTACACATGGATCGACGGCGGCAAAAAAATTGCATTCATGAACCCCGTTGACGGCAAAATGCAGCTTTGGGTTATGAATGCCGACGGCTCCGATCGCAAGGCTGTCAGCGCCGTTGAAAACGGCATCCAGGGCTTCCTTTTCTCTCCCGATGAAAAGAAAGTGGTGATGATTAGCACCATAAAGTCAGCCAAAGAGGCCAAGGACATCTATTCCGACCTTCCCAATGCCACCGGTCGCCTTATCGACGACTTGATGTACAAACATTGGGATGAATGGGTAACCGAAATCCCCCACCCCTTTGTGGGCGATTTTGACGGCTCTCAAGTGACAAATGTTGAAGACATCATGCCGAGCGAGCCCTACGAAGCTCCCATGAAACCTTTTGGCGGCATCGAATCGTTGGCCTGGAGCCCCGATGGCAAGCAGCTCATCTACGTGTCGCGCAAGAAAACCGGCTTGGAATATTCTATCTCCACAAACTCCGATCTCTACCTCTATGATCTTGCTACCAAAACCACTCGCAATCTCACCGAAGGGATGATGGGCTACGACACAGCGCCCACCTACTCTCCCGATGGGAAATATGTGGCTTGGCTCTCTATGGAGCATGATGGTTACGAATCCGACAAAAACCGCATCTTCATCATGGAGATGGCCACCGGCGCTAAAACCGATCTCACCGCCGATTGGGACTACACCGTCGACGCTATTGCTTGGAACCCCGATGGCAAGTCAATCTATTTCATCGCAGCTAAAGATGGTGTTGCACCTATCTTCTCTATTGCTCTCAATGACAAAAAGGTTTCCACTGTGGCCGAGGGTGTATTTGACTACGCTTCACTGGCGCCTGTAGGTGAATCAAAATTAATCTCAATGCGCCACTCTATGCTCATGCCCAATGAGATTGTGAGCATCGAGGACAATCAAGTAGCACAGATTTCTAATGTCAACACCGACCTTCTCGGCCAGTTGAAAATGCCCACTGTGGAAAAACGCATGGTTCCTACCACCGACGGCAAGATGATGACCACATGGGTTATCTATCCACCAGAATTTGACCCCAACAAGAAATATCCCGCTATTCTCTATTGCCAAGGTGGTCCGCAACAGGCTGTGAGCCAGTTCTGGAGCTATCGTTGGAACTTTGCTTTGATGGCATCTAACGGCTACATCGTTATTGCCCCCAACCGTCGCGGTCTCCCCGGATTCGGCACTGAATGGAATGCACAGATTTCGAAAGACTATGGCGGCCAGAACATGCGCGATTATTTCAGCGCTGTTGACGACATGAAACGCGAATCCTACATTGATGCCGACCGCATTGGCGCCGTTGGCGCAAGCTATGGCGGCTTCTCAGTGTATTGGCTTGCCGGTCACCACGAAGGTCGCTTCTCGGCATTCATTGCCCACGCCGGCATCTTCAACATGGAATCGCAATATCTCGAAACAGAAGAGATGTGGTTTGCCAACTGGGATATGGGCGGTGCTTATTGGGATAAAGAAAATGAAGCCGCTCAGCGCACATTTGCCAATTCGCCCCATCGCTTTGTGGATAAATGGGACACCCCCATTCTGATCACCCACGGCGAATATGACTACCGCATTTTGGCATCTCAAGGCATGATGGCGTTCAATGCTGCCCGCCTTCGCGGTGTCCCCACAGAAATGCTCATCTTCCCCGATGAAAACCACTGGATTTTAAAACCACAAAACTGCATCATGTGGCAGCGTGTATTCTTCAGTTGGCTCGACAAGTGGCTGAAAGAAGAGCCTAAGAAAGAGGAGCCACAGAAATAACACTATTCTCGATTGAATCAGATAAAAATAGCAGGTCGGAAAGTTAACACCTTCCGACCTGCCGTTTTTTTGAAAAAGCTGATATTTACTGTTGTCTAATTTCCGTAGGTCAAGATTGTGAAATAGCGGTATCCACTTGAAGTGTTCATCCCTACATACTGCAAAGTGATGTAATCGCCATTGTAACCAAACCAACTTACAGTCTGTCCGCTGCGGCTCACAGGATTGCCATAATTATTGCAGAGAGTTCTATACACATTGTTGTATCTTGAAAGATTATAATAACTTGTTGAGTCATAAAATTCTGAGCGAACCAATCCTCCATTTACAAAGAAGAGGGTAGCATCATCCCAATAATAACCCATTTCATTGACATTTCTTAGATACACTTCGTCAGATCCATAACCATCCACCACATAGTTTGCATTCCAAAGTTGATTCAAAGCCGAATTGATTGATATACCAAAAGTCAATCCGAGGAATCTAGCCAACAAAGGCTTGCGATACACAGGGCGCCAGTTGGCAGGAGGTACAGGTCGCACCCAAGGTGAAGTGTAAACAGGACGACCGGGACGAGGTGGTGGAGCCACTACTATAGGTCTGGGGCCTTTACCGGGTTTGTATCCGGGTTTTCTATCGGGTTTACCATTACCAGGTTTATTATATCCAGGTTTATTATATCCAGGTCCCTTATAATCCTTATTGGGATTGCCATTATTTCCAGGTTTATTTGGCTTTTTATATCCTGAATTATTGTTTCCTGAGTTTCCTTTACCGGGGTTATTATTACCACGATCTGCACCTATGCCGCTTGAAGAACCAGGACGATTGCTTGAACCTGGACGTACACTTGCCGATGATCCCGGACGAGTGGCCTTATTATCTTTATTGCTACCTGAGCGTGATGAACTTACTTGCTGTGAAGAGCGGCTTGATTCTCTACCACCCCTTCTGCCTTGAGCGTCAACGTTGGGCATCATTACGAAGCTACCCATCATGACTACTGCTAAACTTACTAATACCTTTTTCATGACTGAGGTGATTTAATTGTTAATAATTGGTTTTGTCTCTATGACTAGCATAAATCATGAAAGTTTAACCACAATAAGTACTTTTTACCAATTCAGCCCAACATTTTCGACCTTTCAACCAATTACAGCATTATTGTTTTTGAATATCTCGCGTTGCAAACTATTTTTTCATTCGCTAATTAACGGCAGTGTATTATCAAAAAAAAGCGTCCCGCAGGACGCTTTTTCATTTATGACGCTTTTATCTAATTATTCATTGATAAAAACTTTTTGAGTTTTTTCGCCTTGACGAACAATGTAGAAACCTGGAACAATATTTTCAGCATCTACACGAATACCCTGAAGATTATAATATTCAACAGGAGCATCCGAGTTATCAATTTCAATATCTCCTATACCGGCAACATCAGGTATTTTGATATAGAAATCCAACACACATTCACCATTATCCTGTCCACTTTGACCATAGTAACATGGGCCCTGAGCTTGATCCCAGTCGACAATGTAGCGAACACGATAATCTCCTGCTGTTAATGTCGCAGGCACGTTAAAGTTAAGTGTTAGAGCCATTGAGTTGAAGCCACCTGTTGTATAGTTTGTATACACCTTATCGGAAACTGTGAAGCCATCTCGATTCCAGTCGGCATACACAAATGCATGCATCCATCCACTATTAGTGTGGTATGTACTAGTAGTCATAGTGATGGTCTTACCGGGTGCAGTATTTAATACCGTAGCCGTGCGGTCATAATAAACCGGACGAGTTTTTGTATTTTCCACTCCTTGAACTATCACAGTAGATGTTCCATCCGTAACTTGAATATTTGATATGGCACGATAATCGTTCGGATACGCTGAGTTAGAGTATGTTGTTACATTGTCAGAGTTTGTACGACCATCGATACCAACAGGCTCGCAATAATCAATTTCATCACCATCACCGGGCTCCGGAGCAGTTCCTGCTTCCACAAACAATCCTTCAATCAACACATCACCGTCGAAACATTCGCCGGGGATAGTGAATGTGTGGTCAGAAGCAAATTGGCTGGCAGTGTAGAATACATCACGATACTGAGGATTATCCTTAACCAAAGAATCGCCGTCAAGATTATAACCGTGGCGAACACGGATACCCTTGTAATCAAATCCATTTGAGGGGTTCATCTTAATCTTCAAGGGCTGACCGAAGGGAACCACTTCATTGTCAATAGTTTCACCGGTTGAAGCCAAGAGGATTTCACCATTACGGTTATCTTGATTGACTGTCACATTATCTCCGTGAACATTAAGCAACACATCAACAACACCACCGCCATTATCCAAGATATGATTACCGGATGCAATGCTGCCACCTGCGTCAATACTGTTCCAGTCCACTTTGTAACGCATACGGTAGATACCGGGAGCCAAATCCGACGGTACCACAAAAGCCGGCGGGTTCAATACATTGTTACCCTGATTTGTTTCATAGATGGCTGTGCCCGCAGAGTTGCGACCGGTTGTTGTGCCTGTGGCTTTATAGTAAGAATAAGCCATCAAGTCGGTTGAAGCATCTCTATAATTATTGGCGTCTACACCATAACTGAAATCACCATTATTATCTCTATCAAGATAAACAAATCCATGCATCCATGTTCCACTATATGAAAATGATGGTGTAACTGTTTCGCCAGGTTTTGCCTTAAATGGGGTGTCAAATCTCTTCATATACCCCGTACGGTCAGCATCGGTAATTGTCACCGACTGTAATCCTGAAGAGCTACTATTCAAATTAACACCATTAATTTTGCGATCAGACCTACCCCATTCCGCATCAGTAGCAAAATTGACTGGATAATAACCAAGGCCAAAACGGGGCTTCATATTGTCATTGATAACGATTTCGTCAACATAAGCCACAAAATCTTCGGTCAATTGATGCGGAGCCTCGCAATCGGGAACAATAACGAGTGAATAAATATCAATGCCGCCATTACCCTTTATAGCGAAAACAGCATCAAACCATTCACCGACTTTAATGTCATTTGCGGGATAAGCCCAGAACTGTTCTACCTCGGGGCTCTGTTCGGGACGATCCTGACGCTTACCGAGACCGATGAGCATCACACGACCTTCAGTAGGCTTGTGAATCATCACGTGAACATACTTAGCAGTAGGAGTAAGTTCGAATGTTTCTTTAAGGTCGATTCTCACACCGAATGTATTTGAACCGAAACGTGAACGCTGAACACCGAGGATTTTAGATGTTGAGTTGGTGTCATCATCTTGCAAATGATTGTCAACCACAGCGTAATTGCCTGTCAAGGCTCCGGTGCGGAATGGTGACTCAGGCCAAGTGTCATAAACACCTATTGCTCCATAGTCAGCAGTTTCAAAAGTTGCAACAGTCTGCGCTTGCGCCATAGTAGAGAGCATTGCCACACTACACAGACCGATATATTTTTTAAGATTTTTCATTTCTTTCAAAATTTAGATATTAATAAACCGATACTGTGTGAATAAGCGGACATGCACGGCTGTCCTCAATGGTAATTTTCACATATTTAGCAGTTGTTCCGCTATCATAGCTTGATGCTGTTGAGCCGTTGAGCGGAATGATGCGTTTGTAACCGATTGTGGTCCGAGTAACATTTGTTGCTTTTTCAGTCCAAGTAACACCATCGGTGCTGGTTTCAATCTTGAAGCCTTTCACACGCTGTCCTTTGCGGATGTATTCCATGAGGCTCACATAGCGAATGGTCTTCGCAGTGTCCCACGAAAGTGTAATGGTAGCTGAAATAGTGGCATCATTGGGAGCCCAGTATGTGTCTTTTTCATTGTCAATCATATTAGAAGCTTCATAAGTGCGGTTCGCGCCATTGTCACGTTTTTCGCTAACTGTGATATTTGCATTGAGAGCCAAGTCAGTGCCAAGACGAGTTTGCAACATTTGGCCAAGCTGAGCAAGTGTTGACACAGAGCTTGCAGGAAGTGAGCCTGAGCGATCCGGAGGAATGTTCAAAATCAAGTTTGAGTTTCGACCAACTGTTTCAAGATACATTTGGAATAGTCGCTCTGCTGAAAGATCACTCTGACCGCTGTGCCAGAACCAACCGGCCGATGTAGCTTTAGCATCGCTTTCACCGGGAAGCCAAATCCAGCCGTGCTCTTGACCTGTGTTGCGATTAGCAGCTTCCGAAGACGCACCTCGGTCCATCATACACCAGTTTGTTTCGCCGGCATAGCCTGATTCGTTACCAATCCAGCGTGCCTCTTCACCAACACCCCACATCACACAGTTGGGAGCAATTGAGTGAACATAATCGCGCAAATTGGGGATGTCATAATAGGTTGATGCATCTACGCTGATGGTTGTGTTCTTGCCACCATAGTAGCCATCACCCCCATTTGCGCCATCGAACCACATTTCAAATTGGTCATCACCATATTGAGCCAATTCGTCACACTGTTTCATGAACACCTCTTTAACATAGCGGTCGGTGCCATAATGTGCGCTATTGCGGTCCCAGGGTGAGATATAGAACCCATACTTCATTCCGAGGTCTTTCGCTGCTGCCGCAAAATCGCGCGGAATGTTTGTTTGCTGAGCATAAGAGTTTGAACTCTTTGTACAGTTGTGAGTAGTGGTTTCTGTGGGCCACAAGCAGAAACCATCGTGATGTTTAACAACAGCAATACCACCCTTCATGCCTGCAGCCTTCACTGCTTCAAGCCATTGACGGGGATTGGGGAGCGCTGTTGGAGCAAATGTATTCACATTTTCATTGCCATAGCCCCATTCTAGTCCGGTGTATGTGTTCATTCCATAGTGAAAAAATGCATAGTACTCTACTTCCTGCCAGAGGACCTGGCGGTCGGTTGGAACAGGGTGACATGGTGCTGGCTCATTGTCGGGATAAGTAACCGATTGCGAAACAATCGGAAGCTCATCAGCGAAAGCCGGAAGCATGAACGCAATGGCTGTCAAAGCCAAAATTGTCTTCATGGATCTCTTCATGTTCTTGATAATTTAAATTTGGGATTATTATTTAACTCTTAACAATTTGCAAATATATACAATTCTTCTCCCTCCCCCACATTAAAATCTATTAAAAAAGCACAAAAAAACACAGCAATTAATTGTGACTGAGCCAATCTTGCAAATCAACATCCCAATAAGCAACAATACCGGAATCCCATCAATAATTTTTCAGTTAAAATTTCAATTTATAATAGTTTGTAGCTATCTTTGCAAGTTGAAACATATGATAACAAACCACCTGTAATATTAATCCATGGTTAAACATCTAACTATCGCTGCCGGGCTGCTTCTATCGAGCCTTTCAGCCTTTAGCTCAAGCAATGAGACCGACTACACCAAGTGGGTCAATCCGTTCATTGGCACCACCAACTTTGGCACCACCAATCCCGGAGCCGTGGTTCCCAACGGCATGATGTCTGTGGTTCCCTTCAATGTGATGGGTTCGGCAGAAAATGTTCAAGACAAAGATGCTCGTTGGTGGTCAACCCCCTATGAGTTTCACAACAAGTTCTTCACCGGCTATGCCCATGTCAACCTGAGCGGTGTTGGGTGTCCCGACCTCGGTTCACTCCTCACCATGGCCACAACCGGCGACCTAAACCCCGACTACAAAGAATATGGCTCTTTCTATACTGACGAAAAAGCCAAGCCCGGCTACTACTCCAATCGTCTGACAAAATACAACATCTTGACCGAAGCCACTGCAACAAAGCGCTCTTCTATTGAGAGATACACATTCCCCGGCGGCAAGGGCAACATTCTCCTAAATCTCGGCGAAGGATTGACCAACGAAACCGGAGCCACAGTGAAGCGCGTCAGCGACACTGAAATCGAGGGATCAAAGCTCCTTGGCACTTTCTGCTATAATCCGCAAAAGGTGTTCACAATCTATTTTGTGATGCGAGTTTCAAAGAAACCTTCAACATCGGGATATTGGAAGATGCAGCGCAAAATGAGCGGCGTGGAAGCTGAATGGACTCCCGACAACGGAACCTACAAAATCTACACCCAATATGGCCGCGAACTCTCAGGCGACGACGTGGGCTATTGGTTCACCTACAATGATCTCAAGCCCGGCGAACAGATTGAAGTGCGCATGGGGGTATCATTCGTGTCGGTTGAAAATGCTCGCGAGAACCTTGACAAAGAACAAGCTAATCTTAGTTTTGACCAGATAAACACTGCTGCCAATAACACTTGGAATGCCGACCTTGGCCGAATCCGCGTTACCGGAGGCACTGACGAGCAAAAAGAGGTGTTCTATACCGGTCTATATCACACATTGATTCACCCCAACGTTCTCAATGACGTGAATGGCGAATATCCCCTCATGGAGAGCTTTGGCGACGGAAAAGTTGCTGCCGGACAAGACCGCTATACTGTGTTTTCTCTCTGGGACACATATCGCAATGTTCATCAATTGATGACACTCGTTTACCCCGAGCGACAAATTGACATGGTACGTTCAATGATTGACATGTCGAAAGAATGGGGTTGGCTCCCTAAATGGGAACTATATGGTCGCGAAACATTCACCATGGAGGGTGACCCCGCAATCCCGGTTATCGTTGACACTTGGCGCAAAGGGCTCACCGACTTTGACATGGATGCCGCCTACGCCGCAATGAAAAAATCGGCCACTACTCCCGGCGCCCTCAACCCAATGCGCCCCGACGTTGACCCCTATATTGAAAATGGTTATATTCCTCTGGGGATGTATGCCGGCGACAATTCAGGCGACAACTCTGTGTCACACGCATTGGAATATTACGTAGCTGATGCTGCTTTGGCGTGGCTTGCCAATGAGCGTGGCGACAAAGAATTTGCCGCTGAACTCAACAAGCGTGCCAAAGGTTATGCCAACTATTATTCAAAAGATAGCGGCACTCTGCGTCCCATCAATAAAGATGGTTCATTCTTAACACCCTTCAATCCCCGACAGGGCGAAAACTTCGAACCCGTACCCGGTTTCCACGAAGGTTCTGCTTGGAATTACACATTCTTCGTGCCTCATGATGTGGAAGGCCTCATCAAATTGATGGGAGGCAATAAGAAATTCACCAACAAGCTCCAAATGGTGTTTGACGACGGTCTTTATGATCCCGCAAACGAGCCCGATATTGCCTACCCCTACCTCTTTAGCCGTGTAAAAGGTGAAGAATGGCGCACACAGAAAGAAGTCAACCGCCTTCTAAATAAACATTTCACCACCAAACCCGACGGTATTCCCGGCAATGATGACACAGGCACCATGTCGGCATGGGCTGTATTCTCAATGATGGGCTTCTACCCCGACTGCCCCGGAGAGCCTTTCTACACATTGACATCACCTGTGTTTGACACTGTGGAAATCGACACACCCAAAGGCACATTGACCATCGAGGCAAAACGCCAGAGCCCCGAATCGATTTTTATCGGCACAATGGAACTAGGCGGCAAGAAACTCAAAAAATATCGCATCTCTCACGACGAGCTAATCTCCGGCAAGTCACTCAAATTCAACCTCAAGAACAATAAATAATCTCACTATAATGAAACTTTCTCACATCCTCTTGCTAGCCCCTGCACTCTTGGCATCATGCACATCGGGCAACGAAGCTAATTCAAGCGCAGACACTACTGACTACACTGCGTTTGTGGACACTAAAATCGGTAGTGGCGGTCACGGACACGTATTCGTAGGTGCTAACGTACCTTTCGGTATGGTGCAGCTCGGCCCTACCAGCATCCCCGTTTCTTGGGACTGGTGCTCAGGCTATCATGATAGCGACTCTACTGTTATCGGGTTCTCTCATACTCACCTTCAGGGCACAGGCATTGGCGACCTTTTTGACGTAACTGTGATGCCAGTTATCGGTGATGTGACATACGCACGCGGCGAAGAAAAAGATCAGGCTTCAGGCCTTTGGTCATACGCCGACCGTTCAAAGGAAATCACAACTCCCGGCTATTATTCAGTGCCCCTCACCCGCTATGACATTCTTGCTGAAATGACAGCAACCAACCGTGTGGGCTTACATCGCTACACATTCCCCAAAGCCGACAATGCTGCTATTGTATTCGACTTGGAAAATGGCGGCTGCTGGGACAAAACCACAGCATCACAAATGAGCGCTGAAGGTAATAACATGATTACCGGTTCTCGCTATTCAACCGGTTGGGCTAAGGATCAGAAAGTTTATTTCGTGGCTGAATTCTCAAAGCCATTCGACTCTTTTGAATTGGCCGGAAAGGACAATATGTATGGACGCGTTAACTTCAAAACCGATTCTGCCGAGCAATTGATGGTCAAAGTGGCAATCTCCCCTGTTTCTATTGAAGGCGCAAAAGCCAACCTCGCTGCCGAAATGCCGGAATGGGATTTCGAAGCCACACAGAAAGCGGCAAAAGAGGCTTGGAACGGCGAACTTGCTAAGATTAAAGCAAAATCAGCCGATACCGAACAGCTTAAAAAATTCTACACCGCACTCTATCACACAATGATTGTTCCCGCGACATTCAGCGATGTTGATGGCCAATATCGTGGTGCAGATGGCAATATCTATAAATCGGAAGCTCCCCAGTACACTATCTTCTCATTGTGGGATACTTACCGCGCTGAAATGCCCCTGCTCTCAATCTTCCAATCAGAACGTTACACAGAAATGGTCAACACAATGGTTAACATTGCCGATCAGCAGGGCCGCCTCCCGGTTTGGCACCTTTGGGGCAATGAAACAGACTGTATGGTAGGCAACCCAGGCATCATTGCCGTAGCCGACGCTATTGTAAAAGGCCAGCCCGGAGTTGACAGCCTCAAGGCATACCAAGCAGTGCTCAAAACTGCTGCCGACACTGCTCGTGGCGGTGCTCTTCGCCAGCAATATGGATTCATTCCATCCGATTTGATGACCGAATCTATTGCTTATGATATGGAATACGCTATTGCCGACGGCGCTGTAGCTGCTGCTGCAAAAGCAATGGGCGACGAAGAAAATTTCAACAAATTCACCACCAATAGCCAATCATGGCGCAACTATTTCGACAAATCAACAGGATTTGTACGTGGCAAATTCACCAATGGCGATTGGCGCACACCCTTCGACCCGAATGCTACCACTCACCGTGCCGACGACTATTGCGAAGGTAACGCTTGGCAATACACTTGGCTCATTCCTCAGGACCTCGATGGTCTCGTAGCCCTCTATGGCTCGAAGGAAGAAACCATCAAACACCTCGACGAACTCTTCAGCACAAGCTCAGAACTCACCGGTTCTGACGTTTCGCCCGACATCACAGGCCTCATCGGCCAGTATGCTCATGGCAACGAACCCGGTCACCACACTATTTATCTCTACACTATGCTCGGCGAAAACCGTAAAGCTGCCGACTTGATTCATCAAGTACTTGACCAGTTCTACACCAGCAAGCCCGATGGTCTTGCCGGCAATGAAGATGCCGGACAGATGTCGGCATGGTACATCATGACAAGCCTCGGTTTCTACCAAGTAGAACCTGCCAGCGGTCGCTATTGGTTTGGCACTCCCAGCCTTGAAGAAGCAACAATTGCTGTGGCTGGTGGCACATTCACTGTTAAGGCCAACAATCTTTCGGCTGAAAACCGCTACATTAAGAGCGTGAAACTCAACGGTAAAGACTATGACCAGATGTACATCATGCACTCTGATATTGTAGGCGGTGGCGAACTTGTATTTGAAATGGGCCCTGCGAACTAATAAGTTGACAACACAAGTGATTAATAACACGAATCAATAACATAAACTCCTTCTTCTCTCTCCTCTCTATTTTCTCCTCACCCCAAAAAAAGCTATAAACAAACTCTTAACCCAATATGTTTCTATTGTTAACCTATCTTATAGGTGCATTATCTCTTTCATTTCTCTGTTCGATCCTCGAAACTGTATTACTTTCGACACCAATGTCCTACATTTCTCTTAAAGAGAGTGAAGGCGCAAAAAACGCAAAACTTTTAAAGAAATACAAAACCGATATTGACCGACCAATTGCAGCGATTCTATCGCTTAACACCATAGCTCATACCATTGGAGCTGCAGGTGTTGGTGCTGAAGCTACAAAAGTATTTGGTGAATCAAGTTTCGGTATAGTGTCTGCTATAATGACACTCTTGATATTAGTACTATCGGAAATAATCCCAAAAACAATTGGGGCAACATACTGGCGCTCGCTCATCCTACCATCAACGTCGGTAATTCACTTTCTTGTCATCATCACCTATCCTTTAGTGAGACTTTTTGAGGGTATTACAAATATTTTCTCTCGCAATGAACAACCGGTATCAGTTAGCCGCGAAGAAGTATCATCAATGGTGGAAGTTGCATCAGAAGAAGGTGTTCTTAAAGATCAAGAGCGCAAAATCATCCAGAACACAATCAAACTTAACAATGTTCCTGCAGAACAGATTATGACACCCAACTTGGTGGTGTTCTCGGTTCCTGAAGACACTACCGTCAAGGAACTGTTTGCAAAAGGAAATATCTCCTTCTCTCGAATCCCCGTATATACCGACAATCGAGATTACATCACAGGATATGTTTTGAAATCCGTTGCTCTTGAGCTCCTTGCAAACGACAAATTTAATACCCCATTGTCGGAAATCCGTCGTGACATTCTCAAATTCAACGAAGAAGATAGTGCATTCAATATTTGGGAGAAAATGCTCGCTAAAAAAGAGCATATTTCTGTAATCCACGATATGTATGGCTGCCTACGCGGCATTGTTACTTTAGAGGATATTATCGAAACAATGCTCGGTCAAGAGATTGTTGACGAAGCAGATACTGTGGTTGACATGCAGCAGGTGGCACTTGAAAAATACAAATCGATGCAGGCATCCAACGATAAATTTGGAGACGTAATCAACACTATTGAAAAGCAATAAACTGCCAAGCAAATAGAACCTCCGAAATAATTAGCTTATATGGACTGCACTCATTGAGTAGCAGTCCTATATTTTTGCCATCAAATTTGCTAAATAGAGGTTAAAAAGGGGGGCAAAGGCTATGATTTTCGGAGGATTGGTAGTATCTTTGCAACGAATTTTATCTGATTGAAAAAATCTTGAGGCAAACTCATCTATATATAATCATAACCATGGTGCTAACCATGGCTTTAAGCGCAGCTGCTTCTCGTCAGACTCTGCCCCCATCGGACCCTACTACTGTTTCGATTTCGAGCATTGACAGTCTGCGAAATTCAGCTAATTCATCCATTGATAATGCTGAAAAGGCTGAACGACGCGCTCGACGCATGCAGCGTGCCCAGCGACGCAGAATAGCGCCTACAGCCTCCGATTCCACACTAAAACCCCTCTCCGCCGCCGATACTTCATCGCTTCTTTCATCGGCAAATGTTGGCGCGTCACTGATTGACACAGCGGCGATTGCATCGCTTGACCGTCGAAGAGTCAACCAAGATACCACCGCGACCAAAAAGCCCACAGGTCCACGCATTATGAGAGTAAAGACCGATCTCGACAATATTGTTGACATTGTTGCCAAAGACTCTATGGTGCTTATCGGGCAGAAAAATGCCTATGTTTATGGCGACGGCCATGTGACCTACGGCGACATAAAACTCGATGCCGACCGCATTGAAATGGACTTAGCTCAAAGCACAGTCTATGCCGTGGGGACCACCGATAGCATCGGCGAAGTGATTGGTGCTCCGGTGTTTAATGATCGCGGCACTGAATATCGCTCCGAAACCATGCGCTATAACTTTAAGAGCGAAAAAGGATTCATCACAAACGTGCTTACCGAACAAGGCGAAGGATTCCTTCAGGGTGGAACATCAAAAAAAGTGGGAGATAACATTTTCTACGTCAAAGATGGTTTCTACACCACTTGCGATAATCATGATGCACCACACTTTGGCTTCCGCTTGACAAAAGCTAAAGTTCGACCAAAAAAAGACATTGTTACAGGCCCGGCATACATGGTGCTAGAGGGGCTTCCATTGCCTCTTGCAGTGCCTTTCGGTTACTTTCCATTCTCTGAAAAGTACTCTTCAGGCGTAATATTCCCATCATTTGGTGATGACTACAACCGTGGCTTTTATCTAAGTAATGGCGGTTACTATTTTGCCATCAACGACAATATTGACCTTGCGCTGACCGGTGAAATATATACAAAAGGCTCTTGGGGCATTCAAGCTCGCTCGGCATACGTCAAACGATATAAGTACAACGGGAACATAAACATTTCATTCCTTAAAACCGTGCTCGGCGATAAGGGACTGCCCGACTATTCTAAGCAAACAAACTTCCAAGTCCTTTGGAACCACACCCAAGACGCCAAAGCCAACCCGGTGTTCAACTTCTCTGCTTCGGTCAATTTCACCACTTCGGGATACTCCCGCAACGACCTAAACAGCTACTACTCAAACGCATTTACCGAAAACACCAAGAGTTCTACGGTCAACTTCACCTACCGTCCACCAGGTTCAAAATGGTCATTCTCCGGCAATGTCAACATTGCGCAGCGCAGCCAGGACTCAACGCTCGCCGTTTCGTTTCCCAACATCACGGTGACCATGTCGCAAATCTACCCCTTCAAGCGCAAACGCGCAGTTGGAGCCGAAAAATGGTATGAAAAAATCCGCATGTCCTATTCAGGTCAGTTCAACAACTCATTGACTGCCAAGCAAGATGAATTTTTTAAAAAGAGCCTCATCAAAGATTGGCGCAACGGCATGCGACACAATGTACCCATTTCAGCCACATTCAACATATTTAAGTACATCAACATGACTCCCTCGGTCAATCTAACCGACCGAATGTACACCTCCAAAGTGCGCCGCCAATGGGACCCCAACGCAGCAAAAGAGATTTGCGACACCACCCACAACTTCTACAATGTGTGGGACTTCAACGCATCGGTTTCGCTCGACACTAAAATCTACGGGTTCTACAAACCGCTGAAAATCTTCGGCGATAAAGTGCAGATGATTCGCCACGTGATCACCCCGACTGTTAGCTTCAGCGGCGCACCCGACTTTAGTTCATCATTCTTTGGCTACTATGGCACATACCAATACCCCGGAGCCAACGGCGAAATGAAAACACGCAAATACTCACTCTTCCCCAACAGTTTGTTTGGTGTTCCGGGCGAAGGAAAAACCGGCATGGTGAGCTTCTCACTTGCCAACAACTTGGAAATGAAAGTCAAATCCGATGATGACTCCATCGGGGAGAAAAAAGTGTCACTCATCGAAAATTTCTCCATTTCACAAAGCTACAACTTTGCTGCCGACTCGCTAAATTGGAGCAACATCAACACCTCCATCATGCTTCGCTTGGTTAAGAATTTCAATCTCAACCTATCGGCAGTGTGGGATGTTTACACCTATCAGCTCAATTCGGCGGGCAATCCGGTCAGAGTCAACATTCCCCGCTGGAAAGCCGGCAAGGGTATCGGTCGCCTTTCAAGCACAGGCACATCATTCAGCTACACCCTCAACAACGACACTTTTAAGCGCAAGCCGAAAAAAGATAAAAAAGATTCGAGCAGCGACAATAGAGAAGATAACCGACTACAACAACGGTCACCGGCACGGCGTGGCAATGACAGCAATAACGAGTCGGGCAGCGACAGTGACATGGCTTTTGACTCCGACGGCTACATGAAATGGGAAGTACCCTGGAGTCTCACTCTGAACTACTCGATAAACTACGGCTACGGAGCGTTTAACAAGGAAAAGATGGAATATGATGGGAGGATTACTCAAAATCTAAGCCTATCAGGAAACATACGCCCAACAAAAAATTGGAATTTCAGTTTCACCGCAAGTTACGACTTTAATGCCCATAAACTTGCCTATATGAACTGCAACATTTCGCGCGACCTGCACTGCTTCACCATGACAGCCAGCATTGTCCCCGTGGGTCCGTATAAATCCTACAATTTCCACATCTCCGTTAACTCGTCAATGCTATCCGATCTGAAATACGACAAACGCTCATCCTATTCAAATGGCGTGCAGTGGTATTAGCACCTCGATTGATAGCGCCACACTTTTTTGAACAACACCACAGGCGCAGGCGTTAAACCCCTATCCAAAACGGTTTAGTTTTTTCAACTCAGTAAACAAATCCACACCAAGGCCATGAACAGCAAAGGGCTTCAACCATTCAAAAAAGCCGCACTCCGAATTACAGGTTCGGCGATAGCCCTCATTCTGCTGATAGTGATTCTCCTCTACACTCCATTTGTTCAAAACATGGCAAAGAATTTTGCCATTGAAAAGATTGAACAATCCACAAACTTTAGAGTATCGCTTGGCAAGTTCAGGCTGCATTTCCCTCTAAACTTAGAGCTTCAGAATCTTGCTATCACTCAGCAAGGCGACACCATGCTCTCGGCATCAGAGGTCAATGCCGATATTGCTTTTCTTCCGCTGCTTAGACAACGGATTAAAATCAGCGAGTTAAGCCTCATCGATGCCCGATATATTCAAGGCACAGCCGATTCGGCACTCTACATTAACGCCCACATTGACAAATTCACCACACAAGCCACCGAATTGTCAATGAATATCCAAGAGATACTCATTGGGGAAAACACCCTCCTCGATGGCGCCAATATCCACTTGGCTCTCAACGACACCGTCACTACCCCCACCGATACCTCTACGACCGGCGAAATTGCCATGACAATTGCGGCTCCGCAACTGCAACTCCGCAACATTCACTTGCAGATGACAATACCACAAACAATTGATTCACTCAACACCCATATAGGGATAGCGGAATTAATTGGCGGCAACATCAATCTGCTCTCAAAAAACATTTCCGCTCAAAGGCTGAGCATTGATAGCCTGACAGCTTATTACTTCACACCCAAAGCTACCCCCGGCTCTAAAAAGCCCGATTCGGCAAGCAGCAACAATTCATCGCCTTGGAGCATAAATATCAGCGAAATATATCTTTCTGCGCCACAAGCCATTTATGCCCAATCCGAATCAAAGCCCACACCCGGCCTTGACATAAAACACATTGCCGTTAGCGACACCAAAATCCGAATTGATTCATTCTTCAATCGCGGCACCGAACTGCGCGTTCCGCTAAAGGAACTATCCCTAACCGAAAGATGCGGACTGACTCTCAATGCCTCAGGACTATTCAAAATGGACTCTACAGCAATGCGCTTGGAAGACTTCCAGGTTAAAACCCCAAAATCATTGCTGTTAATAGATGCCAACCTCGGCATGGGCGACTTCGCTAAAAACGCCACACTCCCCCTGCTGCTCATTGCCAAAGGGGAGATCGCCATAGCCGACATCACAACCGCCTACCCCACACTGAAACCCCTATCAGCAGGCTATCCCCAAAACAGTGCATTAACGCTTGACAGCTATATCCACGGCACCACCGGGCAACTCAATATTGACAAAATCAATGCCTCAATAACCGGGCTGCTATCACTGAATGCGTCGGGCAACATTTCAAATCCGATGGATTTCAATCGGATGAGCGGACAAATTACCCTTGACGGCAAAGTGCAAAACGTCAATCCACTAAAAAACAAAATCCTCGATCAATCCACCGCAAAACTAATCAACACACCGCCAATGACCATCCGTGGCAAAGTTGATTACAACCCGAGAGTAATCAATGGCGATGTAGCCGTGGCAACTGCCTCCGGGGAAATTGCGCTTGACGCGTTATGGAATCAGCGTTCAGAGGGATATGACATAACTCTTAATTCCGACAATCTCCCACTCCAAGAGATTATTCCCACACTCGGAATTGGCAACATCACCGCAATAGCCACTCTGCAAGGGCATGGCTATGCACCCACAAAGGCCTCTACTTCAATATCAGCAAATATTGATATCGCCCAAATCACCTACAACGACAACCAACTTAGCGACATCTCAGTCAAAGCATCTATCGATTCGTGCACTCTCACCGGCCGCATCTATTCTCCAAACCACATTGCCGCTCTGGATGCTAACATCAACGCACGGCTCACAGACTCGATTTACTCATGGGACTTAATCGGTGACATCCAAAACATCGACCTCAAGGCACTGAAACTCAGCGCCACTCCCCTATCGGGCAAAATGGCATTGCACTCCACCGGCCACATCCGGCCACAAAGCCGCAGCATCGCTGCTAACATCGACATCAACAATCTAAACTGGCTGTTTGACAAAAACCGCTTGACACTAAACCAAGCAAAAGCCACACTCAACACCGCTGATTCGCTCACTTCAGCGTCAATCGAGACCGACGATTTAAAAGCCCGAGCCACAGCCCTATGCGGCATTGACACCCTGCTCACCAGCATTACTCGCGCCGCCGAAATCATCAACTCTCAGCTAACCAATCGCAACATCCACATACCGGAATTGCAACAAGCGCTCCCCACAATTGACCTCGACATCTCCTCAGGCCGAAATAATGTTCTGACGCGCTACCTTGCTGAAACCGCCGACATTCAATTTCAAGATGCAAAAATTAAATTCACCAATGACTCGCTGATTTCATTCCTCTCCGAAATCAACAGCCTTAAAATGGGGAAAACGCGTCTCGACACCGTGTCACTCCGCGCCAACCAACGCAATAAATTCCTCACCTACAACCTCCGCATCGACAACAAACCGGGCACAATGGATGACTTTGCCCACATTGATTTGAGTGGCTTTCTATCACGCAATAAACTGTCGGCAATCCTAAAGCAAGCCAACATTGCCAACCAACAAGGCTTCTTCTTGGGCATTACTACAAACATGACCGACTCTAAGCTGACAGCAAACTTCCACCCCGCTACACCTACGATAGCCTACAAAAAATGGGCATTAAATAGCGACAACTTTGTCACATTTGATTTCCAAAACAAGCATTTAGACGCCAATCTTTCGCTCAAATCAGATAGCAGCTCCCTAAAGCTCTACACCGAACACCCCCACTCCGACACAATAGCCCGAGGCCAGGAGGATATGATTCTTGAGCTGAAAAACATCGACCTGGCTGAATGGCTATCAATATCACCATTTGCGCCGCCGATTAAGGGCGATGTTGACGCCGATATGCGCTTCCGCTGGGACAGAGAATATGTTGTAGGCAAAGGCACTCTCAATCTCAACGAGCTCTACTATGGTAAAGAGCGTGTTGGCTCATTCGATCTCGCGCTCAAATTGGCCAACAACAACCGCCGACGAGCCTTGCATGCCGATGCATCGCTGCTGATTGACAACCAAAAGGTGATTACAGCGTCGGGGCACGTCAACGATTCCACAGCCACCAATCCGTTCCTTCTTGACTTCTCCATGATTCACTTCCCACTACGAGTTGTCAATCCATTCCTATCAAAAAATGTGGCACAACTATCGGGTATGCTCAACGGCACCATGAATATCACCGGCGACATTGCCAATCCGATTTTCAACGGCTACCTCGACTTCGACTCCACGGCCGTCAAAGTCGGCATCACCGGCATGCCCTACAAATTCTCCGAAGATAAAATCCCCGTTGACAGCAATGTGATTAAATTCAAAGACTTTGCCATAGAGGGGCTAAACAACAATCATCTTTTCATTAACGGCGCAGTTGATGCCCGCCGAATAAACGACATAGCCGTTGATTTAACAGCTACGGCACGCGACATGCAGATTGTTAATTCCTCACGTCCCAAAGGCGCCAATGTTTATGGTAAAGCATATCTCGACCTTGATGCCACAATTAAAGGCAACATGAGCCTGATGCGAGTTGATGCCGCACTGAACATACTCGGCGGCACAAACGTCACATACGTTATTAGTGATGCCGTTCAAGCTCTAACCCCGCAGAGCGCCGGCAATATGGTAAAATTCGTCAATCTCTCCGACACCACATCAATCCTCACCGAAGAGAAACCACAAGAGATGCCAATGCAGCTGCTACTTAATGCAGAACTGACCATTTCCGATGGCTCAACAATCAACGTTGACCTATCGCCCGACGGCAAGAACAAAGTGTCAATATCGGGTAGTGGCAATCTGACCTACACACAAACACCCATGAGCACCGACGGACGCTTGACCGGGCGCTACACCATTAACAGCGGATTTATCAACTACACCCCCCAGATTGCCAGCGGAGGATTCTCAATGGCACTGATGAAAGAGAAAAGTTTCAAATTCCAAGAAGGAAGCTACATAGCATTCACCGGCGACATGCTCAACCCGACACTCAATATCAGCGCCACAGATGAGGTCAAAGCCAATGTCACACAGCAAGGACAAAACTCCCGATTGGTCAATTTCAACATCATTCTCAAAGCTTCAAACACCTTGCGAAATATGGATGTGTCATTTGACCTGACAACCAATGACGACTTGACAATACAAAACGAGCTTCAAGGCATGAGCCCCGAACAGCGAGCCAACCAAGCCATGAATATGCTCCTCTACAACCAATACACGGGTCCCGGGTCAAAAGGGAATGCCAATTTATCGGGCAATCCGCTATACACATTCTTAGCCTCACAGCTCAATTCGTGGATGGCAAGCAACATCAACGGAGTTGACATTTCATTCGGCATAGACCAATATGACAAAACCATTGACGGAGCCGAGTCAACCACCACGAGCTACAATTATCGAGTGTCTAAATCGCTGTTTGACAATCGCTTCAAGATTGTTGTTGGCGGCAACTACTCCACTGATGCTGATGCCGACGAAAATTTCTCACAAAATTTAATCAACGACATCTCATTTGAATACCTCCTGAACCGAAGTGGTTCAATGTACATCAAGCTATTCCGCCACGTGGGCTACGAAAGTATCTTGGAAGGAGAAATCACACAAACCGGTGTTGGTTTTGTGCTGAAACGCAAAATAAATTCGCTACGCGACATTTTCCGATTCGGTCAATCAACTCAGAAACCTAAAAGCACAAACAATGAAACTCCGCAAACAAAATAATACCCCTCTACTGCTGATTTGCGCCATTTTATGGAGCGCAATTGCTGTGGGTTGCTCAACAACTCGCCGCCTCCCCGCTGATGAGATCCTCTACACCGGAGTTAAAAGAATAGAGATTAACACCCCCTCAAAGAAACAAAAAGAAGCACCGGGGCTTTCGGATGCCGTGTTTAATGCCATCAATGTCAAACCAAACAACTGCCTATATTCCCCCTACCTCAGACACCCCTTCCCCCTGGGGCTGTGGGTTTACAATAACTGGAGCACCCCCCCTTCAGGATTCCGCCATTGGCTATATGAGAAATTAGTTGAAGACCCGGTATTGATCAGCGATGTGCGCCCCGAAATGCGAGTGCAAATGCTTGACCAAATTTTGGTTAATAACGGATATTTCAGTGGCAAAGCATCCTATGAGCTTGTTCAAGGGAAAAACAAAAAAAAAGCGAGCATTCGCTACAAGGTTAACACCGGCCCGGAATACACCTTTGACGAGATTCGCCTCCTACCCGACACCGGCCATCTGAACCACTTGATTGATTCAATAGCCGGTCGCAACAGTTACCTCAAACCGGGCTCGCGCTATTGCATTGACTCTTTGAGCGATGCACGAATAAACATTGCCAATGCAGTGCGCAACAAAGGCTACTACTTCTTCAAGCCCGAATTTATAGAGTATCTTGCCGACACCACCGCCAATCGCGGGCGCATTACATTGCAACTTGTCCTGGCATCAAACATCCATCAAGGGCTACTCACAAGATACAAAACCGGGAATATCACCACTGTGGTCCACCGCAACCAAGGTGACGGCACACCCGACACAATTCAAACCAATCGCGGCACAATCATTCAGATGAAGCCCTCAAAATTGCGCGATGGATTGATACCGAGCTGCATCACCTTCCGCGAGGGTAAAACATTTTCAGTGCGGGACATGAACAACACGCAGACCTATCTGTCGCGTTTGGGGATTTTCAGCAACATCAGCATTGACGCGGCGCCAAACCCAACACAACCGGGAATACTTGATGTCAGAATCGACTGCACCTTTGATGCACCATTAGTAGCTGCCGCCGAGGTCAATGCGACATCGAAATCAAACAGTTATCTCGGTCCGGGGATTGACTTGAGTTTGACCCACAAAAACACCTTTGGCGGAGGCGAGCAGCTGAGTGTCAACCTATTTGGCAACTACGAATGGCAAACAGGTCATGGGCGAAGCTCAAAATTCAACTCCTACGAAGTGGGGCTTAACACCTCGCTCTCCTTCCCCCGACTATTAGCACCGAAGTTAATTCCACGTTCTCGCCGACACCTTAACTGGACCCGCATCAACCTTGGCGCAGAATTGCTGAATCGCCCCCACTATTTCAATTTGGCTCAATTCAATGCCGGATTAACCTATGATTGGAGAGCTACACGTCATGTGTCAAACTCACTGACACTCTTCAGAATCACCTACAACAACCTTCTGCACACCACCGTTGATTTTGACTCCATAATGAATGCCAATCAAGCCATTGCTCAAAGCTTTATGAGTCAATTCATTCCACAAATATCCTACACCTACACCTACGACCGCGCCTTTGATTCCAATAATTCGCTTAACTGGCAATTCACTCTTCAAGAAGCCGGGAATATTTTCTGGGGCATATATGAAGCCTTTGGACAAAAAGGTGAAAAGAAATTATTTGGGACACCCTTCTCACAGTTTGTCAAAGCCCACACCCAACTTGTGTATAACCGCCGCATTAGTGGCGCACACAAGCTTGTTGGACGAGTGGCTCTCGGCGCCGCTCATGCCTATGGCAACTCCGCGCAAGTGCCCTATAGCGAACAATTCTATGTTGGCGGAGCCAACTCTGTCAGAGCCTTCACAGTTCGCAGCATCGGTCCGGGCAGCTATCGCGTGCCTGACACTCAAGCCGATGACTATTTTGACCAAACAGGTACATTCAAATTTGAGTTCAACCTTGAATATCGCTTCCCGATTATAGGCATTTTCCATGGGGCAATGTTTATCGATGCCGGCAATGTGTGGCTACTGAGGGATGACCCGGAACGCCCCGGAGGCACACTGAAAGCATCAACATTTCTTAAGGATATAGCATTAGGCACCGGTGTGGGCTTGCGAATGGACCTGGGAATGCTGGTGGTTCGCGGCGATTTGGGTATAGGAATCCACGCGCCATACCAAACCGAACGACGCGGCTACTATAATATGCCAAAATTCAAAGACTCACTCGCCTTTCACTTGGCTATCGGCTATCCGTTCTAAAGCCTTCGGAGACTCAAATAGAGAGCCTTCCGGTGTCAAGAAGATAGGCTAAATAGTCATAATCTTGCGGCTCGTCAAGGTCAAAGCAGAGATGATCCATCACATAAACAAGTGAACGGTCAGTGACGGCACGCGGATTTTCGCAGTCAAGCGCATCGCGGCGATACACATAAATAGAGCCATTAATATCATAGACTTTCGGTGCACTTTGACGCGCAGTAAACTTTCCGTCAATCACCACATGACAATATCCGCTGCCATCCTCCTCCACTTGATTGAAATAGGGATTTCGAGCACAAGGACTCACAGAAAAAATTGTTTTGGCCTCCGGCTTTTCTAAAATCATGGCCAAGCAGCGCTGTATATCCTGCTGAGTGCGAATAGGCGATGTTACATCAAGGTCTAAGACATAATCGTAGGTCTTGCCATGCAGTTTTTCGGCATAGAGCATCACATCCCTTATAGCTTCGGGCTTGCCACACACATCATTGGCAAGAAAATCGGGGCGGACATATTCAGTGGGCAGCCCATACTCGGCAGCCACAGCCTTGATTTGGCAGGAATCTGTTGATAGCTCCACCTCAGCATTTATGGTTTTTGCAAATTGCAGAGCCGCATCAATAGTGTAGGCAATCAATGGTTTGCCGCCAACCGGCTTTATATTCTTGCCCGGAATCCCTTTAGAGCCTCCGCGCGCACACACAGTAATCAAAATATTCATAGTCTTAACTGCTTTTTCAAGTCTTAAAACAGCGACAAAGCTACTCAAATATTGCCTAATTAGCAAGCAACGCGGCTGCGAACTGCCACTAATTGTAATAATTCTAAGCATAGATTCGTTTCTTTATTGTACCTTTGCCAATATTACACTGAGCCAATGAATAGAGTTGACAATAATCGCATTGCCCGAAACACGATGTATCTCTACCTGCGCACTCTTGTGACGGTGGTCATCGGGCTCTACACTTCAAGAAAAGTTCTTGAGGTGCTCGGTGTAGTTGATTTCGGCATTTTCAACATTGTCGGGGGCATTATCTTGATGCTATCAACGCTCTACATCACTTTTTCATCGGCTTCCCAGCGCTTCTTAAGCTTTGAACTTGGCAAAAATGACTTTGACGGATTTAAACGAGCGTTCAACAATTCGATGATTATCCAGCTGATAATTGCCGCCACATTGCTGCTTGCCGCCGAAACCATCGGATTGTGGTTCATAAACACTCAGCTCGTGATCCCTCCCGACCGCATCATTGCGGCTAACTGGGTTTATCAAGCATCTGTGGTTACAACATTGACAGCCGCATTGACAGCCCCTTACAAATCAGCCATCACCGCCCATGAACATATGCACATTCCGGCCTATATAGAAATGGCCGGAGCAATTGCACGACTGATTCTCATCATCGGGCTGGCATTCATTCCATGTGACAAATTAATCGGTTGGAGCATAGCGTTAATGCTGATCACCATCATTTCAGCTGCATGCATGGCAATTTACTGCCGACGTCGATTTGCCTACTGCTGCATAGATCTACGCCCCGACAAAGCTACTATCAAAGCAATCGCATCATTTAGCGGATGGAATCTATATGGTTCTATTGCCAATCTGCTCCACGATCAAGGATTGAACATTCTACTGAATATCTTTGGAGGCCCGATTGCCAATGCCGCACGCGGAATTTCAAGCCAGGTCAGAAATGCCGCTATAAATCTGACCTACGGATTTCAGAATGCCGTCAATCCGCAAATTGTCAAAACCTATGCATCAAACAATATCGACACCACAAAACAATTACTCTATAAAAGCTCAAAGATAGGCTATTTTCTCATTCTATTACCCACAATTCCCATCTGCTTTGAATGTTCGTTTTTGCTTGATTTGTGGCTCGTGGATGTGCCTCAATTTGCAGTCCTTTTCACCACATTGATTTTTATCGAGGCACTCTTTGATGCATTCACAGGTCCACTATATCAGAGTTTGCTTGCCACCGGAAAAATTAAATGGAGCCAACTCACTGTCAACTCCATTCTGTTGCTATTGCTTCCTGTTTCATATTTGTTGCTCCACCTCGGAATGTCCATCTACTGGCCTTTGATTCTGAGCATCCTCTTTGTCATAATCTGCAACACCGGCTGGCTCTGTTTTTGCCGCACACAGCTCGGAGTTTCCCTTCGCCAATACACCAAAGAGGTTATAATTAAATGTGTCATTGTCACCATTGCCTCATCAATAGTTCCGCTAATCATTCACCTATCAATGCCTGAGGGTGGTGTGCGCTTCACTATTATGACAATCGCTTCAATAATTTCCACATCCGGAGTCATTTGGACTTTGGGACTCAATCAGAGTGAGCGAAATTTTGCGGTGCAATTCCTAAAATCACACCTACCATTCCTCTCATGCGATTAGCGCAAGTTCACCACTTGAGTCAAATTTGACTTGCGATTTTTCATTCCGCGCACTCGGTGACGAAGTGTGCGCAATGGTCTGTGCCACGCGAGCCAAGGCACAGTGAGGAACAATGGGCGCAACCCCAAGCAACGGGCGGTCTTGCGCCACAACGCGCCATGCACAAGGCAGAATGTCAACCCCAACAGAGCCACCGCTGCAGCAATCACAAGCGAGGGCAATGCCAACCACACAGCAACACCGCCAAACAACGGCCACAGCCACCACAGCACTGATGTGAATCCCATGCTACGGAAAGAACGACGAGGGAGATATCGAGCTGTGAAATCGCGACGCATGCGGTGAGTGTCGTGGAACTCAGCAGGAGCATATTCCAATGCTTTAACACGCGCATTTCCCGACAATTGCACCGCCACATTTTCACGAGAGGCTATTTCGGCAATGAAAATATCATCATCGCCATAATTGAGATTGAGAGTTTGAGAAAACCCTTTATGCTTAAAGAAAAGTGAGCGAGTATAGGCCAAATTATAGCCTGTGGCCAAAATCGGACGCCCAAGGATTGCACTGGAAAGCATTCTGACAGAATGCCACAAATCATCAAATGCACGACGGCGACGACGACGGTCTGTATCAGGTGCGTCATCACCCCAAGGAGTGGCATATCCAATCACCACTTCCTTCTTTCCGCGAACCATAGGACTCATCATTGAGCGCATCCATAGTGGCGACTCCACTCGGCAATTGCCCCTTGTGAGCAACAAAGCATCATAACGAGCTGCCTTGATGCCGAGGGTAATTGATAGTTTCCGGCGCGACAAATTGCGCGAATGTTCCGGAACGAAAGTCATATACAGATTGGGGTATTGCAGTTCAAGTTCTCCAACTGTGGTTTCAGTGTCATCAGAGCTTTCATCATTTACCACAATCACCTCCATCGGAGCCGGATAGTCCTGCTCCAAAATTTGCGGCAAAAGGTGATGAAGATTATTGGCATCGGCATGTGAATAGACTATCACCGACACCGACGGATAACCATCTTCGGGCAATTCAGCAACATTGTCGATTGCCATTTTACGGCGCACTCGTCGCATTTTGGGCCACCAAACTAGCCCAATGAGCAACATACACAAAAACATCACTCCCAAAGCAGCCCATGCCACCGGAGATATATCGATTGAATAAATTACGGGGTCTATCATAGTAACCACAAAGTTACGCAAAATCCACAAGTTATTTTGCCGGTGTTTATAAGTTTTTCTGCAATTTTTTAGCTAAATAAGATTTCCCCACTACAGCACCAAATGCCGAGCACCTGACAGTCTTCAGTGAACATATTTTACTCGATTAGTGTCATATATAAATTTTCACTAAATTTGTACTGCTCTTAATTAATAAATCAATCTCTGGCAAATGCTCACTTCCGGATTTATAACCAACGACAACATAATCGGCGAAAAAGTACCCATCGGTAATGGTGGGGCTACATCGTTATCCTACAAAGTGCGCATCGACGGCAAACAATATTTCATGAAGCGTCTGCGACCTGAGCTACAGGATGACCAACGATGCCGCTCTCTATTCTACAAAGAATTTGAGATAGGGAGTAGCATTTCAAACGAGCATATAGCCAAATATAAAAAAATCTGCGAGGATAGCAACGGTCTTTATATCCTGATGGAATATATCTACGGGGCCACTGTTGAGGAAACGCTAAATACCGACAAAACTTATTTTGCAAACGAGCGAAATCTATGTAGATTCTTATTACAATTACTCGACGGCATCAACTCTTTCCATAATCAAGGCATTGCTTACCTTGATTTCTCACCCACTAACATAATGCTCTCTCAAGTGAGTAGCAATGTTAAGATTATAGACCTCGGATTCTGTTTCAACAACACTTACGGACACACTGCAGGCACCACCCCCCTATTTGCTCCGCCTGAAATAGCTCACATCGACGAAATCGATGAGCGCAGCGACATATATGCTATCGGACGACTTGTAAAATACATCCAAGAAAAAAGTGGCGCCAAATACACAAAACAGTTCAACAACATAATAAACCGTTGTCTCTGCGAAAAGAAAGAAGACCGCTTTGCCTCCGTCGACGAAATGATTCGCGCCATACGCCATCGCAACTTACGTCGCAATGTAGTGATATCTTCACTATTTACCATAATGGCCTTAGCCTCTCTTTTTATTCTTTATCCGGAAAAAGAAACTATTTCAACTGTTTCGTTGAGCGGAGTTAATTACCGAATCCTCTCTGATGAAGATCGCACCTGCGAGGTCATCGGTGGTGAGGGTGATCAGTGGAATATCTACATTGCCGAGAATGCAACCATAAATGGGAAGCAATATGCCACTACCCAGGTTGCCAAAGAAGCTTTTAAAGACTCACCAATAAAATCAGTATTTCTACCCGAAGGTATCGAAACCTTATCACCCCACGCCTTTGCCGACTGCGATTCCGTCGTCACTATATATATTCCAAGCACAGTGAGAAACATTTACGGAGCGTTCTGCAGAATGAAAAACCTTAAGAGTGTGCGCATACCACCTGAAATGAGAGTCATCAGCAGTGCTGCCTTTGTTTTGTGTACATCTCTAAACAATGTTGAAATCCCCGAAGGTGTAGAGCGTATCGGACTTGACGCATTTGCTAAATGCCATTCGCTGGAAAACATACTATTACCACAGTCAATGAAAGTTATCGAACGTGGAGTGTTTTGGGAGTGTACATCACTTAAAGAAATATCCATCCCCGCCGGAGTCAGCGAGATTGGCGACTATGCCTTCTACAATTGTACATCTCTCCGCGATGTATACAATCATTCAGTTGTGCCTCAGAAAATCACTATGATATTCAACACCCCCGACATAACTGTGCATGTACCGGCTAAATCTGTAGAAGCTTATAAAAAAGATTTTAGTTGGAGAAATTATAATATTGTAGGCGATTTATAACCTTTTGGATGTACATTATTCACTATCAATCACCTCATACCTTATACCATCGACCCTGCCACAGACATATTTAAGATTAGATAGTCCATCATGAACAAGGTTGGTCAGCAACAAAGGCTCTCCCTCTACAAAAAACTCCACATAGAAGGTATCGCCCACTGATAATTTACTATTCTTACTATCAAGGACACTAAACACACAATCTCCAATTGCTCGGACAACAACGGCTCTGTTTGGAGCCCATGTCAATTTAATTACAGTCCCCGGCATCACTTCGGCTGCCGGCAAATCTGCTTTCAATATAAAATCGCTATTATCGATTCCGCCCATCAAATAACTCTTTACAAAAGAGTCCCAACTATTATAACCCACAAATTGCGACAGTATATTCAATGTTGAACGACGCGGAGCCACTTTGTAGCACACACAATCTTTTTCGCTCCAAAAGCGTCGCAATGTTATTGGCGCAAGATATGTAGCCGTAGTCTCAAATATCTTTCCCGACAGTTCAGCAAAATCACTCGTCACAACCACTCTTTTTCCTAAGTGCTGCTCCACTATTTGTTTCAAGGATTTGTATAGCTCCCTCTTTTCATTTTCGTTCATAGTGCGAAATTAGACAACAAATTCCAAACAAAAAAACTACGAAAGTGCTCTTTATGACAAAGAATGCAATAAGATACAAAATGATACATATTGCAACAACAGCAATAGAGTATCTTTGTACTGATTGATAATTTCAGTTGATTGATAATTCTATAAGTGTAAACAACCTTAAAACCCCATAAAAATCATATGAGAATCCTTCTACTTTTTTTCACATCGTTATTTCCTCTGATATTCTGTGCGTGTTCAAACAGCGGAAAAGATGGTGAAATGAAACAATCATTTGCCGATAAGGCACAAGGAGATATCGAAGAATATGTAAAAAGCGATGTGAATGCAATTGTCCAGGCATTGCCTAAAATCATAGTTGTTCCAAGCGACCAAGTTCTTGATAACAACTATTGCCTAAAAGAAAAAACTATTGACGGCAAAACATATAAGATTCGCAACTTTCAAAATTATTTTTTGAATGACTCGAAGGCAAAGCCTGTTATATCATTTATTCAAGAAAAGTTCAGCAAAGAGGGATATCCACTCAACGATCTTGAACAATCTCTTAAATCATTTGACACTCAAGAAGCTGTAGATATGGTAAGTGGACTTAAAACAGATGCAAAAACCACATTGCTGACTACAGTCCACCCCGATATAATTCTTGAACTGAGCTATAAATCATCTCGTTCAAACCTAAACTCTAACAAACAAAAAGTATCCTATATCATTACAGCATTCGATGCTTACACACAAAAGAATGTGGCAACAATAGAGGCACAAAATATTGAGGGTGATGATGCCATCGAAACTTTACAAGCAGCAATCGACAAGTCACTGCCAAAATTTATGACAGATATACAAAGTTATTTTGCCGACATACTGACACGCGGTCGTGATGTAAATATAACAATAAATGTGGCTGAAGGCTCAAATCAAAATCTTCAAAGCCTAAGTATCGAGGGAGACACCTACACTGATCAGATTATCAACTATATTAAAAAAACCACAGTAAAAGGGGCTTACACTTTGCAAGTTAACACAAAGAACAAACTTGTCATTGACAATGCAAGGATTAAACTTCTAAATGATGATTCATCAAAGTCAGATAAAGCAGTAGCACTTTTCAAGGAATTACTCGAAGCCGTAAGAACCGGGGACACAAATGCTCGCTTATATCTAAAAATGCTCATTGAGAATGACCACCATTACCTGCAATGCTGCTTAGAGATGTTGACCTCCGATGACATCATATGGTTAAAAGATAGTAATAATATCATTTTTGATGCTCTTATTTTGTGGGGGGAATTTAATAAATATCTCACTTGGGAGGAGACATTTACCGATGAGAAAACCAACGAAACGGTGCAAATTTTTCGTTCAGAACAAATAAACTCCCCGCTATTTAAAATATCTGAGGAAGAGGGGCAAGAGATATTTCAACGCATTTGCAATCTAAATTACGATGGCAGCGAGCAGTCTTTTAAATGCATTTATCTCCTTTTATATCAAACTCGTCTCGATTATGTCATATATTTGAATGTTCTTCAAGAAAAATACCCGACAATGCTATGGCCATACGAAGAGTTGGGTGACATATATCGTTGGGGATGCGAACACTTAGGTTATTTCATTAATAAGGATAAGGCAAGAGAGTATTACCTCCTTGCGCAAATTACCGACATCAATCCTCTTGATGATAAGAAATCGTATGCCGAGTATAAAATTAGCCCCACTGCCTTTAAGTTTACAATCAAAGATGATGCAACCGACCTAAGTAAAATAATAGAGATGTATGCAACGGAATCACCGGATAATGAGTTTGGCATGTTTTCTCCTATCAGCCACATCATGCACCATATTGTCAGTACAGATATAAACCAACCTGAATATCTCGGCATAGTGAAGTTTGCAACTGAAAAAAGCGACAGATATATCATAGAGGGGGAAGCAAATGATCCATATTACTTTAAATATGCTATTGAAAAATGCTTCCAACTACGAATTGAATAGTTCTCTAAATCGAGTATAAACTCACAGCGAGTATATCCATTGATATACTCGCTCTTCTTTCTTCATACGGCTCTATAGGATGTAATACTTGATAAGCCCGCGTTTACAATCACCTGTTAACATCTTGATTGACAAGAACGAGCCTAAATCCACTAACATATCACATGTTTTTTACATAATTTTGGTTTTAACTAAAATTTTAATAACTTTGTAAAATTCACACCTATTAATAATCTTAATTTACTCGTATGAATTTCCTTAATTTTAAGTCTGCGCTAATGGGGACTATCCTGCTGACGATTGCCACAGCTTGTATCGACGACGATTATGACCTATCCGACATTGACACCACAAGCCAAATAAAGGTTGACAATCTTGAAATCCCCATCAATCTTGATGTCATCAATCTTAGCAATATCATTGAAATTGACGGGAACAGCCAAGTTCAAGTTTACACTGATGCTCAAGGGAACAAATTCTATGCAGTCAAAGAATCCGGCACCTTCGAATCATCGGCCATTTACATTGATCAGGTTTCTTGCGATGCTCCGGTAATTGCTCCGAATGTCACCACCATTAACGGCTCAACAATTTCAATTCCGGGATACACAATACCGATTCAGCCCAATGTTCCGATTACTCCCCCCGCCGGAATCAATATTTCCTATGACATTCCGACATCAATAAACGAATTCTCCTACGATATTCACAATATCGATCCGGCTATACACGCAATCAAATCCATTGCGATTCAACCAATGAATATCGACTTAACACTATCACTTTCCGAACTTAGCGATGCTGCATCACTGATTGAATTTAAAAACCTCAAAATACTTGCGCCCAAAGGTCTTGTTGCAGAAATAGCCAACAACAAAGGGACCTACAACAGCTCAACCGGCGAAATCCATGTAGAGCAGCTTGAGGCAACAAATGGCGTGGCCGATGTGACTCTCGTCATCAGCGGCATTGATTTTGAAGCATTTGACACCACATTGGACTACGAAAAACACTCTTTAAACTATTCCGGCGAAATCGACATCATGTCGGGTGAAATCCATGCCATCACCTCCGGCCACACACTCCCTTCAGAATTCCACTTGACAGTGTCAATCGAACTTGACGATATCGTTGCAACCGCATTTACCGGTGACATTGAATACACCATTTCAGGCGTAGATATTCCCGATGTTGACATCTCAGACATTCCTGATTTTTTTGCCGGCTCAAGCACTGATATTTCTTTGCTCAACCCTCAGATTTATCTCAACTTGAACAATCCCGTTGGGAACTACGGCCTTGAATGTCAAACCGGCCTTACTCTGACAGCCAAACGCAATGGACAGCCGTCACAAGACTACACTATCAACGATCCATATTTCACCATTGGTGCTAATGCCGGCAATGCTTTCTATAGCTTCTGCTTATCACCCGAAAACCCGACCGACCCCATTCCGGGATATAGCGAAAACTACACTTGGGTTGGATTCAGCAGTTTGTCACACGTTCTTTCAGGTGATGGATTTCCACAATCAATTGGCATCACCCTCAATAATCCGTGTATCCCGACTCAGACTGTTACCAACTTCCAACTCGGCACAAACATTGACGGAGTTACCGGTAAATATGAGCTCTTTGCTCCCCTCGCGCTTAAAGATGGCTCTACAATTGTTTACACCACTACTGAAGATGGCTGGGGCGATGAAGACCTCGACAAAATGGTGATTGAGAAGCTGGAAGTTACAGCCTATGTAACTACAAACATCCCGCTCGGAGCTAAACTCTCAGCCACAGTGCTTGACCGCAATGGCAATAAAATCGATGCCACACTCACAAGCACCGACATCCCGGGCTTTGCACAAAATGAGCCCTTAACCATCACTTTGGAAGATGGACAAAAGATCAAAAATCTTGATGGCATCACATTCACAGCCATAGTGATAGCCGACGGCGAAACCCCGCTTTCACCCGAAACAGTAATTACACTCAGCAACATCCGAGCCAAAGTGTCGGGTAACTATACTACAGAACTCTAACATCTACTTCAAATGAAAACCATATATAAATATGCTGCAGCCCTCACTATTGGAGCAATCGCAGCAATGTCGGCAACAGCCCAAAACACTTATTCAGGTTATTTCCTCGACAATTACACCTATCGCAGCCAGATGAACCCCGCTTTCGGCTCTGATAGAAACTATATCAGTTTCCCGGGTCTTGGCAATGTCAATGTGGCTATGCGTGGTGATTTGAGCCTCGATGCTGTGCTCTACAACATTGATGGTCAAACAGTGCTTTTCACCAATCCCAATATTAGTGCCGAGGAGGTGATGTCAAACATCAATGACAACAACCGCTTGCAGAGCAACATTAAACTCAATCTCATCAGCGCCGGTTTCAAAGCATTTGGCGGGTTCAACACCATCAGCATCAACGCCCAAACAAACATTGGCTTGAAAATCCCCGGCACTCTCTTTTCTCTTGCAAAAGAGGGATTGACCAATAAGACCTACAACATTGACAATATGCAGGCACATGCCGATGTATATGCGGAATTAGCGCTCGGCCACTCTCGCCAAATCAACAAAAATCTGCGCATCGGTGCCACTATCAAGATGCTTATCGGTGGTGGCAACGTTGATGCTTATTTCAACGAAGCCAGCCTCAATCTTGGCAAAAATGCATGGACTGCAACAACCAATGCCGATATTTACTCCTCAGTTAAGGGTTTGGCCTACGAAACTGACATCAACTCTGAAACCGGCCATGAATATGTGTCGGGAGCCGACTTAGATGATTTCAGCGCTCCGACAGGCTATGGTGTTGCATTTGACCTTGGCGCCGAATACAAATATCGCGATTTCACCTTCTCGGCAGCAGTGCTCGACCTCGGTTTCATTTCTTGGGGCAACACTATGCACGCGTCAACCAATGGAACAAAAACTGTTAATACCGACGCATTTACTTTCAATGTGGATGACGATGCCGACAATTCGTTTGAAAACGAATTAGACAATTTGACCAATGATCTTTCAAAGCTCTACGAACTCGAAGACAATGGCAATATCGGCAACCGCTCTCGCATGCTTGCCACCACAGTCAATACCGGTGTTGAATACAAGCTACCAATGTATCGCAAACTATCATTCGGATTGCTAAACACCACTAGAATCAATGGCGACTACACTTGGACACAATTCCGTTTAGGCGCCAATTGGGCTCCGAGCAAATGTTTCTCAGCCGCAGCTAATGCCGGCTTGGGCACTTTCGGCTGGTCATTCGGATGGGTTGCCAATGTGAAGGTAACCGGCTTCAACCTCTTCTTAGGTATGGACCACACCCCGACAAAACTTGCCAAACAGGGTGTTCCTTTGAATTCAAACATGGCTGTGAACTTCGGCTTAAACTTCGCATTCTAAAGCCCCCACCACAGTTCTATTTCATAAACGCATTGGTGACTGAGCCACAAGAAAGTGAGCTCAGTCACTTTTTTTTGCCGATAAAAGAGGAATATAACCATGCTTTCGCTAAACGAACCGGTCTAATCAGATAAGCTGTTAACCGGTAAATTTAATACTGATTTAATGAAAAATGACTAACTTTGCGGCCGATTATAAAAACTACAAAGTATGGCTGAGAAATATTCCGAAAAATACACTATTGCTTGTTATGAAGCTGATGCTAACCAGCTTCTTAAACCTACTGCAATGCTCGACTGGATGCAAGAAATTGCCGGTCGCGACGCTACTCGATTGGGATTTGGATATGACCACTTGCAGGAGAGCAACATTGCTTGGGTTCTTTCTCGCACTCATGTGCGCTTTCACAACTATCCAAAATGGAGAGAGACCGTAGACCTCCAAACATGGCATAAGGGTGCTTTCAAAGTGCTATATTTGCGCGATTTTCTATTGAAAGATAGCAATGGTGATTCACTAATCTCTGCCACTACATCATGGCTCATCATAGACATGAATACCCGCCGCATGGTGAGAAATCAGGAACTGGCCACAGGTGAAGATACTTGTGTTTTTGAAGATGCTATTACTGAACCTGCCGACAAGATTGTTTTACCAGCAGATGTTGAGACCAAATTGGTGGGGACACACAAAGTGGTGTGGTCCGACATCGACACCATGGCTCATGTCAACAATGTGAAATATGTGTGCTGGGCGCTCGACTCTATCGACGAAGCAACTCTACAAGCACACAATCTGCAAGAACTTCTTGTAAACTACGACGCTGAAGTGTTATTGGGGGAGACTGTAGAGCTTCATCAAGCATGGATAGAAGAAAATGGCCAAAAGGTGTGCTACACTCAAGGCATGGTAGATGGCAAAGTAAAATTCAGTGTTAAATTCATATTCTAACAAACACCATGGCCAAGCAAGAATATATCGACAAAAACCGCCAATGGCTTGCCGACAAAGCCAAGGAGGAGGGCGTTTACAGCATTGACAAAGGGATTCTCTATCGAGTTATCAAATCGGGCAATCAAAAGAGCCCCACTCCAAATCGTAATAGTGTGGTTACAGCCCACTATGTGGGTAAAACCATCAATGGCAAGACATTTGATAGCAGCCGCAGCGGTGTGGCTCCGGCATTTCGCCTTCGCGATTTAATCCCCGGATGGATTATCGCTTTGCAAAAGATGCACATCGGAGATAAATGGGAGCTTTACATCCCCGCCGAACAGGGCTACGGAATGCGCTCTATCCCAGGCATCCCCGGCGGCTCAACACTGATTTTTGAAATAGAATTGATAGGCATAGCCTAAAATCAGCGAATAAAGAACTAAAATTGAGGGGCAGCTCCAATAGGAACAGGTCTTTTAATTTCTAACTGATTGATTCTCAGTATTAGTTTTTACAAAAATTGCGAAATCACACATAGAAGACTACATATAGGTCGTATTTAAGTCAAAAAGCTACGAGTGCACAGGTAAATAAAGCTTTTGAAAGTAAAGCACTGAAACTAAGCATCTTCCAAAGATGCATTGTGAATAAACTAAGGTGGCGTATGAGCGAACTACAAGGTTCACTACATACGCCACTTTGATATTTGACCATTTAGCTTTTTTGTATGAATATGTTGTTATAATGAAATAATATCAGTATTCATATTCATAATACCCAGTTCCATTGCAATGATTACATCTATGATGTGCATGAACCGTACCATAGCTCCATGACTGATTACATATATTACAATGAACACGTGGACCATCAAGTCCAAATGTGCTTACGGATTCATGTTGTATACGTTCTCCTTTACCACTGCAATATGCACATCTTTTACGTACTTTTGTCTTTTGTCTTACTGTGTTTTGTGAATTATTTGTTGATTTAGTGCTATTATGCGAATTATTGTATAATATACCTTCCATTGGATGTTGTGCATAAGAAGTCGATATTCCACTATTTGTTTCTTTTTTACGGATTAAAGAACAAGTCAGAATGTTATCTGCCGGAGTCGTCTTTTTATACACATAGATTAAATTTTTATTCACTATAACATTCAATACGCTCATATCAGTCTTGAATCGGTATACAACATTCCCAAAATAAGAATTCCCTATGTAAGTTTTAGAGTTGTTGCTATAATCATCATCCAACATTAGTTGTCCATTACCTACGCTAATCCCATATTTGTCAGAATCATAGCAAATATTATTTATAAATGATACAAACTGACCGCCAGCAGTATTAGTATATTCCACGCCATCTTGAATTTTTTTCGTCAATTTGTAATAATAAGTTGTTTGGGAATAAATAACATTAGAACAACATAGTGCCAATATTACAAATAAATATCTTAGTTTATTCATAAATTACCTCATTCTCTAAACTTGAACGTTTACGTCCTGGGAGAAAATATTCCTTGGGAACTTTTTTGAATTCTTGAACACGACTACTGCCGTCTAATGTTCTTTTATACATAATACTTTTATCAGAAGAAAATGTATACAGATGTCTATACCTATATCCACTAGATGTTTGATGAATAACAATGTAAGATGTAGAAGGATAGTTATCTGTGTATGTTAAATCATAAACAGCAGAATAGACTTTATTCTCAAAATAATTAGGATTTTCCGTTAAATATTTTCTAATATTATTCACACTATAATATCCTGAATGTTCTCCATGTGCTTTAAAATAAGTGGCTCGTTCTCCATCGAAATTGCACACAAAACATTCGACACCACCATCTATTTTTACATAAAAATGAATTTCATCTTCATCGTCATAAAACTGAGCGAAAGCAACATTTCCACTCCATGTACTCAAAAGTACCACTAATAAACTCAAAATCTTTTTTTTCATATACTTTTTATTGAGTTCTGCAGTACCATGAAACTCCTTTAATCCTTTTTAAATAGAAGCGTGGCACTGCAATGCCATCTTCTAAGTCGGAGGTCGTAGGAATAACCTTTATTCAGAGAATATGGTAATAGCAGCCCACGCTATAGCGTGAGAAACCATTACGCTTCTTCTCTCTGAATAGTCTTGAATTTCCTACGTTCCCGACTTCGAGATAAGCATAACGCTTCTTCTTTTTCAAATGTCTTGGATAGAGTTGCCTCAATCCAACTGCAAAATTAGTAAAATCTCACGATTAACAACACTCTTTTGTGGCCTTGTTTGGATAAAATAGAAAAATCACCTCCCGCACATCCGCGAAAGGTGATTAAATAATAGGTCTAACTATGTACACTTAATTTAGACTACATAGAAGACTACACGCAAAAGGGTAAAATCAACGCTTAAACCATTTTTGCACAAAAAGTCGTTTCACAACACAACAACCGAATGCAATGTATATCAACAAAATCGGCGGTGAATAGTATTTCACCGCCGATGAGGGGCGGCTCCAATAGGAACTGCCCCTCAAAATGTTTTTATTTTTATATCTAATTAGTACGCAAACATAGGATATGCTTCCATAGTGCGATTAACTTTTTCGCGTACAGCAGCAATCACTTCGGGTGATTCCGGGTTAGAAAGCACAGTGTCAATCATTTCAACGATTTCGCCCATGAAATCTTCCTTAGCACCACGAGTAGTGATAGCAGGAGTACCCAAGCGGATACCAGAAGTCAAGAAGGGTGAACGAGAGTCGAAAGGCACCATATTTTTGTTTGCAGTGATGTCAGCTTCAACGAGAACGCGTTCAGCAACCTTACCGGTCAATTCGGGGAATTTAGAACGGAGGTCAACGAGGATACAATGGTTATCAGTACCGTTTGACACAATCTTGTAGCCCTTATCCATCAAAGCCTGAGCCATAACAGCGGCATTTTTCTTTACTTGAGCCTGATATTCGCGATATTGAGGCTGAAGAGCTTCGCCAAAAGCCACAGCTTTACCGGCAATAACATGTTCGAGCGGACCACCCTGAACACCGGGGAAGACAGCCGAATCAAGCAAAGATGACATCATGCGAACCACACCTTTGGGAGTAGTTTTGCCCCAAGGATTTTCAAAGTCTTCGCCCATCAAGATGATACCGCCACGAGGACCGCGGAGAGTTTTGTGTGTGGTAGAAGTTACGATGTGAGCATATTTCACAGGGTTTTCAAGCAAACCGGCAGCAATCATCCCTGCAGGGTGAGCCATGTCTACCATGAAAATAGCACCGATTTCGTCGGCCAAACGACGCATACGAGCGTAGTCCCATTCGCGAGAATAAGCGCTAGCACCGCCGATAATCAATTTAGGACGTTCGCGGCGAGCCACTTCCTCCATCTGTTCATAGTCAACCAATCCGGTTTCAGCGTCTACGTTATATTCCAAAGAATGGAACACGAGACCTGAGAAGTTTACAGGGCTACCGTGAGAAAGGTGACCACCATGAGCGAGGTTAAGACCGAGGAACTTATCGCCCGGCTTCATGCATGCCATGAACACAGCCATATTTGCTTGTGCACCGGAGTGGGGCTGCACATTTGCATAGGCAGCACCAAAGAGTTCTTTAACACGGTCAATTGCCAATTGCTCCACTTCATCCACTACTTGGCAACCACCATAGTAGCGATGACCGGGATACCCTTCGGCATATTTATTAGTCAGACATGAACCCATGGCTTTCATCACCTGTTCGCTGACAAAATTTTCAGATGCAATCAGTTCAATACCTTTTTTCTGACGCTGATACTCACGTTCAATCAGTTGAAAAATCTGTTGGTCTTGCATAAATGTGTTTGATAGATTATAATATTGATTTTTTTATTTTTTCTTCTTTACACTCCAGCCGAAGCGGCCTATATGTTCTCCTTGGCCATAATAGTTGCCATGAGAATAATTAATCAATCCGGCTTTATCAAGGCAGAATGCACCAGTTTCTGGGTCAATCAATGATTCATCGGCCAAGACTCCGAGCACTTCGGCAATAAACATATCGTGGCTACCGAGATGCATGATTTCTTTGACACGACATTCAATGCTAAGAGGAGACTCTGCAATATGAGGGCATGCCACTTTGCGTCCGGGCTCCGGTGTCAAACCGGTTTCAACCCACTTGTCATAGTCTCTGCCCGAGCGCACACCGGCCCAGTCAGTGGCGCGAGCCATAGACTCAGTGGTGAGATTAACGGTAAACTCCATAGTCTCGCAGATCAACGCATGAGAATAGCGTTCAGGGCGCACAGAAATGTAGAGCATGGCAGGATCAGTACAAATAGTACCGGTCCATGCCACAGTGAGCATATTGCTACGCTCCGCAGTGCCACAAGTCACGAGCACCGCCGGTAGCGGATAAATCATTGTTCCGGGTTTCCACTCTTGTTTCATCAGTCGATAATGGCATCTCCGCTCTTAACTGACTGTCCGCAATAATGGCAGCGGATAGTGATGTCATTGCGGTCAACGACCGAGAAACGAGTGCGCATCGGTTCGTTATTGGTGATACATTTAGGATTTCCACATCTCACAATTCCCACTATTTCGTTTGGGAGAGAAATAGGGCTTTTCTTCACCACTTCATAATCGCGGATGATATTTATTTTAGCCGACGGCGCAATCAAAGCGATGCGATTGAGCACATCGTCGGGGAATTCCACATCGGCCACTTTGATAATCCCTTTTTTGCCAAGACGGTGGCTTGAGAGATTATTCCCGATGGTCACATTAGTGGTCATATTAGCAATTCCCAAAATCTTCACAGCCTTAAACAAGACGTCGGCCGGAATGTGGTCAATTACGGTGCCGCAACGCAGTGCGGCCACTGCCATTTCTTTATTCTCCTTTGTCATAGCTGTAAATGTCTATGCCGAGTGCTCGGCAGATTATGGCTTGACGGGCATAAAGACCGTTACGAGCCTGGTCAAAATAATAAGCATGTGGGTCGTCATCAACATCCTGATCAATTTCGGTGACACGTGGAAGCGGATGCAACACTCTCATCGAAGGCTTGGCCTCGGCGAGCATTGCAGCGCAAAGATTGTAAAGGTCTTTGACACGTTCATATTCCATGATGTCGGCAAATCGTTCACGCTGCACACGAGTCATGTAGATAATATCGGAAGAGTTGATAACCTCTTGAGAGAAGTCGGTGTGTTCGGTGTATTTAATGCCATTAGCATCGCAAAACTCGCGATATTCCTTCGGCATACGGAGTTCATCACAAGCCACAAAATTGAATGTTGGATTGAAATATCTCAAAGCCATCAAAAGCGAGTGAACAGTGCGACCATATTTCAAGTCGCCCACCATGGTGATGGTAAGATTTTCGAGTGTTCCTTGTGTTTTGTAGATTGAATATAGGTCGAGCATAGTCTGCGATGGGTGCTGATTGGCACCATCGCCGGCATTAATCACCGGCACATCAGTAACCTCAGTAGCATAGCGTGCAGCGCCTTCAAGATAGTGGCGCATCACAATCAGGTCCACATAGTTGCTGACCATCTTAATAGTGTCTTTGAGGGTTTCCCCTTTGGAAGAGCTAGTGGTAGAGGCGTCAGAGAAGCCGATAATACGACCGCCCAGACGATTCACAGCAGTTTCAAAACTCAATCGGGTACGCGTTGATGGCTCAAAGAAAAGAGTAGCTACCACTTTGCCATCCAAGACTTTGTGATTAGGGTTCTCTTCAAAATATCGAGCTCTTTCAATAAGATCGAGGATATCTTCGCGCGAAATATCATCGATAGACACGAGGCTGTTCTTGTTCATGACTCGGAGAATTACAAGTTATGATAACTTGCACGCAAATTTAGCAAAATTTTCCGAGATTATTCAGCCGAAAATTGCTTTTTCTTTCGTGTTTTTTCTATCGGCGGCAGAGAGAGGCGAAGGATGATGGGATTGGGGTGCTGAATGACATCTCCTTTTGGGTCGTGGGATGAATGAATCGGAGAGTCTGAGCATGGAGAGCCAAGCGATGTATGGGGCTTGCAGAAGCACCATATTTGCGATCGCCGGAGATAGGATGACCGAGATCCTTCATGTGGACACGAATCTGATTTTTACGTCCGGTGTCAAGTTCGACTTCAAGAAGAGAGAAGTTTTTGCCGGCGTTGAGCACCTTGTATCGTGTAACTGCTAACTGTCCTTCGTCGGGATTATCGGTTGAATATACCTCATACTGAGAGTTTTCAACGAGATATGATCTAACCACACCAGTTTCATTTTCAGGCACACCTTCCACCACAGCTAAGTACTTACGATTGAGCACCATATTATTCCAATTATGCTGCATGCGCTCCTTTGCCTGCTGATTTTTGGCAAACATCATCAATCCCGAAGTGTCGCGGTCGAGGCGATGAACAATGAAGATTTTATTCATTGGATTTGCCCATTTCACATAGTCGCGAAGTATTGAATAAGCAGTGCCGTCGGTAACCTTGTCATTGCCCATTGACAGCAAGCCATAGCCCTTGTTAATCACGATGATATCATCATCCTCATATACAATCTTAAGGCGGCGATTGCTGAACACTTTAAATTCACGCACAAAATTAACCTTCACAGAATCGCCGGGATTTAGCTCCAAGTCGAATTGGCGCTGCGGAATACCATTTACAGCCACTTGATTATGAGCCAACATCTGCTTGATACGAGTGCGTTTCATTTCGGGCAAAGAAGCCTGTATGAATTCCATCAAACGGCTCTGAGCGCTGACATTGAAAGTTTTGATAACATCGGGTCTGAAAGCGCCGCGTTTTTTTGTATCTGAAGAGTTTTTTGGCTGTGGCATATCTATTTGATTATCTAAATGATAGATTATTTCTTTTTGCGTGAAGTGGCTGCACGACGAGTTTTCTGTGGTTGCGCATCTATGATTTCCTTGCACTGCTCAAATGTCAGCGAAGCAGGCTCGGCGACATTTTTCGGAATCTTATAGTTTTGCTTTTTGTAAGCGATATAAACCCCGTAGCGACCATTGAGAATTTGCAAATCAGCATCCTCATCAAATGTTTTGACAATCTTATTCTGCTCTTCACTACGCTTGGTTTGAATAAGCTCGATGGCTTCTTCGAGAGTCACAGTCATTGGTTGCATGGTTTTCGGAAGCGAAATAAACTTTCCTGCATGCTTGATATAGGGGCCGAATCGTCCTACTGCAACACTCACTTCGGCTTCTTCAAACTCACCTAAAAGGCGTGGCAATTCAAAGAGTTTCAGCGCGTCTTCGAGTGTGATATCGAAAACCGATTGATTCTTATGAAGTGATGCAAATTGAGGTTTCTCATCGGAGCTGCTATCGCCAATCTGAACCACCGGACCAAATCGACCGATCTTTACCGAAACAGGCTTTCCATTTTCGGGATGCACACCAAGCACACGCTCCCCTACTTTGTGTTCGAGGCGCATATCGTTGGTCTTCTCCACTTCGGGGTGGAACACATCATAGAAAGCCCCAATCTCTTTTTGCCAAGCGGCTTTCCCTTCGGCCACGAGGTCGAAGCGCTGCTCCAAATCGGCAGTAAAATTATAGTCGAGAACGTTGGGGAAATATTCTGTCAAGAAGTCATTTACAACTATACCAGTGTCGGTTGGCACAAGTTTTCCTTTATCGGAGCCTACGGCTGCAGTGTTGGTTGACTCTTTGATTTTACCCTTTGAGAGTTCAAGAGTGGTGAATGAACGTTTTTCGCCGGCACGATCGCCCTTCTCCACATATTCACGTTGCTGAATGGTTGATATAGTGGGAGCATAAGTTGAAGGACGTCCAATGCCTAACTCCTCCATTTTCTTCACCAAAGATGCTTCGGTGAATCGAGGCGGGTGCATTGTATAGCGCTGTGCAGCAGTAATTTTTTCCATTAAGAGGTGTTCGCCGGGCTTAACCGGTGGCAACACGGCATCATCGGCATCATCGGCAATTTGCTCGTCGGAGCTTTCGCTATACACACGCAAGAATCCATCAAATCTCACCACTTCGCCTACAGCAGTGAAATGCTCTGAACGAGTTGACGGAGCAATTTCCACAGTAGTTTTCTCGATTTCGGCATCGGTCATCTGCGATGCGATAGTGCGCTTCCAGATAAGGGCATACAGACGCTTTTCTTGCGAAGTTCCGCTGATTTCATGCTTGTCGATATATGTTGGGCGAATTGCTTCGTGGGCCTCTTGTGCACCCTTTGATTTGGTGCTATATCGGCGCACTTTGAGATATTCATCGCCCATAGTGGTTTTGATTTCATTTGAAATCGCGCCGATTGCGAGTGACGATAGATTGAGCGAGTCGGTACGCATATAAGTGATTAACCCGGCTTCGTAGAGACGCTGCGCCACCATCATGGTTTGCGAAACAGTGAATCCAAGTTTGCGTGAAGCTTCTTGCTGTAGAGTCGAGGTGGTAAATGGAGGCGCCGGCGATTTCTTTTGTGGCTTAACCGAAACATCTGAAACTTTAAATTCGGCCGACACACAATCGGTCAAAAACTTCTTGGCAACGGCTTCATCGGCCAAACGCTGCGACAATTCAGCACGAATAGCCTTCCCCTGCGAGTCATTGAACAGAGCAGTCACTCTGAAATATGGCTCAGCCACAAAGTTTTTGATTTCATTTTCACGCTCCACAATCAAACGCACAGCCACCGACTGCACACGTCCTGCCGACAGCGCAGGCTTGATTTTCTTCCATAATACAGGCGAAAGCTCAAACCCCACAATGCGGTCGAGGACACGACGCGCCTGCTGAGCATCAACGAGATTTATATCAATGTCGCGCGGATTCTCAATTGCGTTGAGAATAGCATTTTTAGTGATTTCATGGAATGCAATGCGACGAGTGTTTTCGGGTTTCAATCCGAGCACTTCATATAAATGCCAAGCAATAGCTTCCCCTTCGCGGTCCTCATCGGAAGCGAGCCACACCATCTGTGCCTCCTTAGCAGCTTTTTTCAAGCTTTTCACAAGCTCTTGCTTGTCGGCCGGCACTTCATATTCAGGCTGAAATTGGTTAGCCATATCCACCCCGAAATCCTTCTTTCGAAGGTCGCGGATGTGGCCATAGCTCGACATCACTTTATAATCTTTTCCGAGAAATTTTTCTATTGTTTTTGCCTTTGCAGGCGACTCCACAATCACTAAATTATTTATCATCGCACACATATACGGAATTTTTCGGCGACAAAATTAGGAAAAGAAATCCATATTCATCACCTCACACCTCAACTTTTTTAATAATCGGCCCTATTGACCGACAAAAAGGGAGAATCAACGAAGGAGCATTCCCTGCGCAACAGCGTTGGCGACTTCCGCCCCTTTAGCTGCTGTGAGGATTGCCAAACCGAAAGCAAATGACCATGCCGGGCCCATGCCTGTGATTACATTTTCCGACACCACAACCGGCTCGCTGACCATCTCGGTTTCAGACTGATTCTGTGGCTCCATGCTCGGATAGCAAGTGGCGCGGCGATTGCGCAAAATCCCATTTGGGAAAAGCACCAATGACGGAGAAGCACAGATGGCAGCAATCATGCCTCCACGCTCGTTTTGTTCGCGGAGCATACAGCAAACCTTATCGCAGGCAGCGAGATTTGATGCCCCGGGCATACCGCCGGGGAGCACAAGGAATTCGGGATCGGCGTCCATGCTCACTTCATCAATAAGTGCATCGGCAACAACAGTCACGCCATGAGCACCGGTTACATTCTTATCCTGATTGATTGAGACTGTGATTACATTCATCCCTCCGCGGCGCATCACATCGAGAGTTGCAAGCGCTTCAACTTCTTCAAATCCGTTGGCTAAAAAAATATACGTTGGTTTCATCTGTCAATAGAAATTTAGTTTACCCTTCAAAGATACGAATAAGCGAGCAATAAAAATGAAGCTTGCTTCAATTTTTTTTTACAGCGAGCGAAAGTATCTTGGAGGTTTACCTCAACGGGGGATAAGGAACTTGCGTAATTTTCATTAATCATTAATCTTTTATCTTTGATTTATTGGTGTCTTATGAAATAAAATAAGATGTTTGGGTGGTTTAGGGCAATCTTACGGAGGATTATCGCTAACTTTGCACCGAAATAATGTTCGGATTATGAAGAAAACACTCTTACTCCTGATTGGATTGGCAGTTTTGGCCACCTCTTGCCTGCAAAAGCCACAAACCCAGAAATGTGCCGGAGTGGTGTGGGCCACAGGTTATAATATCACCTACACATCCTCGACTGATTTGACCGACTCGATTTTGGCCACCTTCAGCCGCGTTGAGAACTCTCTGTCGCCCTTTGCCAAAGAGTCGCTGATATCGCGCATCAACCGCAATGAGTCAATGGTCACCGACACTCTTCTGCGCCGAGTTTTCACCACGTCACAATATGTCAACCGGATCAGCGACGGAGCATTTGACCCGACTGTGGCACCGCTGGTCAACCTCTGGGGTTTTGGCTACAAGACTTCAGCCGAACCGCCGACACAGGCTAAGATAGACAGCACCCTGCAGCAAATAGGGATTGCGCGCTGCTATCTTTCAAACGACAGCCTAATCAAGCACACTCCGGAAATAGAGTTTAACTTTTCAGCCATCACAAAAGGCTACGGCTGCGACTTGGTGGGAGAAATGCTTGCACAAAACGGAGCCGAGAGCTATATGGTGGAGATTGGTGGTGAGATTGCCTTGAAAGGTAAAAATCCGCAAGGAGAGCCATGGCACATTCAAATCGACGCCCCCATATCGGGCAGTAAAGCAATGCAACACACCGCGTTCAAAGTCATCTCCATAACCGATTGTGGGATAGCCACTTCAGGCAACTATCGCAACTATCGCGAAACTAAATCCGGGCGCACATGGCACACCATAGATCCACGCACCGGTCACCCGGCCCAGACAAGCACCCTCAGCGCCACAGTTATAGCCCCTAACTGCATGATGGCCGATGCGCTTGCCACAGCTTGCATGGCAATGCCCGAGGCTGAAGCTATTGCGATGATAGAGTCACTCAAAGGGGTTGAAGCAATGCTTGTGAAAGCCGCCGGCGACAGCGCTTTTACAACTGTCACCACCACAGGATTTCCGAAATTCTAATCCGAAGTTTCACCATTTTTCATAGAGCGGAAGCGCAGATTTACACTCGGAGCTGAAATCCGGGGTGTAACTTTGCCAGTGCTATGAGAAACATCACTAAAATCATTATCCACTGCTCAGCGACGCCCGAGGGGCGCGAAGTGAGCGTTCAAGAGATTTCGCAGTGGCATCGCCTGCGAGGGTTTAACAACATTGGCTATCACTATGTCATAGGGCTCAACGGAGAGATTCACACCGGGCGCCCGATTGAGCAAGCCGGGGCCCACTGCCGAGGACACAACAGGGATTCAATCGGAGTGTGCTACATTGGAGGGTGTGACCACAATCTAAATCCCAAGGACACCCGCACTCCGGCTCAAAAAGCGTCGCTGCGACAATTAGTGGCCCGACTGAAAACACTCCACCTCGAAGCAACGGTTCACGGCCACTGCGAATTTGCGGCAAAGGCGTGTCCATGCTTCGATGTCAAAAGAGAATTCAAATAATCATATATCCACTCCGTATCTTATTTTCAATTCATATTTTTAATTAACTTTGTAACCGTCAAAACCATTTCAACCATGAAAAAGAAATTATTATATACAATTGCACTTGCGTGTTTAACTGCCTGCGGCGTTTCAGAAAAAGTTTATTATGCCAAAGACTTTGGCGCAGTGCCCAACACCGGAGCTGATATGACCGAAGAGATTGCATCGGCCATTGAAACGATAAAAGCAGAGTGTGGCGGCAAGCCGGCACGATTGATACTTGAACCGGGGGAATACGACTTCTACCCCGACAGCGCAAATGTGCGGGAATATTATATTTCAAATCATGACCAAACAAATCCCAAACAGGTAGCACTAGTGATGGAGGGGGTGAAGAACCTCACCATTCAGGGTGGCGACACTGTGGCCGGAGAAAGAGCTGAATTTCTCATGAACGGTCGCATGCTACCAGTGGCCATGGTTGACTGCGAGAACTGCAAACTGACATCAATCGAGATTGACACCCGAGTGCCACAGATAACCCAAGTCCAAGTGATTGAAAACGACACCATCAATGGCGTCATAACCTATAGCATAGCTTCGTATGCAAACTATAAAGTGAGCGAAGGGCGATTAGTAACCCTGGGCAGCAATTGGGAGCTAACCCCGGTTTGCGGCATTGCCTTTGAGGATAAAACCGGCCACTTGGTTTATCGCACAAGCGACATCAACGTGGGAGTCACCGATGTCGAAGAGATAGCCCCCTACACCATTCGCGCTCCCTGGAAAGATTCGCGCCTACAGCCGGGGAGCATCGTTGCGATGCGCACCTATGACCGCCCCACTCCCGGCATCTTCCTATCAAAGTGTAGCAACACTGAAATCGAAAACGTCAATGTGCATTACGCCGAAGGGATGGCCCTACTGGCACAGAACTGTGAGAATGTCACCCTTAACAAATTTGATGTCACCCCCGACGAGGATAGCAACCGCTATTTCACCACACAAGCCGATGCAACCCACTTCTCAGGGTGCAAAGGATTGATAAAATCATTCAACGGCACCTACAGCGGCATGATGGATGATGCCATCAATGTTCACGGCACCTATCTTCGCATCACCGACCGCCTCAGCGATAATGTCATCATAGGGCGCTATATGCATCCTCAAGCCTACGGCTTCTATTGGGGAGGCGAGGGAGACTCGGTTCAGTTTGTTCGCTCATCGACCATGGAGGTTTGCGAAGGAAATGTGATAGAGAAAATAGAGCCGTATGACAAAGAGGAGACAGCCGGAGCCAAAGAATTTAAGCTCACACTGCGCAATAAAGTGGCTGAAGATATAGCCTTGGGGGGCTATGGCATTGAGAACCTTGAATGGACCCCTGCTGTGATATTCAGCAACAACACCGTGCGCAACAATAGAGCGCGAGGCGCCCTCTTCAGCACCCCAAAAGATGTGCTTGTGGAGAACAACCTCTTTGACCACACCTCCGGCACAGCAATTCTGCTATGCGGCGACTGCAACGGCTGGTATGAAACAGGGGCATGTCGCAATGTCACTATTCGCAACAATAGATTTGTGAATGCGCTGACCAATATGTTTCAATTTACCAGCGGCATCATCTCTATCTACCCCGAAATCCCCAATCTGGAATCGCAACAGAAATATTTCCATGGAGGAAATGGCACCGGAATTGTGATTGAGAACAATCTGTTTGAGACCTTTGATGCGCCTATCGTGTATGCCAAATCGCTCGATGGCTTAGTGTTCCGCGGCAACAAAATAGTGCAAACCAGCGATTATGAGCCCTTCCACTGGAACCGACACCGCTTCCTATTTGACCGAGTAATCAACACTATCATCGAGAACAACGATTTCTCCACCGGCTTCGACCCAGCGCGCGACATCCACCACCGGCAGTAATTATCGGAGTGATCGGAATAATCGAAGCACTTGGAGGTAGATATAGACTTAGGGCTGTGCTTGATGTGTCAAGCACAGCCCTCCATTGACATCACGAACATTCCGAGCAATTATTCGCCACAGCAAGCATCGCGTTTCAGCTCATGCTTGAATTCATTGAGGTGTATTAACAATTTGGCATACAGCGGGTTTTCAGCATTCTCCTTTAGCACCCTGTGAAGCAGGCGCAAGCCCAGAGTTAGCTCTTTGGCGTGGAGTTCGCAGAGGGGTTCATGCTGAGCCACCTTGCGGGCAATCATTGCCAAATCGTGGTGTCCGGAAAAATTAAAGTTCATCACCTTTTGAATTTCACCATCCACAACCTCTGAAATGTCAATGTTGTAGGTGTGTTTCTTTTTGTTGTCGCAATTCATAGTACTTAAGAATTTAAATTATTTGAGTTCATGAGGCATTCAGCTCTTGAAGTCCTCGTAATAGAATAACAAAGCTCCTAACCAAAAGTTCGATAGCCCCACCAAAGAATTCAGAATAGCGAACTCTGGAGGAGAGGTGAGGAAAAATGTTGGGGTGGAGTGAGTGGAATCGGGAGGATTTTGCTACCTTTGTGGCATTAAACAAAAAATCCGCATTAAATGAAACGCAATTTTAATAAGATTTTGATTGCCGGAACTGCAATGATTGCGGCTGTGGCTTGTAACAATAACGCCGAATGGACACTCAAAGGAAATATCTCCGGAGTTGATGGTGACGGCAATGTAGTGGTGCTTGAGGGAGTAAATGCCTTTGGTAATTGGCAGGCTGTGGATTCGCTAAAGGTGGATTCCGACGGCGATTTCTCAACCGAACAACCTGCACAGACTTATCCCGACATTTTCCGCTTGAACTATGGCGGCCGCTATATCTATTTCCCGATTGACAGCATTGACAATCTGACTGTAGAGGCTGAGGCCGGTGCATTTGACACAAAATACACACTCACCGGTTCAGAGGATGCCGATATGATTTGCAAAGTGGATGGTCGTATTAATGAGTTTGTGGCAAAAAATGGAGTGGCAGCACTCGACACAGCGGTGTCGCTGAAACGGGAATTGAGCGAAATGGTTCTTAGCAATCCCAGTAGCGTTGTTGCGTACTATATAGTTCAGAAACAGGTTAAGGGGCAGCCGCTGTTTCGCAAAGATGTGCGCAAAGAGCTTGGAGTTATTGGCGCTGTGACAAATGCCTACACCGAAAATCGCCCATCCGATCCTCGCACACAATATTTGAAGAATGTGTGGTTTGCGAATGTTTCACGCGCAGTAACGAGTGACACAATTGTTGCTACCGAGATTAATCTTATAGATATTACAGGGCTTGACAATAAAGGTGTGCAGCAGAGCCTGAACAATGTTGCCGCGAAGAATAAGGTGGTGTTATTGGTGTTCACCGGCTATAGCGACAGCTATTTCCAGGTTTTGAATGCCGAACTTCAGAAGCTTTGGACAAAACATCATGGCGCCGGCTTTGAGATTTTCCAACTTGGCTTTGATGTTGAGGAGATGAAATGGCGAATTGCAGCCGACCAACAACCCTGGATAACCGTGTGGAACGGGAACACCGATTTGCATCTACGCAACTACAATGTTGGGCAGCTTCCGGCTGTGTTTGTGATCAGCAATGGCGGAATCGCCGAACGCGCCACCAATTTGAGCTCAATAGAATCTATAGTAGCGAAATATCTTTAGTGAGAGAATCTCACTCGAATGGTTTTAACGAATTCTTTCAGACGGTCCAGAATGGGCCGTCTGATTTTGTTTTGAGCAATTGCTTGCCGCACAGCGGTCAACACATCCTCATCACGCGACAGGATTGCATGGCTCATGGCAAAGTGGAACTTGGCATTGAGAGCAGGGGCAATCTTCTTTCGCGAGATGCCATAATAATCGGATAGTTCCAGAATCATCACAGCGGCAGCGGAATAGAATCGGGCCACAGCCGATGATTCTTGCGGCGAAGTGATGGTATTACCCCCAACAGAATAGGCCAAAGTGGGTTCCCCCAACCAACGCACCTCCATGCCCGCTGCCAATAGCGCTGCCACAATTGGAAGGTCTTCACACTGCCAAAGAGGATTTTCAACCATTGCACGATTGGCAGCCAAAGCATCGTCAATGATTTTTCGGCGATAGACCACTGTGGAGAGATGAATCAGCGGTTCACCATCGGAAGTCAAAGCCATGGGCAACAACTCGCGCCCATCGGCATAGTCACACCGATATTTCGAGCCGAATTTGAGAGATGGGAAAAGAGCCGTGGAATCGTGAGCACATAAATCTCTACGAAGCCATTCGCTGTGGACAAAAGCAACATTTGGGTTAGCGACCAAAATGTCGCGTTTTTTTTGAAAGCCCAAGAAGCCGTACCAATAATCGTCGCCGGCACAATCGGCAATAAATCTGCCGCGACAATGAGACAAAGCATAGAAATAGTTTCGCACTACTCCAAACTGCTCATGCTTGGGCAACAGGCGCACCACAGAGGGGAAAGCCTTCAGATAGGGTTCAATTGCGCGGCGAGTGGAGTCATCGGAGCTATCATCGGAGATAACAATTTCATATGGGAAATTGCATTGCTGCGCCAGAATGCTGTCGAGAGTGCGACCTATTGTTAACGATTGATTATAGGTCAGCACGATTACTGATATTTCCGGCTTGCGTTTCATATTGACAGCAAAAATTCAGCAAATTCAGGGCGCAGAGTAGCAGCATTGAAATTTTTGTTCCAATGCTCAACGGCGCCATTACGCAATCTTTGGAATCTCACCGGAGAATCGAGATAGGGCAAAATCCCTCTTACGAACTCTTCCGGTTCGGGATTATCGGGCAAAGGGAGTCCGCAGTCATCATCAACAATTTCATCAGTGCCACGGACCATTGTGGCCACAACCGGCACCCCATAGCTAAGCGACTCACAAACAGCAATAGGCAATCCCTCCCCGTCGCTCAGGAGCATAGTCCAGTCGATAGGCTCAGAGGTGTAAATCTGCTGCACATGCTCATTTCGCAAAGCCCCTTTCAGCTCAACGATAAGATTCTTAGGAGCATCGGAAGAGACGACTCGGCGCAAATCAGCCATCAAAGGTCCATCGCCGATGTGAATCCAGCGGATCGTGGTTGAGGGTCGCGCAATGGCCAAAGCTCGAAGAAGTTTAAAATTTAAATCCACGCGCTTGCCAACATCTACTCTTGCCACAGACAAAAAGGTCAAATTCTCCTCATCGGCATTATGGCAAGCCGAAATAGCTTCGGGGAAGCGCTTTGTAGAGCCGAGGCGAATTGTGGCAATCTTATTATTCAAATCGGGCATTTCGCGTTTCAGATATTCTGCGCCAGCATCTCCGGCACAGAACACCCCCGACGACCTGGCCACAGCCTCGCGACGCAAATCGGCAGCACGATTGGCATATATGTCATGTCCATGAGCCCTTGAGATATATTTCACACCCATAGACTTTGCAAGAATCGATAATGCCGCTGCGGGGAAATCAAACCAAAAAGTGTAGAATAGCGTTTTTGAGATGTCAACTCCATTTTTCTCAATCCAAGACTTCAACACCCCTGCAAAAGCGTGAGCAGCAACCGCGAAAGTCAAATCGGAGAAACGTTTATTTGACCGAATCACCGAAGGATTAAACAGGAATCGGATTCGGCGCCATTTCTGAGTCCAATCGGGGTGATCAATCCATGTGGAATCAACTACAAGATTTTCGGGCAGCTTGCAATCGAATTGCGCTCCCGACTTAATTGTGGGAAAGATAACCACGCGAGAAAAACGGCTACACAAAGCCTCCAGTTCGGGTATAACGAAGTTTTCTTCAGTGATGCCACCAAAAGGGAAAGAGTTCGTTATCAGAACCAGAGAGGAATATTTTTGAACTTCAGCCATAACAGATGCAAAGGTAACACAAAAAATGAATATCTTTGCACAATAAATAAAGGCAAAATTGAGATGGAAAAGGATAAACTGATTACAGTGGTGATACCGGTGTATAACAGGGCGCAGATAGTGCTCCGCACGCTTGAATCAATTAAAGCGCAAACAAGCACAGATTTCCGACTTGTGATTGTTGACAACGCATCAACCGACAACACCCTCGATGTGTTGACAAAATGGGTAGAATCCCACAGCGAATACCCTTTTCAACCTACGCTCTTGACCGAGTCAAAAGCCGGCGCATCGGCAGCACGCAATTGCGGTCTAAAGAGAGTGAACACTCGCTATGTGATGTTTTTCGACTCTGATGATGAGATGCGCCCCACACACATGGCCCGAATATCAGACCATCTTCGCCGCTTCCCCGAAACAGAGCTTTTGCGATGGAATACATCCATGATAGACCCCGACGGCTGGCTCACCACCCAAGAGAAACGATTTCATGACGAAATGCAACTACACCTGCTCCACTCAACATTGTCCACGCAGCGTTTTGTGGTCTGTACACATATCATGAACCAAATTGGTGGTTGGGATGAGAACCTTTCCACATTTGATGATGTAGAGATGGGAGTGCGCTTGATAGCATCGGGGTGCAAAATCAAAGAATTGCATGGCGAACCAACCGTGTTGATCCACCATAGCGAAGAGAGCATCACCGGCCCCGATTACACCAGCCGCATCAAAGAGATTAAGCTATCGCTTAACAAAATAGAGACCATTCTACGCGAGAAAGAGCTATCGGAAGATCTGCGAATCCTGAATGCCAAACGCGCAATTGTGGCCGGACATTTAAAACGCGAAAAGAACAACCGTCAAGCACAATCGCTGCTTGAACAAGCCCAAAAATCGGCCAATAGTGGCGATCGTCTATACCTTCGACTTGTTTACCACACAATCAGAATTTTTGGCAAAGGAGGATGTTTTTTAGCCCTAAAATTGATGGGTAAAAAGTGCGAAAAGCATTAAACTTTGTTAATAAAAACAAGCAATTCTTTAACAATTCTAAACATTAGCGTTGTTTTTTGATTAAAAATGGGGGCATATCGGCAGAATATGGCTACCTTTGCACCCGTCGTTTGACAAAAAATATGCGAAATGGAGAACGTACTAACTACACTTATCAGCTCACGCACTGCAAAATACGGCAAGCGTGAAGCATTTAGATGCAAATTTAGCGAAAAGACCTGGCAGACCTACACTTGGGAAGCCTTCAAAGAATCGGTTGACAGCGCAGCATGTGCACTTGAAATTCTCGGCATTGAAGAGACCGACAAAATTGCAGTTTTTTCAGCCAATCGTTCGGAAATACTTATCAGCGACTTTGCTGCCTATGCCAATCGCATAGTGCCCATCTCGATTTATGCAACAAGCAGCACAGATCAAGTTGAATACATAGTGAACGATGCTAGTTGCAAAATCATCTTTACAGGCAACGCATCGCAACTTGAAATCGCCAAAGAGGCTATCAAAAAGTGCCCCACAGTGAAATACCTCATCTGCTACGACGAGATAGCCGAAAGTGAAAAGAGCGAAAGTGTGATGAGTTTTGCCGACTTCCTACAACTGGGAGCAAGCGCGACTGCAGAATGCAAGGCCGAAGTAGAGGCCCGTACCCAGCGAGCCACAGCCGACGACATTGCAACAATCATCTACACCTCAGGCACCACAGGCGAGCCCAAAGGAGCAGTATTGCCCCACTCATGCTTTAATGCTGTGATGCGCATTCACATAGAGCGATTGACAATGCTCAGCGATGAAGACACCTCTCTGAGTTTCCTCCCTATGAGCCACATATTCGAAAAAGCATGGAGTTACTTCTGTTTGGTAATGGGGATGAAGGTATTCATAAACAATGATCCTCGACAAATCCAGGAAACCATAGCAGAAGTTCATCCAACATGCATGTGCTCAGTGCCAAGATTCTGGGAAAAGGTTTACACAGCTCTCCAGAGCAAGGTGTCGGAAATGAAGGGGCTCAAGAAAATAATGGCTACAGTAGCATTTGCCGTAGGCAAACGTAGAAATTTAGGCTATGCACGTCTCGGCAAGCAAGCTCCATGGTGGCTTGAAACACTCTATCAATTCTTCAACAAACGAGTATTCATGCCTATTCGCAAGAAAATTGGAGTTGACAAAGGCAACATCTTTCCCACAGCAGGAGCACCCCTTTCTGCCAATATTGTAGAATTTCTACACAGCATTGGCATCAACATCGTGATAGGCTACGGCTTGTCGGAAACTACGGCCACCGTATCATGCTTCCCGAATGTAGGCTTCAAAATAGGCACCGTAGGCACCACAATGCCCGATGTTCAAGTTCGCATTGGCGAGAACAATGAAATCCAAGTAAAAGCTGACACCGTGATGCGCGGCTACTACAACAAGCCCGAAGCAACAGCCGAAGCCTTTACCGCTGATGGATGGTTCCGCACCGGAGATGCCGGCTACCTCAACGAGCAAGGCGAAATAGTGCTCACCGAACGTATCAAGGACCTGTTCAAAACTTCAAATGGCAAATATATAGCACCCCAAGCATTGGAAAGCCGCTTGGGCGAGGATAAGTTTATAGAACAAGTGGCCATCATAGGCGACAACCGCAAGTATGTAACAGCAATCATTATCCCCGCATTCAACGCACTCAAAGAGTATGCCCACAAGAAGCATATTCAATATCAGAGCAAGGAGGATTTGATAAAAAATGCGGACATCAAAAAGATGCTCGAAGATCGAATCAACAAATTGCAGAAAAACTTTGCATCATTTGAGCAAATAAAGAAATTTACACTTTTGGCTAAATCGTTCACCATGGAAAGTGGCGAATTGACCAATACCCTCAAGATTCGCCGTCCGGTGATTAATCGCCGTTATGCCCGCGAAATTGAGGCAATGTATGTATAAAAAACATAAGTAAAAAGATAAATGATTACACAAGAACAATTAAAAGAGACTTTTGAACGCAAGTTGGCGTTGAGGAGGTATCTTTGACATCGACAGCAAGAAAATCCAAGTAGAAGAAGAGGAACTTCGCACCCATGTGCCCGACTTTTGGGAACACCCCAAAGAGGCGCAGATTCAGATGAAGAAAATCAAGGATTTGCAGGGTTGGATTGATGGCTACAAAGAGGTGGAAGATGCTGTTGACGAACTCGAATTGGCATGGGACTATGTCAAAGAGGGGGAAATGGAAGAGTCAGAGCTTGATGCACTATATGCCGACGCGATAGAGAAGATTGAGAATCTTGAATTCAGAAATATGCTTCGTCGCGAAGAGGACAAGCTCGGAGTGGTGTTGAAGATTAACTCCGGAGCCGGAGGAACCGAAGCACAGGACTGGGCCTCAATGTTGATGCGAATGTATCTTCGTTGGTGTGAAAGCCAAGGCTACAAAGCATCAATTTCCAACCTTCTCGACGGCGATGAAGCCGGCATCAAGTCATGCACAATCAATATTGAAGGCGACTATGCCTATGGCTATCTCAAGAGCGAGAATGGAGTGCATAGATTGGTTCGAGTGTCGCCCTATAATGCACAGGGGAAGCGCATGACATCATTTGCATCGGTATTCGTGACACCATTGGTTGACGACACAATCGAAGTGAAAGTGGATCAAGGCTTGCTCTCATGGGACACCTTCCGAAGCGGCGGTGCCGGTGGTCAGAATGTGAACAAAGTGGAATCTGGAGTGCGCCTCCGTTACCAATTCACCGACCCCTACACCGGAGAGAAGGAGGAGATTCTCATTGAGAACACCGAGACTCGCGACCAACCTAAGAATAAAGAAAATGCATTGCGCCATTTGCGCTCAATTCTTTATGAAAAAGAGTTGCAGCATCGCATGCAAGAACAGGCTAAAATTGAGGCCGGCAAGATGAAAATCGAATGGGGTTCACAGATTCGCTCCTATGTGTTTGACGATCGTCGCGTGAAAGACCATCGCACGGGGCATCAGACATCCGATGTTGGCGGAGTGATGGATGGCAAGATTGATGGCTTTATCAAAGCATTCCTTATGGAATTTGCCGGAAACGAAGAGGAACAATAAACAGCCGCACGCACACATATCAAACTAATACAATCAACAACGCCCGAATCCTGAGGACTCGGGCGTTGCTTATTTAGTGAGTATTATTAGATTTACTCTACGATAAATTCATCGGTGAAGATGAATCCGGGTTTTCCTTTGGCGGCGTCCTGCCACTGAGGAGCCGAAGTTTCACATTCGGCTTTAATTCGAACAAAGCGAGCATCGGTTTGCGGGAATTCAAATTCATGAATTTTAACAGCGGTTTCATAGCCTGTCATTGCAGGATATTTTTTAGACGCCACAGATTTGAACTCCTTGCCATCAGCCGACACCCAAATCTCAACACCGCGAGTGTCGAAAATCCAGTTGCTGCAGTCAACCAAGAAGCGGAGCATCACCTTCTGTACAGGTTTCACTTCGCCCAAGTCAATAGTGGCATCAATAGGAGTGCCATCAAAGCCCATCCATTCACCGGTGCCGAATGTAAGAGTGCCTATGCGACCATCGGTCAACATGTCGCCACCACGAATTGAAGTGTAGCGAGAATGGGGTTGAGTGGCGAGAGTCACTTTGGCAGAAGTTGCCTTGCTGAAGTAAACACTATCGATAAATTCGTAGCTGCGACCGGTTTCCGGGCGAATCACAACGGCGCGAATCTTGCAAGTAGAATCCAAAACAACAGGCTCGGTGTAGAGATTAGAAGTTTCGCCGGGTTCAGAACCATCGAGAGTGTAGTAAATCGGGGCATTGTCGATAGAGCGCAGATTAGCTTTTACCACATGATTTTCATAGTCGGGCACCAATTCACCTTGAACATCGAAAATGTGAGTTGCATAGTTATAGCCCAGAACACGATAGTGATTAATCAAGCGAGTCAAGCGCGATGTGAATTCATTGAAGTTTTTGTTTTCAAGCTGAGTCCACTGCACTTCGGCCAAAGCAGCCATGCGTGGCAACTCCATGTACTGCACATGAGAGAAAGTCTTGATATATTCAGTCCATAGGTTGGCTTGCACACCCAGGATGTGTTTAGCTTGTTCGGGGTCAAGATTGGCAGTAGGATCAAATTCATAAACTTTAGCCACCGGGACAAAGCCGCCGATACCAAGTGGTTCTCGCTTATTGTCGCGTGACTGAGCATAGTCAAAGTAGCAATAGTTAGTGGGAGTCATGATAGCATCGTGGCCTTGCTGAGCAGCTTTGATAGCTCCATCCATTCCGCGCCAAGACATGACAGTGGCACCGGGGAAGAGACCGCCTTCAGTGATTTCATCCCATCCAATCATCCTACGTCCGAGCGAAGCCAACACTTTTGAAGCATATTCCATGACATAGTTTTGGAGTTTTTGTTCGGCCGAGCTGTGAGAATCGCCCTTAATGCCTAATTCAGCAATGCGAGCCTGGCATTTGGGACATTTTTCCCAACGCACCTTCGGACACTCGTCGCCACCGATGTGGATATATTCCGATGGGAATATTTCAGCCACTTCGGTCAAAACGTCACTTATGAATTCCAGCGTTTTATCGTTACCGGCGCAGAGCACATCTTCAGACACGCCCCAACGCTGCCACACCTGATAAGGGCCACCGGTGCAACCATATTCGGGATAAGCCGTGAGAGCGGCAACCATGTGACCGGGGAGGTCGATTTCGGGGATAACAGTGATGTAACGATCGGCAGCATACTTAACGATTTCACGCGCTTGCTCCTTGGTGTAGAAACCACCATAGGGGATGCTATCGGATGTTTCAAAATCATGACCGACACAAGTGCCGGCACGATTTGCGCCTACTTCGGTCAACTTGGGATATTTTTCAATTTCCAAACGCCAACCCTGGTCATCGGTCAAATGCCAGTGGAAACGGTTGATATTGTGCAAAGCGAGCATATCGATAAACACCTTCACAGAGTCAACAGAGAAGAAGTGACGAGCCACATCAAAATGAGCGCCACGATAAGCAAACCGGGGCTGGTCATTGATTTCGCCGGCGGGGAAAATCACGTCACCGGGATTTCCGGCGCTGATAGCCTTGCGGAGAGTCTGCAAGCCATAGAAATTGCCGGCAGGCGATGCACCCGCCACATTGATACACTTGCTGTCAACGCTGATTGAGTAGGCTTCGGGATTTTCCGATTTCAAGCTATCGGTCAAAACCACAGCATTTTCAGCCGGAACGCCTGCAACGATTTCCAAATCGTAACCGGTCAACTGCTTCAAATATCCGGCAAACAGCTCAGCATTTTGCTTAAGCTGCTGATTGTCGGCAGGATAAGCAATTAGAGTTGACTCATTGAGGATGAATCCATTCCCCTCAACAGATTTAATTTCACTCGGCATCGGCACAACATTGTAGTCGGCCACAGAAGGTTCATTAGAACAGCTTGAGCCCAACAGTCCCATAACAGCCAATGCCATTACAGCTATTTTTTTCATGGAAAAATAAAATTGGTTTCTTAAAAAAGTGATTCTTAAAAAAATGTGATAACGCAAAGATACGTATAACCTTGCAAAATATAAAACCCCACCCACGCTTTTTTACACAATAATCAGCCTTAAAAAGCCATTTGAATCGCAAATACAACCAAAATTAACTTTGATATAAAAAATAAAATTTGGAGACAATAGAAATTAGCATTATATTTGCATTGATACAGTTGGTGTATCCGAACAAAGCATATAGTATATTCGTTATTAAATTGTAACCCATTAAAAAATCGATAAACAATGAAAGCAACAAACATCGTATTGGCAGTTGCCGGCGGAGCACTCGTAGGTGCCACCTTAGGCCTTCTTTTCGCTCCTGACAAAGGCTCAAACACTCGTAGTGAGATTGCAAAATTTCTTAAGTCAAAGGGCATCACACTAAAGAAGAATAAGATTGATAATCTTGTTGAGGAACTCAAAGAAGAGCTCACCGACTAATCTCAGCGGTCAAAGCGCTCCGGCGCTGCATTTCAATCAAGTTAATCATGGCAATCAGATTGCCGGGACTAAAACAACCACAATAACACATAACTACATATGAGCAACAACAGCACACTCCTTTATGCATTTCTCGGTGGCGCACTTGTAGGCGCAACTGCAGCAATTCTTTTTGCACCGGAAAAGGGTTCTGACCTCCGTCGTCGCATCAAAGATACTCTTCAAAAAAAGGGAATTCTCTGCACTGAGAGCGAAATTGACGCATTGGTTGCGCAACTCACAGCCGACCTTGAAGACTAATCGGACAAAGACAATATCCGGTCAGCAAAGCACAGATTAGCTAAAATCTGAGATAAAGAAAAAAATATTCCACAGTCAATGTCGGTTCGAGCCGCAATGCACAATTGCGCTTGAGCAGACATGATTGTTTATAGACACAGGAGTATATGACTGACAACACAACCTCACAAGTCAAGGCACTCTGGCAGCGGCTAAAAACCCTTGCCGAATACAAACTTGAATACACTCGCCTGACCTTAGCCGAGATTCTCACAACCATTATTGCGATGCTGATACTATGCATTATCGGCATCTTCATTGCAATGATTATTGTGTTTTTTCTTTCTACAGCTCTCTCGAATTGGCTTTCGCAGTACACCGGCGAGCTTTGGAGTAGCATTATTGTGGCCGGGATTAACTTGGCGATTCTATTCTTAGTAATCCTACTGCGCAAACCGCTCATTATCAACCCGGTTTCGAGACTAATCACACGATTGATTCTTTAACCCACAGCACGCAAAGCACTGAATATGGCAACCACAAAAACCACAAATGAAGAGCCACAGCAACCGCGCGGCTACGGGATTGACGAGCTACGCTATCGCAGAGCATATGCTTTGGCTCGATATGAAATGGCAAAAATGAGTTTCGTTGAGAATCTTGAAGCAGCCAAGAATCAGATACCCACAGCAATCTCAGGGAAAGGGATTATGGGGAAAATATTCGGCAGCCTCAATTATTTGGACTATGCAATAATAGCCTATCGCATTATTTCCAAATTCAGAAAATACCGCAAGAGAAATGAGGATTAATCTCCGATGAAACTCGGTGACATTGCAAACAGCGAACCAGCATTTTTTCTTTATCACAAAAAAATCACAGATTATGAATGATTATGTTGAGGTTAGAATCGATCTCAACCCTTGCACAGAGGATATGACCGATGTTATGGCTGCTATTCTAGCCGACGCAGGATTTGAAAGTTTTGTTGCCGACTCCAACGGCTTGACAGCTTACATCAAAAGCGCCGACTATAACCCACAGATGAGCGAACTATCCGATGCACTCCCCTTTGAATGCGAAAAGGAATGGAGTGCCGCAGTCATTGAAGGGCAGGATTGGAATCATGAATGGGAAAAGAACTATTTCAAGCCGATTGTTGTGGCTGATCAATGTGTAATCCACAGCTCATTTCACACCGATATTCCGCAGTGCCGCTACGATATTGTGATTGACCCAAAAATGGCATTCGGAACAGGACACCACTCCACCACATGGCTCATGATTTCACGCCTATTGCAAGCCGACCTTGACGGCAAAAATGTCATTGACATGGGAACCGGCACCGGAATTCTTGCCATCTTATCGGCAATGCGCGGTGCAAAAAACATCACCGGCATCGAAATTGACGAGGCAGCATGGATAAACTCGATTGAAAATGTGAGATTAAACTCACACCCCGACATCACGATGCTCCATGGCGACGCCGGAAAGCTGCAAGAAATCCCCTATCAATCAGACGTTTTCTTAGCCAACATAAACCGCAACGTCATCACTGCCGACATTGCTGCCTATGCTAATGCAATGGCTCCGGGAAGCGATTTATTTCTGAGCGGATTTTACATGGCCGACGTTGAGATAGTGGCTAAAGCAGCTGAGGCATGCGGATTGACCGCTGTTGACACAATCGAGCGCTGCGACTGGGCATGCATGCATTTACAAAAAAACTAAATATTGACACCACCACCCTATATGGAAACAATTTCAGTAAAAATCATAAACTCATCACACCACCCCATGCCGGCCTATGCCACTGAACACTCAGCCGGGATGGATGTCAGAGCCAATCTTGAAGGACCAATCACACTTCAACCGCTCCAACGCGCACTTATTCCCACCGGACTACGCATTGAACTCCCCTCAGGATTTGAATGTCAGTTGCGTCCAAGAAGCGGGCTTGCATTGAAACATGGCATATCTCTGGTAAACACTCCCGGGACCATTGATAGCGACTATCGCGGAGAGATTGGGGTTATCTTGATTAATCTTTCGGATGCTCCATTCACAGTGAACGATGGCGAACGAATCTGCCAAATGGTAATCACACGCCATGCGCAGGCTGTGTGGATAGCGACAAATAAACTTGACGAAACCGAGCGCGGAGCAGGTGGCTTCGGGCACACCGGAGTGAAATAATCCACCCACACTCACCCCACAAAGAACACTCCCACATTATAGCCCCCCTGAACATTGAAACCAATCAAATATCAATATTGTGTTACATTAGTCGCGATATTCACTATCGCGGCATCTCTTTTCTATGGCGAAGCACAATCACGCCACACCACAAACTCCAATAAAGCGAAAGCCGACTATCTCTATCTTGAAGCTCTGCGCTATGAAGCGCTTGACAGCTTTGATGCCTATTTTGAGCTAATGTCGGAAGCGGCACGATTGAACCCATCAGATCTTCACATAGCCAATGAAATAGGCTTTTTCAACATAGCACTCTTTCCCAACGATTCAATCACTACGGATGATAACTTGCGCAAAATGATTGCCTATGCCGAATTAAACCCCACCGATGAAATAGCAATTTCGCGCATCATAAAATCGGCTTCATCAATTGGGCGCAATGATGACATTCTGCACCTATTGCAATTGGCTTATAAGAATTCCAAAAATATTGCCGGCACCGGCACCGCTTATGCAAAAGCCTTAGCAGCGACAGGCAATGCCGACAGCATCCAAAAAGCGCTTTACATAATGCATGTCATAGAGGAAAACACAGATGTTACCCTCAACACCACAATCGCTAAAATGAATATGCACCTTGCGCTTGAGGATTCAGCGGCTATGTTTGCTGCCGGAGAATATCTGCTAAAAGAGAAGCCCCATGTGATTGAGAACCTCACATTCATGGGCAATGTTTACATGCAATTCAACAAACTCGATTCAGCACTCGCACTCTATAACCGCGCAGTGGAAACAGACCCTTCGAGCGGGCTTGCTTACTATTCACGAGCACAATACTACAAACAACTCGGCGACAGTGCCAACTACGATCGCGAAGTGTTTCAAGCCCTCCGCCACCCCGACTTGGATATCGAGCCCAAAGTGGAAATTCTTCGCACCTACGTTTCAGAGCTATACACCGATACAACACAGACCAAGCGCATACGCGAAATGTTTGTGTCACTTGTGGACCAATACCCCCACGATGAGAAAATACGCAGCCTTTATGGTTCCTACCTGTGGATTATCAACGATTTGAATGACGCCGCCGAACAATTCAGCTATATGCTCGATGTAAACCCTGACAACAAAGACACGTGGGTCACATTGGCGCAAATCCACTATAATCTCAATGACTACACCTCTGCCAAAAACACATGCATAAACGCACTGAAATACTTCCCCGAGGACTATACAATTTTCTCATTAATAGCCAATATGGCATTGTTCAAAGAAGAATATGACGATTGCGACACATATCTCAAAAAAGCATTGAGCGTTACCGACACCACCAATGTCATTCAACTATCTGATGTTTATGGAGTGATGGCCGATTTGGCTTATCGCAAAGGGAATTTCGAACTGATGGAAACATACTATGACAAAGCCATCAATCTGAATTCAAATAATAGCATGTTCTACAATAATTATGCTTATTATCTGGCATGTGAAAATAAATCTCTTGACAAGGCACTTAAATATATCAACTACGCCCTGAGCCTTGAAATTGAGACCGAAGGAGAAAATTCCGCCACCACACTCGACACTTATGCGTGGGTGCTTTTCAAGAATCGAGACTATGAAAAAGCACTTGAGGCAATTGACGCTGTGCTTGATATCGAGAAAGAAAAACCGAGCGCCGAAATTCTTCATCATGCCGGCGACATCTATTTTATGAGTGGAATGCCCGATGATGCCCTTGAATTTTGGAAAGAAGCGCTCAAATTAACGCCTGAAGATGAATTGCTCCAACGCAAAGTGAAGCATAAAGCATTTTTCTACGAATGAAACGCCGACACCGACATATCATAGCAACAATAATAGTGGCCACATTGCTGGCTACAATGATGGGATCGTGTCGCACAGCCGATAAATCCGGCCTGCCAACCGCGAGTCCCGGGGAGCTCCGCAATGCCACAGATGCCAAAATAGAGCTTCGCACCATAGTTTCCACCTACAGCGAATGGGAGCGTTTGCGAATACCTGTCAACATCAAGCTAAACAGTCCTCAGAGCGCCTCAATTTCCGGCTCGGCAATCTTTGAACGCGACAAGAGTGTGTTTATCTCGCTCCGCTTTTTGGGGTTTGAAGTGGCAAATATCTATGCCACCAATGATTCAATCTTTGTGGTTGACAAATACAATAAGCAATATGCCGCCGAGGATATACATCAATTTTTAGGCAACGCCCCAATCAATATTGCCAATGTGCAAGACTTGCTGTTGGGCCGAGTGTTTCTGCTTGGCCGGCAGGAAAGCAAAATCGATGCACTCCTCAAATCAGACATTGACATCACTTCGAGCAATTCCTGGTCGCTAATCCCAAAAGACCAAGTTGCCGAAGCTGAATATGGTTTTCTGTTCAAGCCTGCCAATAACTTGCAAAATGTTATTATCAAAAGTGCTAATCACGAGCCCGTTGTTCTAACCTATACACCGGCTGAAAAAACAGCCAAAGGTCCGATAGTACCCTCGCTTAATTTGACCTATAACACCGGCAAAAAACTGCTTAATGCCGATTTCAATTGGAACACCGACAAAGCGGTGTGGAACACGGATGTTGAATTGCGACGCCCCTCTATTTCATCGAAATATCGACGAATCACAGCCGAACAAATTGCCTTAATGCTCTCAAAATTCTGACTCTAAATGCTGAGATTGCTGATTGCCATATTAATCTTTTCAATTGCGAGCCTCCACAGCCCCGCACAGAAAAAGCGCACCATAAAATCGGTGCAGACAGAGCAACAAGCAGCACAAAAAAAGATCAAAGAGACCAAAAAGAAGATTAGCGCCAATACAGCCCAAACCGAAAAAGAGCTCAGCAAATTGAGTCTTATACGCGGAGAAATCTCTCAGAAAGAGCAACAAATTTCGGTTACTCGCAGCAAACTCGATTCGCTCAACGCGCTGATTTCGCACGCGCAAGGGCAGATTGATTCTCTGGACAATCGCCGCACCCATCTTCGCAATGCCTACACTAAAGAACTCCGCAAACTTCAAGGCACGCAACATCATTTGAGCCCGCTCAGCTATATTTTTGCTGCAGGATCATTTCAAGAGGCCTACTCACGCATTCGCTATGTTCAGGAGTTTTCCAACTGGCGCAAACGCAAAACCCAAGAAATCAGCGAGCTATCAGCAAAAATAGAACTTCAGCGAAACGACCTTGCCGGGCTCCAATCCGAGCAATCAACGTCACTTTCAGCGCTAAACTCCGACCAAGCAATCTTGAAAGCTAAGCAAGATGAGAGCAACCGAATGGTGACAAAACTCCGACGCGATGGAAAGAACCTCAAAATAGCCCTTGACAAAGAGCAAAAACGCCTAAAAAAAATCGACAACGAAATCACCCGCATGATTGAAGCCGAGCGGCGTGAACGCGAAAAGCAGAAACAGCAAAAAGAGAAGAAATCCCCAAAAGAGCAGAAAGATAGCTCAAAAAAATCCGGGGGTAAAACACCAAAACCGAAATCGGAGATTGACAATAGCGACCCCGACGAGGCTATGACCGCAAAATTTGCGAATAATAAAGGCACAATGATATTCCCTGTCACATCCCCCTACAGAATGGTCGCAAAATTCGGTTCTTCAAATGGCCAGATAAACAACACCGGAATTGAGATGGTGCTCGATGGCTCCGACGGGGTGAGATGTGTGTTTGAGGGCACAGTGTCGCGCATATTCCAAAGCTCCGACGGCAACTATTCAATCATGGTGCGCCATGGAGCCTATATCACTGTTTACTATCACATTGCAATCCCCTCGGTCAAAGCTAAAGCGAAAGTAAAAGCCGGACAAACACTTGGTCGCGCCGCGATAGATGGGCGCTACGATAAGCCCTTGCTCCACTTTGAAGTGCGCCACGGCAGCACAGCCCTCAACCCCCTCGAATGGGTTAAATAACCTCGCAGATATAGCATTAATCGGAATACTCGGAGTGTTCGGAATATTCGGAGGGATAATAAAGCAAAATGGCTGCCCGTGTAGGCAGCCATTTTGCTTTATTGGATTTGTTCGTATTGATTATTTCTTCAAATCAGCCACTTTGCGGATGGTTAGTTTCAATTGTTCATAGAAACGTTCAACAGCCGGGATGTGCATGCGTTCAGAAGGAGAGTGCACATCACGTAATGTCGGGCCGAATGAACACATGTCAAGGTGGGGATATTTTTCGAGGAATAAACCACACTCCAAACCGGCGTGGATAGCCATGATTTTGGGAGTGATGCCATAGAGTTCTTCATAGGCTTCGCTTGCCATCTTCATGATGGTAGAGTTCATGTTGGGCTGCCAACCGGGATAGCCTTCACCGTGAGTTACATCAGCACCTGCAAGGAGGAAGTGGGCTTCAACCTGATTTGCGATATCCCACTTGCGAGAGTTGACAGAAGAGCGCTGGCTTGTGGTAACCACAACTTTATTATCGCCGGGCATTTTCACAGAAGCGAGGTTGGTAGAAGTTTCAACAAGGCCTTCAAGATCGCGGCTCATAGACACCACCCCGTGAGGGCCGGAGTAAACCGAGCGAATGATATTGCCGGCTGTTGCAGCATCGATGCAGCAAGCGGGAGCATCGGCAGTTTCGAGCTTCACTTCGAGAGTGGGCTCAAGATCTTTGTATTCACCTTCAATGGTGGCAGCATACTCGTTAAGAGCTACACGCACAGCCTCTTTCTCTGATGCTTTAACGCCAAACACAGCGTAAGCAGCACGAGGGATAGCATTGCGTAGGTTGCCGCCATCGATTTCAGCCAAAGCGATTTCGTGGGTTCTTGAAAGATTGAAGAGGAAACGAGCAAGAAGCTTATTTGCGTTTGCGCGGCCCAAATGGATGTCGCCACCGGAGTGACCTCCCTGACCATTGAGCACCGATACCTTGAAATAGTGATAATCAGCAGGTGCCTCAACTTGAGAGTAAGTAAAAGTGCACACAGTGTCAACACCTCCGGCACATCCAACGAAGATTTCAGCATCGTCCTCAGAGTCGAGGTTAAGGAGCATATCACCTTCGAGCATACCGTCGCCAATGTTGAACGCGCCGGTCATGCCTGTTTCTTCATCCATAGTGCATAGCGCTTTGATAGGACCGTGAACCAACTCGGGCTCAGTCATAATAGCCAAAGCAGCCGCAACACCGATACCATTATCAGCGCCAAGAGTGGTGCCCTCAGCTCGCACCCATTCGCCATCAACCACAGCTGTGATAGGAGTGGTGTTGAAGTCGAACGACTTGTCATTTGACTCACACACCATATCCATGTGGCCCTGCATGATAATCACAGGAGCATCTTCATGACCGGGAGTGGCAGGCTTAGAAATCAATACATTGCCGATTTCATCGGTTTTAACTTCAAGAGAATTCTTTTTAGCGAAATCAACAAGATAGGCGCGAATTTTTTCCTCTTTTTTTGAAGGACGGGGGATTTTGGTAATTTCTTCAAAGATAGAGAACACATTCGTGGGTTTAAGTTCAGATAGTTTCATTATGATACATGCTTTAAATTTATTGTTTATCAATTCAAAAAGAGCATCTCAGCCCTACCAAAGAGAAAAAATTGTTAAATAATTCTCAAAAGGCAGCACAAGTTACAAAATAAATTTGAGTTTTGCGCAAAAATTATGATTCGTTTCATATATTTGCACCGCGAAAGCATTTTTTATGATAAAGACACTGTTCATAACATTTATTTTGTTGGCCATAGCCTTCGTGTTGCTTGGTGTAAAAGTCCTGTTTGTTAAGGGAGGTAAATTCCCATCTGGGCATGCCGGCAGCTCTGAAGCCCTCCGCAAAAAGGGGGTTGGATGTGCCAGCAACGACAAATGAAAGTGAGCAAACACAAAATATTTAATCAAACAAAGAAAAATAGACATGAAAAGACTCAGCTATTTAGTAGCTCAACTTGCAGTTGTTACTGCCGTGATTTTTGCCCCTTCATGTGGCAACTCAAATGAAGCACAAGGTGTGGCCGACAGCGCAGCAGCAGACTCTGTTGCTGTGGCCGACTCTACAAAAGTTCCCACCAATCTTGCTATCCGCTTTATTGACGACGAAAAATTGATGGCAGAATATAACTTGGCAAAAGACTTCAAAGAAACTATTCAACGCTCACAGTCAAAATTGATGTCGGCACAGCAATCACGCGAAAAAGAATTGCAGCAGCTTGGCACTCAGATTGAAAACAAATTGAAATCAAACAGCTATACAAGCGAAAGCGAATACAATGCCGACATGACACGCGCACAAAAGAAACAGCAAGATGCTCAGAACTACTTGGCTAATCTTCAGCGCACCACAGAGCTTGAAATCACTCAGCTGCAAACACAGCTCCAAGACTCTATCCAGACCTACATCAAGGGCTATTGCAAAGAGAAGGGCTATGACGCAGTGTTGATGAAGAGCGCAAGCTGGTATTTCAACCCGGTGCTTGATGTCACTGACGATGTTGTTAAAGGCTTGAACAGCCGTTACAATAAAGTTGCAAAATAAGATAGCAATCATTATCACTTTCATAGAAGAGCCGTGCTGAACTATCAGTGCGGCTCTATCTTTTTAGGAGTGGCTCGGAATATTCGGAATACTCGGAGTGACTCGGTGGGGAGTTTAGAATATTTAACTGGTGGAGGGCTATAAATTTGGTGCGAAATGTTAATTTTGCAACTATAAATTAGTAACTAAAGCAAAAAACCTTATGAAAAAATTTCTTACCACACTGTTTGCCCTTGTTTTGATAGTAGCAGCATCAAACGCACAAGATATTTTTAACAATCCCGAAAAAAATAAAAACTTCTTCGGTGTCAGAGTAAACTACGAACTTGCAACCCCCGGCGACATCACCACTCCTGGGAGCCCCATGAAATCAGCTCTATTTGGCAATGGCTCCGGCTTTAGTGTTGAGGGGGTATATAATATACCTCTTTGGAAGAACCTATATTTCCAACCGGGTGTAGGCATTTACTACAACACCTATTCTATCGACAAATCAGCGGTTGAAGGTTTCAACACACTCGAAAGCGCCTCAGCACGCCAATGGGGCTTCCGCCTGCCGCTGCACGTGGGCTACAACTTTGATTTCATCCCCGAAGTGCGCATAGCATTCTTCACCGGGCCGGAATTGAATGTGTCGTTCAAAGGGAGAACCCACTACGGCATTGACAAATACGACGTTAGCGGCCCGTTGTTTGGCGGTGACGGCTATTTGAACCGCACAGATGTGAAATGGCGTTTTGGTGTTGGAGCCACATTTGCCACACGATATTATTTTGCCGTGTCGGGAGCTGTTGGCATGTGTGATTTGGCTCGCGATTACGAAGACATCACCATAAAGCTCAAACAAGAAATGAGCAGCAACCTTTTTGACATCACATTTGGCTACAATTTCTAAGCCAGTCCGCAATAACGACATTCAGAGGGATCAGCCACCGATGCTTATCCCTCTGTTTTTTTTTGCATTTCTGACATCTATTTGCTATTTTCGTCACAAAAGATTCGGCTTATGAACATCAAAAACGTCCACCTGGTTTATTATAGTGCAACATACACCACTCAGCGCATAGGTCGCGAAATTGCATCAACAATCGCCGGCAAATACATTGAACACGACATCACAATGCATTCTCCCGACCAAGAGATAGAACTACAATCCGGCGACTTGCTGATTCTCGGCATGCCGGTGTTTGGCGGCCTCATCCCCACCGAAGCAGCCCAGCGCTTGAGGATGTTTCATGGAGCCGACACTCCTGCCATTCTTATAGCCGTTTACGGCAATCGCCACTATGACAATGCACTATGCCAGATGCGCGATATTGCCATAGAGCAAGGCTTTCAACCGGTGAGCGCCGGCGCTTTTATTGCTCGTCACTCTATTTTCCCCACCATAGCATCGGAGCGCCCCGATGCCGACGATTTTATAAAAATACGCGATTTCGCTTGCCAAAGTGCCGACATCATTGCCGCCCGCGATAGCTTTGCCGCTCTTGACCTACCGGGGAAGCCCGACCAAGTGTTCAAAAAATCGGGATTATTCCCCACCGGCGATGAGAGTTGCACGGCATGTGGCACCTGCATCGACCTATGTCCAATGGGGGCTATATCGCTTGAAAATCCACAAGAAACCGATTCGGAGCTTTGCACAGCGTGTGGCCGCTGCTTAGTGGTGTGTCCCAATGATTCGCGCGGATTTCGCGGAGAGCTCTACGAAGCCTGGAAAGCCCGATTTGAAGCCAACTTTTCCTCTCGTCGCGAGCCTGAGGTGTTCTTCCCGGAGCTTTAAATCTCGAAAATTTTCATTCAACAGTCATCAACTCATGGCGAATTTCTCGCAGCAAGCGTCGGATGTGGGCGTCTTGCATAAACCCTATTGCACAGCCTAAAATAATCCCGACAACTCCGCCCAACAACACAATTTCATAGTTGCTGAAATAATAGAACACGCTCCCAAGCAAGGGAATGGCGAGCAGCAAGCCCACATACTTGTGGATAATGCGCCCCTTGATGATTTTTTCAACCTGCATTAACAGTTCGCAAACGGTCATTCGCCCGAAATCAAGTCCGCGAATCAAATTACAAATCCAATAACACGACATCCCCATCGCCGCAAAAAAGAGGCTGCATCCTACACACACCCACATAGGCAGGCCGATGAAGAAAAACAGCAGCGGCCCGAGGACAACCCATATCAAACAAACCACAACAAGCACATTATACTGGCGCAAAAGTTTCATTCGGCTTGTCGGCGAGTTGCAAAGGCCTCTGACATCGGGATTGTGAACACCTGAAGGGGGCATTTGGTCTAATTTTTGCCATTGTTGACGAAGGGAATCTAATCTGTTCATAGTGTGTAATCGGAGTGGGTTATGCGGTTATTGATTAGCAAAGCGCTGCTTGATTCTATGGATTCGTGAGGCCACATTATTGCGCGAGATACCTGTCATCAGGGCTATTTCATCGTAGCTATATTCATCGAGCCAAAGCATAATGACAGCCTTGTCGATTCGGCCAAGTGTCGAAATCATTTCATACATCATTTTCAGGCACATGTCCCTTTCATGGCTTTCATCGATAATGCCTGTGGCTGCATCATCAATAGCCACATGGCTGCTTCGACGACCACTTTCGCGTCGGATATACGACACACACGTGTTGATTGACACTCGATAGATCCATGTTGAGATTTTAGCCTCCCCTTTGAATTTAGCATATCCTTGCCAAAGATTTGTTACCACCTCTTGATAGAGATCCTTCAGATGCTCGGAATCCTCGGCATACATATAGCACACCTTGTAGATCAGCCCCGTATTAGCCTCTACATCATGCAAAAAGGCGCTTGTTAATGTATCCGGTTGTGACATACTGAAATGGTTTCTTAAATATTAGACGCAAAAAAAGCCGGGAAGTTGCATCCTCCCGGCATTTTTTATTCAATCAATAACTGATACCCCGAATAATAGACCAAATATTCGGTGATTTATAAATTTTGATTATTCTTTTAAATATATTTTCAACTTGTCGCCCTTATTGACTGTAGAATTGCTCAATTCATTCCATTTGATGATGTCTGTAACTTTGACGCCATAGTTGTCGGCAATTTCTGAAAGCTTCTCACCTTGTTTAACCTCATGAAAAAACAATATAGCTGCTTTTTCATTGTCACTCTTTACTTCTTCACTCGATTGAATTGAGTAAACGACATTATTGCTTTGCTTAGATACATCCTCTACATACAATGGAGTTCCCTCAACAATGTAGCTATTTTGTCCATAAAGAAGAGCAGTCCAAAAATTACTTTTAACGACACCATCTGCGAGCCCAACACATCCAGGATATTTATGAATTGCTTTATCAATAGCTTCCTTCATATTAGGAGTACCTAATGGAATAAACAAAATTCTATGAGCTCTATCAACACCTTTTACTCGAGAATCAGCTTTCTTAAGGTGAGTAGCCTCAACTCCTAATGGCACATTTTTCGTTGAAATTACAGTAAAATCGGTAAGACGATGTGTACAACTACCGAACAATACCACTGTTAAAGTTAGCACTGAGATTAATAATAATTTTTTCATGACTTATACATTATTATAGTAAAATTAATTCCCCAACTATAGGCAACCGCCCAATCTGTGAAGATTTGTTTATGAGTGTAAAGTTACCCTTATCAGATATCTTAAACACAAGAATAGTGGTAAACAATTTATACTTATCAGTATAAAATTTATACGCACTATCTGCCCCGATCTTTCATTTCGTCGGAGTAATATTTAAAGAAGTCATGATTTAACACCTTAGATATGTGTAGCAACAATTCTGTATTGACGGAACTGGAAGAGAAAATATAATATACATTGGGACGAGCGCAATTAATCTTACGCGCAAGCCACGCAGGAGTACGCTCTTGTCGTTCTAATTCTTCTTTAATCAATTTCCCTATGTGTATCATAAAAGAAGGTGGGACTGTCGTTACATATCCTCAACTAAGGTACCGCCAAGCACCTCGAACACAGATAAGCAACCCAGTCCACACCTATACAGCGTGAACTCTTGGATTCTGCTTATTCTCGTGTTCTGAAAATTGGCGGTTTTTAGTTGAGAGAATAAGAGCCAAAAGCCCTAATGATTATATATTATTTTCTAATATGTATCGTCTATATTATTGTTTATTTCATTTCAAGCACAAACATACACTTTTTTTTTGAATATTATCCTATTTACAATAAAGTAAAATGCCGGGAAGTTGCATCCTCCCGGCATTTTTTATTCTATAATTTTTTTCTTACTCTGTTAGAAGAGATAAGCAGCTGTAATTGTCCAATATTTGTTGCGCCCTTCAATATAACCGGTGCCTGTTGCATCAACGGCTTTAAGAGCTTTTGTCAAACCGATACCATAGTTTGCCCCGAGTTGTACTTTTTTGAAAAGTTCGAGACCAAACCCAAAGTTCCATGCAGTATCAAAACTTTTGTTTTTATAAGCATCTTCTACAGCTTTTTTTGATGTTAAGAAAGAGAAACTCGGTCCTGTGGTGAGATAAGGACGAGCAATCGCATTTATTAATGGAATATTAACTTTCCATTTAAAGTTGACAGGGATATCGATATAGTCACGATTGTCTTTTGTGATTTGGTTGTTTTCGAGCCATTCAGAATTTCGGCGAACATACATCACAGAAGCGTCAAGCCCGACACCAATAGCAGGCACTGTGAATTCAATCATTGCACCCCCTGTGAATCCGGCACAGTTGTCAGACTTAAACATATCTTCACTGAATTTCAGCGAGTTGACAGCAACACCGGCACGAAGCCCGAATTTGAACTGGGCCTCAGCAGGGAGAGCCGATGCGAATATGGCCACAACAGCCACAAAAAATGTAATTAGATTCTTCTTCATAAAAAAACTATATTTAAGTATTATTTATTCAACTAATCATTTCGAGAAATTGCTCCTCATTTATAATCGGGATTCCGAGTTTTGAAGCTTTTTCCAATTTTGCCGGCCCCATATTCTCTCCGGCAAGAATAAAGTCAGTCTTTTTAGAAATCGAGCCTACGTTTTTCCCGCCGTTAGCTTCAATCATCTCTTTGTATTGGTCGCGAGAATGAAGCGCAAAAGTGCCGCTGATAACAATTGACTTACCCGAAAGCTTGTCGGAATTCGGCTGCTGCGATTCTTTAACCGCCAATTGCACTCCGGCACGGCGCAAGCGCTCTATGATTTCGCGATTTGATTCATGAGCAAAATAATCCACTATTGAGGCAGCAATGCGCGGGCCAACATCCTCAATTTCAGTCAATTGTTCTGCACTCATAGCCATCAGGGCATCTATATTTCCTACGGCGCGGGCAATCTTCTTAGCTCCGGTCTCACCGACATAGGGAATTGACAGCGCAAATAGCACTCTGGCAAATGGAGCTTGTTTACTCGCTTCCACACCCTCAAGCACCCTTTCGGCGCTTCTCTGCCCGAATCCATCGAGCAATTCCAAATCGGCCGCTTTAAGATCGTAAATATCGGCTATATTTCTAATCAGCCCAGCCTCAAAGAGCTGACGCGCAGTCTCTTCACCAATACCATCAATATTCATCATTCGGCGACCAACAAAATGCTCTATACGCCCAATAATCTGCGGATCGCAACCATAAGTGTTGGGACACACCCACGCTGCTTCCCCATCTACACGCTCAAGGAGCGAACCGCAAGAGGGGCAGTGAGTCACAAACTCTATCGGCATGCTGCCAGGAAGACGCTTCGAGAGCTCCACACCTGTGATTTTAGGGATAATTTCACCCCCCTTTTCCACATAGAGCATATCGTCGAAATGAATATCAAGCTGACGTACAATGTCGGCATTATGGAGCGATGCTCGCTTCACAATTGTGCCGGAAAGCAACACCGGTTCAAGATTGGCCACCGGGGTGATAACCCCCGTGCGCCCCACTTCAAAAGAGACGAACTGCAATTGAGTTAAGGCTCTTTCGGCCTGAAATTTATAGGCAATAGCCCATCTGGGGCTCTTGGCTGTGAATCCAAGATTTAATTGCTGACGAAGCGAATTGACCTTAAACACCAAACCATCAGTGGCCACCGGCAGATTCTTTCGTTCTGTGTCCCAATAAGAAATATATTCATCCACCTCTTCAATCGAGTGCATCACCTTCACATTGTCGGAAACCTTAAAGCCCCATTCCCTTGCAGCCTGCAGATTTTCAAAGTGAGTGTTGCAAGGCAGATCATCTCCTATGAGATAATAGAAATAGGCATCGAGACCGCGCTTAGCCACCTCAGCCGAGTTTTGCATCTTCAGCGAACCGGCAGCCGCATTTCGCGGATTGGCAAAGAGGGGCTCACCATTAAGTTCACGCTCTTGATTGAGGCGCTCAAATTCCTTCCAAGGCAAGAGGATTTCGCCACGAATTTCAAAACGTGACGGAAAATCAGTGCCGGACAATTGCAATGGAATGCTGCGGATAGTAATCACATTGTCGGTGACATCGTCGCCCTTCTCACCATCACCGCGAGTAACAGCTCTGACCAATCGTCCATTTTCATATAGTAGCGAAATCGATGTTCCATCTAATTTCATCTCCCCGACAATCTCTACCGATTCACCGGGCAACCCGTCGCAACAACGCCCCACAAACTCCTCAACTTCGCCAACAGAGTAGGTGTTTCCAAGCGAAAGCATGGGATACTGATGGGCTATCTGACGGAAACCTTTTGTCAAGTCCGAACCCACTCGGCGAGTAGGCGAATAAGGATCATCAAATTCGGGATGCTCCTTTTCAAGAGCTTCAAGCTCCTTTAAGAGCATATCGAAATCATAGTCGGAAATCGTTGGAGCATTATTGACATAATAGCTATGGTTATGCTCATTAATTCGGGCTCGCAACGCTTCAATCCTATCTTTGACACTATCCATTATTTCACATTTTGATTGCTTAAACCACAAAGATAACCCATTAGAATGTCACAGCTACAACCCTTTAACGTTTTTTAATTGTCAATTTCCAATTCTAATGTCCTAACTTTGTGGTAAAATTACACAACTATATGAAGTTTATCAATCTAACAATTTTAGTAGCAGCCTTGTTGTGTGCTTGCAGCAATAGCACTGCAGTCAGCAAGCCGGAGGTTGCAACCGGCGCAGCAGAGCCCACAGAAAAGGGATGGCCCACATTCAATGCCGATAGCGCTTATAGATATGTTGCCGAGCAGGTGGCCTTCGGGCCTCGAGTTCCGGGGACAAAATCACATATTCTTTGCCGAGACTATATTTTTCAAAAAATGACCGATTTCGGCGCCGACACTGTGTTTCTCCAGAGCGGAAAAGTCACTGCATTCAACGGCAAATCACTCCCCATGCACAACATAATTTCGCGCTTTAACACCAAAGCCGCCACACGAATTTTGATTGCAGCACACTACGATACTCGCCCCTGGGCCGATGAAGACCCCGACAAAGCCAATCACTCTAAAGCCATTGATGGCGCAAACGATGGTGCAAGCGGAGTTGCTGTGGCATTGGAATTGGCACGCAACATTTCCATCTCGCTCCCCGAAATCGGAGTTGATTTTCTGATGACCGACGTTGAAGACTATGGCGCCCACGACGGCGACCCCGATGGGAAAACATCGTGGGCCCTCGGCTCGCAATATTTTGCCCAAAACAGCCCCTACACACCAGTTGAACGCCCCATCTACGGCATTTTGCTCGACATGGTAGGCGGCAAATCGGCTCGCTTCTATCGCGAATATTTTTCTGAACAGAGCGCTCCGTGGGTGATAACCAAAGTGTGGCAGGCCGCACGCGCCGAAGGAGTCAACCGCTTCATCAACGAATCGCGCGGAGCAGTGACCGACGACCATATCTTCATAGCCCAATCCGGCATCCCCTGCATTGACATCATAGAATGTGCCCACCCCCAAACAGGCTCATTCGCACCCACATGGCACACCATGGCCGACAATCTTGAGTCAATCGACTCAACAACCCTCGGAGATGTGGGACGAACCTTAATGCGTGTTATTTACACTGAAAAAACTCAATAACATACCCGTAAATACAATATTTTTAGCTAAATTTGCCAATATGACAATAAATGAACTACAAGACGAAATAATTGCCGAATTTTCGGAGGTTGACGATTGGATGGATCGTTACGGTATGATTATTGACCTCGGCAACTCTCTGCCGGCAATCGACACTAAATATAAAACTCCGGAACACCTAATTGAAGGGTGCCAAAGCCGTGTGTGGCTCAATGCCGAAGAGGAAGATGGCAAAGTGGCCTACACTGCCGACTCCGACGCAATCATCGTAAAAGGGATAATAGCCCTTTTGATTCGTGTGCTCAACGGCCACACCCCCGAAGAAATTCTCGATTCAGAGCTCTACTTCATTGACAAAATAGGCCTGGCCGAGAACCTCTCCCCCACTCGTTCAAATGGCTTAGTGGCCATGGTTAAGCAGATGCGTCTCTATGCAATGGCATTCAAACTGCGCCAAAACAAAGAAAATTAAAATCAATTCATAACCCATTAACACAATCCAACCAATTATGTTCAAAAACCAACCCAAGGGGCTCATCCCCGCCGCCCTTGCCAACATGGGCGAACGCTTTGGCTTCTATGTCATGATGGCGATTCTGACCCTGTTCCTCATGTCGAAATTCGACCTTGACGGCACACAGGCAGGTGTTTACTACTCAATTTTCTATTGCTCTATTTACATTTTGGCTCTTGTGGGCGGTTTAATCGCCGACAAAACCAAAAACTATAAAGGCACCATCATTGCCGGTCTTTTAGTGATGTCATTGGGCTATGCCCTTTTGGCTATCCCGGCACTCATCACCACAGAATTTATTGCCCTCGGCGCTCTTTTGGTGATTGCATTCGGTAATGGCCTCTTCAAAGGCAATTTGCAAGCCGTTGTAGGTCAGCTTTATGACAACCCCCAATACTCATCACAGCGCGACTCAGGCTTCCAGATTTTCTACATGTTCATCAACATTGGCGGCTGTGTGGCTCCCTTCATTGCAACATGGGTGCGCAACACATTTGTTCAGATGCAAGGCTTTGCCTACAACGCCGACCTTCCCGGCCTTTGCCACAAATTCCTCAAAGGCGATTTGACCGACACCACCAAGTTCTCTGAGCTTGCAACATCAGTGTCAAACGGCGTTGCGCCCACAGACTTAACCGCATTTGCCAACAACTACCTCGAAGCATTCAACACCGGTTTCCACTACGCATTCTCAGTGGCTATCGTGGCAATGCTCATCTCATTGGTTATCTTCCTTGTCAGCAAGCGCACTCTCCCCAACCCCGCCGGCAAAGCCACTAAAACCGATGCTCCTTCAAAAGAGGAAATCATGCAGGATGCAAAAGAGATCAAGCAGCGTATTCTCGCTTTGTTTGCAGTGTTTGGCATCGTTATCTTCTTCTGGTTCTCATTCCATCAGAATGGCTTGACACTAACCATGTTTGCTAAAGACTATACTCTTCTCAAACTTGGCAACATTGAGCTCAGCGCCGAAATCTTCCAGTCGGTTAACCCCTTCATAGTAGTGTTCCTCACTCCGGTAATCATGTGGATTTTCTCAGCATTGGCAAAACGCGGCATGGAGCCCTCAACACCGAAGAAAATCGGTATCGGTATGGGTATCGCAGCTTTAGCCTATGTGGTTATGACCATTGCATCATTGTCGCTCCCCGCTTATAGCGAAATCGCAAGCTCACCCTTGAGCGATGCGGCACGTGTAACACCCTGGGTATTGTTCTCAGTTTACTTCATCTTGACAGTAGCCGAATTGTTCATCTCACCCCTCGGTTTGTCATTTGTGTCAAAAGTGGCTCCTGCACACCTCCAGGGCCTCATGCAGGGTTGCTGGCTCGGCGCTACAGCCGTAGGCAACGGTGCATTGTTCCTCGGAGCCGTGATGTATGAATCAATTTCATTGACAGCGACATGGAGCGTATTTGCAATTGTTTGCTTCATTTCAATGGGCCTCATGCTCTGCATGGTTAAATGGCTCGAAAGAGTGGCTAAATAAACTCAGCAGAAACAAATTCTCAACATAAAAGTCAGGCAGCCTTCGCGGACTGCTTGACTTTTCTTATTATTACATTTGACACCATTAACACACACTCCATTATGATTTCACACTAATTGCACTTAATATAAAAAATCACATAATTTTGTTTAATTTAAATAAATCATTAACTTTGCGGTGAGGGTCATTCTCTAGCATTCATTGTTGCGATTGAGTTGCTTTGAGTGCGCGAAAACCCTCAAGACATACTAAAGGCGTTTACACAACGTCTTGTTCTTGACACATAGGAATCTAGCAAATTCACAAACGACATCGTCAAGAATGAGGCAATGGTAGATGTCCTCGTTGTGTTATATTGATGTATGTCATTTTATGACTATAATATAACCATAGCGTGGGCTCTTCATTGCTCGTTCAACGATTTCGGGCATGCTAGAGCCTCTATGTGTGGGACGAGTAATTAGTTTGAGTCTCACGCTTTTTTTATGTCCTTTTATTCTTTAATCAAAAGGACTAAACATGAAAACAATTTTAATGCTTTGTTTACCTTGCATTACCTTACTTTTCCCTTTCTCTCTTTTTGCTGAGAAGACAAAAAAAGTGAGCATAGAATACACATACATTGTTCCCGAAAACACATCAATTGAAGAAGCTAAAAAAATGGCAATAGATAGGGCTCAAATACAAGCCATTGCCGATGAGTTTGGCACAGTAGTACTACAAAATAGCACTACAATTATAAACAATGATAATGACCAATCTCACAATAAATTCTACTCAATTGGTGACACTGAAGTTAAAGGAGAATGGATCGAAACGACCAAAGAGCCGATATTTGATCTAATCTATGAAAACAACGTTCTAGCCATAAACGTAAGTATCGAAGGGATTATTCGAGAAGTAAAGCGAGCTGAATTAGATTATGAGCTTAAAATTCTGCGAAACGGGACAACGCATGAATTTGAAAACACAGAATTCAAATCGGGTGATGACCTATATATTACATTCAAATCACCCATCAGTGGATATCTTGCAATCTATCTATTAGGAGAAGACGATCAGGCTTATTGTATTTTGCCTTATAGCAACCAACCAAATGGAATTTTTGAAATAAAGTCAAACAAAACATATATTCTTTTTTCTGCAAAGGATGCAACAGATGAAATATCACCTGATATTGTTGAGGAGCTATACCTAACCTGTGAAAAACAATTAGAGCTTAACCAAATTTATATTTTGTTTTCACCTAATCAGTTCTCCAAATGCTTAGATGAGGACATTTGCATAAAAAGTGATGGGACTATTATTCCTCGCCATTTAGATGCAAAGAATTTTCATAAATGGTTAGCCAAAAATCGCAAAAAAGACAATCAAATGATAGTTGACAGACGTATCATTCAAATACTTAAATAACATTTACTAACCTAATTTTTATCATTATGAAAAAATTATTTGCTGCAATCGCTATTGCATCAGTTCTTTCTCTTTCATTACCGAGTTGTTCAACAGCAGTTGTTCCTATTGCTGCAACATCAAATCCAGTAGGCAACAAATGTGGGAAAGCTAAATATTCTCGCGTGCTTTGGTTTTTTGGCGGAAAAGCTGATGGTGGTATTAACAAAGCTGCTAAAACAGGAGGTATCACACACATTTCTCACGTAGACCGCGTTACTAAACATTATTTCTTTGGCATATACTCAGTGTACACAACTAACGTATACGGCGAATAAATGTTCCAAGTGACTCCGGTCGCTTAAATAACGCTGACCGGGGTCACTTTATGTTTTTATCATCAGTGGAAATCGTTGAGTTTTATTTTACTAATAATCTGACCATGAATTATTTATTGCATAGAATTTTAATTCTTATCTCATTAATAGCTCTCCCCTACAGTTCAATCGAAGCTCAATCTATAGATTCATTTATTTCAATATTCAAGAAAAATGGAAAAACAAAAATCAGACTGACAGGGACTCTCAACGAACCAACTGTGATGAAAGTTGGCGAAACCGGAGAAGAGATGACCATCTCCGAACTCCCTTTTGAATTTAGAGTAGACAAAAGAAGCTTGCCTATAACACTTTATTTTACATCCGATAACTATACCTACAATAAGATTATCATTCCCAAAAAGCCTGTTGACGATGTAGGACACATATACCTAGTAAAAGGCATTGTAAATACAAGTCAACCGCAAATACAATATGTAGCTGCACATCAACCAGATTCACATCAATCCTATGATAGCCCCCAAAAACTATCTTTAGACAAATCTTTTAGTATCAACATCGCTCCCGAAACCAATAAAACAGCAGAGAACACATTTGCACTTATAATTGCAAATGAGAATTATTCATCAGCATCAAATGTTGAAATGGCAACCTATGATGGACTTGCCGTAAAAGAGTACTGCGAAAAAACATTAGGTCTGTCTGAGAATCAAATTATATATTGTCCTAATGCTACTTACGGAAGCATGAAGAAAGCAATTAGCAAAGTAAAAGCGATTTCTCAGGCCTTTGAAAAGGACATGAATCTAATATTTTATTATGCAGGACACGGAATACCTGATAATGCCACAAAAGATGCATATCTAATGCCGATTGACGCAGACGGCACGGATATATCCGTTTGCTATTCACTGAAAACATTATATAAAGAATTTGATGATATGGGAATCAATCAAACTGTTGTTTTCTTAGATGCATGTTTTAGTGGAGCAAAACGTGATGGTGATATGATTGTCGCCGCTCGAGGTGTTGCAATCAAACCTAAAGCTGCAGAACCAACAGGACGCACTATAGTTTTCAGTGCGACATCTGACGAACAAGCAGCATATTCGTATAAAGAGCAGAAACACGGTCTTTTCACATACTACTTTCTAAAGATTTTACAAGAAAAAAAAGGCAATGTAACTCTTGGAGAAATTGCAGAATATATTTCCAAAAATGTCAAACGAAATTCAATCCTTATCAACGGAGTTGCTCAATCGCCAACAATTACCGCACCAAAAGGCATGGAAAGCTCATGGGAGGATTTTAAACTAACAGGAGGGAACTAAAATGACCAATATATTTAAATTTCTACTTACTGGCCTTTTGGTTTTACTATTCTCATGTAACTTAGAGCCCAGTATCTCCGATTTACACTTTGACAAAGAGTACAAATGCGCCTACTTGAACAATAAACCTTTTGATGGCACTATTTGGTCAAAGGACAATAAACGGATGTCAATCTATTGCAAAAATGGAGTTATCGAAAAAATTAATGTGTTCCACGACAGCGGAAACATAGCTATTAGCAGCACTTGCTTTTTTGAATTAGGAAAATTCTACGACGTATCAGGCAAAGAAATTTCATTAGATGATTTTATGATGACGTATCCTCTCATTGTTGAAGATATTGCAACTATCACTGATGACATTATAAACAAAACCAATTAATCCCTAAACATTGATTCTATAATTCACCTTAAAAACTAACTATCTCATTATGAAAACTAAAATCTTACTTATTGCATTATTATCATTGATATTAACTACACCCATAGACGCACAAACAAAAGAAGAGATTAAGGCGCAACAAGAACAAGTAAAACAGAAAAGGAAAAAATTAGATCAAAAAAGCTCCAAAAAAGCGAGACAAGAAGCAAAAAAATTAGAAAAAGAGGGATGGAAAGTTACTCCCGGCAAATTGCCAATTGACAAACAACTTGACAATTCATATCTAAAGGAAGAGGAAATTGATGACTACGGCTATCCTAAGTACATGACGGCATCGTTCCCCGTGATTGGAGAAACTTATGCAGCAGCTAAATTCCAAGCAATTGAAATGGCAAAATTAGAACTCGCCGGGAAAATGGAAACAGAAATTTCCGCCTTAACCGATAGCGACGTTGCAAATGGAGCATTAAGTGCAGATGAAGCCAAATCAATCCAGAAAACTGTAACAGCAGCAAAGAGTAGAATAGCCAAAAGTTTTGGCAGAGTAATCACTGTAGTAGAGATTTACCGTGATAAACCTAACGGGAACAAGGAGGTCAGTGTTACGATAGCCATCAATTATGAAACGGCATTGGATGCTGCAAAGAAAGCTATTAGCAAAGAACTAGAAGAAAAAGGAGACGAGTTACACAAAAAACTTGAGCAATTAACATCTTGGCAATAATAACTAAACTTCATAAAAGTCAGGCAGCCTTCGCGGACTGCCTGACTTTTTGTTTGTGCTCTCATCGGGGAGAGATCTCTGTGTTATCGGAGAACTCGGAATATTCCGAGTTTTCTGAGTGCTCGGAGTTTTCTGAATGTTAAGGCTTGGGGGTGAAGGTGATGGCTTGGCCGCCGGAGGGGGATAGGCGGAGTGTGAGCACTGTCGATGAATCAACTTCTATGGTGGAGATGGCCACACTCTGCGGCGAGCCTTCAACGTCGGCATATCGCTCGGCTTCATATTTCACTCCGGGTTTAAGGAATGTCAGGGGAAGTTCCAGAGTTCGGGCTTCAGAGTTGGTGCCCGCCCCCACATAATAGCGATTGCCGGCACGACGCGCCACCACAATATACTCCCTTATTTCACCCTGCAGAGCTTCCGACCAATCACAATCGGCGTTAAAGTCGCGGAAGAATTTAAAGGCTCTGTGTCCTTTGTAGTTTTCAATCAAATCTGATGCCATTTGCAGTGGCGAATATATGATTACCCAGTTGGCAATCTGTCGCGCCAATGTGGTCTTTATGCAGCAGTGGGCATTTGGTCCGTTCCATTCAATTCGTCCGGTGTCGGCTTTTGCACGATTATAGTTAATGTCGAAAATGCCTGGAGTGTAGTCCATAGGCCCTGAGAGCATACGCACAAAAGGCATTGTGCAGAGATAATCGGCAGAGTTTCCATTGCTCCACGCATTCCATTCCATTCCGCGCGCCCCTTCACGAGTCATCATATTGGGCCATGTGCGGCGAATTCCGGTGTCCTTAATAGGCTCGTGGGCATTGATCATAATCTTATATTTAGCAGCGGTTTCAACCACCCGCTGATAGTGTTTCACCCCATATTGAGAATGATGCAGATAGCCACCTTTGAAACCGCCGGCATAGCCGGTTTTGAGAGTACGTACACCGAGCGATGCGTAATAGGCAAAGGCGCTGTCGAGCACCGCTTCATATTCGGGGATATTGCCTCCGGTTTCATTGTGCATCCACAAGTCGATTCCGCGTTGGCGGGCATAGGCGGCGATGGAGTCGAGATTGAAATCATCATAGGCTTTCAGATAGTCAAAATGCTGATTACCGCCCCAGTTTTCCCAACCTTGGTTCCACCCCTCAAAGAGAACGCCTTGCAGATTATTTTCGGCGGCAAAATCGATGTGTCGGATAGCATTTTCGGTTGTTGCGCCATGTCGCGGTCCCATGGTCCATGTTTGAGTCCCGAGGTGCATTCCCCACCACACACCGACATACTTTTGGGGCTTAATCCACGATGTGTTTTTTATTTTTGAAGGTTCATTGAGATTGAGCACAAGCACCGAATTTATCAAATCAACAGCCTTAGAGCCAATCTGAATGGTGCGCCACGGAGTTTTAAAGCGCCCCGGCACATAGGCCTTAACGCCATTGGGGAGCGGAGCCAGATCAGCCTTGAGAGCACCCGACAGAGAGTCGCGCCGAAGCACCATTTCGGGATAGTCATAGAGCGCGGCTTCATGTATAGCGCCATAGATGCCTGAAGATGAGCGGAAAGTGAACGGGGTGTTGGCATCTTGCACTTGAACCAGCGGCTGATGGCGATATTCCAGTTCATAGGTTTCAAAATTGGCAGGAATAGACCATGCCTCCCCATTGACAGCAAAGTCAAATTCGGTCAATTCATCAGTTACCACGAGGGTGTCGACCGGTGCATTGAGTTCATATCTGAATCCGATACCATCGTCAAACACACGAAAGCGCACAGCAAAAGCACCGCGGGCAAAACTGACCGTCATTTCATTATAGTGATTTCGGCAAATCTTATTCTCACCCCAAGGCTGCTGCCATGTTTTGTTGGCCGACGAGCGCTTGATTTTCATTTTCGCATCAGTGGGACACACCCAGTTGGATGTCACCACCCCCAATTTAGAATCTGAAATCAAAGCCACACCATCCACCGACACCGAATAGGCCGGAGCACTGTTATTATTTGAAAAAGTCACTGCAATGCGGCCATCAGGGGAAGTAATCGATTCAGTGGCAGCCATGGCCATCAAAGAGACCACCGAAGCAATTGCAAAGAGAAACAGACGTTGCATCAGAGATTAGAATTAGAAATTATACGGAATGATTTGAGAAAAGTTTTTCCAATCGGGATGAGCGCGATAGGCCTCCACAGCAGCCGGCTGCACATACACCTTTATGCGCTGCATAGCGCTCAGATTGAAAGCGCCCTGAGCAGCCGGGGGCTTCAGTGCAGTTATGTAGATTTCCGATAGAGATGAGCAAGAGTCGAAAGCGCCAAACTCAATGGTGCGGATATAAGGTCCAATGGCAATAGCCACCAATCCGGCACTTTGAAAAGCCCAACTCCGAATCACTCTTGCCGAGCGAAGAGTAATCACTTGGAGCGAAGAGCACCCCATGAACGCACCATTGGCAATGTCGGCAAGAGGGCCGTCTATAATCACCTCCTTAAGAGCCGAGCACCAAGCAAAAGCATTCTGCCCAAGATGAGTCATTTCAGCCCCAAGGCGTATTTTAGTAAGCGAAATGCAGCTATTAAAAGCATTGTCGCCAATGTATTGGAGATTATTGGGCAGGTTAATGCTATCGAGTTTTGAGCAGTAGGAGAACGCCCCTGTTTCAATAAACTTCAATCCATTTCCCTTGATTTCCACCACTTTGAGATTAGGGCAGCGATAAAAAGCCTGCCCGCCAATGGTGCGTAGGGCTCTCGAAAGTTGAATTTCGCTCATCAGGCACTCTTGAAAAGCACCAAGTTCAATCCCCTCAACTACCCAATTTCCAAAGTCGCGCGACACATTATAGGGCACTTCAATACGCCCCGTTACATTTTTTTCACATTTAAGCACAGTGCAAATGTCGTTTCGAAGTCCGCGTGCATAGTGTTGATACACAATAGGTCCCGACTTATGTGCCTCAGCCACCAACACAGCCATCAAGGCTATTAGCGTGGTTATTAATAATTTAACTTTTTTCATAAGCAATAGCATAAACACCTCAAAGTTACACAAAAACTCCGAAATAGAGCAAAAAAAAAAGTCGGATTTCCCACAAAAACCGGCATGACAAAATGTTACAAAACTATTGCAAAAATATCAACTTTAGTGTACTTTTTTGGCAAAATGAGACAAAATGAGTACCTTTGCACAACTTTTTTCCAAAATTCATTGACATTATGAAAAAAATTATTTTGACCGCAGCGGCAGCGATTGCCGTTTCAGCCACAGCATTTGCAGGTGGTTTGCTCACAAACACAAACCAGAACGCAGTATTTTTGCGCAATCCTGCTCGCAACGCCACAATCAGCATTGACGGTGTTTACACAAACCCTGCCGGTACAGCATTTCTTGAAAAAGGTCTTCACCTTTCAGTAAGCTGGCAGTTGGCAGCACAGAAACGTCAAATCACCTCTACAGCACCCTTCTACGTTCTTAATACTGCTAATCCCGGTGTTTCAACAAAAGATTTTGAAGGCAACGCATTTGCGCCCGTGATTCCCTCTGTTCAGGCTGCTTATATTTTCAATGACAAATGGAGCGTATCAGCACAGTTTGCCGTAGGTGGTGGCGGTGGTAAATGTGAATTTGACAACGGCCTCCCCATGTTTGAAAAGTTGGTTTATTCAACTATTGCTACAGGTGTTGCTACTCATCCCATGCTCCCCCAGGGTAGCTCAGTAGCTTCTTATACCCTCAACCAAAACCTCATTGGCAAGCAGTACTTATACGCTCTCCAGATTGGTGGCACTTACAAATTGAACAGCAATGTATCAGTTTTTGCTGGTGTTCGCGGCGTTTTAGCTAACTGTGGTTATGAAGGTGCTATCACCGGCATTTCTGCTGATGTTAAGCTCCCCGCAGCTGCAGGTGGTACTGTTATCCCCAATGCTGTACAATCTCCCGACTTCGTACTAAACTGCAACCAGAAAGGCTACGGCATCCAGCCCATCATCGGTGTTGACGTAAACCTTGGCAAACTCAACTTGGCTGCTAAATATGAATTCCGTGGCGTTATCAACTTGAAAAACGAAGCTACAAATAGCGCTAACGTAGATCAGATGTTTGCTGCTTATGCCGACGGTGCTCGCGTACGCTCCGACATCCCTGCTTTGGCTACTGTAGGTGCTGAATATAGCTTCTTGAAAAACTTCCGCGCTATGGCCGGTTTCAACTACTACTTCGACAAAGACGCCAAAGGTAGCGCAACAGATGTTAAGGACAACACTTGGGAAACAACCCTCGGTTTGGAATGGGATGTTAATAAAAAATGGACAGTGAGCCTCGGTGCACAGCGCACTCAGTACTCATTTGACGAAGACATGCAGGACACCAATTTCAACATCAGCTCTACAGCTCTTTGCCTTGGTGCAACATACCGCATCAACGACATGATTAAATTGAACGCCGGTTACATGCACAGTTTCTATGGCAACACAGACATCAACCGTGGCAACGGTATGGTTGACTCATACACTCGTAAAAACGATGTGGTTGGTGTGAGCGTTGATTTCAAATTCTAATTGAATAGATTTTATTCTCCATATCAAAGAGTTGTGCCTGAGCACAACTCTTTTTTTGCTTCAAAGCAGCTGCGATAGACTCTAATGATGAGAAACGGCAAAAAAGCCATAGAAGATAGCTAAAAAAAGAGTAACTTTGCGCCATGAACACTGTAAAACAACAACACACACATAGTACGCCCTCCACATCCTCCTCCAATATATCAACCGTCAAGGGGCTCTTGGCACTATCGCCAGCCATAGTATTTCTGCTACTATATGTAGCAGTGTCGCTGATAATCGGCGACTTCTATGCCATGCCAATTTCTGTGGCCCTTTTAGCCGCATCAGTGTGGTCAATAATCATATATCGCAATCAACCCCTAAAGAAGCGCATTTCGGAATTTTCGCGAGCGTCGGGGCATGAGGATATCCTCTACATGATTTGGATATTCACCCTTGCGGGAGCATTTGCCTCATTGGCTAAGGGTATTGGGGCTATTGATGCCACAGTGGCCTTGGCTCTTCAAGTGTTTCCTCCGGGATTCATATTGCCCGGCATATTCATAGCTGCATGCTTTATAAGCATGTCGATAGGCACAGCCGTGGGCACAGTGGTAGCATTGGCACCTCTAGCCGTGAATATAGCCGGCGATAATTCAGCGCTTTACATCGCGGCAGTGCTTGGGGGAGCATTTTTCGGCGACAATCTCTCCTTTATCTCCGACACCACCATAGCAGCAACCCGCAGCCAGGGATGTCAGATGTCGGACAAATTTCGTGCAAACATAGGGATTGCCGCCCCTGCAGCATTGCTGACACTCGGGCTCTACATATTTCTTGGACAAGAGACGCCTGCAGTGGCCCCGACCATGGCTCCCGACTATTGGCTTGTGATACCCTATCTGCTTATCATAGCGCTAGCTATCAGCGGATTGAATGTCACTGTGGTGCTATTTGCAGGAATTGTCACAGCATCAATAATTGGGCTTCTTCACACCGATATCAGTCTGCTCAAGCAGTTTGGATTGATGGGAGAAGGAATCGATTCAATGAGTCAGCTCATTATCATCACCCTGTTAGCATCGGGGATGCTTGGTATCATCAAAGCGATGGGGGGCATCACATTTATGTTAGACCGTCTTACCAAACACCTGAGCAGCACTCGAGGAGCACGTGCATGTATCGCCGGGCTAATCAGCTTGGTTACCCTCTGCACAGCCAATAACACAGTGGCAATTATTACAGCCGGGAGTGTGAGCCGCGACATAGCGCAACGATTTGGCATCAGTCCGCGCACCTCGGCATCTATTCTCGACACCTGTTCATGTATAGTACAGTGTTTAATACCATATGGCGCACAGACTCTGATAGCCACCAAGATGGCAGGCATCTCCCCTTCAGCACCTTGGGGCTATCTCTATTATCCTTGGGCACTGACATTTTTTGTGGTCATGACCATCCTCTTTAAGAAAAAATAATGTTTTTTTCACAAAGAGATTTAACTTTTTGACTACTTTCGCGTCTAATAAAGAAATCAATTAAAGTATTAAAGTATTAAACTATAAACCACTAAAACAATACTAAAATGAAAAAAGCAATCAAAGCACTTTCGCTATTGCTCCTTGCAGCAGTGATGCTTCCTGTGTCACTCATGGCACAGGCACAGCAGATGCCTGCAATGCCTGTGGACCCCGAAGTGAGAATAGGCACATTGCCCAACGGCTTGACCTATTACATCCGTCACAATGAATATCCAAAGGGACAGGCCGACTTCTACATTGCACAGAAGGTAGGTTCAATCCTCGAAGAGGACAATCAGCGTGGTCTTGCACACTTCCTTGAACACATGTGTTTCAACGGCACAACAAACTTCCCCGGCAAGGGTATCATCAACTGGCTTGAAAGCATTGGCGTGAAATTTGGTCAAAACCTCAACGCCTATACTTCAATCGATGAAACTGTTTACAACATTTCAAACGTACCTGTGGCTCGTGAAGGTGTTCAGGACTCATGCCTCTTGATACTCCATGATTGGGCCAACGACCTATTGCTTCTCCCCGAAGAAATCGATGCCGAACGTGGTGTGATTCACGAAGAATGGCGCCGTTCAATGGTAGGACAGATGCGTATTCTTGAACAGCTTCTTCCCAGCATCTATCCCGGCGAACGCTACGGCGAACGCTTGCCTATCGGTACAATGGAAGTAGTTGACAACTTCCCCTATCAGGCACTTCGCGACTACTATGAAACATGGTATCGTCCCGATCAGCAGGGAGTAATCGTGGTAGGTGACATTGATGTTGACCGTATCGAAAACAAAATCAAAGAGATGTTCTCAAGCATCGAAATGCCAGCAAACGCAAAAGAACGTGTATACGCACCTGTAGCTGACACTCCCGGCACAATCTATGCAATCGGTCACGACAAAGAACAGAACAATGCAACAGCACAGTTGATGTTCAAGACCGAAGCTATGCCCCGCGAAGCACGCAACACACTTGGCTACTATGCTCAGGACTACATCATTGACATGATTTCACACATGCTCAATGCACGTCTTAACGACATTTCATCAAAACCCGGTGCACCTTTCGCAGCAGCAGGAGTGAGCTATGGTGAATTCTTTGTAGCAAAAACCAAAGATGCAACTTCAATCTCAGCTATTGCCAACAATGCAAATGAACTTCCCACCGCATTGGCAGCAGCATATCGCGAAGTGCTACGCGCAGCACGTGGCGGTTTCACAGTAACTGAATTTGAACGTGCAAAAGCAGAATTGCTCTCACGCGCAGAAAGATCATACAACAATCGCAATACTCGCGAAAACTTCGTTTACGTAAACCAATACGTAAGAAACTTCCTCGATAACAATCCTATCCCCTCAAAAGAGGTAGAATATCAGACTTATTGCCAGATTGCACAGATGCTTCCTCTCGATGCTATCAACATGACAATGAAGAGCATGGTACAGGATCAAACCGGCGCTGAAAAGCAGGACAACCGTATTGTAATGGCATTGATGCCCGACAGCAAAGATGGCAAATATCCCACCGAAGCTGAATTTGAAGCAGCCCTCAAAGCAGTAGAAGCAGAGACTATCGAGCCCTACAAAGAAGAAGTGAAAGCAGAGCCCCTTATTCCTACAATGCCCGCTAAAGGTTCAATCGTGAGCGAAACCGCCTCAGAACAGTGGGGTGCAACAGTGTGGACCCTTTCAAATGGCGCAACTGTAATTGTTAAGCCTACCAAATACAAAGAAGATGAAATCCTCTTCAGCGCATTGGCAAAGAATGGTACAGCAAAATATGGTGCTGAGTATGCCAACACACTCACCTTCTTCCCTGTAGCATCACAGAGCTATGGTCTCGGTTCATACACCGACTCTGACCTCCAGAAATACCTCTCAGGTAAGCAAGCAAGCCTCCAACCCTCATACGGACTCTATAGCCGTCGCCTCTCAGGCTCAACAACCCCCAAAGACCTCGGCACATTGATGGAACTCATCTACATGGGCTTCACCGATATGAACTACACCGAAGATGAATTCAATGCAATCAAGAGCCAGTATGCAGCATTGCTCCAGAATCAGGCATCAAATCCTCAGATTATCTGGCAGGGCAAAATCATGAGCACTCTCTACAACTCACCCCGCATGCAGATGCTTTCGGCAGAAGTGGTAAATGGTGCACAACGTGAGCAGTTCAATGAAATAGCAAAAGCCATGACCGCTAATGCTGCTGACTACACATTTGTATTCGTTGGCAATGTTGACTTGGCAGCACTCCGCGGAATGGTAGAGCAGTACATTGCTTCCCTTCCCGGCGATGCAAGCACAGCAGTGACCAAAGTAGACCCCTTCGATTCACAGTACGAAATTCTCGGTGGTGACAAAGTGGACACCTTCACTGCAAAAATGGAAACACCCCAGACATGGGTTTACATTGACTTCTTCGGCAACATGCCCTACAATGCTAAGAACATCCAGTTAAGCTCAGTGGCCGGTCAGATTATCAGCAAACGTCTTCTTGACAAAGTACGAGAAGAGATGGGTGCTACCTACTCAATCAGCGCACAGGGTTCAATTGAAAGTGTAGGCACAAACAATGCTGAAATCCTCACTGCATTCCCCACTAAGCCTGAAATGAAAGAAGAAGTGCTCAAAGCAATTCGCGAAATCATGTTCAACACTGACAATATCAGCCAAGAAGAGCTTGACAAAGTGAAAGAATTCATGGTTAAGAACTACACCGAAGCAAAAGAAAAAAATGGTGGCTGGCACAATGCTATCAACGGTTGGGTAGTAAACGGTGTTGACAACTTCAATGGCAATATCGACACCATGAACTCACTCACTGTTGATGATGTTAAAACATACTTGAACAATCTCAAGAAGCAGGGCAACTACCGAGTAGTGATCCTTGACCCTGAAAAGTAATCAACAATTAAGTGATTATTAAATATCAAGCCCCGGGAGCAGCACTCCCGGGGCTTTCTGCGTACGTTCATAGACTATGCCGCGAGGGGGGCAGTTTAATTGTTGTCGTAATGGAGGGGGCATCAATTTTTGCTACTTGCCACGCGCATAGCCTGACAACACAATGCATCATGTGACCGGATATAGAATTCCTTCATTTTTCCGCTGAGAAATAAATTAGTATATTTGCGTAGAAATACCGACGATGATGAAAAAACTACTTTCCCTGCCTCCAAATTTGGTTGGGCCATTCAAAAGCGTTGAAAGTCGCTACAATAACGACGACTGGTTTTGCACTTGTGATCCCGAGGGACACCGCATAGGCTCCGGCGGCGGCACTGTGTGGCTCCTTGAACGCTGGAAAGAGAATAATCCTGCGGCCGATTCCGGTGAAAAGAAAATCCTTATTCACGCCGGAGGTCAAAGCCGCCGATTGCCGGCATATGCCGCTGTGGGGAAAGTGTTGACTCCGGTGCCGGTGCTCAGATGGGCTGTTGGCAACACCATTGACCAAAACCTGCTATCGCTCCAACTTCCGCTCTACGAGAAGCTGATGGCGCTGACATCGGCCTCGCAAAACACACTTATCGCATCGGGCGATGTGTGCTTGCGAGCCGACGGCGAAATTAAATCGGTGCCCGAAGCCGATGTGGTGTGCTACGGAATTTGGTGTGACCCATCGACAGCTTCTCGCCATGGAGTATTTCTTAGTAGCCACGACTCGCCGGAAGTGCTTGACTATATGCTGCAAAAACCATCGGTGGAGCAGCTCAACCGGCTCAGCACCACACACTATTATATGCTCGACATTGGCCTGTGGATTTTGAGCGACCGTGCAATCGACCTTCTCAGCCGCCGAGCCAAAAACAGCAATGGTGAGATTGACTATTACGACCTTTACTCACAATTTGGCTGTGCGCTGGGAGAGAATCCATCGGTTCCCGACCCGTTACTTGCCGGGCTGACAACAGCAATAGTGCCCCTTCCAGGTGGAGAATTTTACCATTTTGGCACCACACGCGAATTGCTATCATCAACCTTGGCATTACAGAATAAGGTGGTGGACCAACGATTGATTTTGCATCGCAAATCAAAGCCCAATCCCGCTCTTTTTGTTCAGAATTGCCACATAGGGAAGCGGCTGACAGCCGAAAATGAAAACATCTGGATTGAAAACAGCCACATCGGAGCTCGATGGGTGATGACGCAAAACAATGTGGTGACCGGGGTTCCGGTCAACGATTGGGAGATAACCCTCACCCCCGATGTGTGCCTCGACATAGCTCCCGTTGATGCCGACAAATATGCAGTGCGCCCCTATGGCTACGATGACATGATGCGCGGAATGACTTCCGATGCTACTACAACATATCTTGGCATGCCATTGCAGCAGTGGCTCACGACTCGCGACATAACCCTCCCCGCCGACAGCGACATTCAGGATGCCCGCTTATTTCCATTGGTCAAAGATGTGACCGAAATGGGGATTGCGGCCCGCTGGATGACAAATGAACCGGAATTGGCCGAAGGAAAACGCATTTGGCTTGAAGCTGAAAAAATTTCGGCCGACGAAATCTGTTCGCGCATCTCGCTTGAACGCCTATATGCTCAGCGCACTGATTTCTTGCGCACAAACATAGGACAGCTTGCCGATAACTACGAGCATAGCGTGTTTTATCAGCTCGACCTTGACGATGTAGCTACCAAAATCTGTTCACTTGGTCTTGATGCACCTGATCCTCTACCGGAAAGCGCTACAACTACCGAGCGAATGCGCAATCACATGCTGCGCGCAGCAGTGGCATCGCACCGAGGCATCGATTCTGCAGCCGAAGAGAGCAAAGCCTATTCTCTCTTGAGCCAAAGCATTCTCGCATCAATCGACAATGCACGATGCCTACCGACAAACAATGTATATTCCGACCAAATAGTGTGGGGACGCAGTCCTGTGCGAATTGACCTTGCCGGTGGTTGGAGCGACACCCCACCCTACTCTATGCTTCGTGGTGGGAACGTGGTCAATGTGGCAGTAGAGCTCAATGGACAACCCCCATTGCAGGTTTTTGTCAAGCCCTGCAAGGAGCCCCACATCATTCTGCGCTCTATCGATCTCGGCGCAATAGAAACCATTGAAACTTATGAGCAACTCACTGACTATAGTCGCATAGGCTCACCATTCTCAATACCGAAAGCCGCATTGGCCTTGGCAGGGTTTGCCCCCGACTTCTGTGCCGAACGCTACGCCTCGCTGCGCCAACAGCTTGAAACATTCGGTTCAGGAATAGAACTGACACTGCTATCAGCCGTTCCGGCCGGTTCAGGGTTGGGCACAAGTTCAATCCTTGCATCAACTGTGTTGGCATCGCTCAATAACTTCTGCTCGCTTGCATGGGATGCCTCAGCAATCGGCAATCGCACATTGGCACTCGAACAAATGCTGACCACATGCGGCGGTTGGCAAGATCAATATGGCGGAATGCTCCAAGGAGTCAAACTACTTCAAACCGAAGCCGGCTGGCATCAACAGCCACGCATCAACTGGCTACCCGACGGCATATTCACCGACACCATGCATGCCCCATGCCACATTCTCTACTACACTGGATTGACGCGCACCGCCAAGAACATCCTCGGAGACATTGTTAGCCGAATGTTTCTCAACTCAGGCAGCACACTTAGCCTGCTCGACGAAATACGCATCCATGCACTCCAGATGGCCGAAGCCATCCAGCGATGCGACTTTGCCGCCTACGGCAAGCTATTGGCAACAACATGGCAACAGAATCAGCTGCTCGATTCGGGCACAAATCCGGCAGCAGTGCAAGCAATCATCGACAGTGTATCCGACTATCTGACAGGGTGCAAACTCCCCGGAGCTGGAGGTGGCGGTTTCCTCTACATGGTGGCCAAAGACCCCGAAGCAGCGGTGAGAATACGCCAAACACTCACCGCCAATCCCGTAAATCCTCGCGCCCGTTTCGTAGATCTCACCATCTCCAAAACCGGCCTACAAGTCTCCCGCTCATAAATTATCAAAGTTGGGATTTGGGCTTGGTGGCTTGGAAGTCTTTGAGGTAGTTTGGGGTGGAGTAGGCCAGGTCGATGAATTGGCGCTGAAGGTGGGCACGCTCGGCAAGGGCAATCATGTCGGTGGCTAGCGGAACAATATCGGCGATGAACCGTGCATTGGGCGATTTTATGACGCTGCGGGCTTTGTCACTCCCATTGCCAAAGAAAAGCACCTGATTGCTTGCCAGAAGGTCGGCATAGGAATTTTCATCAAGAATTAGCGGTTGCTGCGGCATCAGCTCTGAGAGGCCCATATCATAGGCCGCAGTGTACACCTCCATGCGACGAGCATCAATCATGGGAACAAAGACGACATCCGGCTCCACATCGTGATTAAACATAACGCCGGTAGTCATCAACTGCAGGGTGTCAACACCAATCAGCGGAATGTTCAGTGCAAACGCAAGTCCCTTTGCTTCAGAGAGTCCGATTCGCAACCCGGTGTAACTACCCGGGCCCATTGACACAGCCACAGCTTCAAGATTCATTTCATGATCTCGTGCCCAATCCAGACACTGCTTGATGTAGCCGCTTAGCAAAGCTGCATGATTTTGACCATTGAAATCTTCGAAGTGGCAAAGCACCATTCCTTCAGCCGACAGGCAGGCTGAACAAACATTAGTTGATGTTTCTATATTGAGAATTACAGGCATAATGCAAAATTTTTCGCAAAGTTACCTATTTTTTCCCGGCATAATAGTAAATTTGTAGAAAATCTATTCACACTATGCTTTTATCCATGACCGGCTTCGGCAAATCAGTGGTCGAAGTACAAAACAAAAAAATCACAGTGGAGCTGAAATCGCTCAATAGCAAACAGCTCGACCTTTCAATGCGCATTGCCCCCATGCTCCGCGAAAAAGAGATGGAGATGCGCAATACAATAGCACGCGCTCTTGAACGTGGCAAGGTGGAAGCCAGCGCCTATGTAGAAAGCCTTGGCAGCGACACCTCTGTTCATTTCAATATACCCCAGTTGCAGAGCTACAAAGCGCAAATTGAGGAGATGTCGGCTTCGCTTGAAATCCCGGCACCGACCGATTGGTATTCGGTGTTGCTTCGCTTCCCCGATGTGATGAAAAATGAATCGGGCAATACTGCCGATGATGAAGAATTCAAAGCAGCAACCGAGGCTCTTGCCCAGGCTATTGAATCGCTCACAGCGCATCGCCGCGCCGAGGGTATGAAGCTTGAAGAATTCTTTGCCACACGCATTGTCAATATCACAGAGTTGCTGGCTGAAGTTCCGAAATACGAAGCTGAACGAGTGGAGCATATTCGCTCACGCATTGTTGACAATTTGAGTTCACTCCCTCATGTTGAATATGACCGTTCACGCTTGGAGCAAGAGATGATTTTCTACATTGAGAAACTCGACATCAACGAGGAGAAACAGCGCTTAACACAGCATCTCCAGTATTTCATGGAGACCATGGCCGGAGTTCCCGGACAAGGGAAGAAGCTCGGATTTATCGCACAAGAAATGGGGCGCGAAATCAACACTCTCGGTTCGAAGAGCAATCATGCTGAATTGCAGCGCATTGTTGTGAAAATGAAAGACGAGCTTGAACAAATCAAAGAACAAGTTCTCAACGTACTCTGATTAAACTGATATGAAACAGGGAAAAATCATTATCATTTCCGCACCCAGCGGATGCGGCAAATCAACCATCATCGGCGAATTGATGCGCCGAGGCAATGTGGAGATGCTATTTTCAGTGTCGGCAACAAACCGCCCGCCGCGCGAAGGGGAAGTCAATGGAGTCAACTATCACTTTCTAAGTGATGAGCAGTTCAAGCAGGCCATTGCCAACGATGCTTTTGTGGAATATGAAGAGGTGTATCCCGGACGCTTCTACGGCACATTGAAGAGAGAAGTGGAAGGTCGCTGCGCCGAAGGGATCAATGTGGTTCTCGACATTGATGTCAAGGGTGGAGTGAGAGTGAAAGAGATGTATGGCAGCAAAGCGCTCAGCATCTTTATCATGCCACCGAGTGTTGAAGAGCTGCGCCGTCGCTTGGAGTCGCGAGCCACAGATTCACAGGAAGCCATTGACCAGCGAGTGGGTAAAGCGGAATTTGAGTTGAGCTATGCGCCTCAATATGATGAGCAGGTGATTAACGACGATCTTCAGCAAGCAGTTGAAGATGCCGAACGAGTGATTCTCAATTTCACTAAATAATCTCCCCTGCACCATGAGCCTTGCAAAAGAACATATAGGCATTCTTGGCGGTTCATTTAATCCGGTCCATATAGGCCATATCATATTGGCCGACTACATAGTGCAGTTTACCGACATCACACAAGTGTGGTTAATGCTCTCACCTCTGAATCCGTTAAAGGAAAATCCCGAGCAATTGATTTCCGACAGACATCGACTTAAGATGCTTCGGATAGCCACAGAGAGGAATCCCCGGTTGAAGCCATGCGACATTGAATTGTCGATGCCTCAACCATCCTACTCAATCAACTCGCTGAACCGATTGCAAGAGCTACACCCCGACAAGAAGTTCTCGCTAATCATTGGCAGCGATAACTGGCTTGTGTTTGACCGCTGGCGCAGCCACGAAGAGATTCTTCGAAACTATGCTCCTATAGTCTATCCTCGCCCCGGTTACGACATCGGCGCAAAAGCATTGCCCGAAAATGTAACTCTCGTCAATGCTCCCACGCTCGACATTTCAAGCACCTTCATTCGCAAGGCTATTGCTGAAGACCTGGATATGCAGAACTTCATGCCTAAAGGCGTAGCCGAATATATTCAGAAAAACGGCCTATACCGCTAACCAAACGACTATGACTACATCAGATCAAAATATTTCACGAAACGGCCTGGTATTCATTGCCCTATGCAATGAATACTGCGAAGCAATCTTCAATGCATCAACAATGGAGAAAGATGAATTTATCCGACAGATGCTTCGCCTTTTGCCACGCATTTACATCACCGCATCGGACATTCAGCCGGCCCCCTATGGAAGCACCGGTGATTGCATAGAAGCCAAAATGGACGAAGCTATCTATGATAGCCTTCGAGCGCCAATTGCATCTTTGCTCGGCGAAGATGACGCCTACCTTGAAGTGTTTCACGAAGATATGAAATACTCCGATATGCCCATCGGCGCAAGTGTATCGGAAGGATTGACCGATTTGATGCAAGTGACCTACAATCTTGTTGAAACCATCAAAGAACTCCCCACAGAGATGATACCCGAGGCACTAACAGAAGTGCGCGAAAGCTTCGATGAATATTGGAGTCAGACACTTTGCAATGTGTTGCGCCCCCTGAATCAACTAAACTACAACATTCAATAGACCATGAAACAGCAGATAGAAAACAATGCCGTTGTCAGTGATTTAATGACATTCCTCGACCGCTCATCTGTCAATTTTTTGGCAGCCGAAGAAGTTTGCAACCGTCTTGACGATGCCGGATTTATCCGCCTCAACCCTGCCGAAAAGTGGGATTTAAAGAAAGGCGGCAAATACTATATAACACAAAACCAAACTGCGGTGATGGCCTTTGCGCTATCAACCGAAGGTCCCGATGCAGGCTACAAGATAATCTCAGCCCACAGCGATTCACCCGGATTCCGCATCAAGCCCAAAGCACAAATGACCGGAGAAGGTGGCATCACACGCCTCAACACCGAAGTGTATGGCGGTCCGATTCTCTACACATGGTTTGACCGTCCGCTATCCATAGCCGGGCGAGTGATTCTCCGCTCAGAAGATGTGTTGCATCCACGCTGTGTGAATCTCCGCATCAACCGACCATTGCTGACCATCCCCCACTTGGCCATTCACTTCAATCGTGCAGTCAACGAAGGCAACAAACTTTCAAAACAGAAAGACATGCTCCCGGTTATCGGCATCATCAACAATGAACTCCAGCGCGAAAATCTGCTGCTGAATCTCATTGCCGACGAGCTTGGAGTGTCACCCTCCGAAATCATGGACTTTGACCTCTCACTCTATGACACCACACCGGCCTGTCTATTGGGGCTCAACAACGAATTCTTAACATCTGGTCGCATCGATGATTTGAGCATGGTTCATGCAGCCTTGACAGCCCTTCTTGATAGCACCGACACTCGCATGACACGCATAATGGCCATCTTTGACAATGAAGAGACCGGTTCAGGCACAAAACAGGGTGCTGCATCACCGCTTTTGGCCGATTTGATTTCACGCATCACCCTCTGTCTGGGTGGCACTGAAGAGGACCGTCAGCGCGCCATAGCCCGTTCATTTATGGTGTCGGCCGACAATGCACATGGCCTCCACCCAAACTATGTTGAAAAACAAGACCCGACAAATCATCCACTGCTTGGAGGCGGCCCGGTTATAAAAATCAATGCCAACTGCAAGTACATGACCGATGCCGACAGCGCCGCCGTGTTTGCCGGAGTGTGTGAAAAAGCTGGAGTTCCTGTTCAGTATTTCGTCAACCATAGCGATGTGGCAGGAGGGTCAACTCTCGGCAATATCCTGACATCACAAATCCCACTTCGCGGCGTAGATATGGGCGCTGCCATCTGGGCCATGCACTCAGTGAGAGAAACAGCATCGGCCGCCGACCATGTTTACATAGTCCGCGCCTTTACCACCTTCTTTGATTGCTAATCACATTTTAACCCAAGCATAAAAAATGCCGAAGAGCCATAGCCTCCGGCATTTTTTTGTGTTTTTTCGGGAATTAATGCCCTACACAACCTCGACATGGCTTTTTAAATCTCTTGTAAAAAAGTCTTCATCAGATACATTATTTTTGCAATTTGTAAATAATTGCTAATTTTGCAGTTGCAGACCGCACAGCAGAGGCCCGGTCTCGGGCTTATGTGGGTGGGGCTGCAACAACAGACATAATAGAAAGCGTTTACTTGACGCTCTTTCTTGACTAACCGAAATCTGGAAAATTTCAAAATCTCAGTCAAGAATGTAGCAAATAGTAGATGCCTTGTGGATGTGTTTATTTAACCAATATTGAAGCGCGCGAGCGTTTCAAGGTTGGGATATTCATATTCCGCGTGAGGCCTCTGCAAGTTTGCTCCGTTCTACTGAGATGGGCAATTCCAGGGCCTCGGTTAGTGGAACGAGCAATGGTAAGGTTCTCACGCTTTTTTGTATATCGGCAAAACCGGAGAGCCATATGCCACTGCCATTCCGAATATATGGGAACACATTTACTTAAATCAATCTTTTTAATTTCACTCGGTTGTCTAACGAGTATTGTAACTTATGCTCATGACTTTGAAGTTGATGGGATTTATTACAATATTACCGATCCTGCAAATTTTGAAGTCCAAGTTACATACAAAGGATCAAGTTACTCTGATTATAATAATGAATATTCGGGCAAAGTAGTAATCCCCGTAATAGTTACTAATGGTGGCACCACATACGCCGTGACCAGCATCGGGATTTCTGCGTTCGAGGATTGCGATGGCCTGACAAGCGTTACAATCCCCAACTCAGTGACCAGCATCGGGAAATATGCGTTCTATAATTGCGATGGCCTGACAAGCGTTACAATCGGCAACTCAGTGACCAGCATAGGGAATTATGCGTTCAGGGATTGCAATAGCCTTAAAACTATATATAACTTCTCAAATTTAAAATTTACGATTGGATCAACCGGTTACGGATATATAGCAAGGTATGCAGAAGATATATATAATGCCCCGAATGGGTCTGTGGAAGGCGATTATATATTTGGTAAGCCAAATAGCATTAATACATTACTATACTATATAGGCAATGATACTGACTTGGCATTGCCTGATAATTACAGAGGTGAAAATTATGTAATTGGTGAGAGGGTATTTGCTGAAAATATTACGCTTATAACAGTGAAAATCCCCAACTCAGTGACCAGCATCGGGAAATATGCGTTCAGTCGTTGCAGTGGCCTGACAA
>JAZSAZ010000022.1:0-15603 GCA_045602165.1 Paramuribaculum sp. | reverse complement strand
TCACGTTGGTTGGGTCGTCGTCCTCACAACCGTGGTGTTGTTATGAACCCTGTTGATCACCCGATGGGTGGTGGTGAAGGTCGTTCATCAGGTGGACATCCCCGTTCACGCAAGGGCTTGTATGCTAAAGGCCTCAAGACTCGTGCGCCGAAGAAAAACTCTTCGAAGTACATTATTGAAAGAAGAAAAAAGTAATCTGATTAATTAAGCAAACTTATGAGTCGTTCATTAAAAAAAGGCCCGTACATTAGCGTAAAGCTCGAAAAGAAGGTCGAAGCGATGGAAGCAAGCGGCAAAAAAGCAGTTATCAAGACTTGGAGCCGCGCATCAATGATTGCTCCCGAATTCGTTGGTCATACTTTCGCAGTGCATAATGGCAATAAATTCATTCCTGTCTATGTGACTGAAAACATGGTAGGACACAAGCTTGGAGAATTTGCTCCAACTCGTAACTTCCGTGGTCACGGTGGCAACAAGAAATGATAGGGCCCTAAAGTAATTTTTTAGAAAAGAAAAGAATTAGAAACAATGGGTGTAAGAAAAAAACAATCCGCCGATAAGAGAAAAGAAGCGCTCAAGGCTGTTGCTTTTGCAAAGCTGACCAACGTTCCTTCATCACCTCGCAAAATGCGTCTGGTAGCAGACATGATTCGCGGTGTTGAAGTAAACCGTGCGCTTGGTCTTCTCAAATTCTCAAATAAAGAGGCAGCAGCACATTTGTATAAACTTCTCAAATCAGCTGTTGCAAACTGGGAAGCTAAAAACAATCAGCAGGTAGAAGCCGGTATGCTCCGTGTTAGCACGGTGTTTGTAAACTGCGCTCCTATGCTCAAACGTCTGCGTCCTGCTCCCCAGGGCCGTGGCTATAGAATTCGTAAACGTGCAAACCACGTGACTTTGATCGTGGACACAATTGATAACGCTAATTAATTAAAAGGCAAACATGGGACAGAAAGTTAATCCGATCAGCAATCGCTTAGGCGTAATTCGTGGCTGGGATTCAAACTGGTATGGCGGTAAGAAATACGGCGATGCCATTCTCGAAGATTCCAAGCTGCGTAAGTATCTCAATGTGCGTCTTGCTAAATCAAGTGTGTCGCGCATCGTTATCGAACGCAACTTCAAATTGATCACAATCACCGTGTGTACATCACGCCCCGGCTTGATTATCGGTAAAGGTGGTTCAGAAGTTGACAAACTCAAAGAAGAACTCAAGAAAATTACTGACAAAGATGTTCAGATCAACATTTTCGAAGTAAAACGTCCTGAACTTGATGCTCAGATTGTGGCAAGCACAATTGCTCGTCAGATTGAAGGCAAGATCGCATATCGTCGCGCTGCCAAGATGGCAATCGCTTCAACAATGCGTTCAGGTGCTGAAGGTATCAAGGTTCAAATCAGCGGACGTCTTAACGGTGCTGAAATGGCACGTTCAGAAATGTTGAAAGAAGGTCGTACACCTCTTCACACACTCCGTGCCGACATCGATTATGCTTTGGTAGAAGCACACACTAAAGTTGGTGTTATCGGTGTAAAAGTATGGATTTGCCGTGGTGAAGTATATGGCAAACGCGATTTGGCTCCTTCATTCACTAACACTGCAAAAGAAGGTCGCATGGGTTCTGGCAACGGTCGCAATGGCCGCGGACTCGGTCGCAAACCTAAAAACAATCGTTAAACCACCTCAACCTAACAAGAAATGTTACAACCTAAGAAAACTAAATTCCGCCGCTCGCAAAAAGGCCGTATGAAAGGCAATGCACACCGCGGCAATCAGTTGGCCTTCGGTTCGTTTGGCATAAAGACTTTGGAGTCAAAATGGATTACAGGTCGTCAGATTGAGGCGGCTCGTATTGCAGTGACTCGCTATATGCAGCGTCAAGGCCAGATTTGGATCAGAATTTTCCCTGACAAACCTATCACTAAGAAGCCTGCAGAAGTCCGCATGGGTAAAGGTAAGGGTGCTCCCGAAGGATTCGTAGCTCCCGTTACTCCCGGACGCATGCTCATCGAAGTTGAAGGCGTAAGCTTCGAAATTGCAAAAGAAGCATTGCGTTTGGCAGCTCAGAAGCTTCCTGTGACTACTAAATTCGTTGTACGTCGTGATTACGATCCTACTCAAAACGTGTAAAGCATTATGAAGAAAGAAGAAATAAAAGAAATGAGCACGCAGGATCTTAAGGATCGTCTTGAGCAGATGGAAATGGAATATGCCCAGTTGCGTATCAACCATTCAATCTCTCCGCTTGACAATCCTGCAAAAATCACTGCTGACCGTAAAATGATCGCACGCGTCAAGACAGAGTTGCGTCAGCGCGAGCTTAACAATAAATAATCCCAAGAAATAGAACAAATGGAAAAGAGAAATTTGAGAAAAGAACGTATTGGGGTTGTGTCGAGCAATAAGGGTGACAAGACCATCACTGTTTCAGTGAAATGGAAAGAAAAACACCCCATCTACGGCAAATTTGTCAACAAGACAAAGAAATATCATGCCCATGATGAAAAGAACGAGTGCAGCATCGGCGACACTGTGCGATTGATGGAAACTCGTCCGCTGAGCAAAACCAAAAGATGGAGATTAGTAGAAATAATCGAAAAAGTTAAGTAAAAGATATGATACAGACTGAAAGCCGTTTAACCGTTGCTGATAACAGCGGAGCTAAAGAAGCCTTGTGCATCCGTGTGATGGGCGGAACCGGTCGCCGTTATGCGACTGTAGGCGATATCATCGTAGTTACGGTGAAGAGCGTTATTCCCTCGTCGGATGTAAAGAAAGGTACTGTGTCTAAAGCAGTCGTAGTGCGCACAAAGAAAGAAATTCGCCGTGCCGACGGAAGCTATATCCGTTTTGACGACAATGCTTGTGTGTTATTGAACAATGCTGGTGAACTTCGTGGCACACGTATCTTCGGTCCTGTGGCACGCGAGCTTCGTGCTACAAACATGAAGATTGTTTCATTGGCGCCTGAAGTACTTTAACCCCGTAGAAACACATTAAGTAATGAGTAAGTTAAATATTAAAAAAGGCGATAACGTTTACGTTCTCAGCGGTGAGGATCGCGGTAAAACCGGACGTGTACTCAAAGTCCTCGTTTCAAAAAACCGTGCAATCGTTGAAGGCGTTAACTTTGTAACAAAAGCTACCAAGCCTAATGCAAAACACCCCCAGGGTGGTCTTGTAAAGATGGAAGCTCCCGTTCATATTTCAAACCTCAGCCTTATCGATCCCAAATCAGGTAAACCCACTCGCGTGGCTTATCGTGTTAATGACGAAGGCAAGAAAGTTAGAATTGCTAAAAAATCAGGAGAGGAGATTAAGTAATGAGCACAACAACACTTAAGAAAGACTATAACGAACGTATCGTTCCGGCTCTTGTGAAAGAGTTCAACTACACTACGGTCATGCAGGTTCCCCGCCTGAAGAAAATCGTCATCAACCTTGGTCTTGGCGAAGCAACTCAGGATAAGAAAATCATTGAAACAGCTATCAACGAGCTCACTGCCATCACCGGTCAGAAAGCTGTTGCTACTCTTTCAAAGAAAGACATCTCAAACTTCAAGCTTCGTAAGAAAATGCCTGTTGGTGTAATGGTGACTCTTCGTCGTGACAAAATGTATGAGTTCCTCGAACGCCTTATCCGTGTTGCGCTTCCCCGTATCCGTGACTTCAAGGGTATTGCAAGCAAACTCGATGGCCGTGGTAACTATACATTAGGTATTACCGAACAGATTATCTTCCCCGAAATCAACATTGACAATATCAGCAAGCTTCTCGGTATGAACATCACATTTGTGACTTCAGCTAACACTGATGAAGAAGGCTTTGCATTGTTGAAACAGTTCGGACTTCCTTTCAAAAAAGACTAAATAATTAAATAGAAAGACATTTTTGACATGGCAAAAGAATCAATGAAAGCCCGCGAGGTCAAGAGAGCAAAATTGGTTGCAAAATATGCAGCCAAGAAAGCTGCTCTTAAAGCAGCCGGCGATTACGAAGCCCTTCAGCTACTGCCCAAGAACGCTTCAAGTGTTCGTCTGCACAATCGTTGCAGCATTACGGGTCGTCCCAAAGGCTACATGCGCCAGTTCGGCCTGTCGCGTATTCAGTTCCGCGAAATGGCCTCTGCAGGTCTCATCCCCGGAGTTAAAAAGGCAAGCTGGTAATTATCGATTTATTATTAAATTCCCGACAATCGATTTTTGCCCTTGCCAATATCTTTCGGGATATTGCATAGAGTATTAAATATTGTTCGGATGACCGAATCAATTTAAACATTATTAAAAATGACAGATCCAATAGCAGATTATCTTACAAGATTGAGGAACGCAATTAAAGCCAACCATCGCGTTGTAGAAGTTCCCGCCTCAAACTTGAAAAAAGAAATCACAAAGATTCTTTTTGAACAAGGCTATATTCTTAATTACAAGTTTATAGAGGGTGAAACCCCCGCAGGCATGATTAAGATTGCCCTTAAGTATGATCCCGTTGACCGCGTTAACGCTATCAAAGCTCTTAAGCGTGTGTCTCGTCCGGGTCTTCGCCAGTACACTGGCTACAAAGATATGCCCAGAGTATTAAACGGATTAGGTATTGCTATCCTCTCAACTTCGCAAGGCGTTATGACCAACAAGGAAGCTAGCGAAAAGAAAATCGGAGGAGAAGTACTGTGTTATGTATATTAATAAGAGGAGGATACAGATATGTCAAGAATAGGTAAAGCTCCCATTGAAATTCCCGCTGGCGTAACCGTAGCGGTAGAAGGAAACGTAATCACAGTTAAAGGTCCTAAGGGTGAACTCAAGCAAACTTTCAATCCTGAACTGACAATCAATGTTGAAGGCAATGTTCTCACAGTGACTCGTCCCAGCGACAATCGCGAACATCGCTCACAGCATGGTTTGTATCGCGCGTTGATCAACAACATGGTTGTTGGTGTATCAGCAGGCTATCGTAAAGAATTGGAATTAGTTGGTGTTGGTTACCGTGCAAATTCTACCGGCCAGGTGCTCGAACTCTCGCTCGGTTTCTCACACGCTATATATATCAAACTCCCTGTGGAGATCAAAGTTGAGACTAAGAGCGAACGTAACAAAAACCCGCTCATCATTCTTGAAAGCCAGGATAAGCAGCTTCTCGGCCAGGTATGTGCCAAGATTCGCTCACTTCGTAAGCCCGAACCCTACAAAGGCAAAGGTATCAAGTTTGTTGGCGAAGTTATTCGTCGTAAGTCTGGTAAATCGGCAAGTGCTAAATAATTTTAATAGAATACGATTATGATCTCCAAGATACAAAGAAGAAATAAAATCAAAGCACGCATCCGCGGTAAAGTATCGGGCACAGCTGCTCGTCCGCGTATGACAGTGTTCCGTAGCAATAAGCAGATTTATGTGCAGCTCATTGATGACCTCGCTGGCAAGACACTTGCTGCAGCATCATCAAAAGGTCTCGAAGGTGGCACTAAGTCTGAAATCGCAGCAAAAGTGGGCGAAGCAATCGCTCAGAAAGCACAGGCTGCCGGAATTTCGGAAGTAGTATTTGACCGTAATGGCTACCTCTTCCACGGTAGAGTAAAATCATTGGCTGACGCCGCTCGTAATGGCGGTCTTAAATTTTAACAAATCATGGCAAAAAATAATAGAGTAAAATCGACCAACGACATCGAGGTAAAAGAACGCCTCGTTGCTATTAACCGCGTTACAAAAGTAACCAAGGGTGGCCGTACCTTCACTTTTGCCGCTATCGTAGTTGTTGGTAACGAAGATGGCATTGTTGGATGGGGCCTTGGCAAAGCCAATGAAGTCACCACCGCTATTTCAAAAGGTGTAGAGGCTGCTAAAAAGAATTTGATTCGTGTTCCTGTGCACAAAGGCACTATTCCCCACGAACAGATTGCTAAGTTTGGCGGTTCACGCGTAATCCTCAAGCCTGCATCACACGGTACTGGTGTGAAGGCCGGTGGTGCGATGCGTGCCGTACTTGAAAGCGTTGGTATCACTGACGTGTTGGCAAAATCAAAAGGATCGTCTAACCCCCACAACCTTGTGAAAGCTACTATCGCTGCTCTCGGCGAAATGCGTTCTCCTGCCCAAGTGGCACAGAACCGCGGAATCTCGGTTGAAAAAGTATTTAAAGGTTAATAATTCCCACTATGGCACAGATTAAAATCAAACAAATAAAGAGCCGTATCAACTGCCCTGAAGTGCAGAAACGCACTCTCAATGCTCTCGGCTTGAAGAAAATGTACCACACTGTGGTCAAAGAAGACACTCCCTCTGTGATGGGTATGGTTAACAGAGTACGTCACCTCGTTGAAGTGACCAACGCCTAATAAATCAAACAATACAGAACAGTTATGGAATTAAATAACATTCGCCCCGCAGTTGGGTCTGTAACAACAAAAACTCGCATTGGTCGTGGTCCGGGTTCCGGCAAAGGTGGAACTTCAACTCGCGGTCACAAGGGTGCTAAATCTCGTTCAGGTTATAGCCGTAAAATCGGTTTCGAAGGTGGTCAGATGCCTTTGCAGCGTCGTCTCCCCAAATTTGGTTTCAAGAACATCAACCGTGTTGAATACAAGGCTGTTAATCTTGAACAAATCGAAACACTTGCTGCTGCACAGGAATTGACAAAGGTTGGTATCGAAGAACTTCGCGCAGCCGGTTTCATTTCTCGCAAACAGCTCGTTAAGATTTTGGGTAACGGTACTGTAACTCGTGCTCTCAACGTTGAAGCTAATGCTTTCTCTAAATCAGCTGAAGAAGCAATCGTGAAAGCTGGTGGCTCAATCTCTAAAATCTAATCGTAACAATGAGATTTATTCAAACATTAAAGAATATTTGGACGATTGAAGAACTCCGCAAGAGGTTGGTTATTACCTTCCTCTTGGTGGTGGTTTATCGCTTGGGTTGTCAGATTGTGCTTCCTGGCATAAGCCCCGAAGATCTCAAAGCGCTCGCTAGCTTCACAAATTCAAGCGGCCTTATGCAGCTCTTGGATATGTTCTCAGGTGGTGCTTTCTCTCAGGCTTCAATCTTCGCCCTTGGTATTATGCCCTACATCACTGCATCGATTGTGATTCAGTTGTTGGGCATGGTGCTTCCCTCTTTCCAGAAAATGCAGAGGGAAGGTGAGAGTGGTCGTCAGAAATTGAATCAGTACACTCGCTATCTCACAGTTCTCATCCTCTTGCTCCAAGGTCCGGCTTATTTGATTAACTTGCGTGTACAGGTTGCCGCAGTTGTAGGTCAAGCAACTATGGGCTTTTGGACAATTTGTTATCTGACATTGATTTTGGCAGCCGGCTCTATGTTCATCATGTGGCTCGGTGAAAGAATCACTGATCGTGGTATCGGCAATGGTATCTCATTCATCATCTTGGTGGGTATTATCGCTCGCCTCCCCGAAGCTTTGTTCTTTGAATTCATCAGCCGCTTGCCCGGCGATTCAATGGCTCAGGGTGGTCTAATAATGTTCCTCGTTGAAATCGTGCTATTGTTTGCCGTTACTATCGGCGCAGTGTTGCTTGTTCAGGGTACACGCAAAGTGCCTGTGCAATATGCAAAGCGTATTGTAGGCAACAAGCAGTATGGTGGCGTTCGTCAGTACATCCCGTTGAAAGTTAATGCTGCCGGTGTGATGCCGATCATCTTTGCTCAGGCAATCATGTTCGTTCCTATCACTTTGGCTGGTTTCGGCACTACTGAAGAGTCGGCCGGTTTCTTCGGAGCATTCTCTGATATCAATGGTTTCTGGTACAATTTTGTTTACTTCTTCATGATTGTTGGTTTCACATACTTCTACACAGCTATCACTGTTCGTCCGACTCAGATGGCTGAAGATATGAAGCGCAACAATGGATTTATCCCCGGTGTTAAACCCGGCAAGAAGACAGCTGAGTACCTTGACTCAATCATGTCACGTATCACACTCCCTGGATCAATCTTCCTCGGAATTGTAGCAATCCTTCCTGCTTTCGCACGTTTCTTCGGCGTTAGCTCAAACTTTGCTCAATTCTTTGGCGGAACATCTTTGTTGATCTTGGTTGGCGTGGTTCTTGACACGCTCCAGCAGATTGAGAGTCACTTGATGATGCACCATTATGATGGCCTGATGAAAGATGGCAAAATCAAGGGTCGCACAACAGGAAGTGCTTATTAATTTTACAGAATGTCTTTACCAAAGATAATTTAATGATTTATCTCAAGACACCTGAAGAAATCGAAAAGATGCGCAAGGCTTGCGCACTGGTGAGTCAAACACTTGGCGAAATTGCCAAGTGGGTGGCTCCCGGTGTGACAACCAATAAGCTCGATGCAGTGGCACGCGAATTCATTGCCGATAATGGAGGTCGCGCTGCATGCTTGGGCTATGGTGGTTTCCCCGGCGCAGTCTGTTGCGAGGTCAACGAGGTAGTTGTTCACGGATTCCCTTCAAACTATGCATTGCGCGAAGGAGATATTATCGGAACAGATGTTGTTGTTGAACTCGACGGTTTCCATGGTGACATGTGCTATACATTTCCGGTAGGTGAAATTGCCGAGGATGTTTACAAGCTGTGTTGCACCACAAAGGAGTCTTTGGCTGTAGGTATTGAAGCCTGCAAGGAGGGAAATCGAATTGGTGATGTGGCAAACGCTATTCAAGTGTATTGCGAAAGTCGCGGTTACAGTGTGGTTCGCGAAATGTGTGGCCACGGCATCGGAGCAAAGATGCATGAATCGCCTGAAGTCCCTAATTACGGCCGCAAAGGCACCGGGGCTTTGATTCGTAATGGAATGTGCTTGGCTATAGAGCCTATGATTAACCTCGGTAGCAAAAATATAGTCATCGAACGCGATGGATGGACATGTCGCACCCGCGATCGTCGCCCTTCGGCTCACTATGAGCACACTGTGGCGATTGTAGATGGAAAATCTGAGATTTTGACAACGTTCGCTCCCATCCAAGAGGTGTTGAAAGATAGATTCATTTAAACTATTGATAATTATATGGCAAAACAATCTGCAATAGAACAAGACGGTGTAATCGTAGAAGCCCTTTCAAATGCAATGTTCCGTGTAGAACTTGAGAATGGGCATGAAATCACAGCGCACATTTCCGGGAAAATGCGTATGCACTACATAAAGATACTTCCCGGCGATAAAGTACGAGTAGAAATGTCGCCCTATGATTTGTCAAAAGGACGCATCGCCTTCAGATACAAATAAAAAATAATCAAAAAATCAGATAAAAATGAAAGTTAGAGCCTCAATCAAAAAGCGCACTCCCGATAGCAAAATCGTGCGTCGCAAAGGTCGCCTTTACGTTATTAACAAGAAAAATCCCAAATTAAAGCAGCGTCAAGGATAATTTTTATTAATTTTGCAAAAAAAATAGTCAAAGATATATGGCAGTACGTATCGTGGGAGTTGACCTCCCCCAGAACAAAAGAGGTGAAATCGCCTTGACTTACATCTTCGGCATCGGCCGAAGCGCCGCAAAATCTATTCTCGAAAAAGCCGGCGTTGATAAAGATATTAAAGTGATGGACTGGACTGATGACCAGGCCGCTAAAGTTCGTGAAGTAATTGGTGCCGACTACAAAGTAGAAGGTGATCTCCGCAGCGAAATTCAGCTCAACATCAAACGCTTGATGGACATCGGTTGCTACCGTGGTATCCGTCATCGTATTGGTCTTCCCGTTCGTGGTCAGAGCACTAAAAACAATGCTCGTACACGTAAAGGACGTAAGAAAACAGTTGCTAACAAGAAGAAAGCTACTAAATAATAGAATAATATGGCAAAAAAGACAGTCGCAGCTAAGAAGAGAAATGTTAAGGTTGACGCAGCAGGTCAGCTTCACGTTCACTCCTCTTTCAACAACATCATTGTGTGCTTAGCCAACTCTGAAGGTCAGGTGATTTCATGGTCAAGCGCAGGTAAAATGGGCTTTAGAGGCTCAAAGAAAAACACTCCTTACGCTGCTCAGATGGCAGCTCAGGATTGTGCCAAGGTTGCTTATGACTTGGGTCTCCGTAAAGTGAAAGCTTATGTGAAAGGTCCCGGTAATGGTCGTGAATCAGCAATCCGTACAGTTGACGGAGCTGGTATTCAGGTAACTGAAATCATTGACGTTACTCCGCTTCCTCACAATGGATGTCGTCCGCCCAAACGTCGTCGTGTCTAATCCAATTGATTCGATAGGCTCTAAAGCGGATTATTCAGAAAGAAATCAAAAAAACAAATTTGTTCGGAGCTCGCTAATCCTTGGAATATAAAGCGGCAATGTGAAATAGATCATATTTTTTTTCACCTCTCTATGGTCGCGGCTGCACTAAGCCGATTTATCCCAAAGAAACTAGTGAATCCGATTGATTAACTTTTCAACAGTAAAACAAAAATGGCAAGATATACAGGCCCCAAATCAAAAATCGCACGTAAATTTGGCGAACCCATCTTTGGCGAAGACAAAGTGCTAGCGAAGAAAAACTTCCCTCCCGGTCAGCACGGTCAGAACCGCAGAAGAAAAACTTCTGAATACGGTGTTCAGCTTCGCGAAAAACAGAAAGCCAAATATACTTATGGCGTTCTCGAAAAACAGTTCCACAACCTTTTCGATAAAGCATCACGCACCAAGGGTATTACTGGTGAAGTTCTTTTGCAACTTCTCGAATCTCGTCTTGACAACGTGGTTTATCGTCTCGGCATCGCTCCTACTCGTGCAGCTGCTCGTCAGCTCGTTCTTCACCGTCACATCACAGTGAATGGTCAGGTATTGAACATTGCTTCTTACTCTGTACAGCCCGGTGACGTAGTAGGTGTACGTGAAAAATCTAAGTCACTTGAAGTAATTTCTGATGCATTGGCAGGTTTCAATCACTCTAAATATCCTTGGATTGAGTGGGACGAAACTCTCAAAGCAGGTAAATTCCTTCATATCCCCGCACGTGAAGACATTCCTGAAAATATCAAGGAACAGTTGATCGTCGAATTGTATTCTAAGTAAAAAATCTAAAGACAGATCCATATGGCTATATTAGCATTTCAAAAACCTGACAAGGTCTTGATGTTGGAGGCCGATAATAAATTCGGCAAGTTTGAGTTCAAGCCATTGGAGCCGGGCTACGGTATCACTATCGGCAATGCGCTCCGTCGCATTTTGCTTTCGTCATTGGAAGGCTACGCTATCTCATCAATCAAAATTGATGGCGTTAAGCATGAGTTCGATACAATCCCCGGTGTTAAGGAAGATGTTACAAACATCATTCTCAACCTAAAGAAAGTTGACCTCAAACAAGTGGTTGAGGGAACAGATTTCGAAAAAGCCGTAGTTACCGTTTCTGGCGTTGAAGAATTCAAAGCTGGTGATTTGGGTAAAGTTATCAGCGGTTTCGAAGTGCTTAACCCCGACCTCGTAATCTGTCACTTAGATCCGTCTGCAAGTTTCACACTTGAATTCACCATCAATATGGGTCGTGGCTGGGTTCCCGCAGAAGAAAATGTGGTTCCCGCAGATGACGTTAACGTTATCGCCATCGACTCAATCTACACTCCGATTAAGAATGTGAAATACACTGTTGACAATTTCCGCGTCGATCAAAAAACCGACTACGATAAGTTGACATTGGAAATCACTACTAACGGTTCAATCCTTCCTAAGGATGCCCTTAAGGAAGCTGCTAAGATCCTTATCTATCATTTCATGCTCTTCTCTGACGAAAAGATTACCCTCGAACCCTCAGAGCAAGAAGAAAATGAAGAGTTTGATGAAGAAGTGCTTCACATGCGCCAGCTTCTCAAGACTAAGCTCGTGGATATGGACCTCACAGTTCGTGCCCTCAACTGCTTGAAGAGCGCTGAAGTGAAAACCCTTGGTGAACTCGTGGTGTTTAACCGCAATGATCTTCTCAAGTTCCGTAACTTTGGTAAGAAGTCACTCACTGAACTTGACGATCTTTTGGCAAATCTCAACCTTTCGTTTGGGATGGATATTTCAAAATACAAATTAGATAAAGAGTAATAAACGATGAGACATAATAAAAAATTCAACCATCTTGGTCGTAAAAAAGCACATCGCGATGCACTCCTTGCCAATATGACTATCTCATTGATTATGCACAAACGCATTTTCACTACTTTGGCAAAAGCAAAAGCACTTCGCGTTTACGCTGAGCCCCTGATTAACCGTTCAAAGAACGATTCAATGGCTAACCGTCGTCTCGTGTTCAGCTACCTCCAGAACAAGGAAGCTGTAAACGAACTTTTCCGTGAAGTTTCACAGAAAGTTGCTGAACGTAACGGTGGTTACACTCGCATCCTGAAAACCGGCTATCGTCTTGGTGACAACGCTCAGATGTGCTTCATCGAGCTCGTTGACTACAACGAAAATATGCTCGGTGGCAAAGCTGCTAAGAAAGAAGGCCGCACTCGCCGTTCACGTCGCTCTTCAAAAGCTGCTGAAGCTGCACCCGCAGTTGAAGCTCCTGCAGCTGAAGAGGCACAGGCAGCAGAATAAATCCCGAATAGATTCCGCTCAGTCGGATAGAAAAGGATATATTTTTAGAATCACGCTATCTCAATCAATTGGGGATAGCGTGATTCTTTTTTAGCAAAAAAGCAAAGACGGAATACGTTTTCTCCGACTGTAGTTGCAAATAATCAAATTTCGCGCCGAATTGCGGTCAAATTGAGTGAAATATTTGTTGAAACAATCATTTTATTACTAAAGTTTTTTTAGTATCTTTGCAGTTGGTTGAAATAGAATATTCAAAGAAAGAAATATTTAATTAACTTTTTTAGTTTTAATAGATTATGAAAATTGAAAAAATCATTGGTCGTGAAGTGCTCGACTCTCGTGGTAACCCCACAGTTGAAGTAGACGTAATCCTCGAATCAGGCGCATTTGGTCGTGCTTCTGTTCCCTCTGGTGCATCTACCGGTGTAAATGAAGCTCTCGAACTTCGTGACGGCGACAAGAGCCGCTACATGGGCAAAGGTGTTGTTAAGGCTGTTGCTAATGTAAATGGTCCGATTGCTGAAGCTCTCGTTGGTATGAGCGCTCTTGATCAGATTAAGATCGACGAAACTATGATTGCTCTTGATGGCACTGAAACTAAGAGCAACCTCGGCGCTAACGCTATCCTCGGCGTTTCTATGGCTGTTGCTAAAGCTGCTGCTGACTATCTCGGTCTTCCCCTCTACAAATATCTCGGTGGTTGCAACTCTTACGCTCTTCCCGTTCCCATGATGAACATCATCAACGGTGGTGCTCACTCTGATGCTCCCATCTGCTTCCAGGAATTCATGATCCGTCCTATCGGTGCTTGCTGCTTCAAAGAAGGCATCCGTATGGGTACTGAAGTATTCCACAACTTGAAGAAAGTTCTCCACGATCGTAACCTCTCTACAGCAGTAGGTGACGAAGGTGGTTTCGCTCCCGCTCTCGACGGCACTGAAGATGCTCTCAATGTAATCATCAAAGCTATCGAACTCGCAGGTTATGTTCCCGGCAAAGATGTGACTATCGGCCTTGACTGTGCTTCTTCTGAATTCTTCAAAGATGGTATCTACAACTACGCACAGCTCAACAACGGTACTCCCAAAGAACCCAACGGCAAGAAATTTACTAGCGCTGAACAGGCTGAATACCTCAAAGGTCTCGTTGAAAAGTATCCTATCGATTCTATCGAAGACGGTATGGCAGAAGACGACTGGGCAGGTTGGAAGATCCTCACCGATCTCATCGGCGATCGTTGCCAGCTCGTAGGTGACGACTTGTTCGTAACTAACGTTAAATATCTCGAACGCGGTATCGCTGAAGGTTGCGCTAACTCAATCCTCGTTAAAGTTAACCAGATCGGTTCACTCACTGAAACATTCCGTGCAGTAGAACTCGCTCAGCGCAATGGCTACACTGCAGTTATTTCTCACCGTTCAGGCGAAACTGAAGATGCTACTATCGCTGACATCGCTGTTGCTACTAACGCTGGTCAGATCAAGACCGGTTCTGCTAGCCGCTCTGACCGTATGGCTAAGTACAACCAGCTCCTCCGTATCCAGGAAGAACTCGGCTGCGCTGCTAAATATGGCTACGGCAAAAAAACTAAAATGCCCCAGGCTTAATATAGAGGCATATAGATAAAGAAAAAACGCACGAGCTCACGAGCCCGTGCGTTTTTCTTTATCTTGTGTTATCGATTTAGATGGTTAGTGGGTGTTTTTAATCTCTGAGACGGATTACTCGGATGCCGGTTGCAGAGCGATTCTTGCGGAAGTATTCTTGCAAGGGTAGGGGGTCGATAATCACCTTGCCGGCTTTTGACGATGCGTGAATCATGTGGACAGTGCCATCAATTATCGTAGCAATGCCCATGTGGGTCACGTCAAGATTCTTTATCGAAGTGGTAATGGCAATGATGTCTCCCTCCTTAATCTTTGCCGACTTGATGCTTTGGGGTTTGATAATGGCAAAACGGTGGGAGCGATATCCGATTTCCGCATTTTTTAGTCCATTATAATTCTCCTCATTTTCGAGGGCTTTATATTTTGAACGGTTGCTCGTCATGTAATCAATGGTTTTAATCACATATTTTGTGCTGCCAATCTGGTCTGTAACCTCGCGCAAAATTCCGCGATAAGAATTGTCGATAATCCAGTCGCTAATATAATGGAGTCGCGATGCATAGCCATTAATAATGCCGCCGCGATATCTTAGTTGTTCAAGGTTGTAAATGAAATCGTGCCATGAAGTGCGGTTGCTTTCAATCGTAGTTGCCATGGCAATGCAAGTTTCAACAAAGGTGGTGCAGTCAAATTCAGCCACATTAATAGTGAGCATTTCGGGCGAATATTCAAGTGTGCCTGCTTTATAGGGTTTCCCAACAAAGTGTTTTGCGGCTTCGGAAACCAAGCGCTGCGAATCGGCGGTGTCAATGCTGTTCAGGTTTGTCAGTATTTGAGTGATGGCAGTGGTGTCGCTTTCTTCGCAATTAAACCGAGCCGGACGCTGAGCAAATGTCAGAGAGTAAGACAAAAAAACTGCCGATATTGTGAAAAAGATTCGTTTCATTATATATAGTGATTTTTTTAGCGGTGTAAAGTTACTAATTATTCGCTAAAAAAATGCGCTGATGCTTGCTATTAGTCAGTTTTTATAATCCCAGGCTAAATTTCGGAATGAGTGTTTGTTGTTAACAAAGGTTAAAAGTATGTTTTATAACATATTTTTAAGTCATTGATTTATAGGGAATAGTTTGGAATTCGGGTAAAAAAAGCGAAAGGGCTCTAAAAAATAATTGCGAAAAAATTTGCGAGGAATAAAAAGTTGCCGTAACTTTGCACCGCTTTTGGGAGATAACCCGGGGCAAAAAAGAGAACATTGAGATATTTACAATAGACAAAGAAGTAGTACAAGAGTCATTAAAAGATGACCCGAGTCAATTCTTAAGCAGATAAATCAGCGGAATCCGCCGGTATTGAACATTCGGTTCTGACAGAACAAAACAAATAATTAAGTTTTGTTCGATTTTTTAATTGAAAAGAAAAGAACAAAATAAACAACAACGAAGAGTTTGATCCTGGCTCAGGATGAACGCTAGCGACAGGCTTAACACATGCAAGTC
>JAZSAZ010000021.1:0-8254 GCA_045602165.1 Paramuribaculum sp. | reverse complement strand
CTCATTACCCCCCATGCCTTCTAATCCAAATGCTCCGAGGGGCTCGGAGGAATTTGAATACTCCGAGGAATCGGAAAGCTCCGAGAGAGTAAAAAAAAGAAAAAGCGGCCCGGGATGGGTCGCATTTTCTTTTATTAGGGTTTGTTTAGAGGATTACTTGCGAATGAAAACCTTAACGGCTTTGCTGCCCTGACGGAGCACATAGAAACCGGGAACGAGGTTTTCAGCAGCTACGCGAACACCCTGGAGGTTGTAGTACTCAACAGGACCGTTAGCGGGGTCAATGCCGATGCCGTCGATGCCCTGAACTTCACCTTCGAATACGGCAGTGAATACTTGGTCTTCAGTAACATCAGCTTTGGGGATGCAGATATAATAGTAAGTAGCTTCATTAGCATTGTTAGCTGTATATGTATAGAGCATGTCTTTAACATCACTGCCATTGAGAGTAGCAGAAGCTATAGTGTTGATTTGTCCATTATACTGCTTGGGAGTGAGGATCACGTAAACATCGTTTTCGATAGCCGCTCCACTTGCGATAGCATAGCCACTTGCAGTGGGGTTAGTAGCTTCAGTAACGCCAACGCGAGCTTCAATGTCGCCATTACCGGTAGCCGAGTAAGTGAGAGTGTACTGCGGCTCACCAATCTTAATAGTAAAGTCAATGATACCACCACCATTATCATTCATGAAGTCATTGTAATAACCACTTGACTGTAGACGACCGCAAGGATCCACACAGTTCCAATCCATTTTGTGACGAATGCGATATTCTCCGGGAGCAAGATCTGCTGGTATAGTGAATGACGGCATTGCACGATTATAGGGTGTTTCGTTATTTACTGCGCTTCCATCTGAACAAACTGTTGGGTCGGCAGGTTTGTTGCTTGATGTTGTCTGCAAACCGGTATAACCTGTGTGTGACACCAATTCCTGGTCAACATTTGCGCCACGACAGTTTGCCTCATTTACTTCAAAAGTGCCATTTCTATTGTAATCCACATAAACATACCCGTGCATCCAACGACCTGCGCCATTGTTTTGAATAGTAATTACTGCTCCAGGTTCAGTTATGAGCTTAACACTTGATTGGTCAGTATAGAGAGGATGTGTACCGGTTGTTCCAGCACCGTTAACAGTTACTGTATTACCGTTATTATCTGAAACAGTCAATGTGTTAATACCCCAACCTTCACGGCTTGTAGTGCCTGAGGGAGCGCAATATGAAGGACCTGCTGATTCTACTTCGAAAGAGGCAGAGATGGTGAGGTTGCTTGTTACAACAACTTGGGGGTTAGAAGTAGCGACGCCGTTCACAAGATAGTTAGCGAGCTGATAACCGCTTGCGGGGGTAGCGCTAATGGTGAGCACAGTGTTCTGGTTGAGAGTAGTGCCGGAAGTTACATCATTGCCATCGGCAGTAACGGTGATAGTGCCGTTTTCGGGCTGAGTGATATTTACAGTGTAGGTTTTAACCTGAACGAAATTGGCTGTTAAAGTCACGTCAGCTGCTCCGGTGTAGGTGTAAGTGGGGTCAGTAGAAACCACATTGTCACCACCATCTGTCCAATTTCTAAACACCCATCCGAGGTTAGCAGTAGCTTTAACAGTAACAGCGGGAATGGTAGTAGCGAGAGCGCTTTCAGAAGAAGCGGGACTTGTGAACTCTACATTACCGCCCGCAGCGGGATTAGCAGCGATATTAACGGTGTATTCGTCCAATACGATTTCGCGGCCTTCAACGAGGGTTGCACTTGACTCTGTTGTCGACCCACATTCTGCAGGACCATTTGCATAATGATAAGCCCAACTGTAAGTACAAGTTTGGAATGTAGCAACCTGATCGGCAACCGAACCTGCAACACTTGCGAATTGACCGGTAGTACCGGATTTCAATGCATCGAAAGTATAAAGAGAAGCAAGCCCATCAACTTTAGATGCATTGCCATATGCAGCAGCTACTTCAGCTGCTGAAAGAGCTTTGTTGAAGAACTGAATCTCATCCATAGAGCCATTTAACAAGCCGAAGAATTGGAAGCAACCATCGCCATACTGATAACCATATTTAGAAACACCAGTATAATTGGCAGTTTCAGTACCGTTAACATAGACACGAGCATTGCCATTAGCGCTGTCAAACACTACAAGTACATGATTCCACTGATTCATAGGAGCATTACCTGCGCTGACACTTCCTGCTCCATATAAATTATCGTTACCAAAGCTCAAAGTCAACTCACCTGATGCGGCAACAGTCAATTGAGCGGCACCATTATTATTCATGTGATTAGGTGTGCCATAGCGGAAAATAACCCCTCCACAACTATAACCTTCTGATGTAATGGATGTGATGTTCATCCACATACCCACTGAATAGTTACGACCAGCTCCGGTTGCAATATCGGCGTCTTGCGACAACCCTGCTGCCGCTACCGGTGCATGAATTCTGGTTTCAGTGTTGGGATTACCGCTAACTTTAACCGTTGTTGTCTTCTGCACAGCCATATTCTGAGCAAAAGCAACAACCGGGAGAAGCAACGCAATCATTAAAATTGAGTAAATTTTTCTCATGTTTGATTAGTTTTTAGTTAATAATTATGTAGTTAAATTTTATTCAAATAAAGGTTAAAGTACTAAGAATGAATCCCCAAAGATAGGGTTTTTTCAAAAAAAAAACAATTTTTTGAGGATTTTTTTGAGAATAATCGTAGAAATCGGAGTTCTCGGAGTGGCTCCGAGAACTCCGAGGACTCTGGAAAACTCCGAGAGATTGAAAAAAAGAAAAAGCGGCCCGGGGGGGTCGCGTTTTCTTTTATGAGGGATTTAGGGGAGATTATTTGCGGATAACTTTCACTGTGCGCATTACCTGGCCGTCGCGAACAACTTTCACCAAGTAAACACCCTGAGCACCGAGAGCGATGCTCACATTCTGTCCTGCAACAACTTCCACAGCTTTCTGACCAACAACCATGCCTGCAGTGTTGTAAACTTCAACAGTGTAAGCGCCGTCTTGGTCGAATTCAACGAAGAGTGCATCTTCGATTGTGTAGGTTGTGAATCCGTCGGAATCGGTAATAATATCGTCGATTCCCTGGATATCAGAGATTTTCACTACAGGATAATCGCGAGATGCTTCACCATGACCATTTGTGAGTTTGAGGGTCACGCTGTAATCGCCCGGACGAGCCCAAGAGATATCAGCAGAACCTTCTTCGCCTGTACCTGAACCGTTAACAGTGGCACGACGAGCTTCCCATGTAGGAGTGGTCACTACAGGATAAGCAGTACCTGAGATGAATGGACAACCAACCAAGAATGAGGGCTGACCAACGACACGCTTGTTGCTGTTTTCACCTGATGAGGGGATTTCACACCAGTAAGCACGGGGGAGGTCATTGAGTTTGGGTGAGTTGGCACCTACAGCAGCAACGAAGCCATAGTCATTGCCGGGCTCAGTTTCGAAGTCCCAGAAACCGAGAACTTCAGCAGGGAGATCGCGCTTGTTAAGACCCACCATAGAAGCCTTAACGTCTTCGTCGGTCATAGCTTTGCCCCACACCTGGAAGTCGTCGACACAACCTTTCACAGCTGCGATGTCCTGAGAAGAACCGCCGAAACAGATCCAAGTGTTTCTGGTCACAGGATAATCGTGAGGACAGTAACCGGGTTCATAAGTATTTGTACCATAGCGGCCGCCGAGTGCGCTTCCGAAGCCTCTTTCGAGTTGTGACCAGTCACCACCAACGAGACCTTCCATAGTGCCCTTGTTGACATTGAGCCAAGCAGATACAAACTGTTTCACACCATTGATATAGAATGCCGAGCGCATTTCGTTTGTGCCGGTCTTGTATTCAAACACGATAGCCACGTGTGTCCATGCATTAACATCGATTTTAGCGTCATCGTAGCGGTAGAAGATACGGTTACCTTCGGTGTTGTTGCCTTGAGTACGCCAACCCCAGATGGTGTCGATATTTGAGTCAACAAATTTACCTTCTTCAGTGATACGGCTCCAGAAGTAGCCCCAGTTGTTATAAGGCCATCCACCGCCGATACGGTCTTCGATAGTGATGAAGTTAGAGCGGCCTGCAGGGAGTTCGTTGTACTTGATCCAAGCAGCAACAGAGAATGATTGGTTGGCTTCCAAACCAATCTCATCGCAGCTCACACCAAACCAGTTTTCATTCAAGTCGATACCACGAGAAGAAGAGCCGTCAGCTTTACGACCGGTGTAAGAGAAAGTCTTGCTTTCGTTGACATTGATTGCAACTTCTTCAACGCCATCGGTAGAGTTATCGTCGATTGCAAGAGAGTAGATTTCGGGGAGAGCACCTACAGCTTCAGAAGAGATAGAGATATAGCGAGCGAATGTGTTTGAAACCGATCCATATTCCACTTTGAGATCGTAAGCACCGATTTCTGAGAGCGCGCTTGATGTGATGCTCTTTCCTGTGCCTGAGTCTTTCACATTACCACTCTGGTCGAGGATTGTCCAAGTGGCTTCCACGTGATTGGGATCAACGAATGAAACAGTGAATTCTTCGTTGGGTTTGATGATCGACTTGTCGATTGTGATATCGTCGATGGTCTGGTATGTACCCAATGAGAGGTAGTCGCTCCAAGCGATTTCGCTTGAGGTTTTGGTATCGGTAGCAAGAGCTGCCACACCGAAACGCATCTTTTCAGCGCCACCGGGCTGCACGGGAGCTGCAAATACGAAGCCTGCCCATGATGTTGTCAAGCCCATCATAACGGGTTCTTGACCTTCCTGCTGTGCCCACATTTGGAACATAGAAGTGTTCACGTCAGAGTTGTAGCAAGGTTCGCCTGCGGGTTTTGAGTTGGGCATTTCCCAAATCAATTTAGCATCGACACCGTTCACATTGTAAGCCATCACGCGAGAGGTGGTGAGCTGAGGTTTAGCAGGTGTTGTAGTATTACCACCTTCAGTGATTGAAATTTCACCGATAAGGAGTTTCAAATTTTCGACATCGGTAAACTTAAGACCGATAATACCCACGGGGTCGAGATTCCACAAGCAATCGTAACCGATTTCGAAAGAAGCAGTCTGCCAACCTTCGGAATATGATTTGTCACAAACAGCATCGGCATTAGCTTTTGTAAAGAGATAGAGGTCGCCGTCGTGTTCGGGATTTTCAGGATCAGTGTTGGGAGATATCACAAGACCCACTTCGCCGGTACCATTGAGAAGTTTGTAGCGAACTGTCACCACCTGACCGAAGTCGATAGCGAAGTTTGTCTTGAACAAGTGGAGATACTCTTGATTGGCAGAGCCTGAGATTTCCAAGCAAGAGCCGCCTACATAAGCATCTTCCCAAGTAACATTAGCTTGAAGGCTCACATCAGCACGAGCCACATCAGTGTCGAAGAAAGTCGGAGCAAACCAATAGTGCCATGTGGGCATATAGTCTTGAACACCGATGTTATGCCATGGATTGTTGTTTTGGCGTTCGCCCTTCCAGTTGAAGAAGTTACCGTTGCCGATATTGAAGAATGAATAGAAGGGTTCGTCGTAGATATCCCAGCTCAAAGTAGAGCGAGCAGTCATCATTGAAGACATACCAGCCCATTCGTCATAAGGACGGTGTGTACGGTTCAATTCAGGGATTCGCTTGATAGCCGGGTTGCGAGGTCCGTTACCAAACCACTGTTCGATTGATTTCAAATAGGTGTTCATTTTTGCCATGTCAGAGCCACCATTGCTATAACGGCCCTGCCAGAACATATTCACTGAGTGTGCACCCCAAAGACCGATTGAATACTGATAGCCTTGCAACAAGTCATAGTTTGAACCTGATTTGGGCTCACCACCCTGCATATTCATACCGGCATAGATATAGAACGGACTCTTACCTTTGTTCTTTGAAATATTGATGTCATTGGACATTCTTGAAGTAGAGTTCCAGTTGTAGTTGTGGAAGATTGATGCACTATTGTAGATAGAGCCGAATGTGCCGATACCCTGGTCAAAGTAGATGTTACCATTGTCGTTTGTACCGCCATACCAGATGATTTCCCAGATGGGGTTTTTGTCGGCCATGTAGTTTTTCAAACCATCGTGGAGTGAAGTCAAACCGTTGCTGGGTGAGTATCCACTCCATTCTGAGTTGTAGCCAAGACCGTCTTGACCGAAATAGTGGAGGAATTTACCCAATTGGTCGCTATTGAGAGCTGCAACCTGCTGCAATGCCGATTTCCATGAAGAAGAGATACCTCCCCAAGGCACTGAAGCCACACCGGAAACTGCTACACCATTCTTGTGTGCCACGTCGGCAAAGTTACCGGGAGTCCAGCCAAAAGGAGCGTTCCAGTTACCCCAATGATCCACATAGGCCCACATATTGAACACTTCGCCGTCGAATACACCATCGGCCATAGAATTCAATTTCACACCATAACGATGTTCGTCACCGATTGGCACCCAATACACAAGACGCTTGTCGTTACCGTTCTGGTTTGAAGCAGAATACTGAGAGATTCCGGGATAAACCTGAGACTCAGTGTTGTAGAAGCGCACTTTTGGCTTCACGCGGGAGATGAAGAAGTTGGCATCTTCCCATACTTGGTCATTGATTCTAATTGTACCCGAACCGGTACCCCACTGTTGTACATAAGTGGCTAATTGGGGTGAATCCGGCCATGTGATATAGCCTTCCCCAAGCTTCTGAGCCATTGCCGGCATCGCGGCAATGATGGCTCCGGCTGAAAACAGTAAAAGTTTTTTCATGAAGTTAGTATTAATAAATGATTGATTCCTACTCCTTTAAAAATCGACTTCGACAAGCTATAAACACAGCAAGTGCAAGCTAATTCTAATCAATCGTAAAATTAAACATTTTTATTCAATAGTAGCTTGAAAAGCATAATAGCACCGTAAATATTAGCTTTCTTTAACACTTCAAGCGCAGAGTATTCGCTCCTCTGACACACCCCCCCCTCTCAGCACACGCCGGCTGACATCCACCCTCACATGCATCACCACCACACCGTGCGGAGCACGCCCCCCCAAAAAGAAGGAGAGCGGCCTTCGAGGGTCGCTCTCCTTTGAGTGAATATTATTTATCAGAGATTATTTCTGAATAAATACTTTAGCTGCTTTGTTGCCCTGACGTACAATGTAGAAGCCGGGAACAAGGTTTTCAGCTTCGATACGTACACCCTGGAGGTTGTAGTATTCGATAGGACCATTAGCGGGATCGATACCGATTTCTTCGATACCTGATGCCTGATCGGTAAATTCTGCTTCGATAACTACATCTTCAGTCACATCAGCCTGAGCAATCATCAAGTATGAGTAAGTGCCACCGATTTCAAGCTTATCCTTAGACTCTTCGCCATTTACAAGAAGTGATACAAGTGTGTCGGGATATCTTTCGGTTACTACTACATAGATGTCTGATTCGATAACCGAACCGCTTGCAATCTGTGAGATAGTGCCGCTGATAGCATTCTGAACCTTGAGGCTACCATTACCTACCTTAGAGTAAGTCACGGTGTATTCCTGTGATTCGGCTGATGTAAATTCAACGGTGATTGTACGGTTGCCGGTAGCTTTTCCTGCAGTGCCAAAATACCAACCGGTCCATTCTGCTGCTGTAACTTCGCGAGTAGATACTGCCTTTGATTCTGAACCTTCGTCGATGTAGGTAACGCTGATCAAAGAACCGCCGTCGGCTGGTTTTGCCCAGATACGCAATGACTTATCAGTGATGTTGCTTCCGGTGGTGTATTCTGTACCTGAAGGACCTGCTGCAGGAGTACCTCCATCAGTAACCTTAACTTCACCATCACCGATGATATTAACAGTCATGGTGTAGATTTCATCCACAAACGATACAACAACATTGGTTTCTTCTTCCACTGTGATTGTGCATGAATTTTCTGTGAGAGCTACTTCAGAGCCGTTAACCACCACTTGAGCAAACTTGCCTGCGTTGGGGGTTGCAACGATTGTTACTTGAGTGCCAACAGCAATAACTGTTCCTGAGCCGAGTGATGTGGTACCTACCATGAATGAAGCTGAACCGTTTGCTCCTACTGAGTATGTGAAGTTCACACCGAAGTTAGCTGTGAAGCTTGCATCTGTGTCACCAGTGTAAGTATATGTAGCATCTGTTGAAACAATATCGCCGTTAGCGTTAGTCCAGTTTTGGAATGCATAGCCTGCAGCGGGTGTTGCCTGGATAGTCACTGTCTTCTGATCTGTAGAGATTGTCTTTTCGTCAGTAGCAGG
>JAZSAZ010000020.1:0-168169 GCA_045602165.1 Paramuribaculum sp. | reverse complement strand
TAGCGTGAGGGTTCCACCTCTTCCCATTCCGAACAGAGAAGTTAAACCTCACCACGCCGATGATACTGCGAAAGTGGGAAAGTAGGTAACCGCCCCCTCTGAACGAAGCCGCGACTCAGCCGAGCCGCGGTTTCTTTTTTTATCTCCGAATCGAAAAGGTCACTTAGGGTTATAAGTGTGTCATTAAGATAATTAATGGCATGGCAGTTGTGGATAATAACAAAAGAGGCTGAACTTTAAATTCAGCCTCTTTTGCAGTGACTCCGACAGGATTCAAACCTGTAACCTTCTGATCCGTAGTCAGATGCTCTATTCAGTTGAGCTACGGAGCCATAATGTCCTTTTGTGACTCCCACAGGATTCAAACCTGTAACCTTCTGATCCGTAGTCAGATGCTCTATTCAGTTGAGCTAGGGAGCCATGCTCTCTTTGTGATTGCGAGTGCAAAGTTAATGCGTTTATTTGAATTTGCCAAACTTTTTGCGATATATTTTGGGGGATTTGGCAATTATTTTTGTGTTTGTTTGTAATGCGCTGATTTATAGTGGTTATTCTGAGTAAAATATTTCCTAATTGATTCGCTATGATAGCTCAAATGATTTTATTAAATTTGTAATCATAAATGGTAAGAATCTTTCATAGGCTGCTTTTGGAGAGCTTATGGATAAATATAAATAAAACGGACTCTAAATGGAGGCTACATTTTTGTTTTTAGCGGAGCTATTGGGTACGATTGCGTGTGCAATCAGTGGTATTCGTTTGGCTGCAACAAAGAAGTTTGATTGGTTTGGTGCCTATATTGTTGGGCTTGTTACTGCAATTGGAGGTGGCACTTTGCGTGATTTGCTATTAGATATACCGGTTTTTTGGATGCAATCTTGGTGGTATTTAGCTGTGACTGCATTGTCGCTTTTAACTGTGATTGTGTTTCGACATAAGCTTGTGAGTCGTGAGCGCATTCTGTTTGTGTTTGATAGCATTGGTCTGGCAATGTTTTGTGTGATCGGTATTCAAAAGTCGCTTGCTATTGATTACCCTATGTGGGTTGCCACGGCAATGGGTGTAATTACCGGCGCTTTTGGTGGTGTGTTGCGTGATATTTTGATAAATGAAGAGCCAATGGTGTTCAGAAAAGATATATATGCCACTGCATGCTTTGTTGGTGCATTGGTGTATTGGATTATGCTTGAATGTGGCTTCCCCGGATATGTGCAGCAAATCTCTTGTGCAGTTACTGTGATTGCGCTTCGAGTGTTGGCTTTGCGTTATTCGCTATCGTTGCCCACTCTTGCTCCGCTCTCAAAAAACAGTGATTTAGACGAACCCTCTTCGAAGAAATGAAAAACGGATGGCAAAGATGAAAAATAAAAAGGTGGCAATATTATTGGCTGCGTTATTGTTGTCAACTTTGATTGTTGGGGCTACAGAACGCGTGGTTATTCTTCACACCAATGACACTCATAGCATAATTGATCCTTATTTTGACAATGATTTAGGTGGCGTGATTCGCCGAAAAGCATTGATTGATAGTGTGCGTGCATCGGAGTCGAATGTGCTTTTGGTCGATGCCGGAGATGTTATGCAAGGTTCATTGTATTTTACTCTTTTTGAGGGGGCTGTGGAGCAGCGTGTGATGAATGAATTGGACTATGATGTTCAGATTATCGGAAATCATGAGTTTGACAATGGAATGAGTAAACTTCGCGACTATGTGTCGGGGTTAAAATCTGATTTGATTTCGTCGAATTATGATTTTACGGCCACCGAGCTAAATCCCTATTTTAAGCCGTACACTGTAAAGTCTGTTGGTGATAAACGAATAGGCTTTTTGGGTGTAAATATTGAGCCTCAGGGTTTGATTGATTCAGTGAAGTGTGCCGGTGTGAAATACCATGATGCGGTCAAGGCTGCTAATTCGATTGCATGGTATTTAAAAAACGTAGAGCATGTTGATGCAGTTGTTGCATTAACACATATCGGTTATAATGATGAAGTCGATTTGTCGGATGTGAAATTGGCTCGTGAGACTGAAAATATTGACGTCATTATCGGCGGACATTCCCACACACTGATAAATCCATTGGCCAAAAATGCTCGACAATCCCGATTTATAAATCGGGTTGGCGACACTGTATTGGTGGCTCAAACAGGTAAGTATGGCGCAAATGTTGGTGAAGTTGTAATTGATTTTGCAGCAGGCAAGATTGAATCCAAGATTATCACAGTTACATCTCGATTCGATAATCGATTGGATGAGAATTTAGCTCAAGTTATTGCTCCGTATAAAGCTCCGGTTGATTCGATCTTTGGATTAAAAGTGGGGGTTGCAGCGGAAGCTTTCGATCGCAAAACATCGCTACTTAATTGGATGGCCGATTTTGTGTTTAATGATGCAAAGCGCTTGACAAAAGAGAAAATAGATCTCTCGCTGGTTAATGCCGGCGGAGTTCGCTCGTCATGGATGGCTGGAAATATAACAAAAGGGGAGATAATGCAATCCTTCCCATTTGACAACTATGAGGTGGTTCTTGAAATTTCCGGAGCTAATTTGATGGCAACGCTTGATAGCATTGCAGCTCACGGAGGAAATGGGGTGAGCCGAAATGTAAAGGCTGTAATCAATCCCGAAGCTCGTCGGTGTGAATCAGTGACCATTAATGGCAAGCCTATAAATCCGGAGAAAACTTACAGAGTGGCAACAATAAACTATCTTGCCAACGGAAACGATCACATGGATGGATTGAAATATGGCTCAATCATAGCTCAAAGTGAGAACTATCTGTATGTTGATATGATAAATGCGTTTGAATCCGGGTGGCTTCGTGGTAAAAAACAGGTGCCCGATAAAAAGATTCGAATGGTTAAAATGAAGTGAAATTATTGATAGCGATAATTGATGAATAAGATATTTTTAGGAATTGCAATCTCAGTTTTATCTTTCAGCCTGTTAGGTGCTGTTAGTTGTGGGGATGTTTCTGCTCGAACCGTTGCGAAGCAGAATGTAAATGAGGAGTGTGTTGATGAACAAGAAATCAAAGCTGAACGATGGGCGGATTCTGTGGTGTCAACTCTTTCTACTCGTGAGCGGGTGGCTCAATTGTTTGTACCTCGCTTAGATATTACCAATAATGCTGCCGGATTTAAGGCTGTTGAGAAGGTGGTTTCTAAGGATAAAATGGGGGGATTTCTATTAGGCAAAGGCTCAATCACAAGTTATGCTGATCTGATTAATTACGGGCAAGATAAAGCTGAAATTCCATTGATGATTACTCTCGATGGGGAGTGGGGACTGTCAATGCGTGTTTCCGGCACTCCGCGATTCCCTTACAATGTAGCATTGGGGGCTACAGGTGATCAAGACTTGCTTTATGGCTATGGTCGAGAAATAGCGCGAGAATGCCGATTGATGGGAATTCAAGTTAACTTTGCGCCCGATATTGATGTAAATTCCAATCCCGATAATCCTGTGATTGGTTATCGCTCATTTGGCGAGGATTCGGAATTAGTGGCCAAATTAGGAACTGCCTATAGCCTTGGAATGTGGGACCATGGAGTGATGCCTGTAGGGAAGCATTTTCCTGGGCATGGTGACACTTCAACCGATTCCCACAAGACTCTGCCTGTGATTAACCATAGTCGCAGTAGACTCAATGATGTAGATTTGCGCCCATTCGTCATGGCAATACATGAAGGAATGCCTGGCATTATGGTTGCGCATCTGACTGTGCCGGCATTAGATCCTTCGGGAACTCCGGCTTCATTGTCAAAGAAAATTACTACAGATTTTTTGCAAGATTCTTTAGGATTCAAAGGCTTGATTTTTACAGATGCTCTTGCAATGAAAGGCGCAACAAGAGTTAATGAAAATAATTGTGTCAGTGCCTTTCTTGCAGGAGCCGACATTCTATTGGGTTCGGCTGCTCCGGCAACAGATCTTGAGGCTGTGGTTTCGGCTGTGAATTCGGGCAAAATATCGCAGAGCGAGTTGAGTCGCCGATGCAAAAAGGTTTTGGTGTATAAATACAAACTTGGCCTAAATAAAAAACCGGCAAAAATCGATGCTACCGGCATGTCGGCAAAGTTGAATACACCGGCAGTTGATAGCTTGATTACAGAGATGTCGCGCAAAGCAATAACCATAGTGCGCGATAATAAAAATACACTTCCAATTAAAGCCGAAAAGAAAGTAGTTGTGGTCAGCATTGGTGCTCCTGGTTCAAATAGATTTAGCGACCTATGTCGAGATTTTTGTGGGGCCGACCGATATGGTAAGATTTCATCCACGGTATTGGCCGAGGTCAAAAAAGCCGATGTGGTGATAGTGGGTGTTTTTAGCTCCAATGCTAATGCAAAGAATGCATTAAAAACAATTGCCGCAGCAAATTCGTCAACCATTGGAGTTTTCTTTATGAACCCATATCGAGTTTCTAAATTCTCAAACCTTGCATCATTGTCATCAATTGTATTAGCCTATGATGACATTCCGCAATTGAGAGAATCGGCTGCTGAAGCTATTTTTGGGGAGATTGATGTCTCAGGCAAATTGCCTATAAATCTCCCAGGAGTGGGAAATGTTGGTGATGGTGTCACATTAAAGAGAAAGTGAAAAATGCGGATTGTTTCTAAACGCTGTGTAAAGTTAGTTGTTTTTGCCCTGATGCTTCTTGTGTCACTTTGTGCCACTGCCGATGCCGCAGGTAAAGTGGATGTTGTCTTGCTCAAAAACAGCGGTGTTGCACTTCCAATAGGTGATTTGACTGATGTTGAAATTTCAATAATCAGCATTGGTCAACCCAAGAATAATGCACTTTGCGAATATTGTAAATTCTACACGAGAGTCAATAGTTACAAAATACTTTCACAAACCGTCATTGATAAAGAGCTATCCAAAGTGTCGAAGTCGTCGATTCGTGTGATAGCTGTTTATTCACGCCAGGAATGGGCAGTTAAAGCTTTTTCAAAAGCGGTCGCGGATACAAATGCAATAGCTTTGTTTTTTATCTCCGACAAAGAAGTCGCCAAATTCTCACAGTTGTCAACGATGCCTATAACAGTGGTGTTGGCTCGCAATGCAACTTTTACCGCTCAAGTGCGAGCAGCCGAGACTATGTTTGGTGGCAGAGAGCTCACTTCAAGATTGAAGGTGGCAATCCCCGGGGTTGGGGAGAAAGGTGAGGGTATTGATGTGCAGAAAACCCGCTTAGGGTTCTCAACTCCGGTTGAAGAGGGATTTTCTTCCAAATTAAAATCCCGACTCGATTCAGTTATAAGGTTCAATATCAGTAAGCAATCATTCCCCGGGTGTCAAATTGTAGTGGCGCGCAATGGGAATGTGGTGATAAATGAAGCATACGGAAAATTAACTTATGATGCCAAATCAAAGAGCGTCAATAGAGAAACCCTCTACGACATTGCGTCAATGACAAAGGCAACAGCCACTATTTCCGGATTGATGAGTGCTTATGATGAAGGCCTTTATGAACTTGAAGATCCTGTATCAAAATATCTGCCTCGTCTTAGAGGAACTGATAAGGAGGATATAACAGTCAGCCAGTTGTTGTTTCACGAATCGGGGATGCCGTCAACCCTCAACACCTATGCTCTAATGGTTGATTCTGCATCATTCACAGGGAAGTTGATGAGTTACAAGCGTCGAGATCCATTCACGATTAAACTCGATAGAGGAGTGTTTGGGAATAATGCGGCGCGTCGTCGCACCGATGTAATGCATAGTCAAGCATCAGCCGGATTTGATACAGAAATTGCCCGCGGAATTTATGGCGGAGATGAGATGAAGAAAGTTATCTCTGATGCAATTTACAATAGTGTGTTGAAGGATAAATCCTATCGTTATAGCTGTCTTAACTTCTGCATGCTGAAAGATATGGAGGAGGCATTAACAGAAGAACCCCATGAGCAATTTGTTCATGATTCTGTTTTTGCGCCGATAGGAGCGTGGCACACCATGTTCAATCCGGCAACAAAAGGCTACACTGAGAATGTTGCTCCGACCGAGCGCGATAATTTTATGCGCAAGCAATTGTTGAAAGGCTATGTCCATGATGAGATTGCTGCATATTCGGGAGGAGTGCAGGGGAATGCCGGATTATTTTCAACCGCTTCCGATATAGCTAAGCTGTGTCAAACATGGCTGAATGAAGGTTTTTATGGCGATGTCAGTGTTTTTAGTGCATCAACCGTAGAACTGTTTACAACAGAAACAAGTGGCGAAGCTGATAGAGGACTTGGATTCGATCGTGCTTCGAGAGTTAAGGGCCTGAAAGATGTGGAGCTACCTCAGTCAGTGTATGGACACACAGGTTTCACGGGAACTTGTTTTTGGGTAGATCCCGAGAATGATATTATAGTAGTGTTTCTGTGCAATCGAATTTATCCCTCGCGTGACAATGCTTCGTTTCGCAAGTATATACCGCGCACAGAAATAATGCGAGCAGTGTATGACTCGTTGAAATAGTTCTGTCTCCAGATTATTTCATAAACACCAGATAGACTGCAGCAACAAGGAAGCAGAATGCGAGGATGTGGTTCCATTTTATAGTAAACTCGTCGAATGCCCAGAATCCGAATAGGACAAAGACAACGAGAGTGATTACTTCTTGAATCACTTTTAATTGGATAAGTGAGAATGGGCCGCCATTCCCTTCAAAGCCGATTCGATTGGCAGGGACTTGAAAACAATACTCAAAAAGAGCAATGCCCCATGATAGGAGGATGATGGCATATAGTGGCCAATTAGCTGTAACACCGCTTGCCGAGAGCTTGAGATGCCCATACCATGCAAATGTCATGAATACGTTTGAAATAATTAGGAGAGCGAGTGTTATAAATACCAAGTACATTGTGATGATTGATTATTATCAGTGTGACTTATTTTTCTATTATTGAGTTAATGTGAGCGATTGCTCTATCAAGGATGGTGTCGCGACAAGTAGCTGCATCCTCTGCATTGATGTCAATAGCGAATCCCTCAGTGGGTTCTACACCGAATTCTGTTGAGTTCTTTTCAGCGTCAAGAATAGGGCAAGCCGAAAAACGTATTCCCCAACCATTGGGCAACTCAGAAGAGTAGGGCATTCCGCTGCCACCGCCGGTAGTGCTACCGATTATTGTCACTGTGGGGATATATTTCATTATCGAAACAAAATTATTTGCCGCGCTGAAGGTGCTGCGGTTTGTCAACACCACAACCGGCTTGCTCCAAGATAGATGGCCATCGGCAATGGGATCTATATAGTAGGCAAACGGTTCGTCAAATTCGTTGTGGCCCGGTCCGGTTTTGTGAATCATATAGCCGGCAAGCGTTCGTTCGGTAATAAATCTATTGACGATTGGTTCTACATTTGATAGGTTCCCTCCACCATTGTCGCGAACATCTATAATCAGTGCTTTAGCACCCTTGAAATAAGACAGTATGTAGTCCATGTTTCCGGCTCCAAGTCCTGATGAAAAAGAACCGTAGTGGATGTAGCCTATGTTGTCGGTCAAAAGGCCATAGTCAATAGAGCCTATTGAGCGATAATTAAAGTTGAAATAATATTGTTGGATTATGCGCTCATCATAGTTTTGAGGGTAGTTGCTCCACCATTTCCGATAGTAGGATGTTGCAAATGGGGATGTGAGATTTGTGTGACCATCTTGAAGCTCATTGAGCATTTCGCTGCAAAGGTTGAAAAGGTCTTCTTGGCTCATTGAGTTTCTGACTTTTGGAGCATAGCGAGAATACACCTCATTCCAGTCAACATTCTTTTCGCTGAAGAAACAATAGTGCTGGTCAATTATAGACCAAAGTGCATCAAAGTTCCCTTTGGGATTATTGTCAAACTCCTCAATGTCATGACAAGAAACAAGAATTGGGAGAAATAGGATAATGTATAGGATGCGTTTCATGCTCAATATGTTGCGCTAATCATTTGTGCAGTTGTAGAAATCCCTTTATTAGGGTTCACTGAAAACCATTCACCGGAAATGCCTATAATGGCGCTGTGGGTGATTGTTCGTGAAACGAGATTATTTGCTTTTGATGAGAATATGTCGCCGCGGTATCCCAATTGAAGAGAGGTGCTGCCGAGATTGATATCTGCAGTCAGCCAATGGCTTACGCGAGTGTAGTTGCCGGGCCATGCAAAATGACAAAGCTCCGAGTGATTGCCTAAATATATTTCATAATATAGTTCGCCATAATCGGGTGAAAAGAAAGCTCCAAATGCGGGAACTGTGGCTTGATATCTAAGTGTGATAGGGCGATTAAGCATTCGGCCATTCCAAGCAACATAGCCATCGGCATTTATTGTAACGGCGGCTCTTGCCGATGCCGGATTATTGCCATTGCGGTCAAGATATAGACATCCGGCGTTGATGGCTACTGATGGACCGATTCCGAGAGAAAATCCCGATGCAAGTTGCCAGCGATGCAATAGTGAGTAGTTGAAATCAATTCCGGCATACCACATTGTAGCATTTCGGGATAAGTTTTGGGTGTAATCAATATCCAGTTCAAAGCGAATTTGCGAAATCCAACTCTTAGGATTGAATTTCATTGCTTGCCGACGTTGATAGCCTAGGCCAACTCCCCAGCCGGAATATTTTATGGGCGATAGATATGTGTCGGCATGGTGTGCAGAACCTATTTGTAGAGTGTAGGCCGCATAAACCGGACGAAGAATCATTGTTGAATCTGAATCTTCATTTGTGGCTGCTTGCACGCCGAATCCGAGAGTAGCGAGAATTAATGTCAGTAGAATCTTTCTCATTGTCAGAATATTCTTTGCTGTCCGGTAATTTCGTCTCTTACTTCATCCTCCGATTTGTCGTTATCAGCATCGTCACCTACAACAAGTTCATCTGACTCAATTGCTTCTACAGCATCCTCTTCTTCGGGGAAATCAGAGTCGGGGCGAGGTTCAATTTCAACAATGCTTTCGGTTGTGAAATTTGTGAGGCGTTTACCCTTGGCTCTGAAAGACTTAACGGCAATAAACTCGGCGGCATCGATAATTTGAGTGCCACGGAATGCATCATCGCCTCCGAAAGTCAGCTCAAATCTTGCGCCGAGGGCATCGCTGAGTGCTATGAGTTCCGATTTCGGATTTTCTCCAATGAAGCTCTGTCTCTTTGCCGATGGCTCAAACTCAAAGCGTTTCAAATAAGGGAGATTTTGTTGAGAAGCATCATAGAGGATTGCTGTCCAAATTTGTTTTGGACGGAATCGCTCGATTCGTAGGATATTGTCTTCGTAGTGATTATTGGCATCAAATGTTGAGGTGTAGTATTCTCCGTTTTTGAGAACCACAAGTACCAAATCTGATGGCCCAAATTCACCGAGATATTCTCCTCGCTCTTCAAAGTTTAAGCGCAGAACATCATGGTCAAACCACACTTGACGCCCACCAAGAGTTGACTGTCCTTTCTCTTTCAGTGATATGCGATGAACTTCATTTTTGGTCACAATATTGCCCATCGCAGCTTTACCCTTGATGGCCAATTGGCTGAAATCTACTTCGATAAACAAGCTTTTGAGCCTTGGCTTTGGCTTAAGGGTTACTTTCACCACTTCTGCTTCGCCATTGGGGTTGGCAGTGAACCACACTATTTTTGAACCTGGTTTGCCTTGGGTCAAATTATATTCTTTGTCGCGTGTAATCCCTGTGACATTGAAGCGTTTCTGATAGTATGTGCCCCCCTTGCCATCAAGGTAAATCACATTGTAGATTGTGCGCAAATCATTGCGTTTAAACACATTGATATAGATTACATTCTTGTCAACAAATAGCTTGTTTTGTACCTTACACACCTTGTAGCGCCCATCTTTGTAGAAGAGAATTATATCATCAAGCTCTGAGCAAGGGGCAATGTACTGAATTTTATCTGGATTATTGCCGAGGAGTTTTAAATTGGTGCCGGCAAAACCTTCTTCAGTGTTGATGTATAATTTTTCATTAGCTTCAGCTACGTTTGCTGCTTCAATGCTGTCGAAACTGCGGATAACAGTGCGACGCGGGTAAGCTGCTCCATATTTCTCTTTGAGCGATTCATACCAGCGGATGGTGTATTCCACAATATGATCAAGCTCATTTTGCAATGCTTTGATTTTTGCCTTATAGGAAGCAATATTTTCTTCTGCTTGTTGAGAATTGAACTTCAAGATACGGCCCATTTTAATTTCAAAGAGTCGGGCAATATCATCAACGGTGACCTCTCTAATGAAATTCTTTTTGAATGGTTCGAGGCGCGAATCAATGTGAGCAATTGCTTCTTCCTTTGAACGGCTATCTTCGAACTTTTTATCCTTATAGATGCGCTCTTCAATGAAAACTCTCTCAAGTGATGCAAAGTGTAGCTGCTCGTTAACTTCGCCAAGCTGGATTTCCAACTCTGATTTAAGAATCTGTTGGGTGCTGTCAACACTATGGCGTAACACATCGCTTACTCCAATAAAGCATGGCTTATCGTCTCTAATAACGCAGCAGTTTGGTGACACAGGCAATTCGCAATCTGTGAATGCGTAAAGGGCATCGATAGCCTTGTCGCTCGATGTGCCGGGCTGTAGGTGAACCAATATTTTAGCTGTTTTAGCTGTGTTATCATCCACCTTTCTAATCTTGATTTTCCCCTTTTCATAGGCTTTGATAATGGAGTCAATCAACGAACCGGTGGTGGTTCCGTAAGGGATCTCTGTGATTGCGAGGGTTTTATTGTCGATTTTCTCGATTTTAGCACGAATACGAACTTTGCCCCCTCGAGCTCCATCATTGTAGCGGCTGACATCAATCAGACCTCCGGTAGGAAAGTCGGGGAATAGAGTGAATTCTTCGTCCTTAAGATAAGCAATGGCTGCGTCAAGAAGGTCGTTGAAGTTGTGTGGAAGAATCAATGATGACAAGCCGGCTGCGATGCCGCTCACACCCTGTGATAACAGTAATGGGAACTTGGCAGGGAGGGTGACAGGTTCTTTCTTTCGACCGTCGTAGCTCAAAGTCCATTCTGTGACTTTAGGATTGTACAGTACATCGAGGGCAAACTGTGAAAGTCGGGCTTCAATGTAACGTCCGGCTGCTGCTGATGCGCCGGTCAGTATATTACCCCAGTTCCCTTGGGTTTCAACCAAAAGATCCTTTTGCCCAAGTTGCACCAACGCGCCATAGATGGATGCATCGCCATGTGGGTGATATTGCATGGTGTTACCTACAATGTTGGCCACTTTGTTGAAACGACCATCATCAAGGGTTTTCATTGAGTGAAGGATGCGACGCTGCACAGGTTTCAGCCCGTCGTTTATATGTGGAATCGCACGGTCAAGAATGGTATATGATGCATAGTCAAGATACCAACTTTGAAACATTCCGCGCAATTGCTGTCGCACTGTGTCATCGGTCAAGTCAACAAACATTGAAGAGAAACCACCTTCGGTTGCCTCTGCGCAATCTTCAATATCATCAGTGTAGAATTCGTCGCTCATGGATTGGATATTATTTCAGTTCGGATTTAGCGTGACACTTTACTGTGGGATATATTGAGAATCAGTGTCATGCAAAAATACAAAAAAATGTTGGTCAATATTTCGATGTTGAAGAGTTTTATTCCCCATTTTCACGAATGAGAAGTAGAATGTCGCCGGCATAGAGGTTGCGACTTCCATTGGGTACTATGTAGCTGTTACCACGGCGTATCATCATTACCAATGTGCCGTCGGGGAGTTTCATATCTCTAAGGGTGTTCCCCTTAGCTAAATGACTCTCTGTTAGTTGCAAAGTTTCAAGTGATGTGGGTAATTCTTCTGATAGCTCAACACCAAAGTCGTCGTTAGGTTTTACATTGTTGTCAATCAGTTTCAGGAATTTTGCGCTGGATATGACTGTTGTGCCCTGAATCAATAGTGAAATCAGTGTAACGAAAAACACTATATTGAAAATCTCGGCGGCTCCTTCAACGTTGGCCACTACGGGATATGTGGCGAAGATGATGGGAACAGCCCCGCGAAGGCCTACCCACGACACAAATATTCGTGAACGCCATGAGATGTTGCGCAATGGCGATAAAGAGAGTAACACACTTAATGGACGTCCCAAAACAATCATGAATAAGCCAATCAAGATAGAAACACCGGCCACTTCAAGCAAATCTTTCGGATTAACCAATAGCCCAAGCATCAAGAACACAACTATTTGAGCCAGCCATGTCAAGCTATCCATGAATTTTCCAACACCACGCAGACCAATCATATTGCTGTTGCCGATAATAATACCGCAGAGATACACAGCCAAATAGCCGTTGCCATGCAAGTCGGTGGTTGCTCCAAAGGTGAAAAACACTGCAGCCAAAGTGATAATTGAACTCATGGCTGTTGTTTGTCCGGAGTCCTCTTTGCTCCCTGCTTTATTACCTAATCGGCGATAAGTGCGGAGCAGGGCAACGGTAACTTTTCCCATTCCCCAACCCATGGCGCCGCCAATGCCAAATTGAAGTAGCAATTGAGTGATGAGGTGAGAAGTCGATAGCGAATTGCCTAATGTCAATGCCTCAATCAGAATGATTGTGAGCATGTAGGCCATAGGGTCATTTGAACCGCTCTCAAGCTCCAACATTGGTTGCAAATTGTGTCTCAACTCTATTTTTTGGCTTCGGAGAATGCCAAATACCGATGCAGAATCGGTTGACGACATTGTGGCCGCCAAAAGCAGCGAGGGGAGAAATGCAAAGTGAATATTGGTCCATTCCATTCCTGATAGCCACCAAATGAACAGCCCGGTAATCAAGGCTGTTAGTAACACCCCGACTGTTGATAGCACTAACCCCGGAACTATAACCGGACGAATTGCCGAGATGCGTGTTCCAAGACCACCGGAAAACAGAATAACGCACAGTGCAACCATACCAATGAACTGTGCTGTGTGCATATTGCTAAATTGGATGCCTAATCCGCTTGTGCCAAATCCCATGCCAACGAGAAGGAACACCAACAATAATGGTAATCCAATTCGATAGCTTGATTTGCCTATAAAAACTCCGGCTGTTAAGAGAACTGAGCCAATTAGCAGTATGTTTTCCGATGTTATCTGCTGCATGCTTCTTTTAAGAGTTAGAAAAAACGGTTATTTTAATTATAATGAGCATCTGAAAGCTATTGTTCTCGGATGCTCATATATATAAGATGGCTTTATTTTTTAGCACTATGGATTAGGGGATTTCATAGGTCGGGATGTCCACGAGTTTAATGCCGAACTTAAGCATTGAATAGGGACTGATTGAGCTGCTTCCCGATACCCCATACCCCAGAGTGTAGGGGATAACAACCTCGCAAGTGTCGCCTACGCGCATATCCTGAAGAGCAAGTCGCCAGCCTTGGATGATTTCTGTCAAGCCAAATGTTCTGACCGAATCCGATGTTGCCACTGTTGTGGAATCGAAAACCGATCCATCATATAGCATGCCTTTGTATTTCACGGCCACTGTGCTTGTTTTTATAGGCGAGAGATTGCCTTCGGTTTTGCTTCTGTCATTGAAGTAATGTATGAGAACTCCCGAATTAGCGAACCACTCAGGGCTGAGTTCTGTGTAATAGGGATTGCCATCGGCATCCTTTTTCTCCTTCTGCTCAAGATACCATTTGATGTTATTATTGCGCCATTCGGCGTATTGAGTCCAATCGTTGCCATCGTCGCCACATGATGCAAAAGCTATAGCTGTTGCAATTAGTGTGACTCCGAAATAGAATAGTTTTTTCATAAAGGTCAATGTTTCTTAGAATTTTACTTTCGGTGCAGTTTGTGCTTCCTGGTCCGCTTCAAATTGCTGCATCGGTTCAAATCCGAAAATCATAGCCACAATGCGTGAGGGGAATCGTTTAACCTTCACATTATAGTCTTTGATGGTGTTGATATAGTCATGACGAGCCTTTTCTACTCGGTTTTCCGTTCCCTCGAGTTGTGCTTGCAAATCGGCAAAATTCTGATTCGCTTTCAAATCGGGATATGCTTCGCGAACAGCATTAACATAAATGCTGAACTCTCGTTTCAATTGTGAGAGCGCGTTAGCATAGGCATTGGGGTCTGTTGCTCCAAGAGCATTTTGAGCTGCAGTCATCACAGCTGTTGTGTCGGGTGTCGTAATCCCGGCACGAGCATTTGTTACACCCTGAAGAGTTGTGGATTCGTGTGAGGCATATCCTTTAACGGTTTCAACCAAATTGGGTATGAGATCGAAACGACGTTGGTATTGGTTTTGCACTTCGCTCCAACTGGCATTGGCCGACTCTTCAAGTGTTACCATTGAATTATAGGTGGAGCATGTGGGGATGCAGAGCAATATTAGGACTATGGCAACTGCTATTAGTGTTTTGTGAGATTTCATTTTGTAATTTAAGAGAGTTTGCGAAGAAGAGCGTTGAGGCTCACATTGTTATGAATCAAGCTGTGGAGTTGATCGATGCTCACACGGCTTTGTGTCATTGAGTCACGTTCACGAAGTGTCACTGTGTTATCTTCCAATGTCTGGTGGTCAACAGTGATACAATAGGGGGTGCCGATTGCATCTTGACGGCGATAGCGCTTGCCGATAGAGTCTTTTTCATCGTAGTGAGTAGCAAAGTCGAATTTAAGGCTGTTGACAATTTCGCGTGCTTTGTCGGGGAGGCCATCTTTTTTAACAAGGGGCATCACAGCGCATTTAACAGGAGCAAGGGCAGCCGGAAGGTGGAGAACTACACGGGTTTCGCCATTTTCAAGCTTCTGTTCTTCATAAGATGAGCAGAGAACAGAAAGGAACATACGGTCCACACCGATCGATGTTTCAATCACATAGGGAACATAGCTTTCATTGAGCTCCGGATCAAAATATTTAATGTTCTTGCCTGAGAATTTCTCATGTTGTGAGAGGTCAAAGTTTGTGCGTGAGTGGATGCCTTCTACTTCTTTGAAGCCAAATGGCATCTGGAATTCAATGTCAGTTGCGGCATTTGCGTAGTGGGCCAACTTTTCATGGTCGTGGTAGCGATATTTTTCATCGCCGAGACCGAGTGCCTTATGCCATTTCAGACGCCACTCTTTCCACTGATTGAACCAGTTAAGCTCTTCGCCCGGACGTACAAAGAATTGCATTTCCATCTGCTCGAATTCACGCATACGGAAAATAAACTGACGAGCCACGATTTCATTACGGAATGCTTTACCAATTTGAGCAATACCGAAGGGGAGACGCATGCGGCCGGTCTTCTGAACGTTGAGGTAGTTTACGAAAATGCCCTGAGCAGTTTCCGGACGGAGATACACACTCATTGCTCCTTCGGCAGTGCTGCCCATTTCGGTTTTGAACATCAAGTTAAACTGACGAACTTCTGTCCAGTTTCTTGTGCCTGAAATTGGACAAACAATCTCTTGGTCCAAAATAATCTGGCGAAGCTCTTCGAGGTTGCTGTCGTTCATTGCTTTTGCAAAGCGCTCGGTCAATGCCTCTTTTTTTGCCACAATCTCTGCAATGCGAGGATTGGTCTGACGGAACAAAACTTCGTCAAAAGATTCACCGAAGCGTTTGCGCGCTTTGGTTACTTCTTTCTCAATCTTTTCCTCCATCTTGGCGATGTCCTCTTCGATGAGAACGTCAGCGCGATAGCGCTTCTTTGAGTCGCGGTTGTCAATCAATGGGTCATTGAATGCGTCAACGTGTCCCGATGCTTTCCAAATTGTGGGGTGCATGAAAATTGCAGAGTCAATGCCCACAATGTTGTCATGGAGCAGGGTCATTGCGTCCCACCAGTAGCGCTTGATATTATTTTTTAGCTCCACACCATTTTGTCCGTAGTCATAAACTGCCGACAGACCGTCGTAGATTTCGCTTGATTGAAACACAAAGCCATACTCTTTAGCGTGAGAAACTATTTTCTTAAAAACTTCGTCTTGTTGAGCCATAATTCGTTTAAAAAATGGGTATTATTATTTTTAGTGCAAATTTACATAAAAACAATGGAAAAACGATACAAATGTGAAATAATAAAGCATTTTTAACTGAGGATTAATCTTTTAGAGTAGAGATGTTGGTGGACTTTTGTGAAGTTTGTGTAAATTATAGAGCGCAAAATTGGAAAACGAGTGTTAATTACATAACTTTGCCGAGTTTTTTGATTTTTTTTATCTTAATTAACCAATCAATGAATCGCTTTTTTTTGATAGTAGGTGTGGTGCTGGTGCCAATAATGGCATCAGCAACTGATGTCGCTGCCGACTCGGCCAAATGGCTTGAAAATGTGACGGTAACTGCAATTAAGCAGTCGTCGGATTTGAGTTTGACCCCAGGCTCGGTGACAACTTTGAATCCGCGTCAAGTACGCTTGTGGGGTGTTGAGTCTATGCGCGGAATCAGTGAAATTGCGCCCAACTTTTATTCGCCTGACTATGGTAGCCGAATGACTTCGAGCATTTATGTGCGTGGGATTGGGGCAAGAATGGATCAATCTGCAATTGGATTGAGTGTTGACAATATGACATTCCTCAATAAGGATGCTTTTGACTTTGATATGATTGATATTAGCCATGTTGAGGTGTTGCGTGGTGCGCAGAGCACTCTTTATGGTCGTAACACCATGATGGGGCAGGTGAATATCTACACAATTAGTCCGATGGATTATCAAGGAAGCCGTGTGATGGCTCGTTTTGGCAATGGCCCGACTGCAAAGCTCGGTATCTCTCATTATCAGAAATTTAACCCGAGCCTTGCAATGGCATTTGTTGGTAGTATTGACTATTCCGACGGCTTTTTTCGAAATATTGAGAAAGATGTGAAGGTTGATGTGGAAAAGGCTCTTGCTTTCCGTTGGAAAACACAGTGGCAGGCCTCTGAGCATTTGGCTGTAGATAATGTGGCTTCGTTCTCAATGTCTCGTCAAAGTGGGTATCCCTATGAATTGTTGGGCTCAGATATTGTTAACTATAACGACACATGCTTCTATCGTCGAGATTTATTGACCGATGCGTTGACTGTGAAGTGGAGTGGAGAGGATTTCTCAATTTCAAGTATTTCAAGTGTGCAGTATCTCAATGATAATTTGACTCTTGATCAGGACTTCCAGCCCGCAAGTTACTTTACACTGACTCAGAAACGCAAAGAGTGGTCTGTGACTCAAGATTTTGTGGCTCGCGGCCAAAAAAATAATTATAACTGGATTGCTGGTTTGTTTGGCTTTTACAAGTCATCGTCAATGGAAGCTCCTGTTACTCTGAAAGAGGATGGCATTTCAGGGATGATAACCGATAGGGTAAATAAGAATGACCGTATCCCAATTCGTTTGGAGTGCGGTGATTCTCAAATCGCGCTTGAAAGCCTTTTTGATGCGCCGGTGTGGGGTGTGGCTCTGTATCATCAAAGCACTCTTGATGTTGGTCGTGTGAATTTGGCTCTCGGAATGCGACTTGATTATGAATCAACCAAATTGGATTACACTAGTTTGTGTTCAACACAATTCTCGGCTTATATGAAAAGTGGTATGCCTCCGAGACCCATAGGTGTGTATCCGATCGAGATCGATGATAAAGATGTTCTTGAAGATGACTTTTTGGAATTTGTGCCTAAGTTGACTGTTAGCTATCAATTGCCCATGGAGAGTAAATCGACTATCTATGCAAGTGTAGGCAAGGGCTATAAGTCGGGCGGCTATAACAATCAGATGTTCAGTGAAGTGCTTCAGCAGAAGATGCAGCAGGCATTGATGGCTAATATGCCTTCGATGGGTGGTGGTGCGCAGGCTGAAATAAATGTGGATGAGATTGTGAGCTATCGCCCGGAAATGAGTTGGAACTATGAGCTTGGTGCGCATATTTCTTGTGCCGATAATCGAGTGATGACCGACTTGGCTCTATTCTATATCGATTGTCGTGATCAGCAATTGACAATGTTCCCCCCCGGTCAGACCACAGGTCGCATAACTACTAATGCCGGCAAAACACGCAGCTTTGGTGCTGAAGTTCAGATTAAATATAATCCAACGTTGAATTGGAGTTTCAATGCATCTTACGGTTACACTAATGCAAAATTTGTTGAGTTTGTAAACGGAAATAATGATTATAAGGGAAATTATGTGCCATACGCTCCGAGTAACACTCTCTTTGCTTCAGTTGCCTACACCCATTCTATCGGTGAAGATTGGCGCATGGCCTATAATTTGAATTGTCGAACTGTGGGTCCGATTTATTGGGATGAGTCAAACACGGTAAAGCAGTCAATGTATTCACTGCTCGGAGCATCAGTGGTGGCCTCTTGGAAAAATCTGTCATTAGAGGCTTGGATGAAAAATATCACCAACACTGATTACGACACCTTCTATTTTCGCTCAATGCAGAAAGATTTCTTGCAGCGTGGAAATCCCCGAACATTTGGTTTGACATTAAGAGTGGCATTTGACGCTCCCTCAAAAGAATAAGCAGCCACAATATTGGTAAATAAGAAAACTTTTTAACATGGAGTGAGAAAAACGCTCAATGTTAAAAGGTTTTTTTTATAAAAAAATTCTTATATTTGCATCGTAAAAGTGTGTTCTGTCGTGACGTCCCACTCGGCTTAAACATTGAGTTGACGCGTAAATGTTTGGTTGATAGGGAGCTGTCAGGGCTGAAATATAGTTGTAAATAAAAGTTATTAATAAATAATATGATTTCATTAACGATTCTTTCATCCACGTTGGCTGTGACAGCAACGCTGACCGGCATCGCATTGGTGTTTTTGGCGTTGTGGATGGCAAAATTAATGGCCCCCCGTTCGTTTAATGCGCAGAAAGGTGAGCCCTATGAATGTGGTATTCCGACACGTGGCGAGAGCATGGCTCAGTTCAAAGTTGGTTACTACTTGTTTGCAATCCTGTTTTTGATGTTTGATGTTGAGTGTGTGTTCCTCTTCCCATGGGCCACAATTCTTCAGGACCTTGCGGAAGCGGGTATGCAAAGCTTGATTTCTATTGCATTCTTTTTCTCAATCTTAGTGCTGGGCTTGGTTTATGCTTGGCGGAAAGGAGCTCTTGAATGGAAGTAACAACCAAAAGTATGCCCTATGAGGCATGGAAAGACAATGAATATATTGAACAAATGGTTTCTGAGCTTCAAGAAGCCGGTGTCAATGTAATCGTTGGTACATTTGATAAATTGATTAACTGGGGCCGTTCAAACTCTGTATGGCCTTTGACGTTTGCAACAAGCTGCTGCGGGATTGAATTCGTTTCTCTCGGTGCAGCTCGCTTTGATATGGCTCGCTTCGGATGGGAAGTGGCCCGTTCATCGCCTCGTCAGGCCGACTTTATGATGGTGGCCGGCACAATTGTTACTCGTATGGCTCCAATTGTTCGTCGTTTGTATGATCAGCTTGCCGAACCCAAATATGTGATTGCTTGCGGTTCTTGCGCTATTTCAGGCGGTCCTTTCAAGAAATCATATCATGTAGTGATGGGGGTTGACCAAATCATTCCTGTTGACGTGTATTTGCCCGGTTGTCCTCCGCGTCCCGAAGCCATGATTTATTCTATCATGCAACTCTCTCGCAAAATGAAAGTAGAACGCTTCTTTGGCGGTGTGAATCGTAAAGAAAAGCAGGAGAAGTTCCTCAATGAACATCCAATTGAGAAAATTGAGGATTAAAAACATTGTAAATAGTTAATGTAAAATATATGGCACAGATACAGGAAACCATAGCTCGTTTATTCCCAGAGGCTGTTTTCACTGAAGGCGAAATGCTTCAGATTGAAATTGCCGACAATAAGTGGCATGCTCTCGCTAAAGAACTTAAAGAAAACGAAGCTTTGGAATTTGATTTCTTGGTTACTATAGTCGGTATGGATTGGCCTGATAAATTAGGCTGTATCTACTACTTGGCTTCAACAGCCAATAATACTCGCATCTCAGTAAAGGTGACCGCTGATGATCGCGAAAAGCCTATGTTGCATAGCGTGGCCGATTTGTGGAAAATCGCCACTATTTTTGAACGTGAAGTTTATGACTTCTTCGGTATTATCTTTATTGGTAACCCCGACATGCGTCGCTTGTTCCTCAGTATTGACTGGGATGGCTATCCTTTGAGAAAAGACTATGATGAAAGCCCCGAGCACAATCACTTCACAACTGAAAGTGAACGTCAGAGTGACTTCACCACCACATATATTGAAAATAGCGATGGCTCTGTTGAGGCTAAAGAGGTGCGCGTGTTTGACCCCGAGGATTTCGTTGTGAATATCGGCCCTCAGCACCCAGCTACTCATGGGGTTCTCCGTTTCCGCACTGCAGTTGATGGTGAAACAGTGAAAAAGATTGATGTGTATATGGGATATATTCATCGTGGCATTGAGAAGATATGTGAAAAGTTGACATATCCTCAGACTCTCCATTTTATGGACCGTATGGATTACTTCTCAGGTCATCAGTATCATCATTGTTTATGTATGCTTCTCGAAGAAGCTGCCGGCATTGAAATCTCTCGTCGTGCACAAGTAATCCGCGTGTTGATGGATGAGCTTGCTCGTATTGCTTCACACTGTCTCTTCATCGGAACATACTGCATGGACTTGGGTGCAACAACAATGTTGTTCTACACACTTCGCGTTCGCGAACAAATCCTCGACATTATGGACAAGACTTGCGGTGCTCGCATGACATTCAACTATGGTTGTGTGGGTGGTGTAATGCAAGATCTCGCTCCCGATTTCGTTGACGATGTTAAGGCTTTGCTCGCTGTTATTCCTAAGAATATCAAGGAGTATAACCAAATCTTTACTGGCAATGTCATTGCAAAAGGTCGTCTCGAAGGTGTTGGTGTGTTGAGTCGCGAAGATGCAATTAACTGGTCTATTACAGGACCCTCAGGTCGTGCTTCAGGTTGGGCATGTGATGTTCGTAAGACAAACCCATATAGCATCTATTCAGAGCTCGATTTCGAAGAAGTTGTTTTTACAGAAGGTGATGCAATGGCTCGTTTCAAAGCTCGCTTGGACGAAATAACTCAGAGCGCTCACATCATTGAGCAGTTGATTGATAACATTCCCGAAGGCGAATATTGCGTGAAAGTTCCCAAGGTGTTGAAATTGCCTGTTGGGAGCTGGTTCCGCACAGTGGAAGGTTGTCGAGGCACATTTGGCATTCACCTTGAAAGTACAGGCGACACCAAACCCTATCGTCTCAAGATTATCTCTCCCTGCTTGCCCGCTGCAGCAGTTGTGGATCAATTAACTCGCGGTAGCAAAATTGCCGACCTTATTACAATTGGAGGCTCACTTGACTATATTGTGCCCGATATTGACCGTTGATAATTATTTAGAAAATCACAGATAAAATATTAATATACCCAATGGATATTTTCAATTTCTCAGTATTGACTGGATGGATCGATAATCTTTTGCGGTCATTTATGCCGGATTGGCTCACGGTGGTGACAGAGTGTGTGCTCATTGGTCTGCTCTTGTTGACAGCCTATGCTGTTTTGGCTTTGTTCTACATATATTTTGAACGTAAGGTGTGTGCTGCGTTTCAGTGTCGTCTCGGCCCGAACCGTGTAGGCCCTTGGGGCTTGCTCCAGAGTTTTGCCGACATGTTTAAGATGCTGATCAAAGAGATTATCGCTCTTAAACATATCGATAAATTCTTGTTTGCGCTTGCACCCTATCTTGTGATTATTGCTTCAATGCTCTCATTCGCAGTGCTTCCTTGGGGCAAAGGATTGCAGATAATCAACTTCAATATCGGCATCTTCTTCCTTTTGGCTGTTTCGTCAATCGGAGTGCTCGGTATCTTGCTTGCAGGTTGGTCTTCAAACAATAAATTCACTCTCATCGGTGCGTTACGCTCCGGTGCACAAATGGTGAGCTACGAACTTTCAATCGGCTTATCAGTGTTGACAATGGTTGCATTTGCCGGAACCATGAATGTGGTGGAAATTGTTGAAAAACAAAATGATGTGTGGTTCATCTTTTCAGGTCACATCCCCGCATTTATTGCTTTCGTAATATATTTGATTGCAGGTACAGCCGAAACAAATCGTGGCCCGTTTGACCTTCCCGAAGCTGAAAGTGAGTTGACTGCAGGTTATCACACCGAATATTCAGGTATGCACTTCGGTTTCTTCTACCTTGCAGAATATCTTAACTTGTTTATTGTTTCCGGTGTTGCAACAACCCTCTTCTTCGGTGGTTGGATGCCTCTTCATATCCCCGGATGGGAAGGCTTTAATGACGTGATGAATTGCATTCCTTCTGTGATTTGGTTCATCGGTAAGGCCATCGCAATCTCATTCATCATCATTTGGTTTAAGTGGACATTCCCTCGCTTGCGAATTGACCAGTTGCTCGCACTCGAATGGAAATATCTATTACCCTTCGGCTTGTTCAACTTGATTTTGATGGCCTTAGTGGTGGTAACCGGATTTTATTTTTAAGTAGAAAATAGCAAAATATCTCTATATCATATATCATGAGTGATAAGTTCGGAAAAATTGCACAAGTAATCGGACCGGTTGTTGACGTTACTTTTGAAGGAGAAGGAAATGTTCTTCCCCCTATCTACACAGCATTGAAAGTTGACCGCCCCGACGGGACTGCATTAGTCTTTGAAGTTGAACAGCATATTGGTGAAAACACCGTACGTTGTGTAGCAATGGAAAGTACCGATGGTCTGCAGCGAGGAATCAAAGTTGACAATCTTGAGCGCCCTATTGCTGTGCCGACAGGTTCGCAGGTAAAAGGTCGTCTTTTAAACGTAGTGGGAGAAGCTATCGACCGTTTGCCCGCACTCGATCGCAAAGACCTTCGTCCGATACATCAACCCGCACCCGCATTCGATGACCTTACAATCGGAACAGAAATCCTCTACACAGGGATTAAAGTGATTGACCTTTTGGAACCCTATAGCAAGGGTGGTAAGATTGGTTTGTTTGGTGGTGCAGGCGTTGGTAAGACTGTGCTTATCATGGAACTTATCAATAACATTGCTAAAGGACACAATGGGTTCTCAGTGTTTACTGGTGTAGGGGAACGTACCCGTGAAGGTAACGACCTTCTCCGTGAAATGATTGAGAGCGGTGTAATGAAATATGGTGAAAAGTTCCAGGAAGGAATGGAACGTGGTGAATGGAACCTTGATGATGTTGACATGGAAAAGGTGAAGGATTCACAAGCCACTCTCGTGTTTGGTCAGATGAACGAGCCTCCGGGTGCGCGTTTGCGTGTTGCCTTGTCGGGCTTGACTGTTGCTGAACAGTTCCGTGATCAAGATGGCGGTGGCAAGGAAATTCTTCTCTTTATCGATAACATCTTCCGTTTCACTCAGGCGGGTAGTGAAGTGTCGGCGCTTTTGGGGCGTATGCCCTCAGCGGTAGGCTATCAGCCCACTTTGGCTTCTGAAATGGGTATGCTCCAGGAGCGAATCACATCTACCAAGAATGGTTCAATCACCTCTGTACAGGCTATTTATGTGCCTGCTGATGACTTGACCGACCCGGCTCCGGCTACCACATTCAGTTTCTTGGATGCTACAACCGTGTTGAGCCGTAAAATTGCAGAGTTGGGTATCTATCCTGCCGTTGACCCATTGGAATCAACTTCGCGTATTCTTGACCCCAACATCATTGGCGAAGAACATTATAATACTGCACAAGCAGTTAAGCAGCTTCTGCAGAAATACAATGAGTTACAAGATATTATTGCAATTCTTGGGGTTGATGAACTCTCGGATGAAGACAAACTCGTGGTGTCGCGTGCGCGTCGCGCTCAGCGATTCCTTTCTCAGCCATTCTTTGTGGCAGAGCAGTTTACCGGTCTCCCTGGTGTTATGGTGCCTCTCTCGGAAACCATCCGCGGTTTTAAGATGATTCTTAGCGGCGAAATGGATGAATATCCCGAACAGGCATTCCTTAACGTGGGAACTATTGATGAGGCAATCGCCAAAGGCAAGAAGATGCTTGCTGAAGTACAGGCTTAATATTGAAGCAAAGACAAAAACTGATTATGACGCTAAAAATTATATCAGCAGAAGATGTGTTGTTTGAAGGAGAAGTGGCAATGGTTACACTCCCGGGTGTGATGGGTTTGTTCACTGTCTTGAATAACCATGCTTCGTTGGTGTCAACTTTGACTGCCGGTGAGGTGGTGTATGAATCTAACGGACACCAGTCTTCGCTTGAAATCAGCGGCGGAATTGTAGATGTTGATAATAATATAGTGTCGGTCTGCATATATTGATTGTTATGATTAAACACGGACTTCTCATATTGACCTTGATTTTCATAGTGGCATTAGCTCCGGTGAAAACATTCGCGTCTAATCATGGCGATAGTGAAGGCAATATCGATCCCAAAGAAATAATTTTTCACCACCTTGGTGATGCTTATGGTTGGGAAGTGCCATTTAACCATCATCTGCGAATCCCATTGCCTATTATCTTGATTGGCAATGATGGACTCCATTGTTTTATGTCATCGAAGATTGAACATGGTGCCACATATCGTGATGGTGATTTGGAATTTAAAGTGGCCGATGAAAATAGCCCCTATAAAGGTAAAGTGGTGCAGATTTTGCCCGACGGCTCAGAATACAAACCATGGGATTTGTCTATAACGAAGAATGTTTGTGCCATTTTCATTGCAGCAATTTTGATATTGCTTTCTGTTTATGCAGTTGCAAGATGGTATAAGCGAAACGGCAATAAGTCTCCGCGCGGATTCATTGGAATCTTGGAAGTTATAATTGAATTCGTTTATAAGGGTGTGATTCGTCCAACTCTTGGCAATCGTGCTGCAAAGTTTGCGCCCTATTTGCTCACAGTTTTCTTTGTGATTCTTTATTTCAATTTGCTCGGGTTGATTGTTATCTTCCCCGGCGGTGCAAACTTGACAGGCAATATTGCAGTGACAATGGTTCTTGCAATCTTTACATTCTTGGCAACCAACCTGTTTGGGACAAAACATTATTGGAAAGAGATTTTCTGGCCCGATGTGCCATTGTGGTTGAAATTCCCGCTTCCAATCATGCCCGTTATTGAGTTGTTCGGCATCTTTACCAAGCCGGCAGCACTCACAGTGCGTTTGTTTGCCAATATGATGGGCGGTCACATGATTGTTATTGTGTTGACATTATTGATATTCATTTTTGCTGCAATGGGCCCGGTTGTAACCGGTGCGGCAACAGTGGTTTCAATGTTGTTCACCATCTTTATGTTGCTCATTGACGTGTTGGTCAGCTTCATTCAGGCCTATGTGTTCACAATGCTCTCCACTCTGTTTATCTCATTCGGTCAAGAGCAGGGGCATGAAAGTCATGAAGGGGCTCATGTCGAATAAAAAAGTAAATTAAACACAGAAATAAATAATTAATTAAATAACAAACTCTTAAAAAACTTATCATTATGTTAGCAATGATTTTAGCAGCAATCGAAGGTACACTCGGTCTTGGAGCATGTTTTGGCGCAGCAATCGCAGCAATCGGTGCGGGTATCGGTATCGGTAAGATTGGCGCATCAGCCATGGAAGCAATTGCACGTCAGCCCGAAGCTGCCGGTGACATTCGAAGCAGTATGATCGTTATCGCTGCTCTTATTGAAGGTGTTGCCCTTTTCGCAGTTATCGTTTGTGTTCTTTCGATGTTCCTCTAATTCTTTAGATAAATTATGGAATTATTCACGCCTGATTTCGGCCTGATTTTTTGGATGTTTTTTGCTGTTGCAGTGCTTCTGCTTGTGCTCTACAAGTGGGGGTGGCCTGCAATTGTGAAAAGCATTGAGGAACGAGCCGATTTAATTGACAAAGGTGTGGAGTATGCTCAGAATGCCAAAGAGCAGCTCGACAGCGCTCGTGAAGAAGCAGAAAAATACATAGCTCAAGCACGTGCACAGCAAGCTGAGATGCTGCGTGAGGCAGATCGCATGAAAACGCAGATTATTGATGAAGCACGTTCTGCAGCTCAAATTGAAGCTCAGAAGGTGATGGATGCAGCAAAATTGTCGATTGAACAAGAGCGCAAAGAAGCTGAATTGCAATTCCGCAATGAGGTTAGTTCGTTTGCTCTTGATATTGCAACCAAGGTGGTCCGTAAGCAACTGTCGGATGAAAAAGCACAGACTAAGCTTGTGAATACACTTTTGGACGAAATGGAAAACAAGAATTGATAACCCTACCACGCAATGAACGAAGGATTGATACCGGCACGATATGCCAAGGCACTTTACAAAGTGGCTTGCAATCAGAAAAATGATGCAGACATTTATCAGATGATGAAGTCATTGGAGCAGAGTTTTTCGCAGCAGCCATTGTTGCAGTCAACCCTTGGCAATCCGTATGTTAGCAATAGTGATAAAACTAATCTGCTGATTACGGCTGCTGATGTCACCAAAGGGGGGAAGGCTCTTTTTTGTGATTTCATAAAGCTTTTGTCGGACAATAAGCGAATGGATATGGCTCGCGGAATTGCAAATGCTTATATAGCTTTGTATCGAAGCAATCACTCAATCTATGAAGTGAAGGTGGTTAGTGCTGCTCCGTTGGGCAATAATGAACAAAAACGTCTGCGTGACATGGTAAGCCGCCACCTTAAAGGCGGAACAATGGAGTATTCCACATCGGTTAATCCCGATTTGATCGGCGGTTTTACCGTTAGCGTTGGTAATGAACGTATCGATGCTTCGATCAGTAATGAATTAAAACAATTGCGTTTGAATCTAATAAGCAAATAAAGAAACTGATGATTAATCCCAGCGAGATTTCAGAAATATTAAAGCAACAGCTTGAAAGCGTTAACTCTAAAGTGTCGTTTGAAGAAACGGGCACTGTGCTTGAAGTTGGTGATGGTGTTGCTCACGTTTATGGCCTCGATAATGTTTGTGCCAATGAACTTGTTGAGTTTGAAAATGGTGTGAAGGGTGTGGCCCTTAACCTTGAAGAAAGTAACGTGGGTGTCATTTTGCTTGACAATGTTGACAAGGTGACAGAAAATATGTCGGTTAAGCGTACAGGCGAGATTGCTTCTATCCCTGTCGGTGAAGGTTTGTTGGGGCGCGTTATCAATGTCCTCGGCGAGCCAATCGATGGCCGCGGTCCGATTGATGGCGATTTAATGCGTCTTCCGTTGGAACGTAAAGCTCCCGGTGTAATTTTCCGTCAGCCGGTGAATCAGCCCTTGCAAACAGGGATTAAAGCCGTTGACTCTATGGTGCCAATTGGTCGTGGACAGCGTGAGCTTATCATCGGTGACCGCCAGATTGGTAAAACTGCAATCGCAATTGACACTATTATTAATCAGCGCAAGAATTTTGAAGAGGGAAAGCCCGTTTATTGTATCTACGTTGCTATCGGACAGAAAGCTTCTTCTGTGGCAGCAATAGTTGACACTCTCCGCAAGCATGGTGCGTTGGACTACACTGTTGTAGTTGCAGCAACAGCTTCTGACTCGGCTTCAATGCGCTATTATGCCCCATTTGCCGGCGTGGCAATTGGCGAATTCTTCCGTGACACCGGTCGCGATGCTTTGATTGTCTATGATGACCTTTCTAAGCAAGCCGTGGCCTATCGCGAAATCTCGCTTATCTTGAAGCGTCCCTCAGGACGTGAAGCTTATCCCGGTGATATTTTCTATTTGCATTCTCGCTTGCTTGAACGTGCAGCTAAGATTATCGATAATCAGGCTGTTGCGTCTCAAATGAATGACCTCCCTGATGCGTTGAAACCGATGGTCAAAGGTGGCGGTTCGTTGACTGCTCTTCCTATCATTGAAACTCAGGCCGGTGACGTTTCTGCTTATATTCCCACCAATGTGATTTCAATTACCGACGGTCAGATATTCCTTGAGTCTGCATTATTCAACCGTGGTATCCGCCCGGCTATCAATGTGGGTATTTCAGTGTCGCGTGTGGGTGGTAATGCTCAGATTAAGTCAATGAAGAAAGTGGCAGGTACACTGAAAATTGATCAGGCTCAGTTCCGTGAACTTGAATCATTCACCAAATTTGGTGGCGATATTGACCCTGTTACTGCAAGAGTCATTGATAAGGGGCGCAAAAACGAACGGTTGTTGATTCAACCTCAATATAAGCCGGTAGCTGTTGAAGAAGAAGTAGCCGTGATTTATGCCGGAACAAAAGGTCTTCTTGAAAATGTCCCTCTTGACAAAGTGGCAGAGTTTGAACAGCTCTACTTGCAATTGCTCCGTGCTAAACATCAAGCCGATGTGCTCGATGTCATTAAATCGGGACAGTTGACTGATGAGGTGATGGAAAAACTTAATGCTGCGGCAAAAGATATAGCCGGAAGATATAAACAATAATCACAGAGTCAATGGCTACATTAAGAGAACTTAAAGGGCGAATTGGATCGGTCGCGTCATCTGAAAAGATTACGGGAGCGATGAAAATGATTTCTTCGGCCAAGATGCACAAGGCCGAGCAGTCATTGCGCCGTTTGTTGCCATTCCGAAATCAGATTGAAAATATAATCGGCAATCTTTTGAGTGCCGATGCGGAGTTCTCATCTCCTTTGCTTGAAGCTCGTGACGTTAAGAATATCACTGTTGTGGTGTTAGGCTCTGACGATGGCTTGTGTGGCGCTTATAATGTTAACATATTTAAGCGTTTAATCGGATTGTTGGCGGAGTATCGCGAAAAATTCGGTCAAGATGTCGCAGTCAGAATATGCCCTGTGGGCAATAAGATGCGCAAAGCTGTCGGTAAGATTCTCGGCGAAGGTGTTTCGGCGAAGATTGTCGATGGTGTTGATTCAAAAACATCGGGCGACGGTGTTAGAATTTTCATTGAAGAATTGCAGCAAGAATTCTTGTTGGGTGTTACTGATAAAGTAGATGTTTTATATATGAACTTCAAAAGTGTCAGCCGCCAAACAGTTTTAATCGAGCAGTTGCTCCCTATTGTGCAAGATTCGTTTTCCGAAGCAGGAGTGCAGCAGAATTGCAAACCCTATTTGTTTGAGCCTGATGCCAACACAATTTTCCGTTCAGTCTTGCCAATGTATCTGATGGCAATGATGCAGGATGTGTTTACCGAAAACCGTGCATCAGAGCAGGCTGCTCGTGTGATGGCAATGCAGAGTGCAAATGACAATGCCAAGAAACTTCTTGAACAGTTGCAATTGGAATATAATAAGCTTCGTCAGCAAAGTATCACAACCGAACTCCTTGATATTTTGGGTGGCCAGATTAAATAATTGAAATAAAGAATTAACTATTAGATATTAAACAATCAAACCATGGGTAGTGTAAAAGATTATTTTTCATCTTTGGGTTACGGAATTGTTAGCCTTCTCAAGGGTATGCAAGTGACCGGAAAAGAATTTATCACCCCGAAGATTACGGAAAAATATCCCGAAAACCGCGATACTGTCAAGGTGCCTGAACGATTCAGAGCTATTCTTGAACTAAAGTATGACGCAGAAGGCAATCACAAGTGTATTGCATGTGGTATTTGCGAACGCAATTGTCCCAACGGAACCATTACTTTGACAACAAAGATGGTGGACACGTTTGATGGCAAGAAAAAGCGCAAGCTTGATAAATATCAGTATGACTTGGGAAGCTGTACATTCTGTCAGCTTTGTGTGACTTCTTGTCCGCAAGATGCCCTTGAATTCAGCAACGATTTTGAGCAGGCTGTATTTACCAGAGAAAAATTGGTTAAGCAACTAAACTATCTTCCCGAAAAGGAAGAGCCTGCACCTACCCCTGAGCAGATAGCGCAGATGCAGGCTGAAAAAGAAGCTAAAATCGCCGCTGCTAAGGCTGCTGCCGCTGCTAAAAAAGCTGCTGCTGCCGCTGCTGAAGTTAAAGATTCAAATGAAGAAAAATAATAACTAATCATTAATATGGAATCAGTAGGAAGTATCATTATGTATTTGATAATCGCGTTGTCGATTGTCATATTCTCCGTACTGACTGTTACGACGCGTAAGATTTTGCGTTCGGCAACATTCCTGCTTTTTACGCTGTTTGCTACAGCAGCACTATACTTCAAGCTCGATTATGAATTTCTTGGAGCTGTGCAAATTGCAGTATATGCCGGTGGTATCGTGGTCTTATTTGTCTTTTCAATTCTTCTCACCAGCCATCCCGGTGATAATAGTGAGAAATTAGTGTCGAAACGTCGTGCGTTCGGACTTGTAGCTGCAATTGTCACTTTCGCAGTGACAGCCTATGCGTTGCTCTACCGTTGCGGTCAGGCTCTTGTTGAAATGCCCCAAATGGGTAATCCAACAATGAAAGAGATTGGTAAAGCATTGATGGGAACAGGTGAGTATCAGTATCTTCTCCCATTTGAGGCTGTGAGTGTTCTGTTATTGGCATGTATAATTGGCGGCGTCGTTGTCGCTCGTAAACGTTAATCGATTATGGAACTGACAATGATATATTATCTTGTGCCGTCACTGATAATGTTCAGTTGCGGTGTTTACGGGTTCATCACTCGTAAAAATATGATAGCAATGCTTATCTCGCTTGAGTTGATGCTTAATGCTGTTGACATCAATTTTGTGGTATTTAACCGCTTCCTCTTCCCCGGACAGTTGGAAGGTATGTTCTTTACCCTCTTTGCTATTGCTATTGCAGCTGCCGAAACAGCTTTGGCCATCGCCATAATCATCAATGTGTTCCGTGCTGCTAAAAATATCAATGCAGCTGAATTAACTCAAATGAAACATTAAGGTATTATGGAAGCAACTATCCCCGTATTAATATTAGCCATTCCGCTATTTATGTTCCTCTTCCTGGGTATTCTTGGGAAGTACGTGAGCCATAAATGGGCCGGTATTCTTGGCACTGCAGGCATGGGTGTTACTTTGATCCTTGCCTATTTCACTGCGTTTACCTATTTCTTCTCAGGGAACCCCGAATTTATTTCGGCTGATGGTGTTCGCTTGCAATCGTTGGTATTCAACGTTGATTGGCTCGACCTTTATGGCGATTTGACTATTCGTCTTGGATTCCTCTTGGATCCGATTTCGGCCATGATGCTCGTTGTGATCACCACTATATCTTTCATGGTGCATCTTTATAGCAATGGCTATATGCGAGATCATCATGGTGTGTACGAAACAGGATTCCAGCGTTTCTATGCATTCTTGTCACTCTTCAGCTTCTCAATGCTCGGACTCGTTGTTGCCACCAACATTTTCCAGATGTATATCTTCTGGGAGCTTGTGGGTGCTTCATCTTACTTGTTGATCGGGTTCTATTACACCAAACCATCGGCAGTCTCTGCTTCGAAGAAGGCGTTCATTGTGACTCGTTTTGCCGACCTCGGTTTCTTGATTGGTATTCTCGTACTCTCTTACTACACAGGTGTATTTGATTTCACTCAAATGACTTCTGCTGTGGTTCCCGGAATGGAAAATGTTTATTCTGTGAGCCAGCAAACAGCTGAAGGTGTGTTCAATATCTTCCAAAGCGAAGCTGCTGCCGGATTCATGGGTTGCTCAGTGATGACTTGGGCTTTGGTGTTGATCTTCATGGGCGGTATGGGTAAATCGGCAATGATGCCGCTCCATATTTGGTTGCCCGATGCTATGGAAGGTCCCACACCTGTTTCAGCTCTTATCCACGCTGCAACAATGGTTGTTGCCGGTGTTTATTTGGTTGCGCGTCTATTCCCGCTCTTTATTGTCAACCAAATGCATGGCGGAGCTGCTCTTGAAGTTGTTATCTGGGTTGGTGCATTCACTGCGCTTTATGCCGCAATTGTGGCTTGTACGCAGATTGACATTAAACGTGTTCTCGCATTCTCTACAATTTCGCAGATTGCGTTCATGATGGTGTCACTCGGTGTTGCAACAATTGACGAAGCCGGTCACCACGGACTCGGCTACATGGCTTCAATGTTCCACTTGTTTACTCACGCAATGTTCAAAGCGTTGCTCTTCCTCGGTGCCGGTGCTTTGATTCATGCTGTTGGTTCTAACAATTACACCGATATGCATGGCTTGCGCAAGTATATGCCCGTTACTCACATCACATTCCTTATCGGTTGCTTGGCTATTGCAGGTATCATCCCGTTTGCAGGATTCTTCTCTAAAGATGAAATCCTCAGCTCTTGCCTTGGTAATAGCACTGTGGTCTACATTTGGATGTCGTTTGTGGCCGGCTTGACAGCATTCTATATGTTCCGTCTCTACTACTTGATTTTCTGGTGGAAAGAACACAAAGTGCATGATTCTCATCACGCACCCAAAGATCAGCCTTGGACCATGACCTTGCCTTTGGTTATCTTGGCCGTAATCTCAGTGGTTGCCGGATTTATTCCTTTCGGAAAATTCGTTACTTGGAACGGCGAATCATACGATTTTATGGCGCATTTTGATTGGAGTGTCGCTTCTGTCAGCCTCGCGGTTGCTATCATCGCAATTGTTATTGCAACTGTGATGTATCGCAAGGAAAATGATCTTCCTGCAAAATTCAAAAATGCTTTGCCCGGGCTTTGGCGTTGGGCTCACAATCGCTTCTATTGGGACGAACTTTATTATTTTGTTACTCACAAAATCATCTTCAACGCAATCTGCCGTTCGATTGCTTGGTTTGACCGCCAGATTATCGACGGAACTATGGATGCATTTGCTGCAGTTACACAGAAAGCATCTTATGCTATTCGTGAATTCCAAAGCGGTAATCTTCAGGCTTATGTTTGGATCTACCTTATCGGAACAATGCTTCTCGGTGCAATTACGGCTGCAGTCTTGATTCTTGTGTAAAGGCAATGGATATTAACACATGCAATTAGAAAAATAGTAATTATGCTTTCCAATATATTAATTTATTTCGTGGTAATTCCCGTGCTGATGCTTGCGGGAGTTGCTCTGTGCCGCAACATTAAGCAGATTCGCGCGGTGGCCGTTGTCGGTTCGCTCGTGTTGACAGCGTTGTCGGTTTATCTTTTGATTGATTACTTGGCTATTCGCGCTACCGGTGTTGCAGATCCAATGCTATATGTGCAGTCAGTTCCTTGGTTCAAGCCATTGAATATCAATTTGGCCGTTGGCGTTGATGGAATCTCTATCGCAATGATCCTTTTGTCGGCAATTATTTTGTTGACAGGTAGCTTTGCCTCTTGGAAAATCGAACAGCCCAAAGCATTCTTCTTGTGGTTGATCCTCTTGTCAACCGGTGTGTTCGGGTTCTTTATTTCAGTTGACTTGTTCACCATGTTCATGTTCTATGAGGTTGCTCTTATCCCAATGTATCTTTTGATTGGTGTGTGGGGCAGTGGAAAGAAAGAATATTCGGCAATGAAGTTGACCCTTATGCTCATGGGCGGTTCTGCATTCTTGATGCTTGGCCTCATCGGTATTTACTATCATTCAGCTCCCGAGGGTGGCACATTGACTTGGAACATCCTTGAAATCGTGAAGAATGATTCAATCTCTCACGGCTGGCAAACATTCTTGTTCCCGATGACTTTTGTTGGTTTTGGTGTGTTGGGCGCTATGTTCCCATTCCACACTTGGAGCCCCGACGGTCATGCTTCAGCTCCCACTGCAGTGTCAATGCTTCACGCAGGTGTGCTCATGAAACTTGGTGGTTACGGATGCTTCCGTGTGGCAATCTATCTCATGCCCCACGCCGCCAATGAACTCGCTTGGATTTTCCTTATACTCACAGGTATCTCTGTGGTTTATGGCGCATTCTCAGCTTGCGTTCAGACCGACTTGAAATACATCAATGCTTACTCTTCTGTAAGCCACTGTGGCTTGGTGCTTTTTGCTATCCTCATGCTTAACACCACCGCTATGACAGGTGCAATCATGCAGATGCTTTCTCACGGGTTGATGACAGCTCTATTCTTTGCATTGATTGGTATGATTTATGGCCGCACACATACCCGCGATATTCGCATGATGGGTGGCTTGATGAAAATTATGCCCTTCTTGTGTGTTTGTTATGTGATTGCCGGTATGGCATCGTTGGGCTTGCCCGGTCTATCTGGCTTTGTTGCAGAAATGACAATTTTCATCGGCTCGTTTGAACACTCTGATATGTTCCACCGTGTGTTTACAATCATGGCTTGCTGTTCAATTGTAATCACTGCGGTTTACATCCTCCGCGTTGTGGGCAAAATCCTCTTTGGCCCGGTTCAAGATGAGCATCACTTGTCATTAACAGATGCAACATGGTGGGAACGTACATCAACTGTTACACTCATCATTTGTGTAGCTACTATCGGTTGCTTCCCCAACTTCTTTGCTGATTTGATTCGCTTCACATTCAGCTCAGATATTTTCACTGTAATTGGAATGAAATAAAAAGATTAATAAGAAATGGATTACTCACAGTTTTTAGTAATGAAGCAAGAAATATGCTTGTTGGTATTATTTCTTTTAGTCTTCCTCGGTGATACGTTCCTTCCCAAAAAAGCTCAAAATGCTATTGGCACTATCACATGTGTGCTCTTTGGCGTATTCACACTCTTTGGATTCTGTCCCGAAGTTATCGGAAGCAAATCTGTGGATGCGTTTGCCGGAATGTATGAAACCTCACCCGTAATTGCGAATATTAAGAATATCCTCAATGTAGGTGTATTGATTGTTTTGATTCAATCTTTGCGTTGGACTGCAAGTGATAATCAGCGTATTCGTCGTGGCGAATTCTATGAATTGATGCTCGTGACATTGTTTGGTATGTACCTCATGATTTCGTCGCGTCACTTCTTAATGTTTGTCATCGGTCTTGAAACTGCATCATTGCCTCTCGCTGCTATGGTGGCATTTGATAAGCATCGCTATGAAAGCCATGAAGCTGCTGTTAAGTATGTGTTGACGGCTGTGTTCTCATCAGCAGTTTTCCTGCTGGGTCTGTCGTTTGTATATGGCTTGACAGGCACACTCTATTTCTCCAAGATTGCAGCTGCTGTGCAAGCAGGAGTTGATATTGTACCTTTGGTAATGGCTTTGGCATTTGTGATTGCCGGCATCGGTTTCAAGCTTTCGCTCGTTCCATTCCACCTTTGGACTGCTGATGTTTACCAGGGTGCTCCCACATCGGTGACATCTTATCTTTCAGTAATCTCTAAGGGCTCGGCCGCTTTTGCCTTCTTGGTAATCTTGTGGCAAGTGTTTGGCTCGGTTTATGCCGAAGCATGGCAGTGGATGCTTTATGTGTTGATTGTGCTCACAATCACCATTGGCAACCTCTTCGCTATCCGTCAGCGCAATCTCAAGCGTTTCCTTGCGTTCTCTTCAATTTCGCAAGCCGGATATATCATGCTCGGTGTGATTGCATTCACTGCTCTTAGTCAGATGGGTAAGGCTGCGTTGATGTTCTACATCTTAGTTTATATCTTCTCAAATCTTGCAGCATTTGGTGTTATCGGCGCAATCGAAAACAATTGTGGTAAAGTTTCAATGGATGACTACAACGGTTTGAGCAAAACAAATCCCCGATTGTCAATGGTGATGATGCTTGCCATGTTCTCTTTGGCTGGTATTCCTCCCTTTGCCGGTTTCTTCAGCAAATTCTTCATCTTCACAGCAGCCATCAATCAGGGTAGCATCGCAATTTATGTGTTGGTGTTGATTGCGTTGATTAACACAATCATTTCGCTCTACTACTATTTGCTCGTTGTGAAAGCAATGTACATCAAGACAGAAGAGCCCTGCACAATAGCTCCATTCCGCAGTGCTACATCAGAGCGCATTGCAATGTGGGTGTGTGTTGCCGGTATCATTGGCCTGGGCCTCGTTAGCTGTTTCTACAATGGCCTTCTCACAATTGTAGGCTAATACGATTCTTTTAATACATTAAATCAGGGCGGGCATTGGCCCGTCCTGATTTGTTATAAAAAATGCTCGGTTTGAATAACGCATGAAAATTCAAAAAGCAATAAGTGGCAATATTGAAGCCGTGCTGGCCATTATGGACATGGCAAGAGCCTATCAGCGTTCTCTTGGATTTAAGCAGTGGGAAGATGGTTATCCCAATCGCGAAATAATAGAAGCCGACATTGACTCCGGCGATGCCTATATCTTTACCATTGAGGGCAAAATCGTGGGCTATGCTCTTCTCCAAATCGGAGATTCGGCCTATGATGAGTTGACCGATGTTTGGGCCTTTGAAGGGGAGTATGGGGTGGTTCATCGACTTGCATTTGACGATAGTATCAGAGGTCAAGGATACTCCGCCAAGGCATTTCAACTGATTGAAGCAAACTTCCGGTCTCGCACAATTGATTTCATTAGAATTGACACCGGCGAGAAAAACATAGTGATGCAACACATCTTGGAGCGTTGCGGCTATAAATCAAGAGGAACAAGAAATTTCCCGTGGGGTAGCCGTGTAGCCTTCGAAAAAAATATCTCCCAAAATAATGATTGAACAAATAGAGTTTACCCTCCGCCCACACCCTCGCGGCTTGCATCTTATTACTGCAGAGTTGATGCGTCAACTCCCCATGTTGCCGCAAAAAGGGCTATTAAACTTGCTTATAAAACACACCTCGGCAGCACTGGCACTCAATGAAAATGCCGATCCGGATGTGCGTCACGATTTGCAAACTATTTTTGATCGATTAGTTCCCGAATCAGCACCATATTATCTCCACACTGATGAAGGCCCTGATGATATGCCATCGCATGCTAAATCAGTTATTGTTGGCTCATCATTGACACTGCCCATAACCAACCGACATCTCAATCTCGGAACATGGCAAGGTATCTATCTATGTGAATTTCGTAATTATGGCGGCCCCAGAAAGATTATAGCAACTGTTGTAGGTGATTGATTTAATCAATTGCCATTTTGCACTAGAAATATTAAAAAGCGATTTAACGTAGTCTGGAAACGTTGTTAAATCGCTTTGTTTTGTTGTGCCCAGAACAGGACTCGAACCTGCACGCCTCGCAGCACTCGCACCTGAAACGAGCGCGTCTACCATTCCGCCACCTGGGCTTTTGCGGTGCAAAGTTAGGATAAATGTTTGGTTTTTGCAAGCGAATATGCGCGTTTTTGCGCAGGTTAATGCCATGTGGGTTTTACGCAGTAGGGTGGGGGGAGTAGAAGTCGTGTGCTCCTTTAGAAAGCATTTTTTTCTCCGTGTAAGGCATTATAGATGGTGCGAATAATGATTTTAACGTCAAGCATTGTTGACCAATTTTCAATATACCAAATATCGAATTCCACACGGCGTTCCATTTGCCACAATTCTTCGGTTTGCCCTCTATAACCATTAATTTGGGCCCAACCTGTGATGCCTGGCTTAATATAGTGGCGCACCATGTATTTATCAATTAAGGCAGAATATTCTTCGGTGTGCTTGAGCATGTGTGGGCGCGGGCCGACAACCGACATATCGCCTAAAAACACATTGATAAACTGCGGAAGCTCATCAAGCGATGTGCGGCGCAGAAAATCACCAAGGCGTGTTTTGCGTGGGTCGTCTTTTGTGGCTTGTCGAGTGTCGGCATCAGTGTTTACCTTCATTGTTCGGAATTTATAGCAGTTAAACTCACGACCACGATATCCCGAGCGCTTTTGCTTAAAGAAAATCGGTCCGGGCGATGATATTTTAATGGCAATGCTGATGGGTATTAATATAATGGGGAAGAAGATGAGGAATACACCGGAGAATATGATGTCAAACAATCGCTTTGCAATTCGGTTTGAAATTCTGGTCAATGGTTGATGGCGAATTGTTGTTGCTGGAATCGATCCGAATGCAAGCATGTCGTAGCTATTGCGAATGTATAGCGGCATTTGAGGAATGTAGTAGTACTGAGCCACATTTGTTTCTGCAATTTGAATTGTGTGTTCAATTGCATTCTCTTTATCGCTTGGGAGTGCGCAGAATATTTCGTCAATTTTCTGCTCGGCAACATATTCCGCAATATTGTCGAGGGAGCCACGATATAATTCTTTCGGGGTGTTTGGGTCTTTCTTGTCGTCAAAAAATCCCATAATGCTGTATCCGAATCCAACATCCGAAGTGAGTGTTTCATAGAGAAGATTGGCTGTTGGATTTGAACCTACGATTATGATTCGGCTGAAATTTCGACCGTGACGACGATATTCTTTAATGATTAATCGCGACAGTGTCCACCAAAGCGGAAGAAGCAGAAATAGAATGCAATAAAATTCTGCAAATGCCACAAATGGGATATTGTCAATGTGCAAGAAATACAGCCCTATGAAAAACATCGGGGCATGCAACACAACTGCTTTTAATGAATTAATGGCAACATTCTCAATGCCAATTATTCGTGACGTTTGGGTGTGAGATAGCAAACGAGCTGCCGGCCAATAGGATATATTGGCTAACAACCACACCGTACGAGTCCAATCATTGACAAATTCCGGCGTCAGATGGGCTGTAATAATTAAAGAAATGTTAATAATAAGGAAGTCAATGCAGATCAGAATCAACTGAAGGTATCGCCCGTATCTCCCTTTTTGATTAATCCTTGTCATTATAACTTGGAATCGATTAAACTTACTTTTTTCTCGATATCAGCGATGTCGGATTTTATACGTTGGATTTTGTGTTGCAGATCTGCAAGCATTGAATTGCCTGTTTTGGTCTTTGCGCTGAAGAATCCGAGATTGTTTTCATAGGTCTTCAAATCAGCAATGCGAGTTTCATAGGCTCTAATCATGCGCTCACGTTCGCGGAGGAGTTTCTGGCGATCGTCCGACATTTCATTGATTGACGCTTCATATGATGCTTGGCGTGCGCGATTTTCATGAATGTCATATTTGTCGAAAAGTTGGCGCACAGTTTCGCGATAAGTTTCGGCTAAGCGTTCTTTTTCTTTATATGGAACATGTCCGGTGTTTTGCCAACGAGAGCGAAGAGCGTGAATCTCTTTGATTGCATCTTCGCGTGATTTAGTAGCATTGGGGGAGTTGAGTTCGGTTAGTGTGGCCAAAATCTCGCGTTTGATTACAAGATTAGCTTGTTCGGTTTTGCGAGTGGCTGAAGTTGCAGCTTTTTTCTGATGGAAGAAGTGGTCACAGGCATCCATGAATCGGCGCCAAATGGCATCTGAGTGTTTCTTTGGTACTGCGCCAATGGCCTTCCAGCGTTTTTGCAACTCAACAATGCTGTCGGTTGTTGCTTTCCAGTCGGTGCTGTCTTTTAATGCTTCAGCCTGAATGCAAAGCTTTGTTTTTGCTGCAAGATTCTGAGATTGTTCATCCTTTATTGAGCCGAAAAACTCTGCTTTAGCAGCAAAGAACTTATCGCAAGTTTGACGGAAACGAGCAAAGAGTGCATTGTTTGTTTTGCGTGAGGCAAATCCCAATGTCTTCCATTGCTCTTGAGCATCCATGATTTCTTGTGTGGCTTTGTTCCATGCAGAGTAGGAGCGGAGCGATTCAATGTCAATAGCTTCAATTTTTTCGCAAAGCTGGGTTTTCCCTTCTTCGTTTTTCTGTTCGCGGCGTTTGCGCTCTTCAAAGAATTCTTGGTAACGCTTGTTGACTGATGCAGATTCGTCTTTGAATTTGTTCCAAATTTCTTCGCGGAATTCTTTTGCCACGGGGCCTATTTCGCGCCATTTTTCATGAAGCTCTTGCAAGCGGCGGAATGCAATCACAACATCACTCTCCTCTTGTAGTTTTGCTGCTTCGTCGACCAACAGCTGTTTTTCGGCAAGATTTTTCTTGAAATCGTAGTCGCGGAGCTCTTTATTCACTTTCCATTGATCATAGAAAAGCTCAATCACTTCTTGATAGGCTTTCCATGTTTCAGTGGCATTTTGCTGGGGAACTTTGCCGATTGCTTTAAAGTCGGCTTGAAGTTCTTTTATACGCTGATAGTGACGATTCACATTGTCGGTGTCGGCACTAATTTCTTTAATTTCGTTGATGATTGCTTGTTTGCGCTCAAGATTAGCCAGCATTTCGGCTTCATTGCGAGCTCGCAATGAAGCTTTTTTCTCTTTGATAAGAGCTAATGCTGCCTTAAACTCAACTTCAATTTCCGATTCAGCGGCTTCTTCCTGAGATTCGGCATCGGCTGCATCGGCTGCAGCGCGTGAGCGCAGTTGATAAAATTGTTGCTTGACACGGCCAGCCTCGTCAATGTTAATTTCATCTTCAGGCATATCGGCAATCTCCTTAATTCGAGCCACCAAATCTTCTGCTGTTGTAACCTGTTTTGGGTCTGCGGTTGGTGTAGCTTCGATTGATTCAACTGATTCAACTGATTCAACGACATTTTCTGCCGGCATAGTAGGAGTTTCATTAGACGCTAAAGTTGCATCCTTTTCATGGTCAAGCATTTCCATTTTTGTAGAAATTTAGGGGTTAGTCAGTGGGTCTTGATATTAAATCAAGGTTGAGTTAAAATTATTAATGGATTCAAAAGTAACTAATATTTTTTAAAACGCCAATGAATAGGCTGTAATTTTCATTGATGATTGTTCTCGTAGGGTGTTTTTTTGCAGTTTCAATTGAATGCTGAGTTAAAATAGTTAATTTTGTGGAAGGATTTCATGTGTTTTAATTTTTTTGATGTAATGAATAGTGAGCAGGTGTGCAGTCAGCGCCAAAGAGATATGTTGTTCTTGATGGATTGCGTGGTGTTGCCGCGCTTTTAGTGCTTTGTTTTCATATTGGTGAGGCTTTTGCTACATCCCCGGTTGACCAAGCGGTGAATCATGGCTATCTTGCCGTTGATTTTTTCTTTATGCTATCGGGTTTTGTGATGGGGAAGGCCTATGATGAAAAGTTATCATCCCGAAAATTATCGGTAAAGGGGTTCTTTTATCGAAGATTGGTGAGGCTGCATCCGATGTTGATATTGGGCGCTGTGTTTGGCTTTATTGCGTTTGTTATCCAAGGATTTGTTCAGTGGAACGGCACTTCGGTGCCGGTCGGTCACGCTGTGATAGCGCTATTTGCTTCGATGCTATTTATTCCGGCTTATTCGGGCGCTGCTTACGAAGTTCGTGGATATGGCGAAATGTTTCCGCTCAATGGCCCGTCGTGGTCGCTCTTTTTTGAATATATCGGCAATGTCTTGTATGTGTTGTTATTGCGTAAACTCCCCACAAAGGCGCTGGCTGCTGTTGTAGTGTTATCTGCTATTGGGCTGGGGGCTTTTGCATTGTGTAATGGCTCCGGGAGCTATAATCTCGGAGTGGGATGGACCCTTGCTGATTATAATTTCCTCGGAGGGTTTCTGAGACTCGGATTTAGCTTCTCTGCAGGGCTATTAATTGCCAGAGTGTATATTGACCGACACATAAAGGGTGCGTTCTGGATTTGTAGCGCTCTTATCGCCATTTTATTGTCAATGCCATATATTAGCTATGTTGCCAATCAGGTAAGCTGCATGAATGCGGTGTACGACATTGTGTGTGGCATTAGTGTTCCCGATTCTGATATTTGTAGGAGCATCGTGTAATGTCAATGGTGGGGTGTCTCTCGGTCTCTGCGATGCTATTGGACGGTTGTCATATCCGGTGTATATTATCCACTACCCGCTGATGTATTTGTTCTATGCCTGGGTGTGGGCTAAAGGCTTGTCATTCTCGCAATGTTGGCCTGTTGCCGTGGGAGTGATTATTGTGAGCATTCTCCTTGCATATCTTGCATTGAGATACTATGACGAACCGCTGCGAGGCTATCTATCCAAACAGCGGTTTCGTAGTCGTATTTAAAAAATGAACAATTGCTATTTGATGAGTGAGTTTTCAATCTTGCTCACATCGGCTTGTAGTTGCTTTTCCAATGGGAGACGCTCCTCAATGTTTTTACAAGCATAAAGCACTGTGGCGTGAGTGCGTGATAGGCGGGTGCCTATAGCGGTTAATGGCATTTTAGCATGTTTCTTTGCCATGTACATCACCATTTGACGTGCATCTGAGATTTCGCGCTTTCGTGATTTTGTGAATATCTGGTCCACATCAATGCCATAGTGGCAAGCTACTTCTTGGGTGATTCGCTCAAAATTGATTGGACGCTGATTGACTTTGACTGCGTTTGCAAGAACTTTTCGGGCAAGGTCAAGGTTTATGTCCATATTCAAAATGGCTGCATGAGCTGTTATTGAAACCACAATTCCTTCAAGTTCACGAATTGAGTCGGTCACATTTGACGCAATATAGTCAATAACATCTTCCGGCAATTCAAGCCCGTCTTGTTCGGCTTTCTGACGCAGAACCCCTTTGCGAAGCTCATAGTCAGGGCTTTCAAGCTCGGCAGTCATTCCCATTGTAAAGCGCGAAATCAGGCGGCGCTCCATTCCTTCCATTTTTGATGGGCAGCAATCGCTTGCCAAAATCAATTGCTTCTGGTTGAGGATTAGGTGGTTGAATATATGAAAGAATGTGTTTTGAGTACTATGTTTACCAATCAAGTCCTGGATGTCATCAATAATCAGAGTGTCAATGCTTTGATAGAAATTGATGAAGTCGTTGATTTTGCCTGAGCGTACGGCGGTGGTGAATTGGCTCTCAAACAATCGAGCAGTAACGTATAAAACGCGTGCTGAGGGGGTAGTCTCCTTTATGCGGATGCCAATAGCTTGAATCAAGTGGGTTTTGCCAACCCCCGGCGCTCCAAAAACAAAGAGTGGATTGAAAGTTTTGCATTTGGGGTCATTGGCAATAGCTTCGCCAATGGATCGAGCAACACGGTTGCTCATGCTGTCGCAGTAATTTTCAAACGTATAGCTCGGGTTGAGCTGTGCGTCGATTTCCTGGAGCTGAGTCTGACGGAAGGGATTTGATGTAGCTCCGGGTTTTGGCGCAACTGCGGGGCTCGGTTTCGAACTGCTGATTGTGACACCTGATGAGGGCTCGTTACCTACTTGATTAAAATGGTAATAAAGTTTCACTGTTGAGCCATACACACGACATAGTGTGCTACACAATAGATTGGTGTAGCGTTCTTCCAGCTGTTCGATGAAGAATTGGGATGGCACCATGAGAGTGAGCTTGCTATCAGTGAAGCTCACCGAGGTCACGGGCTTAAACCATGCCTCAAATTGTTCCACCGGCAGATTGTCGCGGAATATTTCCAGGCACTTGTCCCAAAGTTGATTGTGGTTTTCCGTCATTACTCGTTTTTAAAAAATGATTTTTTGCAATACAAATATCCAAAGTTTTTTTGTCAAAAAAAAGTGTAATTTAATTTGCAAATTTGAATGAAACTGCACGTTGTTGAGTTTCAAGCATTTAAGAATTACTTTAACTTTAGTTTAAGTGATGCTGTAGATTTTGTTTGTAATTATCCGCAATATCAGTGTGTTTCCTTTTGACGGGGTGTGTAGGTGTTGTAGCTTTGCTTTAAGTGCGCTTTTAAGAAAACAGCCAATTTACAATGGTTTTCAACTGAAAACGATGTAAATTGACTGTTGTGTGTTATTTGGATTAAATCTAAATAAATGCGTGTCTCGTTTTTTTATTAAAGAAGTTTGATGCTGATGTAGCGTTTGGGGTTTTTCTTGACATCTTGCAGCAAGGAGTCAAGGCTAGCCGAAGCGCTATTCAGATTGCGATATAGCTGATCGTCGTTAACCAGCATTCCCAGTGATGATTCTTTGGAGTTCAAACGAGCCATTAGCTCTTTGAGCGATTCTGATGTTTGCATCACATTGGCCATGGTTGAATCGAGGGGCATATCCTTTAGGTGTGCTGAGAATGTGTTGAGGTTTGATGAAATCTCTTTCACATTTGTCATTGTCGCCGATGCATCGTCTGCAATGCCGGGGATTGTGCCCATAACCTTGTTGAGCTTCGTGCTTGTGGCTTCAAGGTTGATCATTGTGGCTTCAAGGCTTCCAAGGGTGTGTTTTAATGCTGGGTCTGAAGCTAATGTGTTGAGAGATGTAATCAAACTGTCAATCTTTGGCATAATGCTGCTGATTGAGGGGAGAATATCTTCGGTAACCCCTGACATTAGGCTTGCGGCTTGTTCGCCAATCAATTTTCCACCCACTTTGTGATATTCAGTGCCGGTGCCGAGAACCAATTCAATTGAAGATGTGCCGAGCATATCGGTTGTCAAAATGGCTTTGGTGCCTTCAGGAAGGCGTAATTCCTTTTCAAGGCTCATTTCTACATTGATATTGCCCGGATTTTCGTAGTCATAGGCAATTTCGCGCACAAGCCCCACTTTGAAGCCGTTGAGTGACACGGGAGCTGATTGGGCGAGTCCGGCCACATTATTATATGATGCGTAGTAGTAATTAGCCGGCTTAAAAATGTTGTTCCCTTTTAGGTATTCAATACCGAAGTATACTACAATCAAGGCTGCAATTGCGCATAGGCCGATTGTGAATTCTTTTGAGTGTTTGAATTTCATATTCTAATTCTGTTATTTAATTCGTTTGCCATTCTGCGTCTTAATTATAAAGGCGTCTTTGAATTCTTTTTTCACTTTGCGAAGATGCTTTTCGGCATCTTTTGCCGTCTCATAGGCTCCAGTGGTGTATTTGTAGGAGCCATTGTCGAGATAGTATTCGGCGTTTTTGAGTCCTTTTAGTTTGTCTGAACCTTTTGGGAGTTTTGTGTCGGAGACAAGAAATTGTATTTTGTAGATGATTGGTGCAGATTCTTCGTTGGCGATTTCTTCTATCGAGGTGTTTTGCGATTTTCTTTTGCCTACTTCTTTTCCTCCGTTGATGTCATGCCCCAGGGAGGTGCAGTAGCTCTCAATCCCGTTTGCTATCGCAGTGGCCATCTTCGCTTGTCCATCATGCGAGCTTAGGAATTTTTCGCGTTCGGGGTTGCAGATGAAATCCATTTCCACAAGGATTGCTGGCATGGTGGAGTGAAGCAGCAACCAGATGTGTGATGTGCCCCTTACTTGATTGTCCTTGAGTCCGGCATATGTCACAAGTTGACTCTGCACCTCATTTGCAATTGTGTTGCTCTTCCCCATCATCTTTGATTGGTTGATTTCGGTGAAGATGTAGTATTCCGGTGAGTTGTCAAAGCCTTTATATGTGGTTTGGTAGTCGTCTTCAAGCAAGATGGCGCTGTTTTCAATCATTGCAAGCTCAATGTTGTCGTCAACCTTGTTGTTGTCCAATACATAAACCGATGTTCCTGAGAGGGATTTGCGGCGTGGATTTTCATATGCGGCTGAGTTGCAATGAATAGAGATGAACAAATCGGCATTGACATCTTTGGCTTTTCCCATTCGGTCTTTGATTTTGATGAACACATCTGTTGAACGGGTGTAGGTGACTTTGATGTTCTTGTAGCGTGATTTCAGTTCGTTGCCGAGTAGTTTTGCCACAGCGAGGTTTATATCTTTTTCTTTGCTTTTCACACCAAGTGCACCGGGATCTTTGCCGCCATGTCCGGCATCAATCATCACCACAAACTCTTTTGCGCTGATTGTGGTTGGCAAGGCTATTGCGGCAATAATAAATATTGATGCAATTAATAGGGTACTTATTCTGATGAATTTGTTCATGTGTGTAAACCGCATATTCTTTGCAAAATTACAAAAAAGTAGTGTTATTAGCTGAAAATATTTCGTTTAATTAGGAAAGATGGTGAGGTTTTGTGTAAATTTGACGATAAATTAATGAAAATGAAATCTAAGTTAGTTTTTATATTGTGGCTGATTGCTATTCTCTTTAGTGTCGGGTGTAGTGATGATAAGGGGGTGGTTATTGAGCGCTTTGATAGAGCTGTGGTGAGCTATCCGGAGGTAAATCTGGGGAATTGCAGCTCTATACATGAGTCCTATGCGCCGGTCATTGATTTCATGCAGAAACTTGAGGGAGTTGGGTGTGCTGATTCGTTGATTTTTCGAATGTCAACCTCGCGTGCCTATGAAGTGTTTCAGCCAGATATTGAGATGCGTCTGCCTGATTTGTCAGAGGTTGAGGCCGGGCTTGGTTGTCTGAAGGAAAATCTATTGTTGTTATTGCCCAATGTCACATTCCCTAGTCATATTTATGGTGCTGTAATACCCTATGAGCAATCAATATTAGTGGCCGATTCAATTGTTGTGTTGGGGCTGAACCACTATCTCGGAGCTGATTATGAGGGGTATGGTCAATTTGATGATTATCGTCGCCGATTGAAAGAGTCGAATCGCATTGTTTATGATGTGGCTGAGGCTTTGGTGCGTGTTAACTATCCCTTTGCTGCTGATTCGGAGTCAACGGTGTATTCACGGATTGTCTATGAGGGGATGATTGTGTGGGGCATTAAGTCTCTGATTGATGGCGCTGACTTGGCTTCGGCGTTGGGCTACACTCAAGAGCAAGTCCGTTGGGCTGAAGATAATGAAAAGCGTGTGTGGCGAAAAATGATTCAGGATAATGTGCTTTATAGTACAGATCCTGCCATAGCATTGCGCCTTGTTGAGCCATCGCCGGCAACATCTATAATCAATCCGCTTGCGCCGGGTAGAATTGGACGCTATATTGGCTATAAGATTGTTGAGAATTATTTTGCCAATAATTCAGCTTGCTCGCTTGAGGATTTGCTTGTCGGTGAGTTTTACAAATCTCAGCAGATGCTTGTCGATGCCAAATATAAGTGATAATTTGGTGTCATTTTAACCCCAAAACAAGTGTTTTTCTGCCGCTGTTAACTAAAATTAACGACTGCTCAAACCGCGCATGAATAAACGGATGTAGAGTGGTTGTAGGGTGCTAAATAGCCAATAATCACCATGTTAATTTGGCTGGCAGGGAATAAATTCGTATCTTTGCGGTCCAAAACTATTGTTTGCATCTCAAGGAGTTGAGGTGCCTTGCCGAAAATCGGCGAGGTTTCGTCTGTGGGAACAGAGAGCTTTTTGGTAAATCAATCTGTTTTTTGGCGAAATCTGAAGTGTAATTTAAAAACTTTGTAATGAAGAAAATCACGTTAATCTTAGCGGTTTTCGCAGTTCTTCTATCTATGGTTTCGGCTGCTACAAAAAATGAGTATAGTGCTGAAAAGGGCATGAAAGCTCCCTATTTTGAAGTAGAGGCTTTTGATGGTGATGTGATTTCACTATCGGACATGAAAGGACGCTTTGTAATTGTTAATTTCTGGACGTCGGATGATGCCGCGTCGCGCATTGCTGCTAATCAGTATAGTAGCTTTGTGGAAAGCGTCGGAGAAGAACATGTGGGGCTCGTGTCGATCAATTTTGATCGCAATCAGCGTCTCTTTGAAGAGATTATGCGTCGAGATGGCCTCAGTGTGGAATCGCAGTTTTATGTGCAGCCCGGAAATGCTTCCGAATTGATTCGAAAGTTTAACATGGGAGATGGCCTTCAGTCTTTCTTGATTGACCCCAATGGTACAATTGCAGCCATTAACCCATCAGCAAAAATGCTTGCTTCAATTTTGAACAAGTGATTCTCTCCCCAAAAAGGCTAAACGCCGGAATCCTCTAATGTGGATCCCGGCATTTTTAATATATATACCTCTCGGTTCATTAGCAGCAATGCAGATATTCGGCTACTAATTTACTCATCAGAGCTTGGTCTGACTTTGCTTTTGTGGCAATGTCGGCATCGTCAAATGCTCGGAGTGTAGCAATGCTGTGTTCAATCACTTCGGGTGAGAACACATTGTGCAATTCGTAAACAGAGCGTTCTGTTTCCAAGGCTTTGGCTGATTCAATGCAAGAAGTAGGGAGGTGTTTAAGGCTGGCAACTCGAGCCGCATTTTCAGCGCGATGGATGTCAACATCAACATATGTTTGCTGTGCAACTTCAAGGGGATTTTCCATTTCCCAGCCATGACGACAAGCAACGGCGAGTGCGGCTATGAGTAGATACACGTTTGCCGATCCGTCGGCTGAGCGTATTTCCACAGTTTGTTTTCCTTCAATCGGCACCGGTGAGGCTTTTGACCCCGGATTTATAGCGGCACACATATCTTTGGTTGTGGTCCATCCAAGGGGCACTCGGACTAACACTGAGCGATTGCGGTCGCCCCAGCATATGTTTGTGGGTGCTTCCTGATGGGGCACAAGGCGAAAATAGCTTGTGGGGTTGGTGTTGCCAAATGCGGTTATTGAGCGCGCCATATCCATTAGTCCGGCTATCATTCTGCGAGCATCGTCTGATAGCTTCCCCTCGGTGTCGAGCATCATGTTCTGCCCGGTTGCGGGGTCGGTTAAGCGCATATGTACATGTAGTCCGGAGCCGGCTTTGCCTGTTGTGATTTTGGGCGCAAATGTGACATTATATCCCATCTGGCGTGCGGTGTTTCGAATAATCCACTTGGCAACAACAAGCTGGTCGGCAGCTTCTGTGGCTGCCACCGGAAGAAACTCAATCTCATTTTGTTCATAAATCATCCCATTGAGGGTGAAGTTCCCAACTTCGGAGTGGCCATATTTGATTTTGCCACCGGCTGCGGAGATGCGGCTCATGCACAGAGTGCGAAATTCATTGAATTTTGCAAAAGGAGCTGATTCGTGATAGCCACGTTGGTCTGTTGCCGGGAATGTTTGATCGTCGGGAGCAATAACATAGAATTCCAATTCTCCCATGGCATTGAATGTCAGGCCGCTTTTTTGTGTGAACTCTTTGCATGCCTTTTCAAGTGTGTATTCCGGAGAGTTTGCAAGTCGATTACCATCTTTGTCAAAGAATGTACACAGCATTGTGACTGTGGGAAGCTCTGCAAATGGGTCTAAAAAGGCGGTTGAGAATCGCGGAACTACGTATAAGTCACTATTTGCTGGGTCTATGTGCTTGAATAGGCTTGATCCGTCCACTCGTTCACCATAGCTTAGGATTGTGTCTAAGTATTCAATGGTGTCAACAACGAAATTCAGTGTTTTTAATCGGCCATCACCTGCGGGATACATAAAATTAATCATCCTGATCTGTTGGGTGGTGATGTAGTTAATGATATCGTCCTTTGTGAACTCTGATGCCGGCTTGGCAAGGGTTTTGACGATGTGATTGTTGCTGAGTGATGTGTCGTGATTCATAACTCTGTATCTGAATTGTTTAAGGTGTCTAAAATTTGGGTTGCTTTTTCAAGATCTCTCCGAAAAACCATTAGGCGTAAGCAGCCCCATGGTGCATTCATTATGGGATAGATTCTTGAAAATATTTCATTGTCGATCACACAAATAATGCCTGCTTGCTTAAGTGTTTCCGCTGCAACTTGTGCTTCTATGTCGGATGTGAATTCTCGGCATAGTGTCAGTTCCTGGTCAGATTTACTATAGCTTATCATATCCTTGGGGTATTTATTATAAAAAGGGACTACTCACATAGTCCCTTTTTATGAGTTTCCAATAGGTACAATTTCTAAGGTAAAAAAGATTGTGTTAGATTTTCTATCACAAAGTTACCCCGAAAAGAATGTGTGCCAAAATATTTTTATATGTTGTGCAGCAATGTTTTCCAATTTGTGTTTTGGGGCTAATTTGCTATGTTGTTGAATATTAGGTGTATACGGAAATTGTCGAAAACCTTCTATTTTGTTAATAAATATTAAATTTTTGCATTTTCGATTGGCTTGCCGATTTTTTTCAGCCTAAAGCTATTGCCATCCCAAACCCCGTAGGTCATTTGGTGAAAAGCATCTCCGAGGACTATTAGCCGGCTGTCGGGACCTATTTCGCGGTTGACTTCGATGTGTCGGTGGGCAAAAATAAAATAATCCACATGGCCATTTTGTTCGGTGTAGTCATGTGCAAATTTGGTCATTGGATCATTGTCCGTAAGTACGGTGTGGTGAGTTGAATGGCCTTGAAGCCTACTGTGTTTTGACCATCTATGGGCAAATCCCACAGTCCATCGGGGGTGAATGGCTGTGTACAGGATTTGCGCTAGACGATTGCGAAACAGCTTTCGCATGCGCCTATAAGAGCGGCGTGGTTCGCCAATGCCGTCGCCATGCTCCATCACAAATATTTTGTTGTCAATCTCGCGGCGTATAACTCCATCAGCTATTGTCAGGCCGATTTCATTTGGCAAGTAGTCAAAAATCCAAATATCGTGATTGCCTTTGAGCCATGTGATTTCAACGCCTGAGTCGGCTAATTCGGCCAATGCGCCAAAGAAACGAATATAACCACGCGGAACCACTGTGCGATATTCATACCAATAATCCAAAATGTCTCCAAGCAAGTAGAGTGCTTTGGCTGTTGGGGCAATTCCGCGAAGCCAATCCACAATTTTTTGTTCGTGGGCTTTGCGATCGGAAATGTATCCGGCGCCAAGATGAATGTCGCTAATGAAATATGTTGCAGTTCGCTGTGTCATTGTGCGGTTATAGAAATCCAAGTTCGAGTTTGGCCTCTTCGCTCATCATGTCTTTGTTCCATTCTGGCTCAAATACAATGCTGATATCAACGCTGTTTAATCCTTCGATACTTTCAAGTTTAATGCGCATATCTTCAACAATGAAATCGGCTGCCGGACAGTTGGGGGCGGTGAGGGTCATGTCGATATGCAAGTTTGTATCGTCGTCGATATCAATCTTGTAGATTAGTCCAAGGCTGTACACATCAACGGGTATTTCCGGGTCATAGACGGTGCTTAGCATTTCTATGACTTTTTCTTCAAGTGATAGTCGTTGTTCGGGTGTAATCATAGTGCAAAGATATAAAACGTTGTGGTTAATAACAACATTGAATTATTAAAAAGGGTTGCGCCTAAAATAATTTTGGCGCAACCCGAATGTTATCTTTGTGCTTTATATCTACACAAGGTGGCTGATGTTTTCTTCGCGATCTCCGGGAAGAAGGTCTATGACGGGAACCTCAATCATGGTATAGGCTCCGGGGCGTTGAAGCATCACAGCGCGTGCCACAGCAACTAAGATTTGTGCCGTTAGAGCAGGGTTGTTGATGCTCATATTGAACTCAAAGCGTTGGTTTTGTGTGTTGCCGCTAACCCCTTTGCGCACCATGTTTACTCCATGCCCCATATCTTTGATTGCATCAATTGACTCAACTGACATCACATGGGTTTCATCGTTGACAAAGTAGGGGTCTTCTTTAACCGCTTTTGCCACATCTTCCAATTTTGCTCCATCTTCAAGCTCCACATAAACCATTCGGCGGTGAATGCCGGTGCCGAGTGGAATTGTCATTGAAAGAGCATTCTTTACTCCCGGTTTTGATTTGACACACACGGTGTGTCCCATGCTCATGCCCGGTCCAAAATTGGTGTAGGTGATCCCTTTTGGTGCGGCTGCAAGCAGTAAGGCGCGAACAATTGAGTCGCTTCCCGGATCCCATCCGGCTGAAATAATGGCGGCAGTTCCGGCTGCTTTAGCTGCTTTGTCGAGCGAGGCGCGGAGATTGCAAATCTCGGAATGGATGTCAAAGGAGTCAACGGTGTTAATCCCTTTTGATAGATATTCCACGGCATATTTCTCTACTTCGCGAGTCGGGGTGCAAAGGATTGCTACATCTACTTTGCCGAGGTCGTCAATATTTGTTGTGACTTTATAGGGTGCTAATTCTGCGGGATTGTTTGTAGTGTCGCGACGAACAACACCGGCAATCTCAAAATCCGGCGCAACTTGAAGTGCTTCAAGGACAAAACGACCTATGTTGCCATAGCCCACAATTGCTGCTTTGGTTTTCTTCATATAGGTATAACTTATTTTTTGTTGAGGATTGCTTCTGTGTCGCGTGCGATCATGAGCTCTTCGTCAGTAGGGATAACTACAACTTTTACTTTTGAGTCAACTGTTGAAATCAGGGTTTCTGTTCCACGAATTTTAGCATTGAGTTCGTTGTCAAGTTTAACACCCATGAAAGCAAGAGGCGCACATACATTTTCGCGAACACCAGTCTGGTTTTCACCAACACCGCCGGTGAACACAATTACATCAAGACCGCCCATTTCTGCAGCATAAGCACCGATGTACTTGATAATACGCTGTTCATACATATCCAATGCAAGTGTGGCACGTTCATGGTTCTCTTTTACCGCGGCTTCAATTTCGCGCATATCGTTAGAGAGTCCTGAAATCCCGGCAACACCACTCTCTTTGTTGATGATGTTTTGGAGTTCAGCCACAGAAAGCCCATGCTTGGTCATTAGATATGTGATTGCTCCCGGATCGATGTCGCCCACGCGTGTGCCCATCATTAAGCCTTCGGTGGGGGTTAGGCCCATTGATGTGTCAACACTGCGACCATTGAGTACAGCCGTGATTGAACCTCCATTACCAATGTGGCATGTCACCATCTTGCAGTTGTTGATGTCGATGCCAAGAAATTCTGCCGCGCGTGCGCTGACATAGCGGTGGCTTGTGCCGTGGAATCCATAGCGACGCACTGCATCTTCGGTGTAGAATTTGTAGGGGAGTGCATACATGTAGCTCTTTGCAGGCATGGTCTGGTGGAATGCTGTGTCAAAAACGCCAACTTGAGGCACATCGGGCATCAATGCTGTGATTGCCTCAATGCCGGTGATATTGGCGGGATTGTGTAGCGGAGCCAAGTCATAGCAGTCTTTAACCTGCTGAATAACTTCGTCGGTGATGAGCACGCTTTCGCTGAATTTTTCAGCGCCATGTACCACTCGATGTCCAACGGCATCAATCTCGCTGTATGATGAAATGCAACCATAGATTTCGTCGGTCAAGATGTTCAATATAGATTCAACTGCTTTTTTATGGTCCATCATGCCGATTTCTTTTACCTGCTTAGAACCATCTGCAGTTTTGAATTTTAGAAAGCCATCTTCAAGACCAATCTTTTCAATGCCACCTTCAGCCAATGTTGCATCTGTGGTGGTGTCAATAAGTTTATATTTTACAGAGCTGCTACCGCAGTTTAATACTAATATTTTCATGATTAATTGTTTTTAAGTCCTATTGCTTGACTGCAAGTCATAATAATTGTTTTGTAAATATCTTCGGGGAAGCATCCACGAGAAAGATCGTTAACTGGTGCGGCGAGGCCTTGAAGAACTGGACCTACAGCTTGAACTTTACCTAGTCTCTGTACAAGTTTATACGCAATGTTGCCAACTTCCAATGATGGGAATACCAATACATTTGCACGTCCGCTCAATGGGCTGTTGGGGCTCTTGGTTGCTGCTACACCAGGCACAATTGCGGCATCTGCTTGAAGCTCACAATCTAAGATAAGGTCTGGAGACATTCTTTTTGCAATAGCACCTGCTTCAATTACTTTATCTACTCGTTCATGTTTTGCGCTGCCTTTTGTCGAGAAGCTAAGGAGCGCTACTCGTGGTTCAATTCCGGCAATATCGCGGGCAGTTTGTGCTGCAGATACAGCAATCTGTGCCAATTCGCGCGAATCGGGATCGGGTATCACGGCACAATCTGCAAATACCATTACTCCGTCTGTGCCATATGGCATTCCCTCTGGGAGAATCATAATAAATGCACCGGAAACTACGTCTATTCCTGGTTGAGTCTTTATTACCTGAAATGCAGCACGAAGCACATTGCCTGTGGTGTTCATTGCTCCTGCTACTTGGCCATCAGCATCACCTGCTTTCACCATAAGACATCCAAGATAGAGGGGGTTTGCAGTGGTCAATCTGGCTTCATCCATTGTGATACCTTTCTTCTTGCGTAGTTCAAAGAAGAGCGGAGCATAGCGGTCGATTATAGTTTCGTCTGCTGGGTTGACAATTGTTGCCTCGTCGATGTGTTCAAGTTTTAGCTCTATTGCCATTTTCTTGATTTCAACAGGGTCGCCAATCAAAATGATTTTTGCAATGCCATCGGCTAATATACGGTCGGCGGCAGTTAGTGTGCGTGGCTCTGTGCCTTCGGGCAGCACTATGCGCTGCGGTTGGTTCTGGGCCTTTGCTTTGAGTTGTTCAAAGAGATCCATATTCATCTGTGTTTTTAGGTTGTTTTTAAGTAATGCAAATATACAACATTTTCTTTCGCTTTGAAACCAATTTCGCCACTTTTATTTCCCTAATTTCATTCTAATTTTTTTCTAAATAAGAAAAGTTGCCGCTTTTTGTGGATCGGGCGAACTTTCGACGGTGGTGTATTGTTATGGTGTATGTGTGTGAACTATCTCATCTTGAAGCAATGAAACATGAACGAAACAATCAAAGAGATAACACGGCAGGAATCTATGTGGCCGTGATAGTGTTTATTCTGCTCTTAATTTTGTGGCTTACGATTGCCGACCTTTGGGGCGCTACGGATGTTAATGCGGTTCTGCCTCGCGCGGTTTAATCTTTAGGCAGCAAGTTGGCTGTTGATTTCAACAGCGCGTTTACCCTCAAGAGTGCTTGCATCGGTAACTATCTCCACATTGTCGAGATTCAACCGCTCGGCTATCTCTCGCGCTTTGCGCCCCATGTGGCGACGCTGACGCTCGGCATACTCGCGCATCTTCTCCATAGCGCGGCTCGCCATCGTAACATCATAGTCACTGACAGCTCCCTCGCCCTCGCGCTCAGAAAAATCATCCTCAATACTTGTACTTTCAAACATTTGCGGGATATTTGCACCATCATTGAGGGTTGCCCATCCGTTTCGAACGTTGTGTGTAGGGATTTGCTTAAAGTCATTGCACGTTGGGATACGCCCTCTTTTGTTTTATAGAACGGTTGACCATTAAGCCCGAATTTGGGGCCAAATGCTTGCGGACAAAAAAATCCGACCGGCATTTGATGCAGATCGGATTCTCTTTTTCTTCTAATCTTAAGCTTACTGTGCAGCTTTGGGCATGCGACGCTCTTTGATGCGAGCTTTCTTGCCGGTGAGGGCACGAAGATAGTAAAGCTTAGCGCGACGCACTTTACCGTATTTGTTAACGGTGATTGAGTCAATGAACGGAGATTCGATGGGGAAGATACGTTCTACACCGATGTTGTCGCTCATTTTGCGCACTGTGAAGCGTTTTTTGTTTCCTTCGCCTGCGATTTTGATAACTACACCGCGATACTGCTGGATACGCTCTTTGTTACCTTCTTTAATACGGTAAGCAATGGTGATGGTGTCACCGGGTGCGAAGTCGGGATGTGTTTTGCCGGTTGCAAATGCTTCTTCGGCAACTTTGATTAAATCCATTTTCTTGTCTAGAATTAAAAATGTTAACACTATTCGCAATATTCACAGGCTGCATGTCCTGCCAGAGATTACGAAATCGGTTGCAAAGTTACAATTTTTAGTGCAAATAAGCAATGTTTTGCGGCTTATTTCTGCTCTTGTTTCAAAAAAAATACTGAGTTTTGTAGGAAAATGGTTAATTTTGTGCTGAATATTTGGTGGTATATGGATATAAAATCAATTGAAATAGCCGATTTTAATTATGAGTTGCCCGATGAACGCATTGCGAAACATCCGTTGGCCGAAAGAGATCAATGTCGATTGTTGGTGCGACGTAGTAATGGCTCAATGGAGGATAGGCGATTTGACGAAGTGGCTTCTTTGTTGCCGCCGAAGGCTGTGCTGGTCTATAACAACACTCGTGTGATAAACGCGCGTTTGCGTTTTCGTAAGGCTTCCGGTGCAACGATTGAAATCTTCTGCCTTGAGCCCGTTTCTCCACATGATTATGTACAATCTTTTGCTTCAAATCAAAGTTGCTCTTGGGCTTGCTTTGTGGGGAACTCAAAGCGTTGGAAGGAGGGCCTGTTGGAAATGCCATTAGTGATTGGCGGGCATGAACTGACGCTTTTTGCCGAGCGATTATCAAAATCCGATAGTGGTTCTGTGGTGCTCTTTTCGTGGAATTCTCCGGATGTCACATTCTCTCAGATAATTGAATCGGCCGGCGAAATTCCGATTCCTCCATATTTAAATCGCTCCACAGAGGCCACTGATAGCGAAGATTATCAGACTGTGTTTTCTCGAATCGAGGGTTCTGTTGCTGCGCCGACTGCCGGGTTGCATTTTACTCCCAAAGTGCTTGCCGATGTTGATGCACTCGGATTGACGCGAATGGAGGTTACTCTCCATGTGGGAGCCGGCACATTTCAGCCGGTGAAAAGCGCCACAATCGGTCAGCACCCTATGCACAGTGAGTTTATTGCCGTAAGTCGTGATGTGATTGCTCGGTTGGTTGAGTTGGAGTCTCCGGTGGTGGCTGTTGGCACAACATCTGTTCGCACTCTTGAGTCGCTTTATCATCTTGGCTGTATGGTGGCCGAAGGAAAAGAATTGAGCGAAGTAGAGCAGTGGTATCCCTACTCTGAATCACACCCCAATCTGACTAAGGCTGAGGCTCTTGGGCGGTTGGTGGAGTATCTCGACGAAAAGGGGTTGGCCACTCTCGTTGCATCTACCCGAATTATAATCGCTCCGAGCTATCAATTTCATGTGGTTGAGGGGATGATAACTAATTTTCATCAGCCTCAATCAACACTCTTGTTGTTGGTTTCAGCTTTTACCGGTGGTGATTGGCGAAGAATGTATGACCATGCATTATCAAAAGGTTATCGCTTTTTGAGCTATGGCGATGCTCAATTATTGCTGTAATTAGTGGCGTGTTCCACGACGTGTTCCACGAGTTATTAACATTAGCCCCCTTTTATCAACATTTAACTCAAATTCGACGCTCTGCATTTTTATCAATCAGCAAAATATGCGTACTTTGCATTGTGCAAAAATATTTTGTTTATGGGTAAAATTATTGCAATAGCAAATCAAAAGGGTGGTGTAGGTAAAACCACCACAACTATAAATCTTGCGGCTTCACTTGCTGCAGAGGGTAAAAAGGTGTTGATTATTGATGCCGACCCGCAGGCGAATGCAACATCGGGCTACGGAATTAAGCCCGAAGATATGACATCGTCAATCTATGAATGCTTGGTTGATGATTATCCATTGGCCGGCTCTCAGGTGCCCACATGCATGAAGGACCTTGACCTTATTGGCTCGCGTATTGATTTGGCCGGTGCTGAAATCGAATTGATTAGTCGCCCCAATCGCGAAAGGGTAATGGCCGAGTTGCTCCGCCCGATAGCTCCCGACTATGACTATATTCTGATTGACTGCTCTCCATCATTAGGGTTGATCACTGTTAATGCTTTGACTGCGGCTAATTCTGTGATTATTCCGGTTCAAGCCGAATATTTCGCGCTCGAAGGAATCACTAAGTTGATTAACACTATTCGCATCATCAAGCCCCGATTGAATCCGGGACTTGAAATCGAAGGCTTCTTGTTGACAATGTACGACGCTCGATTGAAGCTGGCCAATCAAATCTATGAAGAGCTTAAAAGCCACTTCGGCGATATGGTGTTCACCACTGTCATTCCGCGCAATATCCGCTTGAGTGAAGCTCCCTCTCACGGGCTTCCGGCTCTGCTTTATGATCCTGAAAGCCGTGGTGCAACATCCCATGTTGCTCTTGCTCGAGAAATCATTTCGCGCCATCGCATTCGAAAGTAAAAAACATTTTTAATCACAATCGCTATAGACTATGACCACAACTCGACGTAGCGCCTTGGGGCGCGGTCTCGGATCGCTAATTTCAATGGATGATGTGCCTGCTCGCGGCACTTCGGTCATTAATGATATATTGCTTGATCAGATTTCACCCAATCCCGATCAGCCTCGTCGCACATTTGATGAAGAGGCTCTTGAAGAGCTTGCAACATCAATCCGCGAACTTGGAATCATTCAGCCTCTTTCGCTTCGCAAAGTGGGTCCTGAAAATTATCAAATCATTGCCGGTGAGCGACGTTTTCGTGCTGCTCGTCTTGCCGGGTTGACATCCGTTCCGGCCTACATTCGCTCGGTGAATGAAACCGAGTTGACTGAAATGGCTTTGATTGAAAATATTCAGCGTGAAGACCTTAATGCTATCGAGATTGCATTGACATTCAAAAAACTTATCGATCAGTATTCATTAACACAGGAACGCTTGAGTGAACGCATTGGGAAAAAACGCGCCACTATTGCCAATTTCTTGCGCTTATTGCGCTTGCCCGCCGAGGTGCAATTGGGCTTGCGCGACAAGCGTGTTGACATGGGACATGCCAAAGCGCTATTGTCGATTGAAGACCCTTCAAAGCAGTTGAAGCTCTACAATCAGATAGTAAAAGAGGGTTTGTCGGTTCGCCGTGTAGAAGAACTTGCCAAGGCAATGCGTGAAGGCGTCGGTGAGGGGACTCAATCAGCAGCGTCATCAAAGGCTCAGCAGCCCAATGAATATGATGTGCTTTCTCGCCACATGTCTCAGCGCTTTAAATCGCCGGTTGCCTTCACTTGCAATAAGGCCGGAAAGGGAAAAATTACTTTTTCTTTCAATAATGAGGCTGAACTTGAAAGATTAATTGCTATCTTTGACAACGTAAAACTCGGGGATGCATGATTTATTATCGTGCATGCTTTTTGGTTTTGTGCTAATTGGCTGAAGGATAGACTTTTATTGAGTAGCTTAAAATTGTGCGTATAATTAATAGATATTCACGTTTGGTTTTGAAAATGGTTGTCGGCATGATTCTTTTTGTGTCGTTAACACCATTTAATATTTTTTCAGCTACTCAAAATCGCGGCGAAGCTTTGTTTTTGCTTCCCGATTCGGTCATCATCATTGACGAGCCTATTGACCTGCCGGCCCCGGAGGTCAAGAATGAATTTTCTATAGACCCATTGACCGATTCGGCTTTATTGTTCCCAATCGACACAATCGCTGCCGGAGAATCGCCCCTTTTCAATCCCGATGTAGTCACCGACTCGCTCCCGGATAGCGCTAAAAAGGTGTTTACCCCCGATCCAACAAGGGCAGTGTGGCTGTCGGCGCTTTGTCCGGGTTTGGGACAAGTTTATAACCGCCGATATTGGAAACTCCCCATCGTGATTGGCGGATTTATGGGGCTCGGTTATGGAGCATCTTGGAACAATACCATGCTCACTGATTACACTCGTGCCTACTATGATTTGATGGACAAAGATCCCTCAACAAAAAGCTATATGGACTTCTTCCCTCCAACAACAACGGAAGAGTCGCTCAATCAAACCTGGCTTGAGCGAACATTGAAAAGCCGCAAAGATTATTTCCGCCGAAATCGCGACCTGTGTATTATAGGCATGATAGGCGTTTATCTCATTGCAGTTGTCGATGCTTATGTAGATGCTTCTTTAACCAATTTTGATATAGACCCGGATTTATCCATGCAAATAGTGCCGGCGCTATTGCAAGATGGCAATAGTCCCTATCCGGCTGTTGGGGTAATGATGGCAGTCAACTTTTGAAATTTATCACCATGTCATACTTGAGAAAATTTTTAACTTTCGCCACTATTGCACTTGTTGCATCAACGGCAATGGCCAATAATAAGTCGATTCTGGATATTAAACATTCAATAACCGACAATGATATTGTGCCCCCGGAAAGCTTTGAAACTAAAACCCGCGAACTTGAAGAGAATTTCTATCTGAAAAACTTCACTATGCCTGCTGTAGAGAGCAAGGAGCATCGCACCGGTTCTGATGAGGAGTATGAAGAATTGCTAAGCAAATTGCCGGTTGAAATTGAAATGCCCTTCAACTCTGTGGTTGGTAGCTATATAAACATGTATATCAAGCGCCATAAGTTGGTGGCTAATATGCTCGCTTTGCATAGCTATTATGGCCCTATCTTCATTGAAGAATTGCTGAAAGAAGAGTTGCCATTGGAGTTGCAATATCTCCCGGTCATTGAATCGGCTATAAACCCCAATGCAGTTTCTCGCGCCGGAGCTTGTGGGCTTTGGCAATTTATGCCCGCAACTGCGCGCGGTCTTGGCATGGAAATTAACTCGCTTGTTGACGAACGCCGCGATCCGAGAGTGTCATCACGAAATGCTGCACGCTATTTGAAGCAACTCTATGCCATCTATGGCGATTGGTCACTCGCCATCGCTGCCTATAACTGCGGCCCCGGCAATGTCAACAAAGCAATGCGACGAGCCGGCGGCGGCAAGCTTGATTTCTGGGAAATCTATAACTATTTGCCGCGTGAAACACGTGGCTATGTCCCCGCATTCATTGCCGCAAATTATGTGATGACTTATCATAAACGCTATGGCATCAACCCCACAGTGGTGAAAAATCGACTCGTCACTGACACTGTGCAAGTCAATGATCGTCTTTACTTCAAGCAGATTGCCGAAGTGATTGATGTCCCCATTGATGAAATACGAATGTTGAATCCGCAGTATCGCAAAGATGTTATCCCCGGCGATCATCGTCCCTATCTTTTGGTGTTGCCATTGCAGAAATGTTATAGCTACATTGTCAGCGAAGACGCCATCAAGAACTATGATGCTGAAGCTTTTGCTCGTCGCTCTTATGTTGAGCCCGGACAGCCCCGAATGGATGCTAATGCCTTAGTAGCCGAAGAGCAAACCAAAAATGCCAGCTCTAATGCTGAGATAGCATTGACTGCCGGTGAAACCATTCAGCAGGTCCACAAAGTGAAGCGTGGCGAAAGCCTTCGCGAAATCGCCAAGCAATATGGCGTAAGCTCTACCGATATTAAACGCTGGAACAATCTCCGTCGAGGAAAAGTTAAAGAGGGTGACGAACTCGTTATCAATGTAGTTAAGCGCGAAGTTGCCGGAGCAAGCACTGCACCAACAGGCAAATCTACTGTTACCGAAACAAAAAATAAGAAATCAACCTACACTGCTTCTAAAGAAAAATCAAAAACCAAATCTAAATCCAAGAAGCAAAAAGAGAAAGCTCCCAAGCAGAAGACTCACAAAGTTAAGCAGGGCGACAGCCTATATAAAATTGCAAAAAAATATGGCACCTCAGTTGCTGCCATCAAGAAAGCCAATGGCATGAAGTCCGACAAGCTCAGCGTGGGTAAAAAGCTCAAAATTCCTCAGGAAAGCAAATCAAAATCATCTTCAAAGAAGAAAAAATCAAGCAAGAAAAGAAGATAATCACCTCTCCGCGTGAGAGAGATAATGATCAAACCGAAGCGGTGGCCGCCATTCAAGCAGTCACCGCTTCGTTCATATCTGCCGCCCGGCTCCTTCAGGGAGGGTTGGTGTAAATTCAGTAGCTTCATTTGGTGCAGGTTTATTTATCTTTGAGGCATAACTCAAAGATTTTTTGCACTTGCAGTGAAAAATGAAATCATGCCCTACACATCGAGTGGAGGGTAGGGGATAAAAGTAAAGCGAGCTCCTGGTGAGGGAACTCGCTTTTGATAAATTCTACTGGAGAAATTATTCAGCTGCGGGAGCTTCTGCTTCTTCAGCGGGAGCTGCTTCAGCTTCTGCGGCTGCTGCAGCTTCTGCTGCGGCTGCTGCAAGTTCAGCTTTCTTCTTAGCTACTGCTTCAGCTTTAGCTGCGTTCTTAGCCTGTTCGTCAGCAAGACGCTGTTTTGCTTCTGCTTCTTTAGCTGATGCCAAAGTTTTGCAAGTAGCTTCTACAACTGCCTGTTTTTTCTGCTTCCAAGCTTCGAAACGACGCTGTGCTTCAGCTTCATCGAAAGCACCTTTTTTCACACCACCCTGGAGGTGTTTCATCAAAAGAACACCTTCGTTTGAAAGGATTGTGCGTACTGTGTCAGTGGGTTGTGCACCGACATTTACCCAATACAAAGCTCGTTCGAAATTCAAAGTTACTGTAGCAGGATTAGTGTTCGGATTATAAGAACCTATCCTTTCAATAAATTTACCATCTCGTGGTGCCCTGCTGTCGGCGATAACAATGGGATAGAACGCATAGTTCTTGCGACCATGACGTTGTAATCTGATTTTTGTTGCCATTTAAATTTTTTAATTAAGTTGATTTGTATTGTTTGCGGGCGCAAAGTTACGATTTTTTTTCGTCTCTCGCAACCCTTTTGTGGGTTATCTTGCTGAAAATTTGCTCCTTTTGCTCCTATTTCACCCCTTTTGCTCCTTTGGCGCCTTTAACTCCGCCGCCGAGGGCAAAGATGTTTTGATCGTAGGACACGGTTTTGGTGTTGTTCTGGCGCTGGCGTTTGAGGGCCAATTTAACCAGGCGGTCCATGAGTTTGTCGAAGGAAAGACCGGTTGCTTCCCAGAGATAGAATGATAGCGAGCCGGGAATGGTGTTGATTTCGTTGACATAGATTTCGCCATTGTCGGCATCCATGATGACGTCAACGCGGCTCACTCCATGGCACGATAACACGCGGAAGGTTTCGCCGGCAAGGAAGCGAATGCGGTCGCTGACCTCTTGGGGAAGGTCGGCCGGAATGCGTTTTTGCGATGCTTGCATCCCTTTTGCGCCTTTGGTGCCACCCATGTATTTGTCTTCGTAGGAGAGGATTTCGCCACTTTTGATGGGCTCTTCACACACTGATGTTTCATATTCGTCACAGTCGCCAAGCACTGAGCAGTTGACTTCATGGAGATTTTCCACCATGTGCTCAACAATGATTCGTGCCGAATAGCGTTCGGCATCGTTGACGCGTTCAATGAGGGTTTCGCGATTTGTGGCACGACCGATTCCCACGCTTGAGCCAAGATTGGCCGGCTTGATGATAACGGGGTAGCCAAGCTTTGATTCAATTTTTTGAATCATTGCATCTTTGTCGCTACGCCACTGGCCGTCAGTGAACCACACATAGTCAACCACCGGCACGTCGCATGCCTGGAGAATCATTTTCATTGTGATTTTATCCATGCCGTTGGCCGAGGCAAGCACGTTGCATCCGGCATAGGGGATGCCCATAGCATCGAGAACTCCTTCAAAAGTGCCATCTTCGCCGTATGAGCCGTGGAGCACCGGGATTGCCACATCAAGCTTTGCCGCAATGTCGCTGCCGAAAAACGGCTTCTTCATCAAATAGAGGTTGAAGTCGCCTTTGATGGGACGAAGATACACCTGCTTGCACTTTTCGAGCAGCGAGGGGATATTGCGATAGTTTGCCACATCAAATAGGGCTTCGCCGGTGTAGTATTCTCCCTGCTTGGTGATGTATATCGGTGTCACATCATAGACCGAGCGGTCAATTGCGCTCATGGCTTGCGATGCTGAGATTACTGAAATTTCATGCTCGGTGGAGCATCCTCCGAAAAATACTCCTATGTTGGTTTTCATTGTCTTATATTGTAAATTTATGTTGGGTTAGAAATCTTATTTAAAGGTGTCGGGCAGGTCGTTCTCGTAGAGCACCACATCGCCGCTCTGAGCCATAGCAAGCATCATTTGTTGAGCTTGGGTAAATGACGGTGCTTCAAGAACCTTGATAGCGCTGTTTTCAACGCTTGAAATGCCGTCGGTGATTGCTTCGCGGTTGTACTCGCCCACGATAATAGCCACATCGGCCGACGATGCTATTTTTTCGCCAAACTGGCGGTTTAAGTCATATTGTTTGTCGCCGAGTTCTATCATGCCGGGCGTGATGATGATTCGCCGGCCGGTGTTCATCATTGCAAGCACATCGAGGGCCATTGACGAGCCGAAGGGGTTGGAGTTGAATGCATCATCGAGAATGGTTATGCCGCCGGGGGTGCGCTTCACATTCAGGCGGTGTTCTACCGGCTCTATGCGCTCCACGGCTTGGCGAATTTTAGCTATGGGCATTCCTAGTGTTTTGGCGCAAACAATGGCTGCAATCAGATTCGATACATTGCACTCGCCCAATAGCGGAGTGTGGAATGATTCTTCGATGTCGGGGCCAATCACCTTGAAATCAGTGCCGGAAATTGAATATTTCACATCAATAGCGCGATATTCAGCATCATCGGCGGCGATGCCGTAGCGCACACATCGGGTGTTGTCAACTTGGCGAGATGCAATGGCATCGAAGTCATTGTTGATGATGGCAAGGCCGCCACTCGGGAGTGAGTCAACCAGTTCAAATTTAGTGGTTTGAACATTTTCAAGAGTTTTAAATGACTCTAAATGTTGTGGGCCTACGGCTGTGACAATGCCGATGTGGGGGTGAACAAGGTCGCAAATCTCTTTGATGTCACCCACCTGTTTTGCTCCCATTTCGCAGATGAAAACTTCGCAATAGGGTTTCATCATTTCGCGCACAGTGCGTATCACACCGAGAGTGGTGTTATAGCTGCCGGGAGTCATCAATGTTTCGTATTGCTCGCAAAGGATTCTGTGTAAGAAATGCTTAGTGCTCGTTTTGCCATAGCTTCCTGTGATGCCCACAATCTTCAAATTGGGCATTGATGAGAGTATTTCGGCGGCTTCGTTATAATAGCTTCGGTTGATGCACTTTTCAACAGGGGAGAGGATTTTAATGGCTGATAGCACTATGATATGTGATGCGCAGTATAGAGCCATGGCAGCAATGACAGCGTAGAACAGTCCATCTGTGATTCCTTTGGCAAAATATCCTCCGCAGAAAGCTCCTGAAACCACTAATAATGAAATAGTGATCATCACTCCGAAAATTCGGCGAATGCGCGGAGTCCACACCACAGGCTTTTTGTATTTTCGGGTAATCAGATAAAACACTGATGCCATGGAGAAAAGCTCAACCAGGATTAATCCCAATATGTGGTTGCTGAATGTGGCCAATGATGCGAATAGTGCAATCATGCCAAACACGCGAGAATAGGAAGTGGTGTCGCCTGAAGAGCGGAGCCATCTCATGTAGCGTTCGGGACGATAGGAATTTTGCTGCATCATCATCATCACGCGGATATATTCGGCCACCATGTTGGCAATGGCAACAATTCCTGTGATAATAATCAAAATCATAAAATATGCTGAATTCATCGACTTATTATTTTCAAGAATTTAGAAAACTGTTTAGCACGGCGGCAAATTGATGTGGATTATCGAGAAAGCTATAGTGACCACAACCGGGAAAACTTACTAATCCTGCATCCGGAATCAGGCGTTCTATGATTCGGGCATCGCGCATCGGAGTCGCTGTGTCGTTCTCTCCCCAAATCAAAAGAGTGGGAGCCTTGATTGATGGCATCACTGAGCAAAGATCTTCATTGACACATCGGCTCAGAATGGCACGCATCTTTGGCGAGGCTGAAGCATAGTCGGCAGAGCCGCGCTTGGCTCTTTGGGCTTCAATCTTGGCTGCGGCTTTTTCCTTGCCATAGAGCAATTGCATCAAGCGCTTCATGGCCTTGAAGCTATAGACCTTGAAATAGTATTTTAAACTGCGCTTGGGCTTGACCCCGGCAGCATCTACAAGAATCAGCTTGCTGACCTGATTGCGCGAAGCAAATAAGATGCCTACACGTCCACCGAAAGAGTGGCCTATAAGAACCGGATTGACTATGCCAAGCTTTTGGACCATCCCCTCAATTAAGCGTGTGTATTTTTCAACACCCCACACTTCCGGAGGCTCAGGTGAGTCGCCAAATCCGGGAAGATCCAAATTGTACACAGTGTGTGACTTAGCCGCTACCGCCGCAATTGAAGCCACAGTGCTATGCGTGCATCCCCAACCGTGCATGAGAATCAGCGGATTGCCGCTCCCTTGCACCGTGTAATGAATCTCTACGCCGTCAATGCTTATACTTTCTGTCATAACCTTGCAAAGTTACGCATAAAAGTTGAGAATTTGCGTTTTTTTCACTACCTTTACATTATAATTTTCAAATCAATTCTTTTGGCATCATGATAATTGCTCTCGTTATAGTTTCTGTATTGTTTTTGTCGGTGTTGGCTTATAGCTTTAATTTATTGAAAAAGCTGTCGGAATCTCGTTCGTCGGAGAATGTCTCTGCCACAAAATTGGAGAGTGAAGTTCAAGTCTCAGAGCGATTGAGAATGGAGCTTGAAGCAGCGCATGCCGATAAGAAATCGGGTGATGATGCCATTTCGCAATTGCGCGATAAATTAATCCGAGCCGAGGCTGAATCGGATTATCTTAAGCGCCAATTTGAATCCGCAAGCAGGGAATATCAGCGGCAAATTGATGAAGCGGCTAAGCAGAATGCAGAGTTGATGCAGCGCACCGAGGCTCATTTCAAAGTGATGGCTGCCGACATCATGAAGCAGCAGAGCGACACCCTACGAAGTGAAAGCGAGCAACGCATAGGGGAGATGCTTCGCCCTCTTAAAGAGAATATCGAGCGATTCAGAAATGAGGTAAATCAGTGTTACACAGCCGAGTCACGCGAACGTTTCTCATTGCAAGAGCGCATAAAAGAATTGATTGAGGCCAATAACAACATAGGGCGCGAGGCAAGAGAACTGTCATCGGCATTGCGTGGTAATTCAAAAACGCAGGGTGATTGGGGAGAACTTGTGCTTGAAACCATTCTTGAAAATTCAGGCCTTAGAAAGGGTGAAGAGTTTGTTATTCAAATGACTACGGATGATTCCGGCGCCACTTTGCGCGATGATAAAGGTCATGGATTGCGCCCCGATGTTGTGGTGCGCTGTCCCGATGGAAAGTCAATGGTGATTGACTCAAAAGTGTCGCTAACCTCATTCGTTGATTATGTGAACACTGAGGATGCTGCAGAGCAAGACAGATTGGGTAAATTGCACGTGGCGTCTGTTTTGAACCATATAAATAGGCTTAGTGAGAAAAATTATCAAGACTATGTCGGGAATGAGCGATTGGATTTCGTGATGATGTTCATTCCTAATGAAGCTGCATATAGTGCTGCTATGACCCTCGACCCCACTTTGTGGCAAAAGGCCTATGATAAACGTGTTCTTTTGGTGTCGCCAACTCAATTGGTGGGCTCGTTGCGCCTCATCAATCAGCTTTGGGCTCAAGATCGTCAGACTCGCAATGCTATTGAAATCGCCGAGAAATCAGGTCAGATGTATGACAAATTTGTGGGCTTTGTTGCTGACATGGAAAAAATTGAAAAGAGCCTGACCACAGCGAGGACAGCCTATGACAGCGCAATCAATAAATTGCGTGACGGCCGCGGGAATTTGATTGGTAGGGCCGAGTCTCTGCGACAGCTTGGCATCAAAGCATCAAAGCGACTGCCAAAAACTGTAGCTGATGATGACGACGATTTGGCCGATGATGCTTCTACTCAGTCACAAGAGTAATCCTTTAATAACACCCTCAAGCGTTGTCGGGCATAGTAGATGCGACTTTTCACTGTGCCCACAGGCAGATGCATCTGTTTGGCAATTTCGGCATAGCGATAGCCGGCCAGATGCATAGAAAAAGGGATTCTGTAGGCAGGTGGAAATGTTTTGATTGTCGCATTCACCTCCTTGATTGCATAGCTATCCTCAGGTGATTGATAGTCCGATTCTTGCAGCTGGTTAAGTTGATACTGATTTTCAGAGCTATCAGTGGTGATAGTTGTTCTTGTGGCTCGGCGATAGTTGTTGATGAATATATTTCGCATGATTGTGAACACCCAGCCTTTGAAATTTGTGTTCTCAGTAAATTTATCCTCATTTGCAAGAGCTTTCAGAGTGGTGTCTTGTAGCAAATCGTAGGCATCCTCACGATTTGACGTTAACAGATAGGCAAAATTCAGCATATTAGCTTGGAGTGCCAATAGTTTTTCTTGGAAATCTTGATTACTCATAATAAATCCGGAAACATGACATTAAATCATTTGTAAAAACTAAAACATTTTGGCTTCTGAAAAGTTTGAAAACAATAGCAGATTTTTATAGTAGGAGTGTTTTATTGGTTGAAAATGAGTATTTGTGGAGTCAAAAGGGGGGAGTTACAAAAAAAGTTGCTAAATTTGTCATGCTGAAAAATTTAGTTTCAGATACACATAGAATTATGGAAGCAAAAGATAAACAATATCAGCTTGATACGCGTTATTTAAGAATGGCGTCAATATGGGCTGAAAATTCTTATTGTAAGCGTCGCCAAGTGGGTGCGTTGATTGTGAGAGATCAAATGATAATCTCCGACGGTTTTAATGGTACTCCGGCCGGCTTTGAAAATATTTGCGAAACTGAGGATGGAGTCACTAAGCCTTATGTACTCCACGCTGAGGCTAATGCAATTTCAAAGGTGGCGCGTAGCAATAACTCTTCCGAAGGGGCTACTCTCTATGTCACTGCCTCGCCATGCATGGAGTGTGCCAAACTGATTATTCAGGCCGGAATTAAAAGAGTAGTATTTAAAGAACTTTATAGAATAACCGATGGCATTGACTTGCTTGGGCGTGCCGGTATAGAGTGTGTTCATATAAATCTGCAAGAAAATTCATGAAAATAGAAAATAAACCATTTTCAGCATGGTTGCCTTTAATCGTTGCTGTTAGTATTGGCCTCGGCATTTTGTTGGGGACATTCTTTTTTGGTGGAAGATCAAAATATGACCTAAGTGTGGCCTACGATAAGTTGGGCGAAATGCTCGAACTGATTGATGAAAACTATGTAGATAGCATCTCAACTGATAGCATTCTTGAAAAATCATTCCCCGATATTCTTGCTCAGCTTGACCCCCATTCTTCTTATATCCCTGCTGAAGATTTGGAGGAGATGAATATTCGCACTGAGGGTTCATTTAGTGGAATTGGAATCCGATTTAATATACTCACCGACACTGTTACAGTTGACGAAGTTATTTCAGGTGGTCCCTCGGCAAAAGTGGGGATTCTTCCGGGCGACCGCATCATAACAGTCAATGACACTCTGATTGTGGGGAGCGAATGGACCAACAATCGCTTGCTGAAAATTCTTCGCGGTCCGCGATTCTCGGAAGTTACTTTGGGGATCAAGCGCGACAATGCGGAAGAACTGCTCAGTTTCACAATTGTTCGTGACAATGTGCCCATCACATCTGTTGATGCATCATATATGATAACTCCCACCATAGGCTATTTAAAAATAAACACATTCTCTGAAGAAACCTATGCCGAATTTTTGACTTCACTTGTGGCCTTGAAACAGGCCGGAGCGCAAAAATTTATCCTTGACTTGCGTGGTAACGGTGGCGGCTTGATGCAAGCAGCCGTGTTGATGGCTAATGAATTTTTGCAGCGCGAAGAAGTTATAGTGTCAACTCGCGGTCGTTTTGATTCATTTAGTTCAACAAGCTATGCTAATGGACTTGGTGCATTTCAAAATGAACCTCTTGCGGTGTTGATTGATGAAACATCGGCCAGCGCAAGCGAAATTCTTGCCGGAGCAGTGCAGGACAATGATCGCGGATTGATCGTAGGCCGCCGCTCCTTTGGCAAAGGCTTGGTGCAAAACCAGATGAGTCTGTCGGACAATAGTGCTATTCGCCTCACTGTGGCTCGCTATTTCACTCCATCTGGGCGCTGCATTCAGAAGAACTACACCCCGGGCAACATCAACCGCTACAATCAAGAAATAGCTGAGCGTTATATGCATGGCGAGGGTTTTTCGGCCGATAGTATTAAAGTGAATCGTTCAGAGGTGTTCCACACAATTGGTGGACGTGAAGTGTATGGTGGCGGTGGTATTATCCCCGACATTTTCGTGGCTAATGACACATTGGGAATCACCGATTATTATGTGAAAATCTACAATGCCGGATTGCTTCAGAAGTTTAGCTTTAAATATAGCGATACCAATCGTAAGCAATTCAGCGAAGCTAAAACTACTGATGAAATTTTGGCTCTGTTGCCCACCGACGATGTGTTGCTGAGTCAGTTTGTGAGCTATGCGCATAGAGAAGCCAAAATTGCTCCTCGATGGTATTATATCAACCAATCTCGGACGCTGATACTCGATATTTTGAAAGCTCTGATTGCTCGAGATTTGCTGGGTACATCGGCCTATTTCGAGGTAATTAATCGCACAGACAATACTCTGCTTCGTGCCATTCAGGCAATTGAAAATGGTGATGCAACAAAGCCGGTTACCATTAATAATAAATCGGCTGCGCATTGATTAGAATCATCATTCTAATTAGTATAAATGGATAAGAAAACATCGCGCAGCATTGTTAAGGAGCAAAAGCGGCTTTTGACTGATGCTGCGCGCATTGTATCAGCTGAAGCCGCTTTTAGTCGAGTGGAAGGTCTGGATGTGTTTAATGACGCCAATAATATTTTGGTGTACAATTCTTTGCCCGACGAACTTTCAACGCGAGAGTTTATCAATTGTTGGAGCTCGCAAAAAACTCTCTTTTTGCCCAGAGTTTGTGGCGACGATCTCGAACTTCTTCCTTATGAGCCTAACGCAACACAAGTGGGCGCATTCCGCATCGAGGAGCCAATCGGCAATAATGTTGTCAGAGCCGAGATACTTGATTTGATAATTGTTCCCGGAGTGGCTTTTGATCGTCGAGGCAATAGAGTTGGGCGCGGGCGTGGATTCTATGACCGCTTGCTTCGGTCGGTCAATGCAATTAAAATCGGCATAGGTTATGACTTCCAGCTATTTGATGAAATAGATGCTGAGCCCCACGATATCCCCATGGATATAATCATAACCCCCACCGAAACCATAATAATCTAATAAATGCCAATATCATAAGTGGCGCAGGCCATGGAATCTGAATTACATTTGCTGTGTGAAGAAGATATTTATAATTGATTGGTGGCTCGTGGCATTGTTTCTTATAATTGCCATATCGGGATTTGGAATGCATAATTTCCGGAACTCGCTCTTCCCATGAAGTATGGCATAATTGGGCTGTTGTACATACACTATCAAGTATCTTATGGACATCGGAACAGAGGCGACTATTTTTGCTCATTGTTTTTGGTTTGTCCCTTTTTGAATGTCTCCCAGTTTTGTTCAAGGTTTCTCTTTGATTTATAAGAACTGATGCCGGTAATGCCTTTTAGGATGTTCAACACTCTGTGGCCTATATGTTGCTGCTTGCGCACATTGCGAGTCTTTAATCGTTGATCGGGGAGTACGTTTTGTCTCACATTCGCGTGGTCAATATTATTGATTCGAGCTATCAATCGTTTTATTGGTATTTGTAGCTCAGGAGCATTTGCCGGTTCAATAATTTCAATGTTTGATTGGTCAAATTTCATTTTTGCCCATTGCTTGGCTTCTTTAATCTTGATGAATTCCTTGTCTGTGATGTAAACCTCGGCATATGTTGAAACAAAAAAAGGCTCGTTTAATTTGTTAAACAGGAGCATATTGTGCCCTCTGCCTCTCGAATCAATATTATAGGAATAGCCTGTGATGTCGGTCATCGCTATGCTATTGCCAACTATGTTGCCGTAGTTGTAGCGTAACTTAAGAGTTTCGTATTCAAGGCCTGATTGAAAAAAGCCTCTAAGATTTTTAACCCATTTCCGGCTAAGTGTGTCAGCCAAGACATTAATATCAACAGATATGTTTTCGCCATCTCTGCGCCACACTTCGGCCGGGCTATATTTACCACTTAGAGTGTAGGACCCTGTCTCTACGTTCGTTAATGATTCTGGAATTTTTGGTGATGGGACAATATTAATCCAATCCGACCATGAAAAGTGGTAGCCACATCGATCGCTGACGCTATCAAGCCCTTGGTTGTTAGTAAAGCGATAGTAGCTGTTGGCCTTTAATAGTCTTGGGTGGTTCCATCCATTAAACTTTATGCTCTTGTCGGGCAATAGCATAAAGTCAACCATTTTTTCGCGAAATAAAAAAATTGTGTCGGTATATGTGCTTAAGGTTGAATATTCTCTGATGTAGGCTAAGATGTGAAGCACTTTGTGGTGTTTTGATTCTACAACCACTTCCGGTAATTCTGTAGTGGCAGTGCTTAGTCGGATTGTGTCGGTCTGTTCGGCTACTGATTTTTCTTCAAAGCCTAAGTAGCGCACTGTTATTGGAAAACTGCGATGTGGGATATAAGGTAGTCGCCCATTTTTATTTGTTGTGCCAATTGTGTTGCCTTGACTGTCAAAGATAGTTGCACTTGGGAGTGGTTGTAGGGTGGTGGAGTCAATAACCACAATATGTTGTCTATCCTCACCTTTTAAGTTAAATATCGGTAATAGAGAAATTAGAATTATTACTATGTAGCGTTTCATGTGACATCAGACTATTAGTGATGGTAAATATATGTCATGTTAAAAACAAAGCCAATCGATTAACACTAATTTAACTGTGATTTAAGCTAATTTATCTGTTTGCACATAAAAAGAAATCGGCTAAATATCAATAGTATGTGAATAATCGTTTTTATAGACTATTGCTCCGCCATATTTATCTCTCCAATCTTCACCCATCACTGCTTTCCATAGCCCTTTTGTAACTTCGGTCTCTCCGATAAAGAATCTTTCTAAAGTTACTGTTCGTGTTGGATATTCATTTTCTTCAGCCACTTCCTTTTGTTCGGATTCAATATATTGTAAATTTAATTAAATTATTATTTCTGCATTAACTTGAACCGGTTTATTTTTAGCATGGTTAATCAAGGCTCTATAAAAAAGAAAATCTCTGAACACTGGTTCAGAGATTTCACTCGCGGAGCGACCGAGATTCGAACTCGGGATACCCTTTTGGGGTATACACGCTTTCCAGGCGTGCCTCTTCAGCCACTCGAGCACCGCTCCAATTATAGCTTTTGCCTTTATTTTTCAATGCAAAATTAAGATTTTTATTTCAAATCTGCATCCTACTATGTGTGTTTTTTTAGTGTATTCTCACTATGTAGTGGTGGTCTTTAATCTGACACAAATATAGGAACGTGAGTTTGGGGTTACTTTGTAGTGTGAGGTGGCTCTTACTCCGGCAACCCAAAGAATCTCCTTCCCCTTTGCAAGCAGAGGAATGCGATTTTTAAGTATGGCAGGGATATTGGCTTCTGTCATTATGTCGCTGACTTTTTTCCGGCCTTTCATCCCGAATGGGACAATGCTGTCGCCCGGCTGTAGGAATTTCACCGAAAGTGGTGTCCCATCGATTACAGAACTATCAAAATATGCCACATTCACATCTCTTATTGGGTTAAAATCGGCAATGGGGAGCTCTGTGATAGTGAAGTAGCACTCAAGAGATAAGTCTGTTTCCTGATTGAATGTTGCGGAGGGGTATTGGTGCAATCGGCTGCGATTGATTGTCCAAATATAGTTGTCAGCAATAAATTTTGCGCCACTACTATTCTTTGATTTTATGATGTCATTGGCTTGAGTGCGAGTCATTCCGGCATCCTTGAACCATTCGTATAGCAACAGCGCCGGCATGGATTCTGCTTCAATGAGTCTTGTTAAATCAATTGAGTTGTCGCCATCTGAATAGATTTTGAATTTCTCGTCAATACATTGGCGGTAGAATCTCTCCTGTTCACTGACGTTGGCAATAGTTTTGAGCAGGCCTTTTTTGGTGTTTGGAAACCAACGCTCCATCTCTGGAAGAATCGCATTGCGAATCTTGTTTCGGGAGAAATCTGTTGTCAAATTCGAGGAATCAACAATAAATGTCAATCCACGCTGAGAAACGTATGATTCAACATCCGCTCGGGAACAATTTAGCAGTGGCCTGACAACATTAAGATTGTTGCGGTAGGCAATGCCGTTCAGTCCGGCAATTCCGCTGCCGCGAATAATGTTGAACAACAGAGTTTCGCAATCATCGTCGGAATTGTGCCCAACGGCAATTGCTTGAGCATTGGCCTCAGTTAATAATTCACAGAACCAATTGTATCTTAAATTTCGACATGCTATCTCATTTGAACTCTCGTTCTGTTCGTGGCAATATTTCTCAACATCGAAATCCTTTACAATTATTTCGCAGTTTAGCCTTTCGGCAATTTGGCGTGCATGAGTTTCATCGCGGTTGCTCTCTTCTCCTCGCAAATGAAAGTTACAGTGAGCTGCAATGCATTGGAAGTTTAATTCCGTCAAAGCTGCTAATAGAGCCACAGAATCGGCACCACCGCTTAAAGCCACAATAATCGGGCTATTATCCTCGGTCGATAATAGCTTGTGGGCCGTAATGGTTTCTTTAACCGTGTTGATAAAATCCATGCTATTTATTTTTGCTTTGTTTCTGATAGTAGCGACACACTGGTGTTAAACCGCAGTTCAGACAGTCGGGCCTGCGTGCTTTACAAATATATCGGCCGTGCAAAATTAGCCAGTGGTGAGCTTTGCCAATAAGCTCTTCAGGAATATGGCGAATTAATGTTTGCTCGGTTTGCAGCGGATTTTTGCTGTTTGTGGTTAGCCCTATGCGTTCGCTCACTCGAAACACATGTGTGTCAACAGCCATTGCGCTTTGCCCGAAAATCACCGAGCGCATCACATTGGCAGTCTTGCGCCCCACACCGGGAATTTTTAGTAGGTCAGTTAGCTCTGAGGGGACTTCTCCGTTGAACTCTTCCACGAGTGTACGGGCCATTCCGTGCAGATTACGGGCCTTATTATTGGGATATGACACACTGCGAATATAATTATAGATGTCATCAACCGAAGCCTTTGCCATGTATTCCGGCGATGGAAACGCTTTAAATAGGGCCGGGGTTATCATGTTAATGCGTTTGTCGGTGCATTGAGCAGAGAGTATAACCGCTACTAAAAGTTGATAGGGGGTTTCATAGTTCAGCTCGGTTTCTGCTATTGGCATAGCTTCGCTAAACCATTCAATAACCCGGCGATATCTTTCGGTAATTGTCATGGGAGTGAGGACTTATTTCATTAGTTTTTCTGCAATGATGATTCCTAAAGCGCAAGCAGCAAGTCCACCAACAACGGTTGTCAGAACATAGAATAATGCTTGCAAATACTCTCCATCTCTGAGCATAATCATTGGGTGCAGTGCAAATGTCGAGAATGTGGTGAATCCACCTAAAATTCCTGTAATGAGAAAGCTGCTACTCAGGGTGGAATTGCGATCCGATAATAAAACCCACAGGATGCCTATGAGAAGGCATCCTGCAAGGTTTATTAGTATTGTGTTGTAGGTGTAATCTTGGAAAATATGCAGTTGCCCAATGATGTATCGACCGAGACATCCAATGGCTCCTCCGCCGGCAACAGCCAACATTTCGACAACACTCACTGACATTAAATTAGTCGGGGTTAGTGGGCACTTTGGAATTCTTCAAGGAAGCGACGGTCATTTTCTGAGAACATACGCAAGTCCTTTACTTGGTACTTTAAGTTGGTGATGCGTTCAACACCCATACCAAGAGCAAAACCGCTGTACTTTTTAGAGTCAATGCCGCAAGCATCAAGAACATTCGGATCAACCATGCCGCAACCGAGGATTTCAACCCATCCTGTGTGTTTGCAGAATCCACACCCTTTGCCGCCACAAAGATTACATGAAATGTCCATTTCAGCCGAAGGTTCGGTGAATGGGAAATAGCTCGGGCGCAAACGAATCTTTGTTTCCGGACCAAACATTTCTTGAGCAAAATATAGAAGCGACTGTTTTAAATCGGCAAATGATACATTTTCATCAACATAGAGAGCTTCCACTTGATGGAAAAAGCAGTGAGCTCTGGCTGAAATTGCTTCGTTGCGATATACTCGTCCGGGGCAAATAATGCGAATAGGGGGCTGGGTGTGTTCCATTACGCGTGATTGCACTGATGATGTGTGCGTGCGGAGCAACACATCGGGGCTTCTTTGAATGAAGAAAGTGTCCTGCATATCGCGGGCAGGATGGTCGGCAGCAAAGTTCAGTGATGAGAACACATGCCAGTCATCTTCAATCTCAGGACCCTCGGCAATAGTGAACCCTAAACGAGAAAATATCGACACAATTTCATTGCGAACGATTGACAATGGATGTCGAGACCCCAATGGCATAACAGCGGGTGTTCTAGTCAGGTCAATGCAATCATTGCTGCAGTCGGCCACTGATAATGTTTCGCGGAGTGAATTGATTTTTTCAGTTGCTATGTTTTTTAGCTCGTTGATGGCTTGGCCAATCTCTTTCTTCTGTTCGGCAGGCACATTACGAAAATCATTGAAAAGCAACGAAACTGAGCCTTTTTTGCTGAGATATTTTATGCGAAGTTCTTCAACTTCTGCCTCAGTTGTTGCATTTAGTGCTTCAATTTCTTGTTTAAGACTATTTATCTTATCAATCATATCTGTGGATGTTGTATGTTATGTGATGGTTATGCAGAAGGCTTTTCGACATAACCAAGTGTGTGTATAAAATCAATTCGCTTCTTCCTCTTCCGGATTAAGAGTTGACATCGCAGCATCAACATCATTAATCAAATCCTGACCTTGCTTGTCGCGGCTGACGATTGTGCCGTCAGGTGCAATAAGAATGATGCAGGGTATTCCCGAAATGCCATAAAGGTCGGTGGGGATAGTTTGTGCATTGAGGATTGATGGCCAAGGCAATTCATGTTTTGCAATAGCCATTTTGGTATTCTCTGGATCGTCCCATACGGCTACACCAAGAACTTTCAGCCCCTTGCCATTATATTTTTTGTAAAGGTCCTTAAGGGTTTTGGTTTCGCGAATACAGGGACCACACCAACTTGCCCAGAAGTCAACGAGGGTGTAGTGGTCAGGACTAACAAAGTCGCTAAGTTTCTGAGTCTTGCCCTCGAATGTAATGGCAAAGTCTTTATATTTTTTGCCTACAGAGGTTTCCTCTTTCTTAATCAAATTGTCGCGGTAAGATTTAACTCTGAGTGAATTTGTAAATTGGGGATACTGCTGGAGCATTGCGTCCATGTCGGCCAATGACTGACAGCTTGAAACTGTGTTTACAAACAGAATGTAGCCGAGAGTATTGTTGGCATTTTCGGCCAAAGTTTGGGTGATGGTTTGATCATATTTACCAGCAATTTCTTTGCGTCGCTCTATTGATGTAGAGTCATTGGGCAATGCTTGGAACTCTTTTTTGAGTGCATCTAATTTACCATACATTGCATTCATCTTTGTGTAGAGTTCGCCGTTGCTCTTCACCAATCGCACTTCCGGAGTGACTGTGATGTCGGTTTTTTCAATGATAATGTCACCGAGACGATTGCCATCAGCAATCAAGCGAGCATAAAAAGGATTCACAATGTTGCCTGAAAATTTTGCAACACCATCCTCAACCAATGCACTGTCGATTTTAATTTGGCTGTCATAGTCCATGACATAAACATAGATGCCATCATCGTCGGGCGATAGATTAACTGTTAATGAATAGTTAGAAGGCTCAGTTGCATTTGCACATGAAGCGATAATGCTTGAGAATATTGTTCCAAGTAAGAGTTTGCTTTTCATTTGTAGATTGATTTTGTTGTTATATACACTGCAAATTTAGCTATTTAATTTTAATTATAGTGTTTTTTTGCTCCAATTCAATCCCATTTTATTAGAATTATGATTACCTTTGCGATATGAAGTAACAGATATTTATGTTAATTATGGATTACAAACCGACTTTAAATGAATACATTGTTCATTCAATTCGCAAGCACTGGGAGCTTCCGGCATTGACTGATTTCAATGGCGTTTCTTATAACTACAAAGATGTTGCCAGAAAAATAACCAAGTTGCATATTCTATTTGAGCGTAGCGGTGTGAAGCCGGGTGATAGAGTGGCTCTTTGTGGACGAAATTCATCTCAGTGGGCTGTTGCCTTCTTCGGAACAATCACTTACGGGTGTATTGCAGTGCCGATTTTGAATGAGTTCAAGCCCGACACAATTCACCATTTAGTTAACCATAGCGAAGCTCGATTGTTGTTTGTGGATCAGGCAATTTGGGAAAATATGTCGGCCGATTCAATCTCCGGCATTGATGGCGTCTTGAACTTGAGTGACTATTCATTGTTTACATGCAATAATGAAAATCTTGCTGATGCAAGAGCTCGCTTGAATGAATATTTTGGCGTTAAATTCCCGGAAAGATTCACTTCCGATGATTTTAAAATCAATGAAAACTATGATCCGCATGACACAGCATTGATTAACTACACATCCGGCTCAACCGGCTTTTCAAAGGGAGTGATGTTGTCGTCACACAATCTTTGGTCTAACCTGCAATTCGCTATCGAAAATATTGATTTCTTGGAGCAGGAAGATGGAATTGTGAGCATGCTCCCGATGGCACATATGTATGGTTTGCTTGTCGAAGTGATATATCCCTTCTCTATAGGATGTCACATCCATTTCTTGACTCGTACACCATCGCCTCAAATCATCATGGCTGCATTTGCCAAAGTGCGCCCGAAGTTGATTGTTTCTGTTCCCCTTATTATTGAAAAGATTATCAAAACAAAAGTATTCCCATTGCTGGATAAGCCTTTGATGAAGATTTTGATGCATGTGCCCTTTGTTGATGACAGATTGTTGGCTAAAATCAAGCAGCAGTTGACTGCTACATTTGGCGGTCAGTTGCGTGAAATGGTTATCGGTGGCGCTGCGCTTAACAAAGATGTAGAAGAATTCTTGCGCAAAATCAATTTCCCGTTCACTGTGGGTTATGGTATGACTGAATGTGGTCCGCTGATCTCTTATGCTTCCTGGTCAGAAGCTCGTAAAGGCTCTTGCGGTCGCTATGTGGATCGCATGACTGCGCGTGTTGAAAATCCCAATCCAGAAACCGGCGCCGGTGTGATTTGGGTTAAAGGTGACAATGTTATGAAGGGATATTATAAAAATGAAGAGGCAACCCGCTCTGCAATCTCTGAAGACGGATGGCTGTGTACAGGTGATATTGGCACAATTGATGAGGATAAATTCATCTATCTGCGCGGTCGTGATAAGAATATGATTCTCGGACCATCGGGGCAGAATATCTATCCCGAAGAGATTGAGCAGGTGCTTAATAATATGCCCTATGTCAGCGAGTCGGTTGTGATTTCGGATGATGGCAAGATTATTGCATTAATCTATCCCGATTATGAATTAGCTACTAAATCGGGCATGGATGTCACTGAAATTGACTCTGTGATGAAGGAGAATATTGCTCAGCTGAATCGCGAAATCCCCGCATATAGCAAGGTGGCAAGCCATAAGTTAATGAGCGAAGAATTTGAGAAAACACCAAAACGTTCAATCAAGCGATATCTCTACCAACACTAATTCAACTCTACAATTAATAGTGAGCGCGGACTTTCACGGGTCCGCGCTCGCGTTATATCGTTATATCCATTCGTTAAGCGAATCGGTGTAGCAGTAAGATTTGGTGTCGCCATTATAACCATAATCCCAAAATGCATATTCATAAAGAGCTGCTTTCAAATAGTAGTGCTCCATTAACTCTCTGATTTTGCTATCGGCTTTTTCCGCTAATTCATCTATGATTTCAAGCATTTGATTTACACCGGACGAAAATTCATCGTTGCCATATTCTAAAATCCATTCCTTGTAGGGGTTGTTTTCGAGTCTTGCAGTAGATAAAATATGCAATCCCACACGATTGTAGATCCACATGCATGGAAGCACAGCAGCCAATGCTATGCATCGATTGCCTGTAGCAATCCCGCTGCAAATATGTTCGTTGTAGTCGGTTGTTACTTTTGAGGCATTGACATTGGTGTTTATTCCATATTTGCTGATAAGCAAATCGTGCATGGCTTTTTCCCCCTCCATGCCGCTTTTTGCAAAAGAAAGAAATAGAGTTCGGCTATCATCGTTTGCCATCAAATTGGCGAGCATAAACATTTGTTGATAGTAGTTTCTCAAATAAATCTCATCTTGAGCAATGTAGCGACCAAATATTTCGTCACTCAATGTGCCGTTGGATAGCTCGTTGAGAAAATCATGCTCTAAAATGGCATTGTAAATTTTAGTTGATTTTTCCCAAATTTCTTGGCTCCAACTCTGCTTGCTGTTTGCTTCAATAATCTCTCTTAGCTCAGCTGAAGCCTCTGATGGCGATCCTGCTGAGCAGATTGCGCTGACCACGGCCACGCCGTTACATCCGGTTCGCATCACACCACCTATCGTATCCCGATTCATGCCGCCAATGGCAACAGTTGGGTGTTTTGACAGTTTAACGGCCTCTTTTAGCCCCTGTAAGCCAAAGGGCGCTGCTGTGTCGGTTTTGGTTGGAGTCCCATATACGGGTGAAATGCCGATATAGTCAACATCAAGTGTGTTGGCAATTTCAATATCTTTGAGGTTTTCAACAGAAAGCCCCACAATCTTATCTTTTCCCACGAGGCGTCTCACATCCTCGTAGGGCATATCGCTCTGCCCAATATGCACACCGTCGGCATCAACTGCCAGTGCAATATCTACTCTGTCATTTATTATCAATGGAATACCAAGAGGTTTTAACTTCGACATTAATTTTCGTGCCAAGTCAAGGAATTCGGCCGTTGATGTAGTTTTTTCGCGCAATTGCACCATAGTAACGCCACCGGCCACAGCCTCAGTGATGACATCCTCCAATGGGCGGCCTAATGATAGCGAGCGGTCTGTTACAAGATATAGTTTTAATTTATTTTTCATCTGATTGAAGTTTTTCTGAGGTTATGTTGTACAATTCGTCGAGAAAATTCATTTGCATTGATCCATTGCCGCGAGCATTTATTGCTGCTCTTTCTCCTGCAAGGCTCATAACTGCCATAGCTGCAGTTGCAGCAATCATTGGGTTTGGCTCAACAGCTGCAAATGCGCCAATCAACGCTGTAGCCGTGCATCCCATTCCGGTAACGGAAGCCATGATGGAGTTGCCTCCATCCACGGTGAAGGTTACCTCTCCATTTGTTATATAATCAATCTCGCCGCTAATCACCACTATGGCACTGGACCTGATTGCGAGTGTTCGAGCCGCATCTAACGCATCAATGCTCGATGCGTTGCTGTCAACTCCTTTGCTCTTGGTATTGGCATCTATCAGTGCCATTATTTCACTTGCATTGCCTCTGATTATGGTGGGATGGCAATGGTTGATTATTTCCCATGCAGCGGCTGTTCGCTGACTTGTGGCTCCGGCACCAACAGGGTCTAAGATGAGCGGCTTGCCGAGTTGCAATGCCTTTTCACCGGCCACTTTTGCACAATCAATCAATGAACGATCAAGAGTCCCGATGTTTACAACAATAGCGCTTGCAATAGCTGCCATTTCAGAAGCTTCTTCAATCCAGTGAGTCATAACCGGTGATGCGCCAATAGCCAAAAGGGCATTGGCGGAGTTGTTCATAACAACAAAATTAGTGATGTTGTAGATGAGCGGTCTTTGTGACCTTACTGAGGTGATTGCTGTGCAAAGCAATTCACTGGGGATGCTGGTATTCATTAGTTCTCAATATTTCTACAACCCAGAGAACTATGCTTTGTGATGCCTATAAATGATGAATCCCAATGCCGTTTCCCTGCGCTGTTATTATACATATCAGGTTCATAGGGTATAATCTCAGCCAATCCAATAAAGATTAGCACCCCTAACAGTTGATGCAAAGGTAGGTGATCGTTTGTAATGTAGCAAATATTAGCATAGAGTTTTTCTTTAAATTTCTAAATAAAATATTGCAAATCAGTTTTTAGTCTGCATTATTTCACTATCTTTGTATTTTGAAGAATTGTGGCCTTGTGAGATTTGACCCCACATTCATTATTGATTATGTTTTGAAAGATATTTAGAATATGACTAACGGATTCCTAAGAGTAGCCGCTGTGGCTCCCGAACATAGAGTCGCAGATGTTGATTTCAATGTTGAGTGCATAATTAAATCGATGCGCAACCTTGAAAATGAGGACGTGGATATCGCCGTGTTCCCTGAATTGTGTGTCACCGGATACACTTGCGCGGATTTGTTTCATAATGCAACTCTGCTTCATGCTGCCGAGAAGGGCTTGAAACAAATTGCTGAGGCTACTGCGGATATGAATATGGATGTGATTGTAGGCTTGCCAATGCTTTGTGGCGGAGGACGAATCTCCAATTGTGCTGCATTGATAAGCAAGAGCAATATTGAAATTATAGAGAAGAGGTATCTTTCGGTTGATCAGCGTCGTTGGTTCTCTCAAACAGATGATGCATATTATTCCATATTTGAGTCTCATGGTGTAAAAATTGGGATTGAGATAGGGGAGGATTTGCTTGTTCCGATTCAACCATCGTGTCATCTTGCAATGAGCGGTGCGCAAGTAATATTCAATCTGTCGGCAATGGAAGCTGTTGTCGGGCGTCAATCTTATGTGGAGTCATTAGTGTCGCTTCAATCTGCACAATGTGGATGTGCTTATGTTTATGCTTCAGCCGGATATGGTGAGTCGTCAACTGATATGACATTCCTTCCGAGAACTATAATTGCTGAATGCGGTGCTATCCTTGAATGTAATGATTCAAAAGAATTTCTTTCTTCGCCATGTGTCATAGCTGATGTTGATGTGGCTGCAATCGCAAGTGATAGGCTGCGTCGTGGTGCAATTGATGATTGTGCTCGACGAAATAATGTAATAACCTCTTTTGATGGTCTGATTTCGGATTGTGATAATGTGTCTGTGATGCCGAAATATCGTAATGTCAACACGCACCCCTTTATTCCTTGTGGCGATGAACAAATAGTTGAGCGCTGCTCAGAAATTGCAGCCATTCAAATGGGTGGGTTAGCGCGGCGTTTGAAAGCCATCGGCAACAATAAGATTGTGGTGGGTATTTCCGGAGGATTGGACTCAACTTTGGCTTTGCTTGTTGCTGTCAATACCATTAAAAAAATCGGTGGAAGCGTCAGTGATATCGTTGGCATCACAATGCCCGGATTTGGCACTACAGACCGCACCTATGATAATGCTCTGAAATTGATGAGAATTTTGGGTGTGACCATGCGAGAGATTCCTATTGTAAAAGCTGTTGAGCAGCATTTTGAGGATATTAATCACGATATCTCCACCCATGATGTTACATATGAAAATTCTCAAGCCCGAGAGCGCACGCAGATTTTGATGGATGTTGCCAATCAGGTTGGAGGCATAGTTTTGGGAACCGGTGACTTGTCGGAATTGGCTCTCGGATGGGCCACATATAATGGTGATCACATGTCAATGTATGGCATAAACGCCGATGTGCCCAAAACACTAATTCGAAATATCGTAAAATGGTATGCAGATAATGCCTCAGAGGATTCCTTGCGCGATGTGCTTTATGACATCGTAGACACTCCGATTAGCCCGGAGTTAACTCCGGCCGATGAAAATGGAAATATAAAACAAAAAACTGAAGATTTGGTGGGACCGTATGAGTTGCACGATTTCTTTTTGTACTACACTTTGCGCTATGGATTCTCGCCGGGCAGAATCTGGGTTTTAGCTCAAAAAGCATTTGATGGAGCTTATAATGATGCCACAATAAAGAAGTGGATGAGAGTGTTTTATCGCCGATTCTTTAATCAGCAGTTTAAGCGTTCGTGCTTGCCCGATGGCCCCAAAATTGGCAGTGTGGGATTGTCGCCGAGGGGTGATTGGCGTATGCCATCGGATGCATCGTCGGCATTATGGCTGAAGATGGTTGATGAATTGTAAAAAATAAATTAGACTACTAATTATTGTTTGAGATGAAATTTAGCTATAGCTTTTTAGTGGCAATCTGTTGTGTGCTCGGATATTCATGTTCGGACTCAGGTATAGGTAGTTATTCGGTTACAGACACAACCGATTATTCTCTATTGGTTAATCCGATGATTGGAACAGATTTTACCGGAAATACATATCCCGGGGCGCAAGCTCCATTTGGCATGGTACAGCTTAGTCCCGACAATGGATTGCCGGGCTGGGACCGTATTTCGGGTTATTTCTATCCTGATAGTACTATTGCTGGGTTTAGTCACACACATTTATCTGGAACCGGAGCCGGCGACCTATATGATATTTCTTTTATGCCGGTGACAATTCCGTATAAAGAGGCAGAAGCGCCGTTAGGCATACATTCAAAATTTTCTCACGACGAAGAGGATGCTTATGCTGGATATTATAGCGTGAGATTGGCGGATTATGATATCAAGGTCGAACTGACTGCAACTGAGAGGGTTGGTGTGCAACGTTACACATTCCCTGGTGGAGATGCTGCTGTATTTCTTGATTTGAGAAAAGCTATGAACTGGGATGCAACTGTTGACACCGAAATAAAAGTTATAGACTCGTGTACGATTGAGGGGTATCGCTATTCGGCCGGTTGGGCACGTGATCAGCGCATCTTTTTCCGTACAAGATTTTCTAAACCATGGGATTCACTATTAATTGATTCCGCTGCGTTGAATAGTGGAGTAGATAATGCTCAGGGGATGATAGCCCGCTTTGATTTCAAGACTCTTCCCAATGAGCAGATTACACTATCCACCGCTCTGTCAAGTGTTAGCACAGAAGGGGCTGCTGCAAATCTATTGGCAGAGGTGCCCACAAATGATTTTGAGTCTACTCTTGCTAAAACTCGCAAAAGCTGGAATGAAGAGCTCGGAAAAATTAAAGTTACTAGCGATGATAAAGACCGAACCACGACGTTCTACACAGCTTTGTATCACAGTATGATTGCTCCGACAATATACTCCGATGTGGATGGTGGCTATCGCGGTCCGGATAAAAATACCCACAAAGCAGATGGATGGACAAACTATTCAACATTCTCTTTGTGGGACACATTTAGGGCTTCACACCCATTGTTCACCATAACTCAGCAGAAGCGAACAAATGATATGATCAAGTCGTTTTTGGCTTTTTTTGACCAGAATGGCCGACTCCCGGTGTGGAACTTCCAAGGAGGCGAGACGGATATGATGCTTGGCTATCATGCAGTGCCGGTGATTGTGGATGCTTATCTCAAAGGAATTGGAGATTTCGACCCGGAAAAGGCTCTTGATGCCTGTGTAAAGACTGCAAATATTGATCAGTACCGCGGTATTGGGCTGTATAAAAAACTCGGATATGTTCCATATAATGTAGTTGACCCCTACAATGCCGATAATTGGTCTTTGTCAAGAACACTTGAATATGCCTTCGATGACTATTGCATTGCTGTGATGGCCGAAAAAATTGGCAAAAATGATGTTGCTGCGGAATTCCATAAGCGCTCTCAGAATTATAAAAATGTGTTCAATCCGGCCACAAGATTTATGCATCCGCGTGATGAGAATGGGGAGTGGCAGCCCGATTTTTCACCCGATGATTACACTGCGCATATTTCCGAAAGTAATGCTTGGCAGTATTTCTGGTCGGTTCAGCATGATATTCCCGGATTGATTGAGTTAATGGGTGGTGATGATAAATTTACACTCCGACTCGATAGTATGTTCACTTACACCGGACAGCCCGGACATGAGTTGCCAATATTCTCAACTGGTATGATTGGTCAGTATGCTCATGGTAATGAACCGAGTCATCATGTGATATATCTCTACAATAGTGTGAAGCAACCGTGGAACACGGCGAAACATGTTCGCCATGTTTTGGATGAATTCTACACTAACACTCCTGAAGGCCTTTGTGGGAATGAGGACCTTGGCCAGATGTCAGCTTGGTATGTGTTCTCTGCAATGGGGTTATATCCTGTGAATCCTGTTAGTGGTCAATATGAGATTGGCACTCCATTGTTTGAGCAATTAGTAATCAATTTGGAAAACGGCAAAGAGTTTAGAGTATTGGCACCCGGCGTATCGTCGGTTAATAAATATGTTAAGTCGGTGAAACTCAATGGCGAGCGACTAAACCGAAGCTACATCACACATGAACAGATAATGCAAGGTGCAGTTCTTGAATTCGAAATGACCAATCAAGATGGTATAAATTGGTTTGGTGATGAAAATAAATGATTACTGCCAATTTAACCATAGGAAAAATCTTCGATTGCAAAAACATTAGTGGCTCACTTGCTTTTTTTGGAGAAAAAATGTAACTTTGAATAAAGATTCCCTATTTACAATTGATATATAATTATGAAATTAGAACATGACTTTAGGAACTTCGCCGTTAAGCATCTCGGGATGAACGGCCTTGCCCTTGATCAATATGCATCAACAATAACTTCAAGCTATATTTCTCCCACTATTATTGAGGAGCGTCAGCTTAATGTTGCGCAGATGGATGTGTTTTCTCGGTTGATGATGGATCGTGTAATATTCCTTGGGACTGATGTTAATGATTATACCGCAAATGTGATTCAAGCACAATTATTGTATTTGGATTCAGCAGATCCGGGTAAGGATGTGAGCATTTATATTAACTCTCCCGGCGGGTCGGTATATGCTGGTCTTGGCATTTATGACACTATGCAGTATATCTCAAGCGATGTCTCTACAATCTGCACAGGCATGGCGGCTTCAATGGCTGCTGTTTTGCTTGTTTCAGGCGCAGAAGGTAAGCGTTTTGCTCTCAATCACTCTCGTGTGATGATTCATCAGCCTATGGGTGGCGCTCAGGGGCAAGCTTCTGATATTGAAATCACAGCGCGAGAAATTCAAAAGTTGAAGAAAGAATTATATACAATTATTGCTAATCACTCCGGTCAGCCTTTTGAAAAGGTCGAAAAGGATTCCGATCGTGATTATTGGATGACATCTCATGAAGCTAAAGAATATGGCATGATTGATGATGTGTTAATTCGCGCAAAACATTGATCTAGGCTGATAGTAGAGTATGGCAAAAAAATCAAGCGGAGACGGACATAATCGTAATTCAGTTCGTTGCTCATTCTGTGGCGAACCGGCTAATTCATCGGAAGTGCTCGTGCCGAGTGCTTTCAATGATGCATATATTTGCTCCTCCTGTGTGGACCAGATTCACGAAGCTGTAAAGGAATTTCGTAATGAGCAGAATCAAAAAATAGGTAGCGGCACTGACTTCAACATGAATAGTGTGCCAAAGCCGCAAGAGATATGTAGATTCTTGGATAGTTATGTGATTGGGCAAGATTCAGCTAAGCGGTATTTGTCAGTGGCTGTTTATAACCATTATAAGCGTCTAAGTCAAGCTAAAGATGATGAGGTTGATATTGAGAAAAGCAATATTATTATAGTTGGGCCCACTGGGACTGGAAAAACCCTCTTGGCGAAGACTATTGCCCGAATGCTTGATGTGCCATTTACTATTGTTGATGCAACAGTTTTGACTGAGGCAGGCTATGTTGGTGAAGATATTGAAAGCTTGCTCACACGTCTGCTTCAAGCTGCTGACTATGATGTGGAAAAGGCTCAGCGAGGAATTGTGTTCATTGATGAGATTGACAAAATTGCTCGAAAGGGTGATAACCCGTCAATTACTCGCGACGTTAGTGGCGAGGGGGTTCAGCAGGGATTGTTGAAACTGCTTGAAGGCTCGATTGTCAATGTTCCGCCACAGGGTGGTAGAAAGCATCCAGAGCAGCGCATGATTGCTGTTGACACCAAAAACATCTTGTTTATTTGTGGTGGCGCTTTTGATGGAATTGAACGCAAAATTGCACAGCGATTAAACTCTCATGCGGTTGGTTATAGCAATTCAACTCGCAAGGGTGTTGATAGAAATAATTTCTTGCAGTATGTTGCTCCTCAGGACTTGAAATCATTTGGGCTAATCCCGGAAATTATTGGTCGCTTGCCGATTTTGACACATCTTGATCCTCTTGATCGCGATGCGCTTCGACGAGTTTTGACAGAACCAAAAAATGCAATAGTGCGCCAATACACCAAGCTATTCGAAATGGACGGAGTGAAATTGACATTCTCCCCCGAATCTTTGGATTTGATTGTTGATAAAGCTATTGAATATAAACTTGGAGCTCGCGGTTTGAGGTCAATTGTTGAGACTATAATGATGGATTGCATGTTTGAAATCCCTTCAACAACTCAAACCGAGTTTAATGTCACAGCAGAATATGCTTTGCAGAAACTTCAAGATGCTAATTTTGAGGTAAACAATATATAGAATTAAAGTAATCTCACATAATCTCTCTTTCTCACTATGGCTACAAACAAGTTGCTCACCGAATCGCTGAAAAATCACTTCGGCTTCGATAAATTTAAGGGTAACCAAGAAGCAATCATTCAGAGTTTGATTGCCGGCAACGACACATTTGTTTTGATGCCAACCGGTGGCGGCAAGTCATTGTGCTATCAACTTCCATCGTTGATGATGGAAGGAACAGCAATTGTTATCTCGCCGTTGATTGCTTTGATGAAGAATCAAGTGGATGTGATGCGTAATTTCAGTGAAAATGACGGCATTGCTCACTTCTTGAACTCTTCGTTAAATAAATCGGCTGTTGATAAGGTGAAGGCTGATATACTCTCAGGTGTCACCAAATTGCTTTATGTTGCCCCGGAGTCATTGACCAAGGAGGAGTATGTGGAGTTTCTAAAAAATGTTCCGATTTCGTTCTATGCTGTTGACGAAGCGCATTGTATCTCGGAATGGGGGCATGATTTTCGACCTGAATATCGCCGAATCCGCCCGATTATAAACGAAATAGGTAAGCGCCCGTTAATTGCATTGACAGCTACTGCCACCCCTAAAGTTCAACACGATATTCAAAAGAACTTGGGCATGCTTGATGCAAATGTGTTTAAGTCGTCATTTAATCGCACAAATCTATATTATGAGATACGTCCGAAAACCTCACAAATTGACAAAGACATCATTAAATTTGTTAAGAGCATGGAGGGTAAATCGGGCATTATCTACTGCTTAAGCCGAAAGAAAGTTGAAGAGTTGGCGCAATTGCTGATTGTTAATGACATTAAAGCATTGCCATATCATGCCGGTATGGATGGTTCAACTCGCTCCGAAAATCAAGATGCTTTCCTTTATGAAAAGGTTGATGTGATTGTGGCTACTATCGCTTTCGGAATGGGCATTGATAAGCCTGATGTGAGGTTTGTGATTCACTATGATATGCCGAAATCCCTTGAAGGCTACTACCAAGAAACCGGTCGAGCCGGCCGTGATGGTGGTGAGGGGCGTTGCATAACCTTCTATGCGGCCAAGGACCTTCAAAAAATGGAGAAATTTATCCAAAATAAACCAATTGCCGAACAAGAAATAGGTCGACAGTTGCTCTTGGAAACAGCTGCTTATGCAGAGTCAAGTGTGTGTCGCCGTCTTTCTTTGCTGCATTATTTTGGTGAGAAATATGAAGAGTCTAACTGCGGAAACTGTGACAATTGCTTGAAGCCAAAGCAGCAAGTTGAAGCAAAAGATGACCTCTCTGTGGTTTTGGAAACAATCGGAGCTCTTAAGGAAAAATTCAAAGCTGATCACATTATAGATATTGTTCGCGGGCGTGTCACCGCTGATATAAAATCCTATAATCACGAAAGTCTTGACACATTTGGTTGTCTCTCAAAATCAGATGCTCGTCATTTAGGTGCCGTGATTCGTCAGGCAGTCATCTTAGGCTATATTGAAAGGGATATTGAACAATATGGCATCTTGAAGCTCACATCGGCCGGAGCTAAGTTTTTGGAGAAACCCGTTTCTTTCAAAATTGTTGAAGATAATGAATTCTCGGAAGAAGTAGAACCGGAAGTTGTCAAAGGTGGGGCGGGGTGTGCAGCCGACACTGAATTGTATTCTATTTTGAAAGACCTTCGCAAATCGGTTGCTAAAAATGCAAAATTGCCGCCTTACGTTATTTTCCAAGATCCTTCGCTCGAAGCCATGGCAACATCTTATCCCATAACAATCGAAGAACTTGCAAATATTTCGGGGGTAGGTATTGGCAAGGCAAAACGCTATGGTGAAGAGTTTGTCAAAGTGATTCGTAAGCATGTGGAAGAAAATGAGATTGAACGGCCTGAAGATATGGTTGTTCGCACGGTTGCGAATAAGAGCAAGGTTAAAATCTCAATCATTCATGCTATTGACAGGAAAATACCTATTGACGAGATTGCAGATTCTATGGGTATGGAAATTGATGAGTTGCTCGATGATATTGAGGGTATATTGAATTCTGGCACAAAGATTAATATCAATTATCATATAGATGAACTTCTTGATGATGAACAGCAGGATGATATCTTTGAGTATTTTAAAACGAGCGAAAGCGGTGATTTGAACGAGGCCTACAAAGAGCTCGGTGATGAATATTCTGAAGAAGAAATCCGCTTGATGCGCATCAAGTTTATTTCTGAAATGGGTTATTAAAAAACTGAAAAGAATGGACCATCTTGTCAAATATTCCGGAGTTGAATTGCATCGTAATAATATTGTGGTGCTCAAAGATATTAATCTCTCTGTTGCTCCCGGTGAGCTCGTTTATCTCACAGGCAAGGTGGGTAGTGGAAAAAGCTCTTTTCTGAAATCTCTTTATGCTGAAATTCCTATTGCGGCCGGCAGAGCTGGGGTGCTCGGCCGTGACATGACATCGATTCGCCGTCGCGAAATTCCATTCTTGCGTAGAGATATAGGCATTGTGTTTCAAGATTTTAGGCTATTGACAGATCGCAACGTTTATGACAACTTGATGTTTGTTCTAAATGCCACCGGATGGAAAGATAAAGATGAAAAAGTAGATCGAATCGAACAGGTCTTGACTGAAGTTGGAATGCTGAATAAGAGCTATAAGATGCCATTAGAATTGTCGGGTGGAGAGCAACAGCGAATTGTAATGGCTCGTGCAATGCTGAATAATCCCAAACTTATTCTTGCCGATGAGCCTACTGGAAATCTTGATCCCGAAACAGGGTCGCGCATCATGATGCGTTTTCATGAAATTGCCGAGTCGGGCACTGCTGTTATTATTGCCACACACAATCATTCATTACTCAAGCAATATCCTTCTCGCAAACTCAATTGTGTTGACAAGCACATAATTGAGGACTGATTTTATCTTCCTTCCTTTGTGGATTGTTTCTTGTTACTGAACAAGAATCATAGTTACGGTGTTGTTTCAGTGTAAAGATTATTAACTGAAATTTAAATTCTGTTATGGTTCGTGTTGTTATTAATGTTGCTATTGCAATTTTGGCGTGTCTTGGTGTTGGATTAACTGCACGCTGGTTTCAGTCGGAAGCATTGCTCATTTGGTATCCTACACTAATAAAATCCGAATTGTCGCCGCCTAATGTAGTGTTCCCCATTGTGTGGGGAATTGTATATCTCTGTATGGGCGCTTCAATTGGGTTGATATACGGGGATAGAGCGGTGAACAAATCGCGTCAGTTGACTCTGTTTTTGGTGCAGCTGGGTTTAAATTTCTTGTGGAGTTTCACCTTCTTCTATCTGCGAAATCCATTTCTTGGGCTGGTAAATATCGTGTTGCTTGATGTAGTTGTGATATGGTATGCGGTGAGTGTCTATCCGATTAGACGAATATCTTCGTGGCTAATGGTGCCATATATTTGTTGGATTATATTTGCCACATATCTCAATGCGTTCATTTATATGTTTAATTGATATGGCTTGGGCGTAAAAAAAGAACTGCGCCGAGTAGCGGACGCAGTTCTTAGAGAGTATCTATCTAAGCATTATTTTGTTAATGCTTCGATTGCGGCTGTTAGATTAGCAATTTTAGCATCGGCATCAGCAAGTTTATTGCGTTCGCCTTCAACAACTGCCGCCGGAGCATTTGAAACAAATCGCTCGTTTGACAATTTTTTCATAACGGATGTGCGGAATCCTTGATAATAGTCGAGGTCTTTGCGAAGTTTTGCAAGCTCAGCTTCAACATCAATATTTTCAGATAGGGGAACATTCACTTCGGTGGTTCCAACCATAAATGTGGCAGCTGCAGGGTCTTTTTCTGCATTATGGTTGATTGCCGAAGCATTGGCAAGTTTCATAATCATTGAATCCTGAGCTTTATCCCAAGAGCCGATGATATTGACTGTGAGAGCCTCTTTATTGGGAATGTTCTTAACCGCACGAACATTGCGCAAACCGTTAACAACATCTTTGACATGTTCCATCAACGAAAGGATGTTTTCGTCAATCTCGCTAACAACGGGTGTTGCGGCATACATGATTGACTCGCCGTCGGTGCGCTCTGCAAGGTGTTGCCAAAGCTCTTCTGTGATAAATGGCATGAATGGGTGGAGCAAACGTAGCAGAGAGTCAAAATAGTGGAGGGTGGTGTCAAATGTTTTCTTGTCAATAGGTGAGCCATAGGCCGGTTTCACCATTTCAAGATACCATGAAGAGAACTCATCCCAGAATAGACGATAAATCTCTTTCAAGGCCTCCGAAATACGGAATTTAGCCATCAAATCGTTGATTTCAATAACTGATTTTGACAGTTTTGATTCAAACCATTTGCAAGCCATTGCAGCTGAAGCCGGTTGCTCTGCTGCATTGTTAACGTCCCATCCTTTTACGAGGCGGAACGCATTCCAAATCTTATTGGAGAAGTTTCGGCCTGTTTCGCAGAGTTTTTTATCGAAGAAGATGTCGTTACCGGCAGGGGCTGAAAGCATGATGCCCACACGCACACCATCGGCGCCATAGTTGGCGATAAGTTCCAGCGGATCGGGAGAATTGCCAAATTGTTTTGACATTTTGCGACCGATTTCATCGCGAACAATGCCGGTGAAATAAACATTATTGAACGGTTGCTTACCAATAAATTCATAACCGGCCATCACCATGCGAGCCACCCAGAAGAATATAATATCAGGACCGGTCACAAGATCGGCAGTGGGATAGTAATAGTTTATCTCTTCATTATTGGGCTCGAGGATGCCGTTGAACAATGCTACAGGCCATAGCCATGAAGAGAACCATGTGTCAAATGAGTCTTCATCTTGGCGAAGGTCATTGATTGTCAGTGAAGCATCTTTTTCTTTGGCGAGTTCAAGCGCTTCTTCCGGGCTTTCGGCAACAACAAAAGAGCCGTCGGGAAGATAGTATGCCGGGATTCTATGTCCCCACCACAACTGGCGAGAGATACACCAGTCACGAATATCAGTCATCCAGTGATTATAGGTGTTTTTGAATTTTTCGGGCACAAATTTGATGGTGTCATTCATTACAGCTTCGAGAGCCGGAGTTGCAAGAGTGTCCATCTTCAAGAACCATTGGTCACTAAGGCGCGGCTCTGTAACGGTGTCATTATTGCGCTCAGAGTAGCCCACTTTGTTTTCGTAGTCTTCAATCTTTTCAATGAGTCCGGCCTCTTCAAGGTCTTTTGCTATTTGGCGTCGAACATCAAAGCGGTCCATCCCAACATACATTCCTGCTTCTTCGCTGATAGTTGCATCGGGATTGAAGATATCAATACTGGGCAAGTTGTGCTTCTGTCCGAGCATGTAGTCATTCATGTCATGGGCGGGAGTAACTTTCAAGCAGCCTGTGCCGAATTCGATATCAACGTATGTGTCCTCAATAACAGGGATTTCTCTATTTACAAGCGGCACGATGACTTTCTTGCCACGGAGATGCTGGTTCTTGGGGTCTTCAGGGTTTATGCACATAGCTGTGTCGCCCATGATGGTCTCCGGACGAGTTGTGGCAACAATTGCATAGCCATCTTCACCAACAATTTTATAGCGAAGATAGTAGAGCTTGTTTTTCTCCTCTTTGTAAACCACTTCAATGTCACTCAATGCTGTTTGAGCTTTCGGGTCCCAGTTAACCATGCGCTTGCCGCGGTAAATAAGACCTTTGCGATAAAGTTCTACGAATGCGCGGATCACACTGCGTGAGCGAATGTCGTCCATTGTAAATGCAGTTCGCTCCCAGTCACAAGATGCGCCGAGCTTCTTAAGCTGTTCAAGAATGATGCCGCCATATTTGTGGGTCCACTCCCATGCATGCTCTAAGAATTCTTCACGAGTGAGATCGGATTTTTTAATGCCATCTTCAGCAAGTTTTGCAACAACCTTGGCTTCTGTTGCAATAGCAGCATGGTCAGTGCCGGGCACCCATAGCGCATTCTTGCCATCCATTCGTGCGCGGCGCACAAGAATGTCCTGAATGGTATTATTAAGCATGTGACCCATGTGAAGTACGCCGGTCACGTTTGGCGGCGGAATCACAATGCAGAATGGTTCACGATGGTCGGGGGTGCTGTGAAAAAGATTGTGACGAAGCCAGTAGGCATACCATTTATCCTCTACATCAGCAGGGTTGTATTTTGTTGCTAACTCGTTCATGTTTTGTTGATTTGGAGTTTGTTTATTTCAAGGTGCAAATTTACTGCTTTTTTTCGTGATGTGCAATTAGAGATAGGGTTTATATGTGGTGTTGCGCTTAGATTTGTTGAATATTCTTTTTGTTGGAAAATCTTGCTGTGCAGTAGTTTACGATTTAGTAGGATTAAACGGATTAAAAAACCGCTTAAAAAATTTGGATTGTAGGATAAAAACAGCTAACTTTGCACTGCAATTCGGAAATAATATGGCGGGATAGCTCAGTTGGTTAGAGCGTCGGATTCATAACCCGGAGGTCTCGAGTTCAATTCTCGATCCCGCTACCAAGCAACTAAAGGCGCAATGAGTAAATAGCTGCTCATTGCGCCTTTTTATTTAATACTATGCCATGCAATTTGCGTCGGATGCACGGCTCAGTAGTAATGTGGCTCAGTAAAAAAAATATGCTGCTTGAACATGCTGACTTTCACGACATCAAATCGGCTTTCATCTACTTTATTGTACCTAATCCAAATTTAAAATTGAGTTGATGCTTGCTCCTTTGTAGGGGGAATCCAATTATTAGATAGATGATTAATTGTTTAAAAGTAGCTGAAAAATAGCAAATAGATCTATTTAATTTCAGTTCAATGTGTTGCGTGGATTTTGTCCTGCTTTTTTAACAATTAGGTCGATATATATAACTCTTTGTCGCCTGTTTAAATAGCGTCTTGCTTACTATCTCGGGGCTGAATTAATTGGAATATGTGTATATATAAAAAAATTACTCGTCATCACGACGAATAATCTTCTTACCTTAAATCTAATACCATGAAAAACTGATGCAAAGATAAGCCGAAAAAATATGTTGTACAACATATTTCTAAAATATCTTCTCGAATTTAACACCATTTAACTATTTCGATCCTTTTGCTCTTAACAACTACACATTTGAGCTATTAAGCCAAAAAAAAGCGGTTCGCATTTTGACAATGGAACCGCTGTGGGTGTTTTATTTTTGTGTTCTTTTCTTGCGATGTTTCATCAAATGCTTTGCCCAATGTGATTCTGCTTTTTGAAATTTAAATAGCTGATTGGGAGTTAGTATTTGCTTGAATTGATCAAAATACTTTTCATTGACGTCTCCTTCTTTGCCTTTCAGTTCAAACATGGCTTCAGCTGCTTTTTCATATTCGAGATCTGTGGCATTTTTCTTGGAGTCTATGCTTTTTTCGAGCTTTCGAGTCTCATGATGCACTTTATGCAGTTCAGCAAGATAGGCCTTGTAAAGTTTGTTGAAGTCTTCTTTCTGTTCGCCGGTAATATCAAGTTCTTTGTTCATGAACTCGATTTTTGCATTGGTCATTTCTTCCATCCATTTTTTACGCTGCTCTGTGCGATTTTGGGCAGAAGCGAAAATTTGTGCTATGCAGACGAATATTGCTGCGATTAACAATGTTCTTTTCATATTGAATTGTATCAAATATTAATCAATTTCTGCTGAGATGTCATCGGGGGTTACACCAAGATCATAAAGCTCGTCATAAATGTCGGCTTCTGAGATGTCGGAAACGCAGTAGTCATAGTAAAATGCGTCATTGTCAATGGCACTCATCAACACGGGGTTTGAATCAAGCCCTGAATTTGAATCGGCTCCTTGCATCAGATTGAACATTTTCATCATGCACCAAATGCCCATAAACATTGCGGCTAAGTAGATGTAGGGGCGGACAATTTGCCAGCGGGTGCGTGGCATAATTTTCGATTTCTCGGCCTCGGGCTTTTCCCATGGTTGCTCGGGTAGCGATTCAACCATTTTTTTGTTGAAACTTTCAAAAAAACCATCTGGCACAGTCATCCCTACATTGCCTCCTGATAATCTTTCCAGTATGTCTTTGTCGTGTTTCATATAGCGATGGTTCTATTTTCTAACATTTAGACTATTATTGTTGGCAATGGTTTAATCGGCATTGTCAAAATATTGCTGTATTTTTTTTGCAGCAAGATGATACGATGCTTTTAAGGCTCCGACAGAGGTCCCAAGTATGGTTGAAATCTTTTCATAGGGCATCTCATCAAAGTAGCGCATATTAAAAACGAGTCGTTGCTTTTCTGGTAAGGATGCTATTGCATGGCGAAACTTCTTTTGAAGCTCATCGCCATCAATGTCTTGATCTGCTTCAATCAATTCCGACAGATTCATTTCGGGATCGTCAATTGTTGTTGTCTGCTTTTTGCGTCGTTGTTCCAAGTGTGACAGGCTTTCGTTGATTGCTATTTTGTGGAGCCATGTTGACACCTTTGCGCTCCCGCGGAATTGCTCAATTGAAGCCCATGCTTTGAGAAACACATTTTGCAATATATCGGAAGCATCGTCATGACACTGTACAATGCGACGAATCTGCCAATAAAGCTGCTCGGAGTAACGATAAATAACCTCTTCAAAGGCTTTTCTACATGTTGACGGATCTTGCAGTCGCTTTATTAGTTCATTTTCTTCTGACTCTGTTGTTTCTTTATTGGTCATGAATTATTTAGGGATTATTCCAAAATGATATTGGCAAAAAATTCCGGGCGATGAAAATCTGGGTTAGGGGTGTCGATTGGTGCCCAACTTAAAAAGTGGGGAGCGCTTGTCAAGTCACCACATTTGTAGAAGTTGCCTTTCATTGCAATTGGCTTTCCTTCATATTTCAGCCCCATTACTTCAAGGGGGATTGCAACCAGCAGATTCCATGCAAACATTCCTTCAACCTCTTCAAATGGTTTAGTGCCGCACGACGGATAGCGCTTTACCGAGTTGAGTTCTGGGGTTGAAAGTGGGCAGCCACTGTGGCGGTCCATTCTTTTAGCTGCATGTATTGTGCCGATGCAATTGAATTCAAAGTTGTAGTAGGGTAGTTCTCCGTTTGGACACACAAAGAATTCAACACATGAGTCTTGGTGAACAGAAGAGTTGTTTTCAAAATTGACTGCACGAAGATAGTTGCCTCTAACGGCAAAGTCAATATAGATATGAGTGCCGGAATGAGCAATTGAAATTGCAGTCAATGGACGATAGGGGTATTCTTCTTTCCAATTCACACATTCAATTGTCTGTCGAGAGCCTTGTTCATCAAGAACTTTAATTATCTCTTCAGATGATAGAGAATCGAGGTTTTTCAGACACGGAACTGATAGGGTTAAAGGTAGTTTTTCAGACATGGCTAATCAAACTAAGTGTGCCGTGGACTATTCCAAACATGGCCATGATGATTAATATAGAAGCAATGATTCTATTAATCAACCACATGGATCTCACATTGAAATGTCCGCGAACTTTGTTAACAAAATATGTTATCATGAACCACCAAAGTAGAGCGCCTATGGCAATACTAAGGTAGCCCACAATATAATGATAGAATAAATAATCAGAGTCGGCAAACTTGAACTGAGCAAACAATCCGATGATGAAGAATAGAATCAGCGGATTAGAGAATGTAAATAGGAATCCGGTCCAAAAATCACGCCAATATGTATTGTTGTTTCTTGATGGTGTTCGCAGTGACTTTGACGGATTTGACCTGAATAGGAAAAGTCCGTATAATATTATGACTAGCGAGCCTATAATCTGAATAATACTATGATTTGCATTGATGAAATCAGTCACAAAAGAAAGCCCCATGCCGGTGAGCAAGCAATATATCAAATCGGATAATGCTGCCCCCACGCCTGTACACAATGCAGGCATGCGCCCTCTGTTGAGAGTGCGCTGAATGACAAGCATACCTATCGGCCCCATTGGCGCTGATATGAAAATGCCGATGAGCAAACCGGAGAATAATATATCAAAAAAGCTCTCCATTGATGCAAAAATAATAAATGAGTTTATCAGATGCAAATTAGATTACTCTAAATTCACAGCTGAAAGTGTTATTTCAACAAAAAAGCTAATTTACATCGTTATTTTAAAGATATGACGGGTGCATGCGTCGTGCAGCATCAATGCGAAGAAGAATAAATAGCAATATTGTAAAGCCCCATAACGAGGAGCCTCCGTAGCTGATAAAGGGGAGGGGGATACCAATCACCGGACACAATCCAATCACCATTCCCACATTGATGGCAAGGTGGAATATCAAATAGGATGCAACGCAATATCCATAGACTCGCCCAAAGGCGGATGGTTGTCGCTCTGCAATTCGGATTACACGAAGTATCAGGAACAGAAATATAAGTGTGATTGCTGTTGCTCCAATGAATCCTTGCTCTTCGCCAATGGTGCAGAAGATAAAGTCGGTGTGTTGCTCAGGCACATATTTTAGTTTTGTCTGGGTGCCATTAAGAAATCCCTTTCCGGCAAAACCTCCCGACCCGATTGCAATCTTTGCTTGGTTCACGTTGTAGCCCGTTCCAAGAAGGTCTTCTTCAATGCCAAGAGTCACATTGATGCGCTGTTGTTGATGGGGCTGCAGAATGGAATTAAATGCAAAGTTCACAGAATATAGGAATAGAATCGAACATATTGCAGAGGCTGAAGTGATGATTAGTTTCTGCGCTTTAAACCTCAGAGCCAATAACACACAATAGACACAGGCCACCAAGATTGTGGATAGAAAATAAATGGTGCCGTTAATATCTATCCCCACAAGATGAAGAATCCATGTTAATAAACCTGTTGCCGCAAACCAGATTGCAACATTTCTTGCTTCGACAAACCGCCTGCAATAGTACACCAACATTGAAACCATAAGAATCATAATGCAGATATATACGAGCGCTTCACCTAATGGAATCCCCATAAAGAGTGTCCCGGCAAATTTTATTGCAAGCACAAAAAATAGAACGGCAAGAAATGCTGCAAATAACACAAAGCCACTCATCCCTTCACGATAGAGCACCAAAAACAATGCCATATAGGCCAATGCCGATCCGGTCTCCTTTTGAGCAATGATTAGTCCAATCGGAATGAAGATAATCAATAGGGCCTTAATCAGATTTTTTTTAGATGTCAAGCGGAAGTTATAGACACTAAAAAGTTTGGCTAATGCAAGGGCTGTTGCAATCTTGCCGAACTCTGCCGGCTGAAAACTCACCGGGCCAAATACCAGCCAAGATCGAGAACCATTAATCTCTTTTGCCACAAAGATAGTAATGGTCATCACCAGTAGCATAAATACATAAAATGGCGCGGCATAGGCTTCATACAGGCGTGAATCCACTAATAAGATTCCAATAGCAATAATTAATCCCAGGCCTATCCAGCGGATTTGTTTGCCGGAGAATTCCTCAAAAGAAATTATGCTCGCATTGTCGAAATTGTAGCATGCGGCATAAATACTGAGCACTCCGGCCAGTACTAAAATAAAATATGTAACCACAGTCACCCAATCAAGGTGGCGTAGTATGGATGGTTCAGTGTTTCTTGACACCACTGTATATTATTGTATTTGAGTTCAACATTCGATCTTCAATATATTTCCTATTGCCGGCAATCTCACCTTTCAGGTATTTTTCCATTACCAAACTTCCAATAGGAACTCCATATGTGGCGCCAAAACCGGCATTTTCCACAAACACGCAAACTGCAATTTTCGGATTGTGATAAGGCGCAAAACCTAGGAAAATGGAGTGATCTCGGCCATGTGGATTCTGTGCAGTCCCGGTTTTTCCACAGACCTCAATATCGGGCAAATTTGCTAATTTACAGGTACCGGACTCAACAGCCATGCGCATGCCCCCAGCCACAATATCAAAGTAACGGCGATTGATGCTTGTGTTGTGGCGTTCGGTGTATTGTGATTTTAGCAATGTGTCCTGGACTGCTTTTACCACATGGGGGGTGTAGTACCACCCACGATTGGCGATTGTTGCACCGAGATTAGCTATTTGTAGAGGAGTTGACATAATCTCCCCCTGGCCAATCGAAACTGAAATGATGGTATTTGCACTCCAATGATCTTCGCCATAGCGTTTATTGTAGGTGCCGGAGTTTGGAATGAACCCTCGGCTTTCGCCCGGAATATCAATGCCGAGTTTATAGCCATAGCCAAGCTCCACAAGATAATTTTTCCATGTTTCGAAGGCATTTGAAGCGCTACCATATTTCCCCTTTCTATCAATCATGGCTTTGAAGCCCCAACAGAAAAACGCATTGCATGAAGTGCGCAATGCCGGCTGCAATGTTATTGGTGCTTCGTGTGGATGACACCCTACTCGTAATCCGCCATTGACATATCCGTTGTGGCATGGATATGGAGTGCCGGTTGTTATGATTCCCTCTTGAAGAAAAATCAACCCTTGAGTCGGTTTGAATGTTGACCCCGGAGGATAAGATCCCTGAATTGAACGGTCGAGTAGTGGCTTATAGGGGTTGTTGCGAAGCTCTTTATAGTTTTTGCCGCGATTACGACCCACAAGCAGCGATGGTGCATAAGTAGGACTGGTTACTAAGGCAAGCACCTCCCCGGTTTCCGGTTCGATAGCCACCACTGCACCTATCTTATTTCGCATCAAAGATTCAGCATATTTTTGGAGTTCAATATCAAGGCTGAGTGTTAAGTTCTTCCCCGATATGGCTTTTTTGTCGGCAGTTCCATCTTTATATTTACCTTGGATCTGTCCTTTTGCATCTCGGATTAGAATCTCTTCACCCTTTTCGCCTCGAAGATATTTCTCATAGCTTTTTTCCACCCCAAGGTCGCCGGTGTAGTCACCGCGTGAATAATATGGATCTCGCTTGATGTCAGCTTGATTCACCTCTCTGATGTTTCCCAACACGTTGGCTCCACAATCGTAGTTGTATTCTCGCAGAATTCGTTTTTGAATGTAAACACCGTTGAATCGATATAATTTTTCCGATAGTCGACCATAGTCTTCAGCTGTTAGGTGTGTGAGTAGTCTTTGCGGGGAATATGTGGAGTAGCCGGGGTTTAAGCGCTTGTTTTTCATATCTACAAAGCGCTGCCTTAAATCCTCAATCGGAATTGATAGTGTGTTGCAAAAATCAAGTGTATCAAAGTTTTGAAGGTCTCGAGGGATAATCATCACATCGTAGGCCGGACTGTTTGATACAACAACCTTGCCGTTTCGATCGTATATAATGCCTCGTGACGGATAGATTGCTTTCTTTAAAAAAGCATTTGAATCAGCTTCCTCTTTGTATTTATTATCAAGCACTTGCAGATTAAAGAGCCTGATAATATAAATTATGACAAGAACGGAAATAAATCCGATTATAACATATTTTCGCTTCTCTAAGTTGTAGTCTTTTCTCATTTTCTACGCGATGTTAAACTGTCAATGCCAACGAGTATAAGTGCAGTTAATATTGTGCTTGACATTATGCGCAAAAATGTGCGAGCAAATCCCCACACTGAGAATGCTTCAATGAGAAATATTAGTGTCGTATATAGTAGCGAAATTGTCAGCACGTATTTGGTGAAGGTAAATATTCCGAGCGATTTAATCCCTGGTGATGGATTTGAAAGTTCATTGTCGCGAGGAACATATAGGCGAACTATTGGTTGACGCGTTGCCACAAGAATTGTGCAAGCAAGGGTATTCATCCCTAATGTGTCGGAAAAAATATCTACAATGAGCCCAATAATAAAACCAATAGTGTAGAGCCACTCTTTGGATGTCGTCAGCGGTAGTTTAACGAGTGTGTATAAAAACACAAATGGCACAGCAACTCCAAGCACACACACATGATTAAAAATCAATGCTTGTGCAAGAATCAATATAAAGCTCCAAATTATGAGTTCTAACGCTGATTTGTTCATTTTTTAGATGAAATTTGAATCCTTAGTTGGTTGATGATTGATGATTGCCGGTTTCAATTGCCTTTATCTCATCAGAAAGATTGTCAATAACCAAGCGAACCATACTGAGCTTTGAAAAATCGGTCAATAATCTCACTTTGGCTGTCAAGAAATTCTCATCGTGGTCCAATAGCTCTTGCTCAACTATTCCCACAGGAACACCTTCGGGAAATGCAGTCGAATAACCGCTGGTTACTATCGTATCGCCGGGATTGAACACCGAATGTCGCGGAAGTTCCAACAATAAGGCATAGCGACTGTCTTTGCCATCCCATGCCAATGAACCAACTTGGGCTGTGTTCTTCACTTTACATGACAATCTGAAATAATCATTTAGCAATGATATGACGCGTGAAGAGTGTTTCCCGACTACATCAACTTTCCCAATAACACCATTTTGGTCAACTACTCCCATCTCTGGCTTAACTCCATCGAGTGAACCCTTGTTTAGAGTCAGATAATTGTGTGCTCGCGATGTGGTGTTATTAATCACGTTTGCCACAATGAAATTATAGCGCATTAGCGATGAGTCCGGTGTCATGGTAGCGTTCAATTCATATTCTTCAAGCTGCTGTATGCGTTGACGCATTCTAAGCGCGTCCATTTCGAGCTCTGTGTTTCGACGTTGGAGGTCTTCATTGATGTCGCGGAGATTGAAATAGGATGTAACGCTGGTTGATGCGCTATACACGCTCGACGAAATAGAATTGGCCGATGTCAGATAAACTGAATGTTGATATGGATTTGATCCGAATAAAAGCACACAACCTATGACCACATATGTTGTTAACAACATCCATGGTCGCCATTTTATAAGCAAGTATAACAAATTATCCATCTACAAATCAGATCAACAAATAGCCATTATGTAAAGTATATTCAACATCCGGAGTCATTTGACTCCGGATGCGGAATATATAGCTGTCGGTGTTTCGTTGCTTATCGAATAAGGAACGAGAAGTTATTGATATTTTTAAGTGCCACACCGGTGCCTTTTGCTACTGCCAAGAGTGCATCTTCTGCAATGTGGAATTGGATGCCGATTTTATCTGTCAATCGTTTGTCAAGGCCACGGAGCAACGCACCACCACCGGCAAGGTAAATGCCATTCTTAACAATATCGGCATAGAGTTCCGGAGGAGTTTGTTCAAGGGCTGATAGTACGGCAGTCTCTATCTTGGTAATTGATTTCTCAATGCAGTGTGAAATCTCTTGATATGAAACGGGCACTTCCATAGGGAGTGATGTCATCACATTTGGGCCGCGTACAATGTAGTCTTCCGGCGGATTTTCGAGATCGGTAAGCGCTGAGCCAACGTTCTTTTTGATGTTTTCTGCTGTACGTTCACCAACGCGTACATTGTGAACACGCTTCATGTGGTCCTGGATATCTTTTGTCAAGTCGTCACCAGCAATTTGGATAGAATTGTTTGAAACGATACCGCCAAGCGAGATTACGGCAATTTCTGTTGTACCGCCACCTATGTCAACAATCATGTTGCCTTCGGGCGCCACAACATCAATGCCAATACCAAGTGCTGCTGCCATAGGCTCGTGAAGCATATACACATCACGACCACCGGCATGTTCCGAAGAGTCGCGTACGGCTCTGACTTCAACTTCTGTTGAGCCTGACGGGATGCCTACAACCATTCGCATTGAGGGGTTAAACCAACGATTCTTGTGGCTCGCTTTGGCGATAAGACCACGAATCATCATCTCAGCTGCATTAAAGTCAGCGATTACACCCTGGCGCAATGGGCGCACAACGCGAATATCTTTGGTTTCTTTACCCAACATCAATTGTGCTTCATTGCCCACAGCAACCATTTTGCCGGAGCGAATGTCGATAGCAACAATCGATGGTTCATCAATAACAATTTTGTCATTGTGGATTATAATCGTATTGGCCGTTCCAAGGTCAATAGCAATTTCTTTTGTAAAAGAAAAAAGTCCCATGAAATTTTTAAAGTAATATTAGGGTTATTTTTAGTGTTTGAAGTGGCGAATGCCGGTTGTCACCATTGCCATATCGTTATTGTTGCAATAGTCCACTGATTCTTGGTCGCGGATTGAACCTCCGGGGTGAATCACTGCATCAATGCCTGAGTTGTGGGCAATTTCAACACAATCGGCAAATGGGAAGAATGCATCAGAAGCCATCACAGCGCCGTTCAAGTCAAATCCAAATGATTGTGCTTTTTCAATAGCTTGCTTGAGAGCATCAACGCGTGATGTTTGTCCTACTCCTGAAGCGATGAGCATGTGGCCTTTTGCCAAAACAATAGCATTGCTCTTGCTGTTTTTAACAAGTTTGTTGGCAAACAATAGATCTTCGATTTGTTGTTGCGTGGGGGCCTTTGTGGTAACTATCTTTAAGTCTTCGGCTGTTTCGATAGCCAGGTCGCGCTCCTGAACCAATGCGCCATTAAGCACTGAGCGGAATTGCATTGTAGTAGCGAGCGGACAGAGCTGGCGAAGTACAATGCGGTTTTTCTTCTGGAACAAAACCTCCAATGCCTCAGCAGAGTATTCAGGTGCAATGATTACTTCAAAGAATAGTTTGTTGATTTCTTCTGCGGTAGCTTTGTCGATTGCGCGGTTTGCAACCAATACACCTCCGAATGCCGACACCGGGTCTCCGGCTAATGCATCGGTCCATGCTTCGAGAATAGTGTTGCGAGTTGCGCATCCACATGCATTGTTGTGTTTCAAGATAGCGAATGTGGGCTCAGTAAACTCGGAGATGAGTGTTACAGCGGCATCGATGTCAAGTAAATTGTTGTAAGAAATTTCTTTGCCATGCAATTGTTCAAACAGCTCATCAAATTTGCCGTAGAACGCACCCTGCTGGTGTGGATTTTCGCCGTAGCGCAAAGATTTCTTCTCATCGAATGATACTCTTAGCGCAGAGTTGGGTTCCTGGCTGGTTGCGTCGAAATAATTGAATATTGCAGTGTCGTATCCTGATGACACTTTGAATGCTTCTTTTGCAAAGAATATGCGGTCGGCCAATGATGATTGTGCGCCTTTTTCACGCAACATATCGGCTAATGGTTGATATTGAGCTTTTGATGCAACGATAATAACGTCGGCATAGTTTTTAGCGCCAGCACGAATCAATGAGATGCCACCGATGTCTATTTTCTCAATAATATCGGCATGTGAAGCACCGCTGGCAACAGTTGCTTCAAAGGGATACAAGTCAACAATTACCAAATCAATTTCGGGTATTTCATATTGTTTGATTTGTGCTTGATCACTTTCGTTATCGCGACGATTTAATATGCCACCGAACACTTTGGGGTGAAGAGTCTTAACGCGACCACCGAGTATAGAGGGATATGAGGTCAGATCTTCAACGGCTCCACATTTGTAACCAAGGCTTTCAATAAAGTCTTTGGTGCCACCGGTTGAAATAAATTCAACTCCGGATGCGTTGAGTGATGATAATATCTCGTCAAGGCCATCTTTGTGAAACACAGAGATTAAGGCTGTTTTAATCGGTTTTAAATCGGTCATTGTTGTTGCTTTTTAGGTGATACGAATTTTCTAGTTTGCAAAGTTACTATATTTCAAGACAATCTGAAAGTTATTCTGCATTATTTTGTGGCAAAAAATGTAGTTTTTTTAGTTGCAGAATTAATTCTTTTCTGTTTAAAATAGATGGGCTGTTTCTAATGGGTACACTCTCCTTGTGGTAGAAAAAAAATAAGCCGACTCGTAGGGTAGTCGGCTCAGTATTGAATGTCGGTTTTTCGTCATCGTTTGGTTACCAACATGATGTGGTTTTATTCTGCATCTTCGGCAGTTTCTTCTGATTCTCCTTTTTCAGCAAAATCGGTGATGCCGGCTGAAATCAGCTGGTTATACCAAGCAAAAACTTTTCGGATGTCGTTGGTGTAAACACGATCCTGGTCAAATGTGGGAAGCACTTCAGCGAAGAATGCTCTGATGTCGGCATCGTCAAGTGACTTCACATCAACAGTTTTTGCCTCATGTTTTTCTTTGATTGCTTTAAATACATCTGAAAGTGGAATATCCTCTTCTTCAGTGTAGATTGAGATGTCACCAAGCGAAACCACTTTGTCGTGGGCATATGCGGGGAAGCGCTTTCCGTTGAGTAACGACTCGACAATCAACATGTTTTTGCCACGATTTACTAATTTAAAGAGACCGGGACGTCCGGATATTGACAAAATTGTTTTAATCATAATTATCTTGTTGTATCATTATTTTTGCGATGCAAAAATAATTATATTTTGCTAATTCCGAACTATAATTGAACTGATTTAAGCCATTTTTTTGAAAAGCAGTAGAGAAATCGCCCTCAGAACGAAAATTGCGCAACCGCTCCTATTCGCTTTGCCCATTGACTTTTTCCACTGAAATCTTTTCGCATACCATAGTCAAATTCTACACCAAATAGCGTACGTGGAGTTATGTTCCAAAAAGCATTTATGTTCCCGCATAATCCATAGCGATATTCATTAGGGTTGGTGTTTGTCTTTGGAAGAAAGCGGGTTTGACTGAATGATGTGCTAATAAATAGATTTGGCTTTATGTTGTACTGCACTCCCAGACACCATCCGAATGACGCCGGAGCATAAAGTGTGCCTGGGGTATTGGGGCTTGGGATTAAATCATAGGCTCCAATCATTAAATCGCCACCTAAGGAGCTATAGCCATGGCCATAGTTTATAGTTAGATATGTTGTGAGGTTATTCATCGGTCGAGCAACCGAGCTTAGCATTACAGCCCATCCTAATTTGTTGTGATTCTGCGCTGTGGCGAGATTTCGATAAGATAGAGTTCGGAGAATCCCGGATAGACGTATGTGTGATGTTTTGTCCCATTGATATTGAATAAATGAGGCGAAATCGGGGAGCCAGCTTGAGGATTTTACTGTGATAGAATCTGATGTGATTTGGGTTGATGGCGTTTCAAGCGAAATCGCAGCAACCCATCGGTCTTTAAATGTTGGCATCCAGCGAATCAACACATTTGTCGGTGTTATCTTATTGCTCGGACCTTGAGCATCAATAATTTGCGGTAGTGCTGCCGGGTCGCTGAATGTGGAGCTCGCGTAGCCTATTGTAAAATCTTGAATTACTGCATATGCTTTTTCCAAGTGGAAGTCGCGGGCTTTGTAGCCATCAAAATTACATTCAATATATAGTTGGTAATCACCAAGAATTTCATGTTGACCTATGACGCGAAAAAACAAGCATGTTCCAGCCGGAGTGGTGTTGAAGCTTTTCATGTTCGTAGGGTCGGGAGTCATTGGAATTAGATAGGGGGCGAACCCCGGAACCGGAATTGCGCCATCCCAATCATAATAGGCCCTCATGCGCACCGCGCCACCAATTCCCATAGCTAATTTTGAATCTCGGCTCATAAATAGAATATAGGGCGCATTGGGATTCTGAGAATGTCGGAATTGGTCGTAATAAAATTTTTCAATCAGATTCTTTATTGAGTCTGTATTAAGAGTTGTTTGCTCGGTTTGACCGATTCTTATTATTCTGTGTGAACTCATTAACGAATCTCTCTGAATGTCAACAAGGTGTTGAGAATAAGCTGCTAAGCCGGTTAAAATTAGTATTAGGACTGTTAAGGTTTGTTTGAGATTTGTAGTTTTCATAGCCTTTTGTAGTTAGTTGTAGTTTTGTAACACACATCAGGCGTTAATTGTTGACTCCAAAATTTATTAAAAAAATGACTCCGGCAAGAGCCGGAGTCATTCGGATTATTGTTTATAAATACACTATTTATTAGTCAAAAATATGATTTAACTTGCTGAATATTCTTTTTTTAACCGATTCAGACGGTTTCATATTGGGTGATTCGCGGAACCTTTCAATTGCAGCAGTTTCCTCTTTTGACAAGTTTTCGGGGACATACACCATAATGTTGATTAGCTGGTCGCCAACACCGCCACCATTTGCCGCCGGAAGCCCCTTGCCACGCAAGCGCAAGATTTTGCCCGGTTGTGTCCCCGGTGCGATTTTTAGTCGTGCGCGACCACCAATTGTGGGCACTTCAACCGAACCACCAAGGGCAGCTGTTGGGAAATCAAGCATCAAATTGTAAACAATATCGTTGCCATCACGGACCAATTCCGGATGTGGAATCTCTTCAATAACCACCAGAATATCGCCATTTACACCACCATACATCGGAGCATTGCCCTTGCCTTTAATTGTCAGTACAGAGCCTCCAACAGTGCCGGCCGGGATATTGATGGTGACGGTCTGCTCACGGTGCTCAACCCCGGTGCCGTTGCAATGTTCACACTTTTCGCCTATTGTTTTCCCTTCACCATTACATGCCGGGCATTCTGATTGAACATATTGGGTGCCAAACATTGTTTGCTGAACATGCTGAATGATGCCGGTGCCATTACATTGTTGACATGTGGTGAATGAGGTTCCGTTTTTTGCTCCTGTGCCATTGCAATGATCATCTTTGACGTATGATTTTAATTTGATGGTCTTGCTAACACCTTTTGCTAAATCTTCAAGCCCGAGTTTCATTGTGATTCTCAAGTCATCACCTCTGCGACGGCGTTTACCTCTGCGACGGCCTCCAAATGCGCCACCGAAGCCTCCCATGCCGCCTGGTGCGTGTCCGCCAAAGATGTCGCCAAACATTGAGAAGATATCGTCCATTGACATGCCACCGCCTTGGTAGAAGCCACTGCCACCGGGGAATCCTTGCGGACCCATTGAGTGACCATATGTGTCGTAGCGTTGACGCTTTTCAGGGTTGCTTAGCACATCGTAGGCCTCGGCTGCCTCTTTGAATTTTTCTTCGGCTTCTTTGTCATCCGGATTTTTATCGGGGTGATATTTGATGGCAAGCTTGCGATAGGCTTTTTTTAGTTCGTCAGCAGTTGCATTTTTGCTGACGCCAAGCACTGCGTAATAATCTTTTTTTTCCATTGTTTACTTGAAGATCTTTGAATCTGATTGTCTGAAATTTATTGGCCTACTGCAACTTTTGCAAAGCGAAGAACTTTATCGCCATTAATTGTGTAACCTTTTGTGGGGGTGTCAATGACTTTTCCTTTGAGCGATTCATCTTCAGTGGGCACCATCGCAATCGCTTCGTGGTATTCGGCGTCAAAATCAGCCCCATTGCTTTCTATGGCTTTAACTCCGTTTTGTTCGAGATATTTGATGAGCTTATTGTAAATCAATATCATGCCTTCTTTTACGGAGTCGGCATCAGTTGTGTTTTTAAGCGCTTCAAGGCCACGCTCAAAGTCATCAATAATTGGAAGGATTCCTTTCATTGCTGATTCCGAAGCATTTCGAATGATTTCGCCTTTTTCTTTGATGGTGCGTTTGCGGAAGTTGTCAAATTCTGCCATCAAGAAAAGATATTCTTTCTTTTCTTTTTCAATTTGTTCGTTGGCTGCGGCTAACTGATTTTCCAATTTCTCTGTTTCTGACATCTCTGTATTTTCTTCAGTAGCGGGATTCTCAACGTTGCCTGTTGCTTCATTATCAATGATTTCCTGTTCCAAATTCTCTGATTTAGGAGTGTTATTCTGATTCTTTGTCATATCTATAGTAGTTGTTTCATCTATGTTACAGCAAAAATATTGCCAAAAATCAATAATGTTCAGTTTTTAGTGAATTTATAACAATTGCCACCTGTTATCGTTCAAAGCCGACAAATGAATGTGGTGTGTGCGTTAAGCGCTTCCATGGCTTTTTCTGCCATTTTGTCATTGCTGAAAATTCCATAAACCGCCGATCCGGAGCCTGATAGTGATGCATATTGAGCTCCGTTTTGGTAAAGCGTGTTTTTAATTTCATCTATTTGAGGGAATTTCTCTCTAAGCGATTCCTCAAAATCATTCATTATTTTGCCTGGCCACTCGTTGAGGGGGAGTTGTAATAGCTCCGGGATTGTGTTTTGCGGTGTGCGTGGTGTCACTCCCGCATAGGCCTGAGCGGTTGAAATATGAATGTCGGGTTTTACAACTAATAATATGTTTCCGCTCAAGTGTGGAATTGCTGTAGGGGTGAGGTCCGTGCCAATACCTTCGGCAATCATCGGGCTATTATAAATAAAGAAAGGGCAATCGGCACCAAGTGTTCCGGCTATTTCAGCCAAATCATCTTTGGTATATCCCAGCTGAAACATTGCATTCAAGGCTGAGAGTGTAAAGGCAGCATCGGAAGAGCCTCCGCCCAGTCCGGCGCCATCGGGAATGATTTTTCTTAAATAAATGTCAACCGGCGGCAATTCGGTTTTGGCGCTGAGTGCTCGATATGCTTTCATCACAAGGTTGGATTCCGGCGGACAATCAACGTGATTGCCGGATGTGGTTAGTGTTGTAGCTCCAGTTTTTGATGGGACAATTTCGAGAATGTCGGTCCACCCGATTGGCAACATAGCCGATGTGAGAATGTGATAACCATCGGCGCGGCGCGCTGTAATATTGAGACCGATATTTATTTTTGCGTTAGGAAAAACAACCATTGTTGAATTTTTGTCGATAACCTTTAGAAAATCAGAGGGCGAAGTTACAAAAAATATCGTAATTTTGCATGCAGAAATAAACACTTAATAAATACATTGTTCAATGGCAGGAGAAAATAAAGACTATAAAAATCGGCGTTCAAATCAGCAACGTCAGCCATTATATGAGTATGGTGGCCGACAATTGCCGCAAGATAAAGATCTTGAGGAGGCAGTGTTGGGTGCGCTTATGCTTGAAAAAGATGCCTATACAATTGTTTGTGACATCTTGAAGGCCGATAGCTTTTACGAACCGGCCAATAAAAAGATATATGAAGCCATTCAGACATTAGGTGCGTCACAGCAGCCTATCGACATGTTGACTGTTACTGAGCAGTTGCGTCTTAATGGAACATTGGATGAGGTTGGTGGGCCGATGTTTGTGTCTGAATTGACTTCAAGAGTTGCTTCAGGAGCTCACGTAGATTATCATGCACGCATTGTTGCCCAAAAATATTTGGCGCGAGAATTGATTGCGTTTGCGTCGGATATTGAGCGAAAAGCTTTTGATGAAAGCAATGATGTTGATGATTTGATGCAAGAAGCCGAGGGGCATCTTTTTGAAATATCTCAGCGAAATGTAAAGAAAGATGTTACTCAGATTGACCCGGTTATTGGTCAGGCAATTGAGCAAATACAAGCTGCGGCAAACCGAACATCCGGTTTGAGCGGTCTTGAAACCGGATTCCATGAACTCGATAAGTTGACTTCGGGCTGGCAGAATTCCGACTTGATTATTATTGCTGCTCGTCCTGCTATGGGTAAGACTGCTTTTGTGTTATCTATGGCTAAGAGTATGGCGGTTAACTATAATACTCCTGTCGCAATCTTTTCGCTCGAAATGTCGAATTTGCAGCTGGTTAATCGTTTGGTCAGCAATGTGTGTGAATTGCCGAGTGAAAAAATTAAATCAGGGCAGCTTTCTCCCATGGAATGGGACCAATTAATGGCTCGAATAAAGCATCTTTATGGTGCGCCTCTATTCATTGATGACACTCCGTCACTCTCTATTTTTGAATTGCGAACCAAAGCACGTCGTCTTGTCCGCGAACACAATGTGAGGATCCTTATTATTGACTACCTCCAGTTGATGAATGCTTCGGGTATGAAATTTGGCAGCCGTGAGCAGGAGGTTAGTATGATCTCCCGTTCACTTAAGCAATTGGCAAAGGAGCTTAATATCCCAATTATTGCATTGTCTCAGTTGAACCGAAGTGTTGAATCTCGTGGCGATTCAAAAGAGGGTAAACGTCCACAGTTGTCTGACCTTCGTGAGTCGGGAGCTATCGAGCAAGATGCCGATATTGTGTGCTTTATTCACCGTCCGGAATATTATCTTCGCTCAGGCACAGATGCTGAGGGGAATGATATTCGCGGAAAGGCTGAGTTTATTGTTGCCAAGCATCGTAGCGGTCGTGTTGATGATGTCGATCTTCGCTTTAAAGCAGAATTTGCACGTTTTGAAAACTGGACTGGCTCAGAATCGGAAACCGGAATGCAAGCTGTTGAATCAAGTTTGAATTTGTCGGATGGTTTTGCAAGTGCAGCTTCTCTGTCGGGAGGCACCGCCGACTTCCTTTCGCCATCTCCTTCGGGAGAAACTCCGTTCTGAAAATAAATTAAGCAAAACAAAACCTTTTTGATTAGAGTGGTGTTATGATTTTAAATTAACATCACTCTTAATTTATCTTATAACTATGAAAAAGGTTTTGTTTTTTATGATTCTCTTTGGGTTGGTTGGTTCTACTTTCGCTCAGAAACTTGACAAAACTGAGGCCCGCCAATTAAAAGTTTTTTTGACTCAATCGGCCGAAAATGGTGAAACTAATGCCGCTAAACTAAAAGTTAATGATGTAAATGACGTTTCCAAAATCGAGGGGTTGACAGTTGAGAATGGGCATGTCACGTCGATCAAGTGGAATGATAAGCAACTTGCGGGGGATTTGGATTTGTCATCATTTAAAGCCTTGAAAAAAGTTGATGTGGCAAGAAATAATTTGTCATCAGTTTCTGTGGCTAATTGTTCAATGTTGACAGATTTTAATGCGTCAAGAAATATTTTGACTTCTGTTGATTTTGCTAATTGTTCGGCATTGAAAAGTGTGCTGATTTATAAAAACAGACTGACCGCTATTTCGCTCGATGATGCTTCTTTAATTGAAACACTGAATGTTTCAAATAATCTTATCGTAGAGCTTAATGTGTCAAATTTAACAGCCATGACAACGCTGAATTGTCAAAGTTGTCATCTTGAAAGTTTGCTTGTGGATGGATGCACAGAGTTGAAAAATCTCTATTGTGGTTATAACAAATTGACCGCTTTAAATCTTTTTGGTGTTGAGAACTTAAAAAATTTAGATGTGTCTAGTAATCAAATCACCACAATGATAGTTTCCGGGTTGCCGTCACTCTCCACCTTTGTGTGTTCTAATAATCGAATGACCACACTTGGGGTGAGAAATTGCAATAGCCTTATCGATTTAATCTGTTCTTACAATGATTTGGCAACTCTGAGTGTAGAAAACTGCCCTAATCTGCTTTTTGTTGATTGCTCTTATAATGATTTGACTTCATTGACTCTTAGTAATCTAACTCTCTTGCAAAGGTTGCTTTGTGACCATAATCAACTCACCATGCTCGATGTTTCGTTTGATAGCAGTTTGACCTATGTAAATTGCAGCTTTAACATGATTTCTGATTTCCGTTCTGTTGGTTGTTCTAATTTGCAGATGGTTGCAAGTCACTGGAACTTCTAATTTAAATAAGCCTATTGAGGTAGGGCTGTCGGGTCGGCATTTAAATGAGTGCCGGCCCGATGTTTGTATATTTTTGAAGAAAATCGTAAATTTGCCTTGAAATTCAGACATTAGTATATGACGACAGATATATCCACGATTCGCAATTTTTGTATTATAGCACACATTGATCACGGAAAAAGTACTTTGGCCGATCGTTTATTGGAATACACCAATACTATAGGCTCTAAGGAAATGCAGTCGCAAGTGCTTGATGATATGGATCTTGAGCGCGAACGTGGGATCACAATTAAAAGTCATGCTATTCAAATGAATTACACATTAGATGGTGTGCAGTATGTGTTGAATCTGATTGACACTCCCGGACACGTTGACTTCTCCTATGAGGTGTCTCGCTCGATTGCGGCCTGTGAGGGTGCACTTTTGATTGTTGATGCAGCACAGGGAATTCAAGCCCAAACAATATCAAATTTGTACATGGCCATTGATAATGATCTTGAAATTATTCCTATTGTGAATAAAATTGACCTTGAAAGCGCCAAGCCGGAAGAGGTTGAAGATCAGATTGTGGACCTTTTGGGCTGTGACCACTCCGATATTATTCGCGCCAGCGGAAAGACCGGACAGGGGATCCCTGAGATTCTTGAAGCTATCATTAAACGCATTAAGGCTCCGGCAGGGGATTCAAATGCTCCTTTGCAAGCATTGATTTTTGACTCTGTGTTCAATCCTTTCCGCGGAATTATTGCGTATTTCAAAATTGTTAACGGGACATTGCGTAGCGGTGATTTTGTTAAGTTTGTTTCAACAGAAAAGGAATATCATGCCGATGAAATCGGGGTGCTAAAACTAAATATGCAGCCTTGTAAAGAGCTATCGGCAGGGAATGTAGGATATATTATTTCTGGTATAAAAACCTCAAAAGAGGTGAAAGTAGGTGACACAATTACTCATGTTGCCAAGCCTTGTCAGCAAGCAATTGATGGCTTTGAGGAGGTTAAGCCCATGGTCTTTGCAGGTGTTTATCCTATTGAAACTGAGGATTTTGAAAATCTTCGTGCATCCCTTGAAAAGTTACAGTTAAATGATGCTTCATTAACATTCCAGCCTGAAAGTTCAATGGCGCTCGGCTTTGGATTCCGCTGTGGGTTCCTTGGACTTTTACACATGGAGATTGTGCAAGAGCGTTTGGGCCGAGAATTTGGAATGGATGTAATTACCACTGTGCCCAACGTGTCGTATCACGTTTTTGATAAACATGGCAATATGTCGGATGTGCACAATCCTTCCGGATTGCCCGATCCCACTTTGATTGAGCGTATTGAAGAGCCTTATATCAGAGCTTCTGTCATCACAGCAGCTCAATTCATCGGACCTATTATGACACTCTGTCTTGGAAAGCGAGGTGAGCTTGTTAAGCAAGAGTATATTTCAGGCAACCGAATGGAGATGATTTTTGATATGCCATTGGGGGAAATTGTAATCGATTTCTATGATAAATTAAAGAGCATTTCCAAAGGGTATGCCTCTTTTGACTATCACATTCATGACTTCCGTCCATCGAAACTTATAAAATTGGACATCTTGCTAAATGGTGAAAGCGTTGACGCCCTCAGCACATTAACCCATGTTGACAATGCTGTGACTTTTGGCCGTAGAATGTGTGAAAAACTGAAAGAACTCATCCCACGTCAGCAATTTGATATTGCAATTCAGGCTGCAATCGGTGCTAAAATCATTGCGCGAGAAACAATTAAGGCCGTGAGAAAAGATGTAACTGCAAAATGTTATGGTGGAGACATTTCTCGTAAGCGTAAATTGCTTGAAAAGCAGAAGCAGGGTAAGAAGCGAATGAAGCAGATTGGTTCTGTTGAAGTTCCGCAGAAAGCATTCCTTGCGGTGTTGAAGCTTGATTAATAATTTGCTAATTTGTTTGTGTGAAACTGTTTATTAAGAAAATAGCGCTATTTGTTGTGACATTGATTGCAATAGTCAATGTTGTTCAGTTTCACCATCATGATTGTTTGGGAAATATACATTTTCTGAACTTTTCTGAAGTTTCGCATCATAATCATGCGCCGACACACTCTCATAGCCATGATTGCGGTGAAACCTGCCCGATTATTGTCGGCGAGGCAGTAAATATTAGTAATCAGTCGGCATCGGTTAGCGTTGACTACAGTGACATTTCATGGACCATCTGCCTATGGATGAGTGTATCCATTGAAGAGGTTATTCAGTCTGTTTCGAAAGCAACGTGGGCAGTCCATGTTGTTCCAATAAAGATTCCTTTACTTGGGGAGGTAAATAGATATCGTGGCTCTCCTTTTTTAGCATAATAGGGTAATAATCGGATAGATATTACTCAGATTCAATCTGTTTTGACGCAAATGTCAAAGCAAATTTGTGGAATTATTAATGTTTAAAAAAGGAATCAAAATGAAAATATTATCAAAAGTAAATGTTTGTGTAGCTGTTGCTACAGCTTTTTTGGCGTCGTGTGCGGCAAATGGTGACCATCGTGATGACCATGGACATGGTCACGGCCACGGCCGTTCGGGCCACAATCATGATGGTGAAATAGTAATTAGCAACGAAGATGCTAAGCATTTCGGGATTGCTACGGCAAAGATAGAACTTACTCCATTTAATAGCATTATCAGAGTGACAGGAAAAGTTACAGGTAATTCTTCTGACGAGGTGACTGTTTCGGCTCCTATTGCCGGTATGCTGACTCTTAATAACGTGGTAGCTGTTGGCGCCGATGTTAAAGCCGGACAACATCTGGGCTCTGTATCGGCAAGCAATGTGAGCGGTGGGAATCCCAATGAATCTGCCAAAGCGATTGCTGAAGCTGCAAAAAAAGAGTTGGAGCGTTTAGAGCCACTTTTGAAAGAAGGAATTGTTACTCAAAAGGAATATAATGCGGCTTTGGCAAATTATCAAAGTGCAAAATCATTATATTCACCACGTGCATCCGGTGCAATTTCTGCGCCCATTTCAGGTGTTATCTCTGAAGTGTATGTCAACTCTGGGGAGTATGTCTCTGTTGGTGCGCCAATCGCTAAAGTCAGCAAGAATTCCTCATTGATGCTTCAAGCTGATTTGCCCGAAAGATACCGCAATAAACTTTCGGAAGTAATGTCGGCCAATGTCAGAATGCCTTATTCTGATGAGTGGATCAGCATTGATTCATTAGGCGGCATGAAGTTGACCTTTGGTGCCGGTGAGAATATATCCCGCACCGGTTATATTCCTGTATTGTTCTCGCTATCAAACGACGGCAGATTCTCTTCGGGCTCTTATGTAGATGTTTGTCTAATCTGTCAAGGCTCTGACAATGTTTTGTCTGTCCCTGATGAAGCAATCGTTGAGCAGCAGGGTAATTATTTTGTCTTTGTGAAGGCAAGTGGACATAGCTATAAGAAACACAAAGTGCAGATTGGTGACTCTAATGGATTTAGAACTCCAATCATATCTGGCATTAAGACCGGTGACCAAGTTGTGGTGAAGGGAGCTACTATGGTGCTTCTCTCCGAACAGAGCGGAAATATTCCGCACGGACATTCTCATAACCATTAAAACTCGGGACTGATATGTTAAACAGAATTATAAGATTTTCACTTCAAAATCGATTGACGGTTATTGCAGTGATGTGTGTCCTATTGGCCTGGGGCTGCATATCTATGCTTCGCACCGACATCGATATCTTCCCCGACTTAAATGCGCCTAAAGTTGTGGTTATGACTGAAGCTCCGGGGATGACACCAGAGGATATTGAACAGACCATAACTTACCCAATTGAAACTGCACTTAATGGGGCGACTGATGTTAGACGTGTTCGCTCATCAACAACAACCGGATTCTCTATTGTGTGGATAGAGTTTGATTGGGATGCTGATCCATATATAGCCCGACAAATTGTTTCTGAGAAACTTTCAACTATTGCCGACCGCCTCCCTCCTGGTGCAGGGGTTCCGGTATTAGGACCTCAATCATCCATTTTGGGCGAGTTAATGATTATCGGGTTGACATCATCCGACACCACATCGGCTATGCAATTGCGCTCAATCGCAGATCGTGTGCTAGCACCACGCATACTCGCTCTTGGTGGTGTCTCTCAAGTCTCTGTTATTGGTGGTGATGTTGCCGAATATCAGATTCAGTTGGACATGAATCGAATGAAATTCTTTGATGTGACTCTTCAAGAAGTTCGCGATGCTGTTGCCAATCTGAATCTTAATGCCTCAGGGGGCGTGATTTATGACTATGGGAATGAATATATAATCAAGGCTGAACTGCACACAACTAAACATGAGGATATTGCTAAATGTGTTATCAGAAGTGATGAGCGCGGTGTTGTTACAGTCAGGGATATTGCAAATGTTTCATTCGGCGCGCAGAGCCCTAAGTTAGGTGTAGCTTCTTTGAATGGAAAGAACGCAGTTTTGCTCACTGTAACGAAGCAATATTCTGGCAGCACACTTGATATAACTGAGAATGTAGATGAATTAATTGCTGAAATGCGCGAAACACTTCCGGCCGGTGTAAATGTCAATACCGACATATTCCGCCAAAGTGATTTTATTTCAGCCTCAATCTCCAATTTGCAAACATCATTATTTGAGGGAGCAATTTTTGTGATTATTGTGTTGTTTATATTCCTAATGAATATTCGAACAACAATTATTTCGGTCACTGCCATTCCACTGTCAATAATAATCACCATGCTCGTTTTGAACTTGCTTGGGATGACTATAAACACAATGAGTTTGGGTGGTATTGCAATTGCTATCGGTTCGCTGGTTGATGATGCAATCGTTGATGTGGAAAATGCGTATAGGCGCTTGCGATTAAACTCATCACTGCCTCCATCAGAGCGATTATCTGTGAGGGAAATAGTGTTTGAGGCTTCGAAAGAGGTTCGATTGCCCATTTTAAACTCCACTCTGATTATTTCTGCAAGTTTCTTACCACTATTTTTCCTTTCCGGGATTGAAGGTAGAATGTTGGTTCCATTAGGTATCTCATTCTTAACTTCTCTATTTGTGTCCACTATTGTTGCGTTGACCTTGACTCCGGTTATGTGTAGCTATATGCTTGGCGGGAAGAAGCAGAATTTCAATGAAATTAAAGAACCTATTGTTGCAAGCAAATTCGGTTCATTGTATAAAAGAATCCTTCTCAAAGCTTTTAATCATAAAAAAGCAATTTTGATAAGCACAGCGGTTGTGTTTGCGTTATCAATTGGTTGCTTCATCACTCTTGGTAGAGGATTCTTGCCCCCATTCAATGAGGGTTCTTTGACAATTAATGTCGCAACTTTGCCCGGCGTTTCTCTGGAAGAAAGCGACAATATTGGCCGCAAAGCAGAAGAAATCATTCTCTCTATTCCTGAGATTAAAACCACTTCGCGCAAAACCGGTAGAGCCGAACTTGATGAGCATTCTCTTGGTGTGAATGTGTCGGAAATTGAAGCGCCCTATACTTTGTCGGGGCGTTCTCGCAGTGAAATGGTAAAGGAACTTCGTGAAAAATTGTCTCATCTGCCCGGCTCAAATATTGAGATTGGTCAGCCAATCTCTCATAGAATTGACGCCATGCTCTCCGGTGCAAGATCTCAAATCGCTATTAAGGTCTATGGGAGTGATCTCGAAGAGCTTCTTGAGATTGCCAATAAAGTGAAGAATGAAATATCCTCAATCAATGGAATTGTTGATGTCAATGTGGAACAGCAATCTGCTCGTCCGCAAATTGACATCAAACCCCGACGTGATATGCTTGCACGCTATGGTATCACCAACGAACAGTTTGCAACTGCCGTGTCAACGTTGCTATCCGGCGAAGTTGTGTCGCAAGTTTACACTGAGGGCATTCCCTATGATGTGGTTGTGAAGCTTGATCCGGCACAAAGAGAACGTCTTGCAGATATTTCAAATATATTGATTGATTCAAATGTTGGGAAGATACCTTTGAGCTATGTTGCTGATATTGTGTCCACAACCGGGCCCAATGCAATTAATCGTGAGAATGTCAAGCGCCGAATAATGATTTCTGCTAATATTGACGGTGTGGATCTTAAAGGTGCCATTACTGAAATTAAATCGGCTATTGGTAAGAATGTTAAACTTCCCGAAGGTTATTATGTGGAGTATGCCGGACAGTTTGAAAATGAAGAGGAAGCATCGCGAACACTTGGGTTTGCTTCTGTTGGAGCTATTCTACTGATTCTGCTATTGTTGATGCATGAATATAAGAATCTGCCCAAAACGCTTGTAATCTTGACTAATATGCCAATGGCTATTATTGGTGGGGTGATAGTTCTGTTTGTGATGGGTAGAGAGGTGAGCATCCCTGCTGTTATCGGCTTCATTTCATTGATGGGTATTGCTACTCGTGGGGGCATGTTGTTAATGTCGAGATATAATACTCTTGAACAAGCGGGAATGTCACTGATGGATAGAATCTTAAATGGTTCACGCGATAGATTAAATCCTATTATCATGACTGCGCTTACCTCTGCATTAGCGCTTATTCCTCTGGCTATGCGTGGTGATGAACCGGGAAATGAAATTCAATCGCCAATGGCTTTGGTTATTCTTGGTGGGCTTGTAACATCTACAATCCTGAATCTTTTTATTGTGCCAATATTGTATTACTACATATCTAAAAAAGCTAAGAAATGAAACGTTTAATATTTTTTGTCTCTTTAGCATTTCTTGCAATTAGTTCTTTTGCCGAAAAAACAACTGCTTTTTCCGATTTAGTGTCGGAGATTGTTTCCAATAATACATCGGCTTCTGTTTCTGAACGAACAATAAATTCGGAAATCTCAGCATTGTCTTCCGCCAATAATCTTTCTGATCCTGAGGCTGAGTTCTCGCATCAATGGGGGCAAGAAGGGATTGGGAATAAATGGAGTGTAGGAGTTTCACAGAGTTTTGAATGGCCTGGAGTCTATGCTTCTCGCAAAAATCAGATTTCAGCCGAAAAGCTTGCTCTTGGCCAAGTGCATCTTGAAAACATTCGCCAAATCCGACTTGAAATTCGCAGCACATTGATTGAAGTTGTTTATTACAAACAGCTGATTCAATTGGCAAAATCTCAAGTTGAGCGAATAGATTCGCTTTATTCAATTTATCTCAAGGGCGCTGACTTGGGCGAAATTTCTAAGCTTGACATAAATAAGCTGAAGATTGAGAGAATCAATATATCCAGAGAATTGTTTGATGCAGAGAATAGCTTGAAAGAGTGTTGCGATAAACTCGCTGAACTTAATGGAGGTAAAAATTGTGACGCAATTATTGCCAAGGTTAATGAATTCCCGAGTGAGGAACTTCTTCCGATGCAACATTATAAAACTGCTGCTCTTCAAAATGATCCCACAAGAGCCTATCGAACACATATGACTGATGCTGCTCGTTATGAAATGCAAGCATTGAAACGCAGCAGTATTCCCGGATTTTCGATTGGTTACAATCACGATTATGAGTTAGGGGAGCACTTTAATGGAATTTCTATTGGAGTTACGCTGCCGATATTTTCTAATCGACACAAGAAGTCGGCCATTGAAAGTCGTCAGTTAGTGTTGCAGGCTGAGCAATTTGATGTTGAGAATAAAATAGCAAGTGTTATTGAATTATCCTACAATCAAGTGTTGAGCCTTGACCGCGAAAAGAGTCTTTATGACTCGGTTTTAAAAGGATCAGATAATATTCGCCTTTTGGATATCGCATTGAAAAGTGGTCACATCACTTTGGTCGAGTATCTATTGGAAATCAACTTCTTTATGGATGCTCATAAACAAATGTTAGAGGTTTCTCGTCAAAGAGCCAAGAGAATGAGTGAATTGACTCAGTGGTCTGAGTCTTAGTAGCTTTTGATATAGATAATAGTAAGCTTGCGTGGTCAAATTTATTTTTGGCTTCGCGAGCTTTCTTTTCCAAATAGTATTTCTCTATCAGTGGCAATAGCCGGAATCACAATTTCTTTGGGTACAAATTCCCAGTTCCTATCAATGTGTGGCTTCAAAATTTCTCTCTCACGCAAAAGTTTCATCAAATAATATCGAAGGTCTTTATCTGTTGATGTGACAACTCTTGATTCTAGTTCGCATGGTGAGATTCTCGCACCATCGGTCAAATGATTTCCTCCACCACCGGCCCGATATGAATTTACTGCAACTGTGTACATCGAGTCTAAATCAAATGGCTTCCCCGTTGATAGTGTGGTAATGGCGATTCTTTTCCCATAAGGTTTTGTCACATCGACGGTGTAGTTTATACCTGCTGCCGAATCAAAATTATATGACAGATTTTTTAATTGATTGTTTTTGTGATTCGGTTTTTTAGTGGCGTATTTTATGAGATGCATGTAATTATTGTCGGTTGCATCTTGAATCCACAGTGAGTAGCTGTATTCCAAATAGTCTTTTATCTCACGGCCGGTTAAACGCAGGGTGGATAGCATGTTTTCATATTTATAGAGCGTAAACATGTCGGCTATCGTCATTTCGCCTTTCGCTATTTTGCCGTCAAATGTGAGAGGTGCAGCCATAGAGATATCAGCTCCGCTAATTTGCAATTGCAGCTCATGGATAAGGGTCATAAATTCCGATGGCCCGAAGAAGGCATCGCGAGCAAAAATTGAATCGGTGATTTCTGCAATTTTCGTCTTAACAAATTCTTCTACAGAAGCTCTTTGCGGAGCAAATTGTTTGAGAAATCTTTCCGACGGATCAATAGAACTGATGTCAATTAATTTTGATGTTATATTTGTTTTGGCGTCGCACTTTGATAGGGTCAATACTCCGATGTTCAAAGCATTATTGGCTGGATTAAGCAAGTGGACCTTTTTCCCAAAGCGGTTGATAATAATATCGCAGAATTTTGAATGGTCATGGCCCATTAACACAGCATCAAAGCCATCGACATTCAATGCTGTTGTCATTGATGCGTTTTCAACATAGCCGGCAGTTGTTTTAGAAGCGTCGCGGCCGGAATGAAAAAGCCCGATTATCACATCCGGCGATCCCTTTTCACGGATAATTTGAATCCATTTTTTTGCCGACTCTTCCATATCTTCAAATCGCATACCGCTCCAAAGGTTTTTGGGAAGCCATGCCGGAATTGCAGGTGTAAGCAGCCCGAGAACGGCTATGCGAATACCTCCTCGAGTAAACATTGCATATGGTTGAAAGTATGGTTTGTCGGTTGCTGTGTCAATCACATTGGCAGCAAGAATCGGTGCATTTGATTGAACCCTCCATCGGTCATAGACCTCATGTCCGGCTTCAATATCATGATTGCCTATGGTTGCTGCATCAACGTTCATAAAATTATAAACATCAGCAGCTATGTGGGGTGAAACTATGTCAATGAAATTATAGAAATAGACCGTAGGTTGCCCTTGAAGGATGTCGCCATTATCCAATAGCAACACATTTTCAGCACCAATATCAGCTCTGATTGAATCAACTGCTGTAGCAACTCGAGCATAGCTTCCCGGAGCATCTTCCATTTTGATAAAATCAAATGGGAAGAAATTGCCATGTAGGTCCGAAGTGAAAATGACAGTAGCTTCGCTTTGTTCTATGTTATTTGGTGTAGAGTTTGCCATAGGTGAGATATATGCTGCAATGAAAAGAAGAGATAAAATTTTATTATTAATCATTATCAGATGCGATTATTAATTGAATTTTAATAACACTAAAATATTTTACTTCAGCAAGAAACATTGAATCTTTCCAATCTTTAGTTCCCCCTCAATTTTTAGTGGTATCCGGTCCTTATCAGTTGAAAGCCATGCTTTTATAGGTGATGAAGTGGTTTTGCCATTTTTTGATGTAAAAGTGAATGTCACTTTGTGGCATTTGATTTCAGCTTTATTAATCTTTGTTGTTTCAAGTCCGTGGTATGTGATTTTCAGAATTTCTTTTCTTTTGCCTGAAAATATATTGACAATGCGAGGGGTATTGTGGTCCATTTTTGAAAAATCAAGGCCGCGAAGATAGTAGAAAGACGAAAGTAGATCAACAGCATCTCCGGTTGCCGATAGCGAAACTTCAGTTTGTTTAATTTCTTTGTCCTTTTTGCCACGGCGAAGACGAGTGCACACGGCCGATGTAGTGCCATTGTCTCTCGAAAAAACAACTCTATCATTGGCATACGACCCACCCTCATGTGCGATTCGAGTGTAATTGTAGGGGAGTAGGGTAGAGGTGTTAAACTCTGTCAGGAGTGTATCGCGAACTTTATAGAAACGATCGGCCCACGGCTCAGTGCGAGCATACATTGCAGCTCGGCTAATCCCGTCTGTCCCATCTTTGCGCACAAATGTTGCAAGGCCGGCTTGTTTGTTTACTATTCCCCAGCGATAAACCACCTTGTAGGTTAATGTTTCCGCGGGTAAAACCGTCGAATCAAGGAGACAAACAATTAAAATGAAAATTGAGAGGAGAGAATTTCTTATCATTTAGGTATGTTTAATTCAGGAAATGGCAATGCTCCGCGTGATGACTGCTCAATGCGTTTATTCCGCCAGCATTTTCTGCACACAGCTATATAGCGATCATCGCCACCAATTTCAACCTGAGCACCCTCAACAACAAAATCCCCCTTGGCATCAATTCGAGCATTAACAATAGTTTTTCGGCCACAATTGCATGTGGATTTTATTTCGTCGATTGAGTCGGCAATCTCGAATAAGCGTCGTGAACCTTCAAAGAGATGACTTTGGAAGTCGGTTCGTAGCCCATAACAAACCACATTTGAGCCGAAATCATCTACAATTCGTGCCAACTGGTCAACTTGTTCTTCCGACAAGAATTGTGCCTCATCAATTAAAATCCAGTCGATAGCGGCCATATTTTCTTCAAAAAGGCCTTGAGTAAGTTCATAGATATTTGTATCGGAATAGATCCATTGACATTCGCGTTCAATTCCTATTCGAGATTTAATAATGTTTTTTCCTTCGCGATTGTCTATGAATGGTTTCAGACACACATATCGCATTCCGCGCTCTTCAAAATTATAAGCTTGAGTAAGGAGCAATGCCGTTTTTGCCGACCCCATAGTGCCGTAGCGAAAATACAGTTTACCTTTTCGATCCATAATTAGTTATATCTTGCATTATCCAACAAAGATAAGCATAAGCGCGCAAAAAGTAATAAGCTTGCTTGAATATTTCACTGCTAACGAGAGTATTTTCGAGATTCACCTCAAAAACACGTATTTATATACGAGTTCGATAAGGACATTTCATTAACGTGGATATTGAGATATTGAAATGTGTGCCGCCTCCTCTTTTGTTTCATGGAACTGCTGAACAATTTGTAAATGCTATTTCAAAAGAGGGTCTTAAACCACAGAGTAGATTACATTTACAGTTGTCATTAAACGATAGAGACGGGAATTAGTATCGGACGGCGTCATGGTATACCAGTAGTTCTTAGTGTTGATTCTCAAAGATGTTTAAAATGGAGTAAAGTTTTATTTATCAAGAAATGATGTGTGGCTGGCTTACTGATTATGTAGCAACTATTAGTATCCGGTGAAGAGTTTTTGATTATTGGTTGAGGGTGTGGCTCATTTTTTGCGGGGGACGTTGATGTTGTGTTTATTTAGGAGCTTTAGAGCTGTGGTTACAAATGAATGACACTTGATGGCTTGGGCTCCTGTTGCGGTGTCAATATTTGTGTTCTCGTCGATTGGAATCACTCGATAGTTTTTTGATTTGCAATCGGGGTGCATGGTGAATATGAGTCGGTAGTCGGCAGCTTTAACTTGTGCACCACCGTTTTCATCTCTATCAAGATTTACCCTAACCATTAGCCCTCCGCGAGTGTTGGCTTGTGTCATATTCGAAACGAAGTTTCCCAAAGAGTAAACTAATAGAACATTCTTGCCTGTGTTGGGGTTTGTTCGCATCTCAATTGGTTGAACAACATGGGGGTGAGAGCCGATAATCAGGTCAACGTTTTGGCTGATTAAAAAATCGGCCAATGATTTTTGCGCATTGTTGGGTAGCAGTTTGTGTTCTTCTCCCCAATGGATGCACACGCACACAATTTCAGCGCCGGCATTGCGAGTGGATTTGATGTCGGCAGCCATTTTTTGTCGGTTTATGTAGTCAACAACGGCGTTTGAAGTAGGGGTAATTCCATTTGTCCCATAGGTGTAGTTCAAGAAGCCTACTTTAAATGATTTAATATCTTTGATGATTGGAAGAACTTCTTTGCGGTTTTGAGGATTATGATATGTGCCCAGGTGGTCAAGCTGAAGAGTGTCAAGTTGAGAAATAGTTTGGCGCAATCCTTTATCGCCGCGGTCAAGCGCGTGATTGTTTGCAGTTAGAAACATGTCAAATCCTGTTTTTGACAATTCTTCAACGAATTCAACCGGGGCATTAAAATTCGGATAACCTGAGTGCTTGGATTTTGCTATTGGTGTTTCAAGATTGATAACAGCATAATCAGCATTGCTGACATATTGAGCTATCGAATCACAATAGCCGGAATAGTCATATTTCCCATTGGATTTGCGAGATGAATCGAGCTGTCGTTGATGTTGCATGGCATCGCCGGCAAAAACTATTGTTGCCTCATCGGTGGGCTGAATTATGCTTAATAGCGAAAGAAGTATTTGTAGAATCATCGTCAATAATATTTTTGCGAAATCGGCTGCAAGTTATTAAAAAAAACTCCTAACATCAAGTTTTCATGAAATCTTTCATTTAAAAGTAGCAAGCTTGTTTTGAAGTGTTGAAAATTTAGGCTTGAATAGCGAGAAAAAGAGAAAAATATTGAGTAACTTTGCAAGCTAAATTAGAAAAGAAGGTCTAAATGGGATTTTTTAAATTTTTCTCAAAAGAAAAGAAGGCAACGCTTGACAAAGGGCTCGAACGCACCAAGACCGGTATGTTTGACAAAATTGCACGTGCGTTAGCCGGAAAAAAAGAAATTGATGATGACTTCCTCGATAGTTTGGAGGAAATTTTCATAACTTCTGATGTAGGTGTTGACACTACATTGAAAATCATTGAACGTCTTCAAAACAGAGCTAAGAATGATAAATATCTAAGCTCATCAGAGTTGAATCGTTGGCTGATTGAAGAAGTTACTGCTCTGCTTGCTGAAAACAACAATAGTGAAGATGTGGCAGATGATTTCGCTGTGCCGGCCGACAAAAAGCCATATGTTATTATGGTTGTTGGTGTGAATGGTGTTGGAAAGACCACAACAATTGGCAAACTGGCTATGCAATTTAAAAATGCAGGCAACAAAGTGATGCTTGGTGCAGCCGATACATTCCGTGCAGCAGCGGTTGATCAACTTGTCGTTTGGGGTGAGCGTGCCGGGGTGCCTGTTGTTAAGCAAAAGTTAGGTGCCGATCCCGCTTCTGTTGCATTTGATACACTTCAGAGCGCTAAGGCAAATGATGTTGATGTGGTGTTGATTGACACAGCCGGACGTTTGCACAACAAGAAAGGGTTGATGGACGAATTGACAAAAATCAAAAATGTCATGAAAAAGATCGTGCCTGATGCTCCACACGAGGTTATGCTTGTGCTTGATGGAAGTACAGGGCAAAATGCTTTTGAACAGGCTCGTCAATTTGTGGCCGCAACTCAAGTTAATCAATTGGCTATAACAAAACTTGATGGTACTGCCAAGGGGGGTGTTGTAATTGGAATTAGTGATCAGTTTAAAATTCCAGTGAAATACATTGGTCTTGGTGAGGGTATTAACGACTTGCAGGTTTTCAATAAAGAGGAATTCGTAGAGTCACTTTTTAGTAAAAAATAATGCGACAGAGATTAGTCAATGTTATTTCCTTGGGTTGCTCCAAGAATTTGATTGATTCTGAGCGTCTGATGAAGATGCTGCAATCAGTTGGCTTTTCATTGAAGCACAATGACTCGTATGATTGTGGGGCAGAGATAACCATTGTTAATACATGTGGCTTTATCGGGGACGCAAAGGAGGAATCAATCAACACAATCCTTGAAGCAGTTAGCGCTAAAGAGGATGGATTGACCGATAAAGTGCTTGTTATGGGATGCTTGTCTCAGCGCTATCGTGATGAGTTGCTTGAGGAAATTCCGCAAATTGATTCACTCTATGGCAAGACTGATTGGCCTAAAATAGTAGGCGAACTTGCTCGTGAAAATCCGGCTGTAGCACAATATGACCGAGTTTTAACTACTCCAAGTCATCATGCGTATTTAAAAATATCTGAAGGATGCAATAGGTTTTGTGCCTTCTGCGCCATACCATTGATTACAGGTCGTCACACATCTCGATCAGAAGAGGAGATACTCGATGAAGTGAAGATGTTAGTTGCTCGCGGAGTTAAGGAATTCAATGTCATAGCACAAGATTTAAGTAGCTACGGGTTAGATCTTTATGGCGAGCATCGAATTGCATCTTTAATTGATAAGATGGCTTCGGTCAATGGAGTTAAATGGATTCGACTGCACTATGCTTATCCTGCTGATTTCCCTTATGATTTGCTTGATGTGATGGCAAGGCACAAGAATGTGTGCAAATATTTGGATATTGCGCTTCAGCACGTGTCAGATAATGTTTTGACCAAAATGCGTCGTCATATTGATGGCAAACAAACGCGCGAATTACTCAAACGTATTCGTGAGGCTGTCCCAGGAGTTCACATCAGAACCACATTGATGGTCGGCTTCCCCGGTGAAGGTGATGAGGAGTTCAAAGAGTTACTTGACTTTGTGAAAGAGCAGCGATTTGAGCGAATGGGTGCTTTTGCCTACTGTGAAGAAGATGACACATACGCAGCTATGCACCTTGCCGACGAGGCGTCGGATGAAGTTAAGCAGTCAAGACTCGATAAGCTGATGGCTATGCAAGAAGAAATTGCCTTTGACATTCAGCAAGAGAAGATTGGAAAAACATTCAGCGTTATCGTAGATAGAGAAGAGGAAGATTTCTATGTTGGTCGAACAGAATTTGACTCTCCCGAAGTTGACCCGGAAGTTTTAATCTCAAAGGAAACGCAATTAGCTATTGGGGAATTCTATGAGGTTAAAATTGTTGATGCTCTTCCATTTGAACTGATAGCAAAAGTAGTGCAAAAATGATATCGGGTTCAGCAACAACATATATTGCAGCAAAGAAATGTTTAGCTCACGGCATTCCGTTTGCTCTTTGTTTGCGCCCCGGTGTAGAGATTGATTCTACTCCCGAGTTTTATGTCGAAAATCCTCAGAATGGTGCCGGCCATCAAAAACTGTCGGCAAAAGAATTTGAATCATTTGATGGATTTGTTGTTGCTCCATTTAAGGTTGGTGCCAATCAGTCTATATTTGGGATTCGCAGTGAACTTTCTGCTGTTGAGCTTTTGAATTTTATTGAGGATAATCCTGAGATTAAAAATCATGAGTTTCTCCACATTCCATATAAGACAACTAAAGAAGATTGTCATAAAGAGAGTGTTAGGGCCGTGGCCAATAGCTTGAAGTCGGATTCAGAGAAGACTGTATTATCAAGGATTCACGTTGAGAATTTTGATGTAAACCCTATTGATGCTTCACTTGAATATTTCAAAAAACACACTTCTTGTTTCCGATACATAGTGTCGTTGCCCGGTGTTGGTGTTTGGTTTGGAGCTACTCCAGAATTGCTTTTAGATTATAATCGCAATGATTCCGAATTGGCAACGATGTCTCTTGCAGGAACTCGACAAGTGTCCAACAATGGCGTATGGGACAAAAAAAATACGTTGGAACACAACATAGTAACCGATTATATTTGTGACATATTGTCGAAGCATGGCTTGTCGATAGATGAACCGCGATTAACATCGGTTAGATTTAATGAAATTGAACACATGTGTCATTTAATAACTGCCCATGGCGATGTTGCCATATCTGACCTATTGTTTGATTTGTCACCGACTCCTGCAGTTTGTGGTTGGCCTCGTGAACGTGCTTTTAATCAGATAATTGAAACAGAAAAGCATCAAAGATTGTGTTATGGCGGCTTTGTTGGAGCAACATCTCCCGACTATGCACATCTGTTTGTTAACCTTCGGTGTGCATTTGCAGATATTCAAGCCGACGGTTCTGCAATCTACACTCTATTTGCCGGTGGAGGGATTACACGTCATTCCGAACCCGATTCCGAATGGCGAGAAACAGAATTGAAAATGGAGTCGCTATTATCCATACTTAGAGAATTGAATTTAAACAAAGTAAATAAATAACAAATCATGTCAAAGCATAAATCAAAAGCGGCTTGGCGCTTAGTTTTAATAGTTTTTATTGTATTAGCGCTATTGATTGGTATTTCCTACATGCCATTGTCTAAAATGACAAATGGGCAGCTCAGTGATTTTAATCTTTTTAGTGATATTTTGAATATTGAGTTGTTTGAAGAACAAGATATGTCGGAAACCCACATTGATTCATGCTTAATTGCTATTGAAGAGGTTGACACTCGTGAGATAGACACAACAGCGGTTTCCATTGACTCTCTCCCGTTAATTGCAATCCAACCCAAAAAGCAAGGAGAACAGGTGGTTATCGAGGACTATACATCAAGTGGTCATGGACTGGAAAACCTTCGCAAAGCAATAGAGTCGAAACGAATGGCTCGCATTGCTGTGATTGGCGATAGCTACATAGAAGGTGATATTTTTACTGAAGATTTGCGCGAAATGCTTCAAAAACACTATGGTGGCACCGGTGTTGGATATGTAAATATGTATTCTGAATTTCCGGGCTTCCGAAAGAGTGTCAAGCAGAGCGGTGGTAAAGCTTGGAAAGAATATGCAGCAAATAAGAAGCATGATAAAAAATACATGGGTATCACTCAACACTATTTTAAGTTGACCGGAGCAGCAACCTCTACCTATGCAGGAACATCTTCTTTTGTTGGTGTTGATGGTTGGAATCGTTCTCAATTTCTTTTTGTGTCGCCCGTCAATACAAAAATCACCGTTAAAACCGATAGAGACACTTGCATTGTGCCTGTTGTGGCTTCAGATAGCGTTCAAGCTATAACAATCAATGGTAGAACTACTAAATTCGATGTAACAGCTTCTAATTCGTCATTGGTCGGTCTTGGTGTTTGGTTAACCGACTCGGTTGGTGTTAATGTTGACTGTATGTCTTCTCGAGGATTCTCCGGTGTGACATTGGCCGGTGTTAGCGAAACGTTGTCAGCTCAGATGGCTCAATATGTTGATTATGATTTGATTATTTTGGAGTTCGGCATTAATGCGATGTCACCTAATCAAACAAAGTTCACCACATATAGAAATAAAATGGAGGAGGTTGTTCGCCATATTCGCAAATGCTACCCCAATGCTGATATTTTGATGATGGGCATTGGTGACCGAGGCTCAAAACGAGGAACTGAAGTTCATTCAATGTCGTCATGCCAATATATGGTTGAAGCACAGCGCGAAGCAGCGCGCAGATCACGTTGCCTATTCTGGGATACTCGTGAAGCTATGGGAGGCGAGGATGCAATTGTAGAGTGGGTGCGTCAAGGATGGGCCAATAAGGATTATATCCATCTTAACCACAAAGGTAGCCCGCATCTTGCTGAGCCATTGTTTAATGCTATTAAAATTAATCTAAACCAATGATTAGGAAGATTTACGGAATATTAGTTCTCTGCTTTGTGCCATTGATTAGTATGGCGCAAGAGGATGTTGTTGGTGATGACTTTGATGAAACATCGCGTGTAATACGCGAAAATCCTGTAATTGATTGGAGTGAGGAGGAGTTTGACATAACCGTTCCTTCATTCATAAAAAGTAAATCAAACCGAATCAATTTTAATGGTGCAGATTGGTCTGGACTTAGAAAAGCCCTTTCTTCAACTGCAATCAGTGGCTCAGCATCGATTGTGCATATTGGAGATAGTCATCTTCAGTCGGGACATGTGGCGTCGGAGGTTAGAAACAATCTTCAATTTGATTATGGAAACGCAGGGCGTGGACTTATTGTGCCATTGAAAATGACAAAAACCAATCAACCTGCTGACTACGAATTCTCAAGCACAGAATCTTGGAGTGCAATTAAGTTGATGAGTCATCGTTGGCCTCGCACAATGGGATTTACCGGAACATCAATTTCTCCGGCAAATCGCAAGTCAAGTTTTTTGGTCGCAACTTCAGAGAAGGAAGACTATAATCCATTCTCGGCAATTACTGTGTTCCATGGAGGACAGTTTTTTGTGACGTCGATAACTGATGAAAACGGGAATTTGGTGCCGTTCTTGTCAATGCCTTCAAAGGACTATACTCATGTGACACTAACAAAAGATGTAACTTCGGCCAAAATTCATTTTGAATCATCGGGCGATCTCACCATCTATGGAGCAAGCTTGTCGGGCGATCGTCCGGGTGTATTTTTTCATTCAATCGGCAATAATGGAGCCTCTTTTAGTACATACAATAAGATAGGCACTATTGGTGAGGGGATTGCTCCTTTGCGTCCCAACTTGGTAATTATCTCATTGGGGACCAATGAGGCTTTCGGCAAAGAGAGTAAGCGAGCAATTCAATCAGCCATAGATTTTCTTGTTAGAAATATTCGCTCGGCTAATCCTGACGCTGTGATTATGCTGGTAACGCCCATGGAATGTCAGCGTGTACAATACTCAAAGGTGAAATCTAAAAAGCGTAGAGGTAAATCATCTTATAGGAGCTCGCGTGGCTACGTGATCAATAGTGAGATTGCTAATGTGAGAGATGCAATCATCGATTATGGCAAAGAACATCAGATTGCAGTCTATGACTGGTATGCAGTAGCCGGCGGTGAAAACGCATCAAATAAATGGATTGATGGTGGCTATTTCAGCAGAGATAGAATCCATCTTAGCTATAAAGGATATCGCCTTCAAGGCTTTTTGTTATACCAAGCATTAACTGAGGCTTTTAATAATTTTCAATAGGCATTTGTTTAAACACACAGCATAAAGTATGTTTGACACTTTTAACATAGAAAAAACATTTGAACGCATATGCGGCTATTTTGAGAACGCAATTGACGTTGATAAGCTAATAGCCGTTTTGAAATATGATGCCAATAATCCTTTGTTATTTAACACTGGATTGTTTCTTATTCTATTTGTTGCATTTATCCTAATTTACCAGATAGTGCGTCGTTGGCGTACCGCAAAATTTCTTTTTGTAATAGCATTCTCGCTTTATTTCTATTACAAATCATCGGCTGAATGTTGTTTTATCTTGCTCGGTGTCTGTGTAAGTGATTACTTGCTAGGCCTTGCAATGGAAAAATTAAAAACAAATTGGAAAAAGAGAACTATTGTTGCAATAAATGTTTTTATAAACATTGGAATGCTTGTTTATTTCAAGTACTTCAACTTACTATATGAGTCATTTGCAAATCTTACCGGACGTGATTTTGATCCGCTAGATATAATTCTTCCAGCAGGGATTTCGTTCTTCACATTCCGCTCTATTAGCTATATTGTAGATATTTATCGAGGTAAAATGGGTGCATGTCATAACTTCTTGGCTTACACTTTCTATCTTACATTCTTTCCCCCATTATTGGCTGGTCCTGTTGTTAGAGCAAAAGATATGTTACCTCAAGTTGAAGCAAACAATGCTCCAACTAAAGCTATGATAAGCGAAGGACTATTTCTTGTGATGTGTGGATTGATAAAAAAGGTCGTGATTGCCGACTTTATTGCCGACGGTTTTGTGAATCGTATTTTTGAGAATCCATCTCTTTATTCAGGTTTTGAAGTCTTAATGGGGATATATGGTTTTTTTATCCAGCTCTACTGTGATTTCTCCGGTTATAGCGATATGGCAATTGGTATTGCATTGTTGCTTGGATATCAGTTCTTCGATAACTTCCGTTCTCCTTTTAAAGCTCAAAGCCCTACAGAATTTTGGCATCGTTGGCACATTTCTTTGTCTACATGGCTACGTGATTATCTTTACATTCCTATGGGCGGAAATCGTTGTGGCATAGTTCGCAGAAATCTTAATTTAATGTCCACTATGGTTCTTGGTGGTATTTGGCATGGTGCTTCTTGGATGTTTATGATTTGGGGCGCTTTGCAAGGAGTATTTCTGATTGGGCATAAAACGTTAAAGCACATCATGCCTAAGTGGAACACAGAAAATGAAACCATTTTGTTTTGGCGAAGAGTGTTTAACGTGTTACTGACATTTAATTTGATTGCCTTTAGCTTTGTGTTCTTTAGAGCTGAGTCGTTGGCCACTGTTAAGGAGATGTGGGTGCAAATTACAGAAAGCTTCCACTTGAATGTTGCCCCTCAATTTATAGCTGAGTATTTTGAAATAGCACTGATTATACTCGCAGCATACTTTATGCATTTCTTGCCTGAGAGATACACTTCAGCGTTGAAGAAAACTTACAATAGTGCTCCGGTTGTGATTCAATCGGTGGTATTAGTCTTGGTTATTCTACTTGTAATTCAAGTACGTCAAGCTGAAATCCAACCATTCATCTATTTGAATTATTAATAATAGCTTGTTGGCTAATCTAAAAATCTGATTCCCAGAGTTTTATTAAGCCTGACTCTCGCCATTGGCTCACATCAATCAGCCTTTGGTTGGTAGAGCCTTTGAAAATAAGGCTTATATCGCGTTGTGATTCAATAAATGGGCCATCGACAATCACGTCAATGTATGGAAGTATCTTTGATAGCTTCGGAGATGGTATGATTGACTCAAAGGTGTATCCTGTGTAAAGCCAGATTCTTTTCCCGAGAGCACTAATTTGAAATGCAAGATTGGTTAGTGGTGCTATTTGCAGCAAGGGATCACCACCTGTAAATGTGACATCAAAATCATTTTCTGCAATTCTATTTAGCAACTCCTCAATTGTCATCTCTTGGCCTGCATTTGGGTCCCACGATTCCGGGTTGTGGCATCCCGGGCAGTGGTGTTCGCATCCCGCAAAATACACGGAGGTCCGGAATCCCGGACCATCCACAGTGGTGCCATCAACAATACTGATAACACGCAGTATATTAGAATTCTTACACATTGTCAGATTTTATCAATCATTCATGCACAACTCGATCATTAAGTTCAGCAAGTTTTGCGCTGTTCCAGCGATCGGTGGTCCCGACAAGATAGCCGGTGATGCGCTGTAATTTGTCAATTACATGACTGCCACATTGCGGGCATTCTTTGAGATTTTCGGTTGCATCCTCATAGCCACACATCATGCAGCGGTTTCTATTGTGGTTAACAGAGCAATAGCCAATGTTGTACTGGTCCATTAGGTCAACAATGTCTGCGATTGCTTTGGGATTGTGTGTAGCATCACCGTCAATCTCAACATAGAAGATGTGTCCACCACCGGTGAGTTCATGATAAGGAGCTTCCACTTCAGCTTTATGTCTTGGAGAGCAATGATAGTAAACCGGAACATGGTTGGAATTGGTGTAGTAAGCCTTATCTGTGATTCCTGGAATTACTCCGAAACTTTTCTTATCCTTAGATGTGAATCTACCCGATAGCCCTTCGGCCGGAGTTGCGAGAACAGAGAAGTTGTGTTGATATTTTTCTGAAAATTCATTTACACGGCTTCTCATGTGAGATATGATTCGCAATCCTAATGCTTGTGAAGCTTCACATTCGCCGTGGTGCTTTCCGGTCAGAGCAACTAAGCACTCTGCTAATCCTATAAACCCAATGCCGAGAGTCCCCTGATTGATTACAGACTCAATGGTGTCATTGGGACTTAAGTTTTCACTTCCGTTCCAAAGCTTCGACATCAAGAGGGGGAATTGTTTTGCTAATGCTGTTTTTTGGAAATCAAAGCGATCACATAATTGCTTGGCTGTAATGTTGAGAACATGGTCAAGCTTTGAGAAGAATTGTGATATTCGCTCTTCTTTGTCTTGAATAATCATGCACTCAATAGCAATTCTAACAATGTTGATTGTTGAAAAGCTAATGTTACCTCGGCCAATAGAGGTTTTTTCGCCATATCTATTGTCGAAAACTCGGGTGCGACAGCCCATTGTTGCAACTTCATAATTGTAGCGCAGTGGGTCATCGGCGCGCCATTTTTCGTGTTGATTAAATGTTGCATCAAGATTGACAAAGTTAGGGAAGAAGCGGCGTGCAGTTACTTTGCATGCTAATTTGTAGAGGTCGTAATTGCGGTCTTCAGGCAAATAGCTCACTCCTCGTTTTTTCTTCCATATCTGAATAGGGAATATCGCTGTTGCCCCATTGCCAACACCCTCATAGGTTGAGTTTAAAAGCTCTCTAATCACACAGCGACCTTCGGCCGAGGTGTCTGTGCCGTAATTGATGGAGCTGAAAACAACTTGATTGCCACCGCGAGAATGGATGGTGTTCATGTTGTGAATGAATGCTTCCATGGCTTGATGAACTCGGTCCACAGTCTGGTTCATTGCGTGCTGTAGAAGTCGTTCTGTGCCGGAAAGTCCATCAAGCGGTTGCTTGATGTAGTCAGTGAGTTCAGAATTATAATGACTCGATAGGTCAACCCCTGAAAGTGTCTCAACCTTTTTCAGTTCTTCAATATAGGAGGAACGAACAAATGGTGCCAGATAGAAGTCAAAAGCGGGGATGGCTTGGCCGCCATGCATTTCATTTTGTGCTGTTTCAAGTGATATACAGCTGATTATGCTCGCAGTCTCAATTCTCTTTGCCGGACGTGATTCTCCATGCCCTGCAATAAATCCATGATATAGAATTCGGTCAAGTGGATGTTGAACACATGTGAGGCTTTTGGTCGGGTAGTAATCTTTATCATGGATGTGAAGATATCCATGTTTTACGGCATCGCGTGCTTCTTGTGATAGCAAGTAGTCATCAACAAAAGGCTTTGTGGTTTCACTTGCAAATTTCATCATCATACCGGCAGGGGAGTCGGTATTCATGTTGGCATTTTCGCGTGTGATATCATTATTTTTTGCTTCAATGATTTCCAAGAACATATCGCGAGTTTTTGCTCGGCGTGCAATGCTTCGCTGGTCACGATAGGCAATATAGCGCTTTGCCACTTCCTTTCTCGGACTGTTCATCAATTCAAGCTCAACACGATCTTGAATCTCTTCTACGGTCATGCGCTCTTCACCGGTCACACCAATTCTATCCACAATTTTCTGAATTAGAGCTTCATCTTCGCCCATTTCAGTTTGGAGCATGGCTTTTCGAATCGCAGCCTTGATTTTCTCTTCATTATAGCCAACTATGCGGCCATCTCTTTTTACTACCGAGTTAATCATTGAATTCTACCTATTGAAGTTTGTTGATGATGATTTCTTTTGACTGCAAAGCTATTTATATTTTTTTGTCGAAGCAAATATTTTAACATATAAATTTTTCAACATGGTTTGTGCGTTGGTTTTTGTTTTGGGAAACTTTGAAGGGATTAAAAATTGCCTACTTGCTTGTTTTATTGCTGTTTGGCTTTTTGTTTTGGGAAACTTTTGATTTTAGAGTTTTTGATTTAGTTGTTGTTTTGGGTGATTTTGGTGTTTTCTTTTGGGGTTGCTATCCATGTTTTATTGCGCGAAAATCATAGCTATTCCGTAGGGAGGCAGAATTAAGTTTAAATTTTGATTTTTTTTTAGTATATTCGCAAAAACATTTGAATTTAACCTAAAATCAAATATGAAAAAGTTTTTATTTTCCGTATTGGCATTGGCAATAGGGGCCGGAGCGTTTGCCGGACAAAGAATTGAACGCACACTCGAAAAAGGGTGGAAATTTACTCGAGAAGATTCTCCTGAATTTTCTTCGAAGGTTTTTAATGACTCTGAATGGCAGAATGTAGTTGTGCCTCATGATTGGGCTATTTATGGTCCGTTTAGTTGGGAAAATGACCGTCAGAATGTCGCTATTACACAAGACGGCCAGAAAGAGGCAATGGAACACGCAGGACGCACCGGAGGACTTCCATTTGTTGGAACCGGTTGGTATCGCACTGAAGTGGAAATCCCTGAATTTACCGATGGCAAGCGCGTGACTATCAAGTTTGATGGAGCTATGAGCCATGCTCGTATTTATGTAAATGGTAAAGAAGCAGGGTATTGGCCTTATGGTTACAATACTTTCCATTTTGACATTACCGATTTGCTTAACAAGGGTGAAAAAAACACCATTGCTGTTCGTCTTGAAAACCTCCCCGAATCATCTCGCTGGTATCCCGGTGCAGGTTTGTACCGCAATGTGCATCTGATTATTACAGATGAAGCACACATCCCTATGTGGGGCACATGTATCACCACACCCGAGGTTAACAACGAATGGGCAAAAGTGGTGGTTAAAACTAAAGTAAATCTTCCTAAAGGTGCTGCCGCTGAAAAATATTCACTTAAGACTGTGCTGTTGAATTCGGCCGGCAATGTTGTTGGTGAGCAAAGCAGCACTGTGGCAGGATATGAATATAATGGCAATGAGTTGTGCCAGACGTTCATTGTTAAAGAGCCATCATTGTGGTCACCCGAAACCCCCGCATTGTACACTGCTAAGACTTATTTATCGGAAGGTAATGCTCAAAAGGATAATTACTCTACCACATTTGGTATCCGTTCAATTGAAATCAAGCCCAACGACGGATTCTATCTCAATGGCAAAAAGATTGTGTTTAAAGGTGTTTGTATGCACTCAGATCTCGGCCCGCTCGGAATGGCTGTAAATGATGCCGCAATTCGCCGTCAAATTCGCATTCTTTTGGATATGGGCTGTAATGCAATTCGCACATCTCACAATATGCCTGCTCCTGAGCTCATCAAGGCTTGTGATGAAATGGGTATGATGGTTATGTCGGAAAGTTTCGATGAATGGAAGCGTCCGAAAGTAAAAAATGGCTACAATCATCTTTTTGATGAATGGGCAGAAAAGGATTTGGTGAATTTGATTCATCATTTCCGCAACAACCCCTCAATCGTGATGTGGTGTATTGGCAATGAGGTTTCTGAACAGTGGCATGTTGGCGGCGTTAAAACTGCTTATTTTTTGCAGAATATTGTTCATCGTGAAGACCCCACCCGTCCTGTTACTCAAGGCATGGATGGCCCTGACGCTGTGTTGAACAATAACTTTGCTGCTATTATGGATGTGGCCGGTTTTAACTACCGTCCTTTCAAATACAAGGAAGCCTACGAAAAATTGCCCCAGCAGATAGTTCTCGGTAGCGAAACTGCATCAACAGTGTCATCTCGCGGAGTATATAAATTCCCCGTTGAAAGAAAGGCTATGGCAGTTTACGATGACCACCAGAGCTCAAGCTACGATGTTGAACATTGCGGGTGGTCAAATCTTCCCGAAGATGACTTTATCCAGCATGAAGATTTACCCTATTGTATTGGTGAATTTGTTTGGACCGGCTTTGACTATCTTGGTGAGCCAACTCCTTACTATACAAATTGGCCAAGCCATAGCTCTTTGTTTGGTATTGTTGACCTTGCCGGTATTCCAAAGGACCGCTATTATCTCTATCGTAGCCATTGGAACAAAGAGGTTGAAACACTCCATATTCTTCCCCATTGGACATGGCCCGGACGCGAAGGAGAAGTAACACCGGTGTTTGTTTACACTAATTATCCCGAAGCTGAGTTGTTTATCAATGGTGTAAGCCAAGGTCGTCGCAAAAAAGACTTTTCTGTAGGGATTGACAGCAGCTATACTGAGGCAGCACAAAAGAGCTTTGAGCGCCAGAAACGCTATCGCTTGATGTGGATGGATACTAAATATGAACCCGGAACAGTTAAGGTTGTTGCTTATGATAAAAATGGCAATGCTGTTGCTGAAAAGCAAATAACTACAGCCGGTAAGCCTCACCATATTGAATTGTCGGCCGACCGCACCGTGTTGACAGCTGATGGCAAAGACCTCTCATTCATTAATGTGAAAGTTGTTGACAAGAAAGGAAATCTATGTCCTGATGCGACTCACAAAGTAAAATTTAAAGTTGCAGGTGCCGGCGAATTCTGCGCTGTTGCTAATGGTGATCCCTCATGTCTTGAATCATTCCAAGAACCGCAAATGAGTGTGTTCCACGGTCAACTTACCGCTATTGTTAAAGCTGGGGAAGTTCCCGGAGATATCACATTTACCGCTTCGGCTCCAGGCTTGAAATCAGCAAAAATCCAAATCAAGTCAGCTAAGTAAATTGAAAAAATCTCAAATACTATTGGGTCAGGAGGTCAATCCTTCTGACCCGTTTTTTTGAGTCAAAAATTTATTATTGGTGTCCGATAAAAGGATTTAAAAGTTAAAAGCTTCGATATGACCGACCACAAGGTATTGCTTGTTAGCGTATCGTCTTCACCCCGAACTCGGAGCGTTAATGCCAAGCCATAACGATTGCCACAAAACAAACCTTTTATACTATTAAATCCTATTCTATATAAAATTGATGAATTTATCTACACTAATAAATAAAATGAATTAACAATGGATTTGATTAAAATCATAAAATAACATACTACTTCTTGAAGAGTATTCATTTGATTAAGATTTTAATTATGAGAAAATAAGGATGAAAATAGGTGGAATTTCCCACCTATTTTATTTGAACTTTATCCTACCATCTTTCCACTCAATGCCAATAAGCAAATCATCAATAAAATAAAGTTTGATTCCTTTGGTGTAAAAGTTTCTACAATCTGCTAAGCCGAAAGGGGTTTTAACATTATACGATGAATTATAAGGTTCTCCATTATAAGCGAGATTGCACATTTCCTTGGTGAAACCAAATCGAATTTCTCCACTAGATATAATATCACCAATTTCTTTCCCATATAGTTTTATCAAAGCCTTATTCCTATTACCATACGTTGCCATATATTTATCCCACTCAGCTTGTTCATTGGCAAAAAAATCTGTTGTAAAATCGGTTAATTGTTGCTCCGACAAAAAATAATTAAGCAACATTTCAGAATAAGGAATAAACAACGTGTCAACAATTTCGTAACCATGAAATTCTGCCCCATATGTTAATGTGGATTTATAAATTGTTGTAGAATCTGGAGTCAATCTAATGTATGGTAAAATACTCCCATATTCTGAAATTGCTTTGTTCCGTTGAAAGGTGTTGTAGTCATCACCTAGGATAATAGGCAAATGTTTTATGTCAACAAATTTAGCCTTGAAGAAGTTCCATGTTTTACCTCCAATTTGACCTTCCGAGAAAGATGTGCAACAATTAGGCCATGCATATTTGGAAGGAGCAGGAGCGTTATTATACCCCCCACCATACAATATTTCATATTGAAATTTAGTGACATTATTAACTACACTAAAGTGATAAGCAGGAGGATTATCCGTACTTGAATATTTAGAGGGAAGAATTTTATTATTAAACCAAAAGGTTTTACCAGACCATACGGCATTAATACTATCAATAAATGATATAGTATTCTGATTATTAACTTGTGCATTCACAAGTATACTTGTAAGCAAAATGGATAAAAATATTCCAAAAGCAAAACATTTGTATTTCATACGATGTGCAATTTGGAGCAAAGTTACAAAAAATAACAAATAGAACATATCCAAAACAAAAGGCGGACTACTCTCACCAGCAATCCACCTGACACACATTCAGAGATATTAAGGGAATTTAATTCTTAAAAATATTGTGTATCATAAAATATTATTGGTGTTAGATAAAAGTTTTTTTGAGGGGATAAGGAATTAGGGCTAATTCCATTTGCGGGATTCAGCCCTTTGTGGTTATTTTGGTTTTGCAACACCAACATAACAACTATGTCAAAAGCTCACATTTTATCGGACAGCCGAAGCCGTAAGCACCCTTAATGGATGGACAGACTGGTTTTTAAACCAAATAAAAGAATCTCAACCGCATAAATTCAGCGATTGAAACCAATATTTTATGCCCTTAACATTTTTATCTGACGCCATTAAGTACACAATTTTAAATATCAATGGTTTCAATAGAAAACAATTAACTCTCAAATTACTAAAAAATGGCAGGGAAGTGCGCTGCACTTCCCTGCCATCGGGTTTGTATGGATTTACAAATTATTTTACAAAGTTTGCAAATTCGAGGTCATTCTTAGCTCTGTTGGCCAATTCTGAGTCAAGCTGAGCAACTTTCTTGAGGTTGCTTTCAACAACAGAAGCATTGTTAGTGCGAGCACCAACCACAGCCATCAAGTAGTAAGTAGTAGCGTCGGGATTAGCAACTGCGTTGAGAGTTGATTTTGCAGCAGCATAATCTTTAGTGAGGATTTGAGCCAAAGCAGCATTGTTAGTTTTGCTTGAACCGAATGCTTTTACTGCGGCAGCATTGTCACCCTGAGTGAGGTAGTAAACACCGAGAGCATCACCAAGACCTTCGAGGCCGGCAGCATTGCTGAATGAGTTCTTAGCAGCAGCAAAGTCTTTGTTTACGAGTGAAACAAGACCCTGGTTCATTGCAACTTCGTTGCTGTTGGGGTTCAATTTTGAAGCTTTGTTGAGGCTTGCAAGAGCAGCGCTGTAGTCGCCATTTACGAACTGAGCCTTAGCGAGGTTGTTATAACCACGGTAATCGTTGGGATAGAGGCGAGTAGTAGTTTCGTAGATTTTGAATTTGCGAGCGTTGTCTTCAGTGAGAGTGCCTGCGTAGAGGAGTTCTTCAACGCTGAGCTGTGAAGGATCAGTGTCGAAATATTTGTTGATTTCTTCGTCAGATTTGCCGATTACATCAATTGAAGCAGTGATGCGAGAGTAACGGAGCTGGGGAAGAATTTCGTCAGCGAGTACTTCGAATACGCTTGAAAGGTTGCGGATTTCGCGTTCACGTTCTTCGGGGTCTTTGAACTGGCTGAGTACGCTGATGATAAGGTCCTTGTCCTGGATGTCGCTTGCAGCAACAAGTTTCTGGAAGCCTTCCCAGTCTTCAGCTGTGAACTGAGCAGTCAATTCGCCGAATTCAGTGATTTTGTCTTTTTTGAACTGTTTGTCGAGATAAGCCTGAGTGCTCTTTTCGCGTTTTTCTGCCAATTCTGTGTTGAACTCAACAGTACCTTCGGGTGAAGCGTATGACTTGATGTTTACTTCGTTAAGAACGAGACGGTCATTACCCTGAGTGCTGAGGATTTTTTCGTTCAATGCACCCATTTCTTCTGATTCAAGCTGTTCTTTGCGAATCTTAGCTTGGTTGATGAGGAAGCGGATGTCTGCAGAGTATTTTTCGTTGATAACACGCTGGAATGCGTCAGCAGCAGAAGCGGGGTTAACAGCACCTGCATCAGCGAGAGCAGCAGTAGCAACAACACCGTCAGCAACTTTTACGCGGGGGAGTGCGTATTCTTTTTTGCCCTGAGTAACATTGAATGCGAGGTAGAGTTCGCTCTTCAACATTTCGGGATTGTAGAGGTAAGAAACGGGGATTGTTACAGTGCCACCATTTTCGTAGCTGATAACTGTAGCGTTGCCACGTACTTTTTCACCCTGAAGAGTTACAGGTGTTGCAGCATCTTCATTGTCGCCATACACGAGAACGGGAGTAACTGTTACTTGAGCATTCTTTTTGAAGAATTTTGCAGGGATGTTAGCCGTTACTGTAGCAGGTACATTCTGACCTACTACTTCAAGCGGATTGGGGTTTGTAGAGAAATACTCTGATGCAAACTGGCCCATTTTACCGTTACAGCTTGACATTGCTAGCAAACCGCCAGCGATGAATGAATAAACAAGAGCTTTTTTCATAAGTTAATATTTAGTTTTTAGTTGTGACGAAATGATTAGTCATAATCTTGTGCAAATTTAAACTATAATTTTGAAAAAATCTAATTATAATAATAAAATAGCCGTTGTTTGGGTCTTTGTTTTGCATTTTTTATGTAGCAATGGTGCTAAAACGCAAATTTACGTTAACATTTTTAGTGTTAAAATGCATTTTTCGGTTTACAGAGTGTTTGCTTAACAGAGTGCTCAAGTAATCAATTTTGCGTTTTTTTGATGATTTTTTATCTTGTGTTTTGCTGTTTGAGGAATTAGGCGTAATTTTGTAACCTGTAAATAATAACTACACATCAATATTTTTATATCGCCATGGCAGAAAATGGAATGGAAGAGACCCAAGATAAAAAAGGGCTGAATTTTGTAGAACAAATCGTTTGGGACGATCTTAAAGCCGGTAAAAACGGAGGTAGGCTTAACACTCGTTTCCCTCCGGAGCCAAATGGTTATCTTCACATTGGACACGCTAAGGCCATTTGCATGGATTTCGGTATCGCTCAGAAGTTTGGTGGCACATGTAACCTTCGTTTTGACGACACAAATCCGATCAAAGAAGATGTTGAGTATGTTGATGCTATCCGCGAAGACATCCACTGGCTCGGTTTTGATTGGGAAGACCGTGAATACTATGCAAGCGATTATTTCCCCCAGTTGTTTGATTTGGCAATTCGCTTAATCAAAGAGGGAAAAGCTTATGTAGATGACCAAACATCTGAACAGATAGCCTTGCAAAAAGGCACACCGACAGTTCCCGGCACAGAAAGCCCCTATCGCAATCGATCGGTTGAAGAAAACCTCGATTTATTCCAGCGCATGAATGCAGGCGAATTTGAAGAGGGTGCGAGAGTGCTTCGTGCTAAAATTGATATGACTTCGGACAATATGCATTTCCGCGATCCGATTATGTATCGTATCATTAAGCATCCCCACCATCGCACCGGCACAAAATGGAATGTCTATCCGATGTATGACTTTGCTCATGGCCAGAGCGACTATTTTGAGGGTGTGACTCACTCTATTTGTACACTCGAATTTGTGCCCCACCGTCCGCTCTATGAGTACTATGTCAAAGAATTGGCCGATGAAACATATTGTCCCCGTCAGATTGAGTTTAATCGTTTGAATTTGACCTATACCGTAATGAGCAAGCGCAAATTGCTCCAATTGGTTCAAGAGGGACTCGTTGCCGGTTGGGATGATCCCCGCATGCCTACTATTTCAGGTATGCGTCGCCGTGGTTACACTCCGCAATCAATCCGCAACTTTATTGATAAAATCGGTTACACCAAATACGAAGCTCTCAATAGTGTTTCACTTCTTGAGCATGCTGTTCGTGAAGATTTGAATTTGGTATCTACTCGAGTTATGGCTGTCATGAATCCTATCAAGGTGGTGATAACCAATTACCCCGAAGGTCAAGTAGAAATGGTTGAGATGGAAAACAATCCCGAAGATCAAAATGCCGGAACACATCAAATGCCATTCTCTCGCGAGATTTATATTGAACGTGAAGACTTTATGGAGAATCCTCCGAAAAAATTCTTCCGTTTGGCTCCCGGTGGTGAGGTGCGCTTAAAGGGTGCCTATATTATTAAGTGCACTGATGTAAAGAAAGACTCCGAAGGGAATATCGAAGAAATCTACTGTACTTACGACCCCGACACTCGTAGCGGCTTGCCCGGAAGCATGCGCAAGGTGAAAGGCACCCTGCATTGGGTTTCAGCAGCGCACGCTGTAGATGCAACAGCCAATCTGTATGATCGTCTGTTTGAAGTTGAAAATCCATCAGCTGAGACTGAACGCGATTTCCGTGAGCTCCTCAACCCAGAATCTTTGAAAGTTATTGAGGGTATAAAAGTTGAGCCTTTCTTGGCTGAAAATGCTTCTGCATTGGCTCACTTCCAATTCCAAAGAATTGGTTACTTCACTCCCGACAAAGATTCAACTCCAGAAAAATTAATTTTCAATCGCACAATTGCATTAAAAGATAGTTGGGAAAAAGCCCAAAAAAAATAATCGATGGAATCGTCATATCCCGATGATGAGATTAAAAGACTCCATGCCTCTTTCATTGAGGCTATGGAGTCTGATCGTAATTATTCCTCTTTTTCAGAGGATGACTTGATTGATATATTTGATTATTCTTGCAGCATTTCTAACGATTTTGTTGTTGCGGAGGTGATTATTGCCGGTGAGCGCTGTTTTCCCAACAGCCGAGAACTATTGAAGCGCAAGGCATTAATGTATCACCATCTGGGGCAAGAAGATGCTTGCGAAGCAATTTTAAATCAATTGCCAACTAATTCTTTTTTGAACTTTGTTGTTTCGACAAAAGATTTGACATCATCGCCTCGATTGATTGATTTGATTTCCAAGCAATTGGAAAACATCAAAACCGGAACAATTGAGGATGGGGACATTATGTATGCTGTTGATTTCTTCAATTCGCTAAACTGCGTTGATGTTTTAACAGAATTGGCCGATGAATTTTCGCGTATAAGCGAGTATCCATCAACTATATTCAATGAACTTATGCATCTCTTCTGGGAGAAAAACGAATATCATAAGGCGGCAGAATATGGAAGAAAACTAACGGATGTTGAGCCGTTTAACTCTTCTGCCTGGACTGAACTGGCCGATTTATACAATGTTCATCTTGCTAATCCTCAAGCTGCTGTTGAGTGTGCTGACTTTGCATTAGCAATCGAGCCAAATTCGTTGGGCGCATTAATTGTAAAATCGTCAGCACTCTATGAACAAAATCCTGAAGAGAGTCGCAATATCGTGGCTTTGATAATGGATTTAGCTCCAACGGATTCAATGTCCTTTTATGCGCGTGCAATTTTGAATATTAATGACGGAAGGCGAGAGCAGGGGATTGAAGATATCATTCATGCAATCTCTTTAGAACCTATGTCGGGTAAAAAAGAGCTTGTTGAATTGCTGATGAAGGTCATTGATACGCCTCTTTCAATTAGCATTGAAAATCTGATTAAACCGATATTCGATGAAGATGATTCAATTGATGCAGTGAAATGGTGTGATGCTTTAATCTCTTCGGGCAACTATGTCGGTGCTTATCAAGTGTTCAAAATGGCTTATTCAGTCAGCAAATATGACTTTGCCGCATCAGATTCAATTTATCTTGCGGTTGAAGTGTTGTATAGAATGAAGTATTTTGAGCAAGTGATTGAGCTCTTGAATTCAGGATGTAAGAACAATTTGGAATTGCGCCTAAGAATGCCCATGCCGCTTGCTCTAATCTATTCATTGGCATGGATAAGACTGCATCCGGCAAACTTAAATGAGGTTAGGGATTATGTTAATGAAAAATTGGCTCTATACATCTTAACACCCGAAAACAAAAAGGTTACAGATCTATTGATTGAAGAGGCTTCGGCTCAAAGGATGAAGCTATTGGCCGCAAGAATTTCCTCTGAAAATGAATCGATTGCAATTGACGATATTGATCCATTTCTTTGAATCACTATAGAAATGGATTTGAGCGTATTTCTCGACCAATAGTTGTTGCCGGGCCATGTCCGGGATAAACTGTGGTTTCCTCCGGAAGTGTTAAAAGCTTGTTTTGAATACTTGAGATTAGTTGGGCATAGTCGCCGCCCGGAAGATCGGTTCGGCCAATGGAGCCATAAAACAGTGCATCACCGGTAACAACAAACTTAGAAGTAGCGCAATAGTAAGCAATTGAGCCTTGTGTGTGTCCGGGGACATGTATAGCTATCAATTGCTCATCTCCCAAACCGATTTTCATCTCATCTGTAACAGGAGTGTCAATTGTTAATGGTTGCAACTCCGATGTGCGCAAATGAAACATTTGGGCTTGCAATTGGCGAGTTTCGCCAAGCGAAGCATCATTTTCGTGAGCCAATGTTGGGATGTCATACTTGGATTTCACGGATTCATGCCCAAATGTGTGGTCGATGTGTAGGTGAGTATAAAGTATATATTTCAATCGAATGTTGTTTTGCGATATAAAATCATTAAATCGATTATTTTCCATTTCATTCGACATTCCGGGGTCAATTACAGCGCCTTCGCCCGACACTTCATCCCAAACAACATATGTCTGTTCACCAAAAAGATTGAATTCAAGATCTTTAATTTTCATAAATCAGCGTAGATTAGGCTTTTTGTAGTGAAAAAATCTTCATTGAAGTAGTCGGAAAGAGGCACTTCAAGGACCGGACAGCCCGCAGCACGGATTTCATCGCCAAGTTCTCCACCTTTAAGGCATATCAGCCCATTGGGGAGTTTATTGAGTGATTTAGCCGAAATGTTTTTGCGAATTAATGGAATCAACTTGTCGAGTGTCATCACTGCGCGACTGACAACATAGTCATACTTTTTGCGACATTCACCTATATCACCATGCTGAAATGTAACATTCTTCAGTCCAATGGCTTCAGCAATGCTTTTTGCTACAGTGATTTTTTTCCCGATGCGGTCAATCAAGTGGAATTGACAGTGAGGCCACAGTATTGCCAATGGAATACCGGGAAAACCACCACCGGTTCCCATATCTAAAAACGCCGTGCCTGATTCGGGTGTAATAAACTTTGCAATAGCAAGCGAATGAAGTATATGATGCTCATATAGATTGTCAATATCTTTGCGTGAAATAACATTGATTTTCTCATTCCACTCGCGATACAATGCTCCAATTTGCTCAAATTGTTGCTCTTGAGTTTCAGTCAACCCCGGAAAATATTTTTTTATTGTATGATTCATTGTGTGATTTTATCAGTTTCAATACTGCAAAAATAATCAATAATTCTTACCTTTGATAATTGTACGCAGATTAAAATCGTTACTATGCTAAAAATTGGACAATGGAATCGGCTTTCAGTGGCTCGTATGGTTGATTTTGGAGTTTATCTCGCTGCTGATTCTGATTTAGAAATTCTATTACCGGCGCGCTACATAGATTCGCCGTTAGAGATCGATCAAGAAATTGATGTGTTTATATATACCGATTCAGAAGACCGATTGATTGCAACGACTGATATGCCGTTTGCCACAGTTGGCGAAGTGGCCTTACTCGAAGTTGTGGCGGAAAATCGCATAGGTGCATTTTTGGATTGGGGGCTGATGAAAGATTTGTTGGTTCCGTTTCGTGAACAAAAAACAAAAATGCATGTAGGTGGATGGTATCCGGTTTATATCTATCTTGACGATGTGTCAAAACGAGTTGCAGCATCGGCAAAGATTGAAAAGTTTATTGGAAATGTAATCCCACGATATCGCCGAGACGACAAAGTGGAGGCCTTTGTGTGGAAATCCACACCAATTGGCTACACATGCGTTGTTGATAACCTACACAGCGGAATGCTATATGCTAATGAAACATTTCGCGAGTTAGAACCGGGAATGAAAATTGAAGCCTGGATTAAGCGAGTGCGCCCTGATGGAAAAATCGATTTAAGACTTGCGCCTGCCGGATCGGGGAGGTCGCGCAGCAATGCTGTGGCAGAAGATATTCTTAGATTATTGAATGAAGCAGATGATAAATCGCTGCAAATATCCGATAAATCCTCTCCTGAAGAAATTAAAGCAATGTTTCAATGCAGTAAGCGTGATTTTAAGCAAGCTGTAGGACACTTGCTGAGGGCCGGCAAAATTTCCGTTTCAACCGACAAACTATCACTTTTAAAGACTTAAATAGCTGATAATAGAGATTTTTTTTGCAAATTTGCAGTTGTATTTTAAACGTTTTTATAAAACTAATAGTTAGATTAATTTAATGGAATTTTCAGCAAACCAAATAGCCGCGCTCGCCAATGGTACAGTTGAGGGCGATGGTGAGGTAAAAATTAATACTATCGCAAAAATCGAGGAAGGTAAGCCCGGAGCTATCTCTTTCTTGGCCAATCCTAAATATACCCAATACATTTACACAACTGGATCATCTGCGGTTTTAGTTAGCAATGATTTTGTTCCCGAGCACCCCATAAAAGCCACTCTCATTAGAGTTGCTGATCCATATGCCACTGTGGCTCGTTTGCTTCAAACCGTTCAGCAGATGTCGGCTCCTCAACTCAAGGGAATAGAGCAGCCCAGTTATGTCAGCGAATGCGTTGCTATTGATGATGAAAGCTATATTGGTGCGTTTGCCTATATTGGCAAAGGCGTTAAATTGGGCAATCGAGTTAAAATTTATCCTCAGGCTTACGTAGGGGATGGATGTGTCATCGGCGATGATACTACAATTTACGCCGGAGCTAAAGTGTATCATGGATGTAAAATTGGTAATCGTTGTATCATCCATTCCGGTGCGGTAATTGGTGCAGATGGTTTTGGTTTTGCTCCCACACCTGTAGGCTATGATAAGATACCTCAAATTGGCAATGTTGAGATTGCTGATGATGTTGAAATTGGCGCCAATACCACTATTGACCGCGCTATGATGGGTAGCACTCGCATCGAAAAGGGTGTTAAACTTGATAATTTGATTCAAATTGCGCATAACTGCCAGGTTGGAGCCAACACTGTTATGGCTTCTCAAGCCGGTGTAGCTGGGTCAACAAAAGTAGGAGAGTGGTGTATGGTAGGCGGGCAGGTTGGTCTTGCCGGCCACATCACTGTTGGCGACCGAGCTGAACTTGCTGCTCAATCTGGTGTTTCAAAGAGTGTTGCACCCGGAGCAAGACTGTTTGGCTCGCCTGCTATTGACTTGAAGGTCTATGGACGTCAGGCCGTCACCATTAAGCGCATCCCCGATCTCATTAAGAGAATTGAGGCCCTTGAAAATCAATTGAAAGCAAATAAATAAATATTCATATAACATCAATGTTATGAAGCAAACAACTCTTAAGGAATCCTTCTCAGTTTGCGGAAAAGGATTGCACACAGGAATGAAAATTAATGCCGAATTTTTGCCGGCACCTGAAAATCACGGATATAAGATTCAACGTACAGATATTGAAGGTGAGCCTGTTATAAACTGTTTGGCTGAGCAAGTGGTGCAAACATCTCGTGGCACAGTCATTGCCAATGGCGACGTCACTGTAAGCACAGTTGAGCATGCCATGGCCGCTCTTTATGCAGCCGGAATTGACAATGTGTTGATTCGTGTCGATGGCCCTGAAATTCCTATTCTTGATGGAAGTGCGATTGAGTATTGCCGCAAAATTGAAGAAGTAGGAATTCAAGAACAGGCCGTTGAGAAAGACTATTATATCGTTAAACAGAAAATTGAAGTTTCAGATCCCAACACCGGAGCCACTATCGTAGTTCTCCCCGACAATGATTTCTCTGTGGATGTAATGGTACAGTTTGACTCACCTGTGTTGAACAATCAATTTGCTTCGCTTGGAGCTATGGAAAACTTCGGTAAAGAAATTGCTCCGAGCCGCACATTTGTTTTTGTTCGCGAAATCGAACCGCTTTTGAAGGCCAATTTGATTAAGGGTGGCGACTTGGAAAATGCGGTGGTGATTTATGACCGTGAAATGAAGCAATCTGAGCTTGATCAGCTTGCCGACACAATGGGTGTGCCCCACAAGGAAGTTAGCGAATTTGGGTATATTCAGGCAAGTCCTCTGCGCTGGGACAATGAGCCTGCACGCCACAAACTGCTCGATATCGTTGGTGACTTGGCGCTAATTGGACGTCCGCTAAAAGGCAAAGTTATTGCTACTCGCCCCGGGCATTCAATCAACACCAAATTCTCACAGAAAATCCGCAAAGAAATCAAACGTCAGGATATTCAAGCTCCGCTCTATGATCCCAATAAAGAGCCATTGATGGACAACAATCGCATTCGCGAAATGCTTCCGCATCGCTATCCATTCTTGCTTGTAGATAAGATTATCGAACGTGGCGAAAATTATATTGTCGGTGTTAAGAATATCACAGCCAATGAGCCCTACTTTGTTGGCCACTTCCCTCAAGAGCCTGTGATGCCCGGAGTATTGCAGATTGAAGCAATGGCTCAGACCGGCGGCTTGCTTGTTCTTGGCAGTGTTGATGAGCCTGAGCGCTACTCAACCTATTTCATGAAGATTGACAATGTTAAATTCCGCAATAAAGTTGTTCCTGGTGACACATTGATTTTCCATGTCTCATTTATGACAGAATTGCGCCGTGGTTGTGCTGTAATGAAAGGTATAGCATTTGTAGGTGAAAAGATAGTGTCAGAATGTGAATTTATGGCACAAATTGTAAAGAACAAATAATCTAAATTAGCATAAAATGAATCAAAATCTCTCATATATCCATCCTTCTGCAAAGATTGCTCCGAATGTAATCATCGATCCTTTCGTTACAATTGAAGGCAATGTAGAAATCGGTGAAGGCACCCACATTTGTAGCCACGTGACTATTATGGATGGCGCTCGTATTGGTAAAAATTGTACTATTTTTCCAGGTGCAGTAATCAGTGCTATCCCACAAGATTTAAAATTCAAGGGAGAAGAAACTCTTGCAATTATTGGTGATAATACCACTATTCGTGAGTGTGTAACCATTAACCGCGGCACTGCTGCCAAGGGGAAAACAGTTGTTGGTGACAATTGCCTTTTGATGGCCTACTGTCATGTTGCTCATGACACTATTGTGGGAAACAATGTAATTATGTCAAATGCAACTCAACTCGCTGGTGAAGTTGTAGTTGATGACTTTGCTGTAATTGGTGGCGGTACATTGGTTCATCAATTCTGTCATATCGGTTCTCACGTAATGGTGCAGGGGGGATCTTTGGTTAATAAAGACATACCACCTTATGTTACTGCTGCTCGCCTACCTATATCATACGCAGGTATTAATTCTGTTGGTTTACGTCGTCGTGGATTTACCATTGATACTATTCGTGAAATACAAGATGTGTATCGTTATTTATTCCAAATGGACCTCAATAATACTGATGCACTTGAACGCATTGAAAGTGAACTTCCAGCCACCAAAGAGCGTGATGAAATTATTACCTTCGTACGCAACTCTAAGCGCGGCATAATCAAAGAAAACTAATTACTTAAAGAATTTATAATAAAAGGATGTTTCTAAAGAAGTTTAGATACATCCTTTTTCTTTTATTTATAAGCCCATATCTCGGCTCTCCAATAACCTTTGACACCGGGTCACTCGCCATAGTGACATCCTCGTCACTTACGGCACCTTCTCCCGAGCGAGAATAATTGTCTTCAACGCTTGGAGTTTTAAACATTTGTGGTATCTTTGCATCCGAAAGGATTGCACCAAAGTACGTTTCGGACGTAGGGAGTAGGGATTTTTCAATATCCATAACTCGTTGGGATGCGTCCTTTCTTGTTTTATAGAACGTCTTGGCTGTAAGATTACCCTTTCTGTCTGAATAAATCTCCAGTGCCGTTTTCAGCCTCCTTGAAGAAATAGAACATATTTCTGTTACTGCCTTTTCTCTCCTTAAAGAATATTACTTTATCAGAACTTGAAACCACATCTGCAAGACTACGGGTGTATTCAATGCTAGATGTATATTTTGCTCTATGTCCTTTTAATGATTCCGAAGTGCGATACAACACATCATAGTTCTCTTTTCATTTGATATATCATTTATAGTTTTAATAGCTGAATCCATTTTAGCATACTTTGCTCCTATTTCTCCAAGCTCTTTCTTCATCAATACTGATTATTTGTCATATTGCGATTGTGCCTGCTTTACCTCTGCCTCTGCTGCCTGCACCTGCTCGCCAATGGTAGGCTGAACACTTTTATCCTCTATCTCGTTGTTATTTTGCGAAGATGTTGTATCTTTGCTCTTGGAAACAGTGTTTCGCAGAGTAGCTGTGTCATTCTGCTTGCCTCTATCAGAGGTTTCGTCAGTGTCCATCGTATTGTCGAAGGCACTGTTTTTCTTTTCATAGGCCGTTAACAACCATTGGTCGCGAGGTTGCCCAAATATTCACGACTTACTACGGCAAAATGAGTGTCAGACTCTAATTTTATTCGATTTTCAGAACTTGATACTACATCCATTTGGTTGATAATCTCTTGCAGATCATCAAGAACTTCAGCATGTTTACTCGCTATTTTTTCAAGCCCAGCCTTCGGATTTCCCCAAACAAGCGAAATCTCTCCAATTTTTGGATGGTGCAATGCACCAACAGCCTCTCCCTCTTTGCGCTTCAATAGAAACGCAATAGCTTCTTTTGTTTTACCTTTGAATTGGTCGTAGATATTGCCAAATACACCTCTGCCTATAGGCTTAATATCCTTTTCTACTTGTTCAGTAGTGCCATCAATTCCTCCTGCACTGTCGGCTGATTGTTCTGTGCTCTCAGCTCGTTCTCCACTTGCAGTGTCTCCTGCGCTTCCTTGTCGCCCTGATTGGCTTGTTTGAGTATTGCCACCCAATACATTGCTTCCAGATTGTCCATTGTAATCAATATTTAATGCTAAAAAAAGCGGTAAGCAAAACTGCTTACCGCCAAATATATTGAATTGTCAACTAATCAAATTAGCCTTCAATTGCTGCCTGAGCAGCCGCAACACGTGCGATGGGCACACGGAATGGTGAGCAGCTTACGTAGTCCATGCCAAGTTTAGCGCAGAACTTAACAGATGCGGGTTCACCACCATGTTCGCCGCAGATACCAACTTTAAGACCGGGCTTAGTAGCGCGACCCTTTTCTACGCCCATACGAACGAGTTGGCCAACACCTTCCTGGTCGAGAACTTCGAAGGGATCTGTTTTGATAATACCATTTTCTTTGTAGAATTTCAAGAACTTGGGAGCATCGTCACGAGAGAAGCCAAATGTCATCTGAGTCAAGTCATTTGTACCGAATGAGAAGAAATCAGCAACAGTTGCAATTTCGTTTGCAGTCAATGCTGCACGAGGAACTTCTATCATAGTACCTACTTTGTAATCAACTGTTTCTCCCTTTTCAGCGAATACAGCTGCAGCAGTAGCATTGATAACATCGGCCTGATTCTGGATTTCTTTAAGTGAACCTACCAAAGGAATCATGATTTCAGGATGAACATCTACACCGCGAGCTTTAACAGCGAGAGCAGCTTCGATGATAGCGCGTGTCTGCATTTCGGTGATTTCTGGATAAGTGATACCGAGACGGCAACCGCGGTGACCAAGCATTGGGTTGAATTCAGCGAGTGATTCAACTTTAGCTTTTACTTCGGCAAGAGAAAGACCGATTTCATCAGCGAGTTCCTGCTGGTTAACTTCTTCGTGGGGTACGAATTCATGCAATGGGGGATCGAGAAGACGGATAGTTACACCGTAGCCGTCCATAGCTTCAAAGATGCCTTCAAAGTCACCACGCTGCATGGGAAGAAGTTTAGCAAGAGCTGCACGACGACCTTCAAGATCGCTTGCAAGAATCATTTCACGTACTGCTTTGATACGATCGCCTTCGAAGAACATGTGTTCTGTACGGCAAAGACCGATACCCTGAGCACCGAAGCTACGAGCCTGTTTAGCATCGCGAGGTGAGTCAGCGTTTGTGCGAACAAGAGTCTTAGTGTATTTTGCAGAAAGATCCATGATAGCACCGAAGTCACCGTCAAGTTCGGGTTCTGCTGTGAGAACCTGGCCATCATAAACATCACCAGTCGAACCATTGAGTGAAATCCAATCACCTTCTTTGTATACTTTATCGCCACATTCGAGTGTCTTAGCTTTGTAGTCGATAACGATTTCGCCAGCACCTGAAACACAGCATTTACCCATACCACGAGCTACTACTGCAGCGTGTGAGGTCATACCACCACGCATTGTCAAGATACCCTGAGCAACTGCCATACCACGAAGGTCTTCGGGTGATGTTTCAATACGAACGAGAACTACTTTTTTGCCATTTTCAGCCCAAGCTTCTGCATCGTCAGCAGCAAATACTACTTGACCTGTTGCTGCACCGGGTGATGCTGGAAGACCTTTAGCTACAACTACAGCTTGTTTGAGAGCATCTTTATCGAATACTGGGTGTAGAAGTTCGTCAAGTTTCTGAGGTTCCATGCGGAGGAGTGCAGTCTGCTCGTCGATTTCTCCAGCACGGAGAAGATCCATAGCAATCTTAACCATAGCAGCACCTGTACGCTTACCGTTACGAGTCTGGAGCATCCAAAGTTTACCATTCTGGATGGTGAACTCCATGTCCTGCATATCTTTATAGTGAGCTTCAAGATTATCTGCAATTTTGAAGAGTTCCTGTGCACAAACAGGCATAGTTTCTTCGAGTGAAGGATATTTAGAAGCACGTTCTTCTTCAGTGATACCCTGAAGAGCGGCCCAGCGACGAGAACCTTCGATTGTAATCTGCTGAGGAGTGCGGATACCTGCAACAACGTCTTCACCTTGTGCATTAATCAAGTATTCACCATTGAAGAGGTTTTCACCTGTAGCAGCATCACGGCTGAAAGCAACACCTGTAGCTGAGTTGTCACCCATGTTGCCATAAACCATAGCCTGAACGTTAACAGCAGTACCCCATTCTTCAGGTATCTGGTTCATACGACGGTAAAGGATAGCACGTTCATTCATCCAGCTATCAAATACAGCGCAAATACCACCCCAAAGCTGTTCCCAAGCACTTTCAGGGAAGTCTTTACCGGTGTATTCTTTAACTGCACCTTTGAAGAGGCTTACAAGGTTTTTGAGGTCTTCTACATCAAGTTCAGTATCAAGTTTAACGCCTTTTTCCTCTTTCACCTTATCCATGATTTCTTCGAATGGATCGATGTCAGATTTGTTTTTGGGTTTCATGCCGAGAACCACGTCACCGTACATCTGTACGAAACGACGGTAGCTATCCCATGCAAAGCGAGGATTACCACTCTTTTCTGCAAGCGACTCAACAGTAGCATTGTTCATACCAAGGTTGAGTACAGTGTCCATCATACCAGGCATTGAAGCACGAGCACCTGAACGAACTGAAACGAGCAATGGGTTTTCTGGATTGTTGAATTTTGTACCAGTAAGCGTTTCAACATGAGCAATAGCTTGTTCAACTTCTGCTGTGATGAGTTTTACTACTTCTTCACGACCGTATTTGGTGTATTCAGTACAAACATCGGTAGTGATAGTGAAACCAGGAGGTACTGGAACACCCATCAAGTTCATTTCGGCAAGGTTAGCACCCTTACCGCCAAGGAGATTTCGCATCGAAGCATCGCCTTCAGCTTTGCCATCTCCAAACGTATAAACTCTTTTCATTGGATAAGATGTATAATTAGATTAAAAAAATGAATTTATTATTTTGCGTTATAGTGCAAAGGTACTGAAATAATCTAAGATTTGAAATATTTTCAAAGAAATTTCAAGAGAATAGTATTTGATTAGACTAAAATATGTAGCTTTGCAATAAAAATAAGCCAACTAATTTTTATTTACGTGGGAAGAAAACGCAAAGAGCTTCCATTGCTCGAAGGTATTGAAATAATTGATGTGGCCGCCGAAGGGCAGAGCCTCGCTCGTGTTAATGATATGGTGGTATTTATACCCTTTGGTGCTCCGGGGGATATTGTTGACGTGAAAATCGACCGCAAGAAGAAAAGCTATGCCGAAGGGCATATTGAAAGGATGGTAAAGCCGTCGGACTTGCGTTGCGAGCCCCGTTGCAGTCATTTCACAATGTGTGGCGGCTGTCGTTGGCAGCATTTGCCCTATGCGTATCAGTTGCAATGCAAGCAAAAACAGGTAACTGATAATCTTGAGCGAATTGCAAAAGTAGAACTCCCTGAAATTTCTCCAATTAAAGGCTCCGATAATATTTGGGCCTATAGAAATAAGATGGAGTACACTTTTTCAAATAAGAAATGGCTAACTTATGATCAAATGCGCTCGGGCGAAGATTTCCCCGATCGTGATGCCGCCGGCTTCCACATTTCCGGAGCATTTGATAAAGTACTCGATATCGAATGTTGCCACTTGCAAGATGATTTAGGCAATCGCATCCGTTTGTTTGTTAAGCAGTTTGGTAAGGATTATGGATATTCCTTCTATGACTTGAGAGCTCAGCAGGGTTTTCTTCGCACGCTAATGATTCGCATTGCTTCAACCGGAGAGGTAATGGTGGTGATGGTGGTTGGCGAGGATGATGCTGAGAAACTCAACACCTTGATGACAGCAATTAAAAATGAATTTCCAGAAATCACATCATTGCTCTATGTGATAAATCAAAAGGTGAATGACTCGATTGCCGATCAAGATGTGGTTTTGTTCTCCGGCAAGCCCTACATTATTGAAAGTATGGAGGGATTGGAATTTAGAGTGGGCCCTAAATCTTTCTATCAAACCAACTCCTTGCAGGCCTATGAGCTATATAAAGTGGTGCGTGATTATGCGGAAATTCAAGAAGGCGAGCTTGTGTATGACCTATACACCGGTACCGGAACAATAGCTAATTTCGTTGCGTCAAAAGCAAGAAAGGTTGTTGGTATTGAATATGTTGAAGATGCAATCAAAGATGCACGAATTAATTCCGAGGCTAATGGAATTAACAACACCATATTCTTTGCCGGTGACATGAAAGATGTTTTGACCGATGAATTTATTTCGGTGCATGGCCGCCCCGATGTGATGATTGTGGATCCGCCCAGAGCTGGCATGCATGGCGATGTTGTGAATGTGATTCTCAATGCTCGTCCTGAGAGAATTGTGTATGTAAGTTGCAATCCTGCCACACAAGCTCGCGACCTTGCATTGCTCGATGTTGCCTATCGTGTGGTTGCCATTCAACCGGTTGATATGTTCCCACACACTCATCATGTTGAGAATGTGGTGAAATTGGTGCTTAAGGATTAAACAGAAGTTTAAATTATTGGAGGCAATTCGTTGGATGAGCCGAGTACAGAGTTGTAGTATCGGTTATCATCGGTAACTTCGCGTCCTATAAATTCCGGGCAATCAAACTCTTCATCGGATGAAGTTAATTCAATTTCAGCCAAAACGAGTCCGCTTTGACGTCCCTGAAAAACATCAATTTCCCATCGGCCATATCGATAGCGTGTTTTTTCTATTTTTGATTGGCAGTCACATCGTTGCATTATCTCTGCTGCCTCATTGATTGGAATCTCATATTCCCATTCATCGCGTTCGGCGCCGATGTTTCTACTCTTAATTGTGAGATAGGCCGAGTCACCCATAATGCGAATCCTTACAGTTGACTCAGGGCGCACCGACAGATAGGCCTGAGCAATTTTTATTCCCCCATTAAGGTTTTCAAGTTGAAGCAATTCTTTGTGAACCAAAAATTTCCGTTCGATTTCTTTAGCCATTGCAACTAATTTATGATGTTTTATGACTGCAAATGTAGTTAATTGCGCTGTTTAAATATCTATTAACGGATGAAAATTTCAAATTATGGTCAACAACTTGTAACTTTGTAGCATCTTATAGGAAAATAAAATACATGATTGAACGAATCATAATTATCGAACATGCCGACCCTGCGAGCTTCTACGGCGTTAATAATTGCAATATGTCGTTGATACGCAATTTGTATCCCAAATTGCGCATGGCTGCTCGTGGCTCAATAATCAAAGTGATTGGCGATGAATCCGAAACAGAAGCTTTTGAGAAGAAAATCAAAGAACTTGAGCAATATTGTGTAAAGTATAATAAATTGTCCGAAGATATTATTCTTGATATTGTGAGAGGGGAGCAGCCACACGATAAACGCAGTGATGGTGCAATCATTTTTGGTGTTAATGGAAAGCCCATCTCAGCTCGCACTCCAAATCAGCAATTGCTTGTTGATACATTCCTAAAAAATGACTTGACTTTTGCATTGGGGCCGGCCGGTACCGGAAAAACATATATTGCTATAGCCCTTGCTGTGAGAGCGCTGAAAAATAAAGAGATAAAGAAAATCATATTATCACGCCCGGCCGTAGAAGCCGGTGAAAAACTTGGGTTTCTACCGGGCGACATGAAGGATAAGATTGATCCATATTTGCAGCCGCTTTATGATGCACTTGAAGATATGATTCCGGCTGTAAAGCTCAAGGAATATATGGAAACAAAAGTCATCCAAATAGCGCCATTGGCTTTTATGCGTGGTCGCACATTGAATGATGCAATTATCGTTCTTGATGAAGCGCAGAACACAACTACCCATCAAATAAAAATGTTCTTGACGCGCTTGGGAATGAATGCCAAGATGATAATCACGGGCGATGCCACTCAGATTGACCTACCCCGCTCAACAACATCCGGCCTTTTGCAAGCGCTTTATATTCTAAAGGGCGTTCCAGGCATAGGAAAGGTAGAATTTGGGAAAAAGGATATTGTTCGCCACGCACTTGTTCAAAGAATAGTGGAGGCGTATGAGGCCTATGACGAAGCTATTAAAGCAGAAAAATCTAATCACGCCAAGGAGCAAGACTCTGCAGAGGGTTTATCAATATGAGTAACAAATTGGTGAGATTTTTCATATTTTTAATCAGCATTATTGCCTGCAATTCTATTGCAGCAAAGGTCTATACCGGTGTGGTTCGTGACTCGGTGTCGCATGAGCCTGTGCCCTATGCATCAGTGATGCTCAAGAAGGCCGGTTGGGGAAAATTGACTGATTCAGAAGGAAAGTTCCGAATTGAAATTTCAACTTCGGGATTGCGCCCCGACACATTAGTGGTCAGTGCCGTTGGGTTTACGACCAAGACAATTGTGGCTCGTGGAGATGAAAAGATGGAAATTTTAATATCTTCCGATGGCATTAAATTGAATGAAGTTGTTATCCGGCCTCGCAAAGAGAAGTATAGCAAAAAGAATAATCCAGCTGTTGATTTTGTTACTCGAATTCGAAATAGTCAAGATTTGAATGATCCTAGGAGAAATGATTACTATTCATTTGACAAGTATGAAAGGATAACAATTGCTCTGAACAATATCAGTGCCGAAAGCGATAAAAACCTCATATTAAAGAAGTTTGACAATCTTAGAGCATATATTGACACGTCGGAGGTGTCCGGCAAACCAATTTTAAATATAAGCACCCGAGAAAAGAAGTCGAAGGTGTATTATAGGAAGAACCCCAAAAGCACAAAGGAACACATTGAAGGTGTTAACCAAAAGGGACTGGATGATTTTCTTGATGAAGAGAACATGCGAGTGCTATATGAAGATTTTTTCAGTGATATAGACCTATATCAAAATGATGTGTATCTTCTTCACAATAAATTTGTTAGTCCACTATCTCGAATAGCCCCAGATTTTTATAAATTCTATTTGACGGATACCATTGAAGTGCGCGGAGAGCAATGTGTTGAATTGTCATTTGTGCCTCACAATTCTCAGACAATGGGATTTATAGGTAAGATATACTGTCCGGTAGGTGATTCAACGATGTTTATCAAGAAGGTTGAAATGGCTGTTCCAAAGGATATAAATCTCAACTTTATTGAGCGAATCTACATTAAACAGGAATGTGACAGGGCGCCCGACAATTCTCGATTACTAATGAGAGACGACCTAACGGCAGAAGTACAGCTTGTTCCGGGCACTCAAGGGCTCTATTTCCGACGTAACACAGCATATAACGACCACTCCTTCACGCCGGCAACCGATTGGTATGTCTATGACATTCTCGGCAACTCAATTATGCAGTCGGGAGCACGGAATAGAGATGAGAGTTTCTGGGAATCCAACCGACTTGTCAAAATTCGCAAAAGCGAAAAACAAGTTGACAAGATGGCTGAAGATTTAAGAAAAAACAAACTCTATTATTGGGGTGAAAAATTCATCAAAATTTTAGTTACCGGCTATATAAAGACAGCAAAAGATAGTAAGTTTGATATTGGCCCGGTTAACACAACTGTCAGCCATAACTCCGTGGAAGGCTTTCGGTTTCGACTTGGAGGAATGACAACAGCAAACCTAAGTAAACGGCTGTTTTTTAGAGGTTACGGAGCTTATGGGTTGAGTGATAATAAATGGAAATATGAAGCGATTGCTGAATATTCATTTACCGACAAAGAGTATCATCCGCGCGAGTTCCCAATACACGCTCTTCGATTAACTCATCGCTATGATGTGGATATGCTTGGGCAGCACTATGCTTTCACTAATGCCGACAATATGTTCCTGTCATTCAAGCGACATGAAGATTACCAAATGACATATTTGCGACAAACAAATCTTGAATACATTCTGGAACTGCGGAATGGATTTTCACTAACAGGAGCTTTTAGGCACCATAGACAAGAGGCATCGCAGTATATGAAATTTGAAAATGGCTATGGGCAAGATTTTAATCACTATAATGAGAGTGGATTTGAGGTGAAACTCCGATTTGCTCCAGGTGAAAGATTCTATCAAATGAAAACCTCACGAATATCCATTAGCCCGGAGAATCCCGTGTTTACTCTGTCACATCTTTACTGTCCTAAAGGTTTTTTGGGAAATCAATTTGAAGTGAATCGCACAGAATTTAGTGTTTCAAAGAGATTTTGGTTTTCGGCATTTGGCTATCTTGATGCAATTGTCAAGGGTGGGCATGTGTGGAGCAAATCACCATACCCCAATTTGCTAATTCCCAATGCGAACTTGTCTTACACCATTCAGCCAGAAAGCTTTGATTTGATGAATCCAATGGAATTTATCAATGACACCTATGTTTCTTGGGATATGACATATTGGGCCAATGGCGCTATCTTCAATTACATTCCACTATTGAAAAAGCTCAAGCTCCGCGAAGCATTTTCCTTTAGAGGCGTTTGGGGGCATTTGAGCGATCGAAATGATCCACAGCATAATGCTGAGTTATTTAAATTCCCTACAATATCTCGAGTTCAAACAATGAGCAACACTCCATATATGGAAGCAGCTGTGGGAATTGATAATTTATTTAAGATTCTTCGTGTTGACTATGTGTGGCGACTGACATATCTTGATAGTCCGAATATAGACAAGGGGGGCATTAGAATCCAATTGCACTTTACTTTCTAAACATCGGTCAAAATATTCTGAATTATTTGTTGGATTGAGGTTGGTTCATTTGCTTTTATTTGTTACTTTTGTGTGTTAATCAAACAATCAAATGATAACAACACTAAACGATATAGATTTACGGTCGCTAAACACTTTTCGAATAAGTGCAAATTGCAGCAAATTTATTGAATATACATCAGTGGATGATATTCCAGCTATTGCTGCCTCACTATCTGATGACAATTCATTTCTCAACATAGGGGCTGGAAGCAACTTGCTTTTTATGTCGGATTTTGCCGGGACTATTCTGCATTCAAAAATTTTGGATGTTTCAATGGCTTGTGCTGAAAATGGCTCTATCCTTGTGAAAGCCGGTTCGGGAATAACAATGGACGCATTGATTGAGCAATGCGCCGCTTCCGGCATTTGGGGTTTAGAAAATTTATCGGGAATCCCGGGCGAAGTTGGAGCTGCTGCTGTTCAAAATGTGGGGGCTTATGGAGTTGAAGTGTGTGACGTGATTGAGACCGTTGAATGCTATGATATTGCTGAACGTCGCTTTGTTGTTTTTAAATCATCGCAATGTGACTATGGCTATCGCCATTCAATGTTCAAATTAAAAGAAAACAAAAATAGATATATCATCTCTTCAGTAACATTTCGTCTAACAACAAATCATTCTCCGCAAATTGGATATGGAAGCTTGAAGAATGAGTTTGAGGGGATGGATGTTGCATCTTTGACTCCGCGCGATGTGAGAGATGCAATTATTAGAGTGCGAAATTCAAAATTGCCCTTAGTAGAGGAGGTGGGGAGTGCCGGCAGCTTCTTTAAAAATCCGGTTGTGCCTATGGATACCTTCCACGAACTCCAAAACTCAAATCCCGACATTCCATATTATATGACCAAGGGTGGGGTTAAAATCCCTGCAGCATGGCTCATTGACAAATGTGGATTAAAAGGATTTGAACATGGCGGGGCGGCTGTGTGGCATAAACAACCGCTTGTTATTGTAAATCTAAGCGGCAATGCAACATCATCCGATGTCATCGAGTTGGAAAACATTATAATCGAAAAAGTCAAATCTCAATTTGGGGTTGTATTATCACCCGAGGTTGAGCATATTTAATAGCATAATCGAACTATGAGTACATTCATAATAGAAGGTGGCCATCGACTTAGTGGCTCAATCGAACCTCAAGGAGCAAAAAATGAAGCATTACAAGTGATTAGCGCAATACTTCTCACCGACAAGCCGGTTAGAATCACTAATGTGCCTGAAATCATGGACGTTAAGAATCTAATTGACTTGCTACGTTGCATGAATGTTCAAGTAACTCGCAATGCCAAGGGTGATTACACATTTGTAGCTAATGATATAAACACCGACTATATTTATAGCAAGGACTTTATCAAGCGATGTGCTTCTCTTCGTGGTTCAGTGCTTGTTGTCGGACCTCTTTTGACTCGTTTTGGTCAAGCTTATTTTGCAAAACCGGGTGGCGACAAGATTGGCCGTAGAAAGATTGACACTCATATGTTTGGCCTTCAATCTCTTGGAGCATCAATGGAATATGACCATGAAAAAAAAGCCTATTTGCTGACTGCACCCGAAGGTGGTTTAAAGGGATCATATATGCTCCTTGATGAAGCATCAGTCACCGGCACCGGAAATATAATTATGGCAGCAGCTATGGCACAAGGTAAGACCACAATCTACAATGCGGCTTGTGAACCATACATTCAACAGCTTTGCCGAATGTTGACACGCATGGGCCTAAAGATTTATGGGCTCGGTTCTAATTTAATTACTATTCATGGCCAAAAACACCTTGATGGAACAGAACACCGTATTCTTCCCGACATGATTGAAGTTGGAAGTTTTATCGGAATGGCTGCATTGAACCAGAGTGAAATCACAATTAAAAATGTAGGTTACGACGATCTTGGCATTATTCCGGATAGCTTTAAGCGATTAGGCATAAATCTTGAACGTCGTGGCGATGATATTTATGTTCCGGCACAAGATTGCTATGAAATTGAATCGGCCCTTGATGGCTCTATTTTGAATATCGCTGACGCCCCTTGGCCTGGCTTGACTCCCGACCTTTTGAGTGTGATGCTCGTTGTTGCTACCCAATGTCGCGGAAGTGTATTGATTCATCAGAAAATGTTTGAAAGCCGCTTGTTCTTTGTGGATCACCTGATTGATATGGGAGCTCAAATTATGCTTTGTGACCCCCATCGTGCAGTTGTAATCGGCCTTGACCACAAACTTCCCTTAAGAGCAAATAATATGCTTTCGCCGGATATTCGTGCCGGTATTGCAATGTTATTGGCCGCAATGTCGGCAAAGGGTGTAAGTGAGATTGGTAACATCAATCAAATTGATCGAGGATATGAAAACATTGATACTCGATTAAACGCATTGGGAGCATGCATCACCCGCGATGACACTCGCTAAGATTCTCTGAAAATATTGAGCTAAATAGCTTTTATTCACACAGGTATCACCATCATGGAAATATCTGTGTGGAATAGCATTTTGTGGGCAATCCCTGGATTAAATAGACGAGCAAATATGTTTTTGCGTTTGTTAGGGATTGCTATGAGATTCCCATTTGAATCAGCAGTAACACGCTTTAGGTCGGCCTTAATAGTTCTGCTCGACATAGTCTCTACGCTGAAACTATGTGAAGGATAATGCTTTTCACAGTATTCTTTAAGTTTATTCAAGGATTTATCAGCGAAATCGTTATCTGATGTTTTCTTACTGAGGATTCGCACCAACTTTACATTTATTTTTTCTGCCGGAAGTAGGCGAAACATTTCATCAAGAGCCAAAATGTCGTCTTGATCAAAGTTGCTGAAAAACACTATTTGTTCAGGCATCCCGACATTTTCAATATTAACCGAATTAGGCACAGTAAACACCGGAAATCGGCAAGTATCAAGCACTTCTGCAGTAACGCTGCCAACGAGCTCTCGCTCTTTGGTGTTTGAGCTTCGAGTCCCCATAACAATCATCAATGGATTGTTATCTTTAGCATATTGATTAATGGCCTCTTCGGGAATTCCATCGGCTATTCCTGTTGTGTATTTAACAACAGGCAATTCGCCTTTTTTCATTTTTGACAACAATGACGATTTCACAATCTCCATCTGTCGGGCAATTTCTGCTTCTACGGCTCGACGAGTATCAGCATTATCATTCGGTTGGGTGTCAAATGTCCTCACCTCAGACAGCTGGAAATTACTTGATGTGGGGTCGGAATATGAGTGGAGTATGTGAACGCGCGCTTTTAACTTATTTGCCAACTTTATTGCTACATGTGTAGCCTTTTCAGAATGAGCAGAAAAGTCAACCGGCACAAGGATAAGCGGTTCTACTTTTGATTTGCCGGGACTAGTTGAAGCAAATATGTCTTGATTTTCAATAATGCGCAACGCGAATGGCAAATCTGATTCTTTGATTCGCACTCTCACACCTGATGACACCACCGGATGGGTTAGATTGACATTTTGCAATGTTACAACTAAACCTTCTCTTTCAAGAAGTGATTTCAACTCTTGTGCTCGGTCAAAAGTGTGTATGGCAACGGTTATCAGTCTGTCGTCCACGTTTCAATGAAGATTAAAAAAGGGGAGAGAGAAGAATGGGTAATAATGTGAATAATTACTCTTGTCCTTGAGCTTTAAGAATGTCAAGAGCCATATCGTAAATTGTGGTATCATCAAGAACCACGATACCTCCATCTGGGCCCGGTTCAATGTGCACACCACAGTTTTTACCAAACTCATAGTTGCTACCACCGAAATAATTACGAACGGTTTGAACTGTTATATTGAGTTGATCGGCGATTTTGTGAGTTGCACCATCGGGTAAACTGTCTTTGATACGACGAAGTTCGTTGAAAGTGATTGTTTTAGCCATAATTTGATATTTTGAGTTAGTAAATGAGTTATATTAGTGCTATAAAAATAGCCGAATATTTTCTATTATACAAATTTATTGTCAATTTTATTTCAATTGGGGTTAATTTTTTCGATATCAGGACTATTTATCCATGCGCGGTGGCGATTGTCAACCTCAACTTCATGCCATGTTTGATTCGCTGAATCGGCCGATAGTGAAATCGATCGAATAATTCTGACTTTTGTCCCTTCGTGCAATAACATTGCCTCTTCTTCTCGGCTTATTGGTTTTCGTGGGACGGTGCTTAAAACAGTTGCCTTTGCTGTCACAATGGCCTCATGGCTGTCAGTTGCAAGAGTTTTTGCTTGAAATGAGAAGAATACAGAAACAAATGATAATAGTAGTAATATCAAACATCCGAAGAAGCCAATCTTTTTCAAAATTATGGGATTGGTGAACATATAGATTCCTGCCGCAAAAATTGCCAATGCAAACAGAGCAAAGGCCAGCCAAGCCCAGGTATTGCTATGAAACCAATTTGCAATTAATACAGTTGTGTTATATATGAAAGAGCCGGTTTCACCTTTTTTGTCTGTGATTCTCAAATTAACAAATTCTAGGTTTGTGCGAGCATCTTTATTTGACGGGTCCAAGCGAAGTGCTCGTTCATAGGCCAAAATAGATTGGGCTAAATTCCCCGTGCGATAATATGCGTTACCAAGATTATAGTATAGATCGGAAGATACACCATCAGTACTTGCTGCTTGTTCGTAGAATTGAATTGCAGCTTTATAATTTTCATGTTCATAGGCAGAATCGGCTTGCTGAACAAATGTTGAGGCCGATGCATTTCCTCCAAGGAATCCAAATATCGATAGGAATATTATGAGAATATATCGTGACATAGCAGTGTTATTTTTTTATTAACTTGATTTTTTCAAGATCATTAATTACATCCGTAGCTCTTTCATAAACCGACTCAACATTCTGCAAGTCGCCGGATGATGGTGTATATCTTGCCATTTCACACTCATCAAGAATTTTGATTATTGAGTCACAAACATCCGATGGCGCCCCGCGTTCAGAAAGCTCTTGTGCTATTGTTGCTCGCATGAGCTGCGAAGCCGGAATTGCAAGTTTATCACTTAAATAGCCCCAAAGAGCTTTTAAGGTTTCTTCATAGAAATGCTCCGGATCATTTGCTTGCATAAATTTATGCGCCATCTTCAATCTCTTTCGAGCAACTTTGTTCGCTCGAGAAATCTTCAATGTCGTCACATTGGCACTTCTCTTAGCAGAAACATTGCTATACCAAAGAACTCCGGCAAAAATAGCAATCAAGGCAATAAACAAGAGCCAATACCATAGTTCGGAAATAATATAAGTTCTTGTGTGTGATAGCTTCTTATCACCGGTTTTTATAAATAGAATATCAGTGTTTTTTGAAGTAACATACTGTTGATTGGTGGTTAACCCCGACACCCCTTGTGAAATCTTAATGTCGTAAGATTTTAACTCAATAGTCTTATACTCTTTTGCTTTGGGGTCAAAATACACAAAGTTGGGGACATTAATGGTGTAATTGCCCACCTCTTTTGGCACGAAAGTATATTCCGTTACAGATGAGCCCGACACATTATTGCCCTTCATCTCTGCGTCAACAGTGTGCTTGGGTGTGTACTGCTCAAATTCCGACGGAAAATCAATTGCAGCGTCTTTGATGTATTTAATATTTCCGGTGCCGGAGATTGTATAAGTCAATGTTGCCGGCTCATTTGATCGGAAATTATTTGTTGACATTCTTGTTGATGCGGTGAAATCACCAACAGCTCCGGCAAATTCCGCAGGTTGAGGTGAGGGGAGAGGTGTGATGTTAACCGATGCACTATTGGAGTTGATTCGGATTTTCTTAGTTACAGGTTGGTTAACAACATAGAAGCCCATGTTAACTTGCTCATACTGTACAACTGTCAAATCGTAAGTTCCTGATACAATGGTCAACTTGCCTGATTTCTGTGGGAATAACACACATTTCTTCAGCACTGCAGTAAGATATTCTTGACCATTATATGTTTCCCTGGCATTCATTGAAGATTGGAATTGAAGATCTTCAACAAGGAATCCATTGAAGGTTGGCTGAGTTATTGCCATAAACTCTGAAATATTATATTTTGTATAGAGCTTAATGGTACACTCAATAGCTTCTTGTTCATATGCTGTGGAGCGACTGGTAGAGATGCGAATAAACACATCATTAGCATCAACTTTTTTTCCGGCACTTTGCGATGAAATATCATCAATTGTAACCGATTGTGAAGTTGAGTTTCCGCCACCGGACTGGCTTGACTGCGGATTTTTTGATGCAATGACCGTTATTGTTGTGGGATTAGTTGTCAACTTTTTCCCATCGGCAACAATTGACGCAGCCCCAATACTATATTCTCCTTCTTTATCAGCTCTATAGTAGTAGGTGTATTCATGCTGTGACGATGATGTCGCCTTTCCGTTTGATATCTGATAGCTTTGTGACGATGCAATCGAAGGCCCAAAAATCAGTGAGCACCCATTAATCTGAGGTACTTTCAAGCTTGAAGTTGACCCCTCGGCATCTTTTAGTATGTATGTAATTGAAAATTTTGCACCAACACTAACTTGTTTTGGAGCATTAACCGTAAACGACGGTGATGCTACAATACAAAGAGTTGAGCATATGGTGATTACAAAAGATATTATCAGACGTTTCATATACAAACATTAAGTTAAGTCCTATACAATAAGCCACTTTATTTACCAAGGATTGCCATGAATGGTTCGATTGGTGTTTTGCTGTTTAGTTTCCACTTTCTTACGAGTTTGTTCCTCTTGTTTCGCAGCGGCTTTTAAGATTTTATCAGCATTTTCTTCACTTATTTGTGGACGACCTGCAGCCACGCCATTCTTATTTTTATCTTTGGGTTGTTCCTGTTGATCATTCTGTGAACCAGATGATTGCTGCTGTTCGTTATCTTTCTTATCCTCTTTTTGCTGCTGATTCTGGTTTTGCTGTTGCTGTTGCTGTT
>JAZSAZ010000019.1:0-114326 GCA_045602165.1 Paramuribaculum sp. | reverse complement strand
AGTGTAAGTATATGTAGCATCTGTTGAAACAATATCGCCGTTAGCGTTAGTCCAGTTTTGGAATGCATAGCCTGCAGCGGGTGTTGCCTGGATAGTCACTGTCTTCTGATCTGTAGAGATTGTCTTTTCGTCAGTAGCAGGGCTTGTGATAGCTACTGTACCATAATTTTCGTTAGCTGATGCTACTGTTACGGTACGAGGATTGTCGAGGTTTTCTGATTTGAGCTTGAGCATGAAATCAACTACACATTCACCATATTGAATGCCGGGATTTCCTGATTGACCCCAATAGCAAGGACCTTGTTCCTGAGCCCAGTCAACAATGTAGCGAACACGATATGTTCCGAAAGGAATGTTTTCGGGAACTTCCAATTCGAATGTGCCGGCAATATTTTGAGAGCCACCATTGAAGTTGTCGTAAACTTTGTCTGACTCGGTGAAACCATTGTTGTCGAAATCGACATAAATGAATGTGTTCATCCAAACACCGCCACCAGTAGTTGTCACTGTGAGAGCAGCACCGGGGTTGGTAACAAATATGTTGGCTGTCATATCGTTCCAGATAGTGTTTGGACCACCGGCTCTACCACCTACAGCGAGATTCAATTCGTTAACACCATCAGACAACTTGATATTGTTGACAAAACGTTCACCATGACGGTCTGTTTCACGAGTATATTGGTCACCGCTCACATGAGCAGGCACACAGTATTCGATACCTTCCTGGAATACACCTGAGATAGTAACATTTTCGTTTACGGTCAATTCTGTGCTTGATACAGCCTCACCATTAACGGTAAAGTTAACAAACTGATAACCTGATGCACTTTCTTTGCCAAGAGTAACAACAGTACCTGCAAGCACTTTATCGCCTGAGTTGATTGTTGTCAAAGATGTGCCAGAGCCGGTAGTAACAGAAATTGTACCACCTACAGCGGGCTGTTCGATAGTAACGGTGTACTGAGCTTTTTCAGATGCTGAAATAGTGAGAGTGGCATCACCTGTAGAAGAGATTACATAAACACCATCTTCGGGAGTGATTACTTCTTCACCCAATTTCACTACCACTGTAGCAGGATCGTAAACTGCAGGAACAGTGCCGAGTGTCAAATTATAAGAAACAGCATCGCCTGCGCCATAAAGACCGGTGGGATTTGAAGCTACATCACGACCCCAGGGATCGACCATAGTGAAAGGAATAGCAGGTTCGTTAACCACTGTCATATCCCACAATCCGGCTTCAGAAACAGCATATGCTGCTATTTCAGCACCGGCTTTAGCCATTGATACAGTGTAAGTGTTGTTGGTGAAATATTTTTCATCACCGTTCAAATATTCAACAAAACCGGCAAGAGCATAGCCTGCAGCAGGCTGAGCATCCAATGTGAGGACAGTGCCGGGGAGAATCATATGTGCTTCTTCCTGTGAAGCATAAGTGTTGGTGCCATCAGTTGCTGTAAGTTCTACACGACCTTCTTCGAACAAGTCGCCCAAGAGATAGAATTCAACAGGGTCATTAGATATGATTTCGCGACCTTCAACGAGAGTAGCTGTACCTTCAGTTGCTGAAGTAAGTTCTACAAGACCGTCAGTGCCACCCCAATATCCGTTATATGAACAGTTCTGGAACGTAACAACCTGATCGGTAACCGAACCGGCAACGCTTGCGAATTGACCGGTAGTGCCGGCGCTTAATTCATCGAAAGTGTAGAGCGATGCCAAGCCGTCGAGTGCGTAAGGATTGGTATATGCAGCAATAGCTTCATCTGCTGTAAGTGCTTTATTGAAGAATTGGATTTCATCGCAATAAGCAGAAATACCCTGGGGGAAGAATTGGAACACACCATCACCCCATGCATAACCAAACTTAGTAATAGTTGAGTCATTTAGTGTTTCTACACCGTTGACATAAACACGGAAATTACCGTTTGTACTGTCGAATACGAGCACAACATGGTTCCACTGATTGAAGGGAGCATTACCCACATTGGCAATGGCACCTGCACCAAATCCGTTGTCATTTCCGAATTTTACCGACAAAGTACCGTCAGCTACTATACACAATTGTGATGCACCATTGTCGTTAGCGTGGCTGCCTGTACCCATACGGAAGATAATACCTTTTTGGGGAGGGGTTGAAGTTGTTACCACATCCGATACATTAAACCACATACCTACTGAGTAGTTGCGAGCATCGGTAGTACCTTCCACAGCATTTGCTGTGGGCATTCCTGCTGCCTCAAAAGGAGCAAGAAGGCGAATCTCATTCTTGTTAGTCCAGTTTACAGACTGCTTAGGCATTGATACAGCCATATTCTGAGCAGCGACATAAACCGGAAGCATCATCAAGACTAAGAGAAGCGAGTAAATTTTTCTCATGTTGATTGATTTTGGTTAATAATTGATTAATTGGATATTTTACCGTTAATTGATTGTCGCCCAAGCACTTACACCCAATGCGGATATAGAACGGATATAGAGCGCACAAAAAACGCCGTAAAGTTACGCAAAAAAAATGCAATTACCGCAATCTTTTTTATATTTTTTTCACAAAAACAGGGTCGGAGCCGTCTGATTTCTGACGCGTGATCACACATTTCGCGTCTTTGCAGACGCACAGGGTGGGTGGACTTTCGCTGTCGGAGGGTTAAACAACCCCGGGCTATTGGAGGCGCTGCGCTCTCGCGTCTTTCAGACGCCATCAGGGTAGATGAATCACCTCTTCTCTATCAAGATGCGTTAGCAGAGCCGTCCGACAGGACGGAATAGCGGAGCTGTGGGCGGAGCGATGTCAGTAACTGGGGGTTGTCCCTATTGACGCCGCGGAGGAAGCTCGAAGGAATCGGAATACTCCGAATACACTGATTAAAAAAAGAAAAAGCGGTCCCCGGGGGGATCGCTTTTTCTTATATGAAGGATGTTATCGTTTATTTGTTGAGAACTTTCACTGTGCGGAGAAGCTGTCCGTCAACAGAAGCCTTCACCAAGTAAACGCCCTTAGCACCGAGAGAGATGCGAGCATTCTGGCCGGCTACTGCGTTGAGCTTCTTAGAAGCTACAAGCACACCAGCAGCATTGTAAACTTCGATGTCGTAAGCACCGTCAGCACCAAATTCGAGGAAGAGAACATTTTCTACAGTATATGCGTTCATTTCGCCACCATCGGCCACGATGTCGTCGATACCCTGTGTTTCTGCAATTACAAATACGGGGAATTGACGAGTGTCAGAACCGTAGTTGTTCTGGAGTGTCAATGACACATTGTGATCGCCTGCGTTAGCAAAAGTAACATCTGCTTTACCGGCTTCACCGGCAGTAGCACCTGTAGTAGAAGCAGCAAACTTAGTCTTACGATCGTCGTCGTCTTTCCAAACAGCTTCAGTTACTACGGGGTAAGCAGTACCTGAGAGGAAGGGACAACCATTGGTGTATACAGGTTCGTAAGCCTGGAATACCATACCACCCAATTCCGGGTTACCGTTGAAGTCGTAGCTATATGCTCCAACGCCTCCTTTAGTACCGATAGAACTGAAGCTATAGTCATCACCGTGTTCTGATTCGAAATCCCAAAGAGCCATAATGCTGAGGCCGCTGATGTTTGAACGGTCGATACCATTCATAGATTTCTTCACTTCTTCAGCAGTCATAGCCTTATTCCAAACCTGGAAGTCGTCAACGAGACCATCGATAGCAGCACCACCGTGAGCAGCACCACCGAAGTAGATACGGTCAGAGTTAGTGTACTGATATGTTTGGTTAGCAACCCATTGGTCAGTAGTGTGGTGACCTACGCGTTCGCCATCAACTTCATCCCAGCTGTAAGTGTCGCCATTCACTGTTCGAGGATTGGTAACATTACCAACAGCATACTGATACCAGCGAGATTCCTGCTTAACGCCGTTGATATAGAGGAAGCAACGGAAGCTTGTGCCTGAGTATTCGCAAATCCAAGCGATGTGTGTCCACACGCCTGCCTGAAGCACAGTGTTGGGGAATGAGTAGTGAAGCTCACCGGGAGAACCACCATCAGAAGCATTACCACGGAAAGTACAATAGATCTTACCGTCGGGGCTACCATGGTTCCAAGCCCAGCCCCAAGTGTTCTGAGGCCATGAAGCCTGCTTGTTAGAAATGTTCATGAAGTTCCATGACTTATCGGGGATAGCATTGAACTTAAACCAACCGGCAACAGAGATAGAAGTGTTAGTACCACCGATACCGAGGTCGCCGATGCTACAACCGATATAGCGAGAAGCCAAAGAAACACAACGAGAAGCAGAACCGTCGGCTTTGCGGCCTGTGTAGCCGAGAGTGGGTGTGTCAGTGAGTTGGATTTCAACGTCAGCATCACCTTCGTCAACATCCTGACCATCGCGAGAGATAGAATAGATTTCGGGGAGAGCACCAACACCTTCGCCGGTGATCTGAACGAAATAACCGAATACTCGTTCGTTTGAAGTACCACGGTCAAGATAGAGGTCATAACCACCCTGTTCGAGACCGGTAGCCACATTGAGTTCAACACCTGAACCTGAAGCTACAACTGAACCGGCAGCGTTAACCAATGTCCAAGTAGAAGAAGCGTGGTTAGAGTCAACATAACGGCAAGTGAATGATTCGAAAGGCTTGATGATAGTTTTGTCAACAACAACTTCATCGGAAGGAGTATATGTACCCTTGCTCATATAGCTACCCCAAGAGATAGCTGATTCAGTTTTGTGGTCAACAGATACAGCACTTACACCGAAACGGATTTGCTTAGAAGGATCTGTGTTTTTAGCACGGAAACCGATAGCAGCCCAAGATGTAGTCGCGCCAAGGAATTCGGCTTCGCCACCCTCTTCCTGAGCATAAACCTTAAACATAGAAGCATTAACATCAGAGTTGTAGCAAGGTTCGCCTACAGGCTTAGAGTTGTTCATTTTCCAAATAATCTTGGCATCAACACCTGTGTAGCTGTTTGCAAGCACCTTAGTTGACTTAACAACAGGAGCAGCAGGAGTACCATAACCACCTGGATTTTCAATACGCAATTCACCGATGAGGAGTTTCATATTTTCAACATCGCTGAACTTAAGAGCAATAACACCGATACCTTCAACGTTGAACAAGCCGTCAGCACCGCTTTCAAAAACAGCAGTCTGCCAACCGTCGGCACCCTTAGCATAAGATTTATCGCACACTTCTTCAGAATTTTCTTTAGTGAAGAGCATCATTGTTGTGCCATCTTCTTCGGGTGTTTTGGGATCACTGGCAGGAGAGAGCACAAGACCAACATTACCGCTACCTTCAAGAAGTTTATAACGAATAGTCACTTTATGACCGTAGTCGTAAATGAAGTTTGTTTTGAACAAGTGGAGATATTCTGTGTTGGTAGAACCTGAGATCTGCAAGCAAGAACCACCAAAGTAAGCATCTTCCCAAGTGAATGTAGCGCTCAAGTTCACTTCAGAAGCGCTGATGTCGCCATCCATGAAAGATGGAGCAAACCAGTAACGCCAAGTGGGGAGGTAGTCCTGAATACCGATAGAGTACCAAGGATTATCGCTTACGCGTTCACCTGCCCAGTTAAAGAATTTACCGTTACCGAGGTTGAAATATGTGTAGAATGGCTCATCGTAGATGTCCCAGCTCAAAGTAGAACGAGCAGTCATCATAGATGAAATACCTGCCCAATCAGCATTCGGACGGTGGTCGCGAACAGTTTTGATAGTTTTGCGAACGGCCGGGTTGCGAGCGCTACCGGTGTACCAACGTTCGGTGATATCGAGGTAATGACGCTGAATTGCTTCAGTGGTTGTACCTGCAGCACCGCGACCTTCCCAGAACATATTCTGAGAGTGAGCACCCCAAATACCGATTGAATACTGATAGCGGGACAAGAGAGGATAGTTATCGCCTGATTTAGGCTCGCCACCCTGCTGGTTCATACCGGCATAGATGAAGAACGGACTCTTACCCATATTCTTTGATGTAGAAATCGAAGAGCTCATGTAAGAGGTATTGTTCCAGTTGTAGTTTAGGAAGATAGATGCGCTTCTGTAAAGGCTGTTTGAACCAGAAAGGCCAATATCGAATGAACAGCCACCTGAATCAGTGGTACCACCGTACCAGATAACTTCCCAGATGGGGTTGCGACTTGACATGTAGGTTTTCAAACCATCATGAAGTGAAATCAAGCCAGAGGGGCTGTAGCCGCTCCATTCTGAGTTGTAGCCAAGACCGTCCTGACCGAAATAGTAGAGGAATTTACCTAATTGGGTGCTACTGAGGTTTGAAACAGCCTGCAATGATGATTTCCATGCAGCAGAGATAGATCCCCAAGGCACTGAAGCTACACCGGAAACTGCGACACCATTTTTGTGAGCCACATCGGAGAAAGCACCGGGAGTCCAACCGAAGGGAGCAGTCCAGTTACCATAGTGGTCAACATAGCTCCACATAGAGAATACATCCTGATCCCAAATGCCATTAGGAATGGCGTTGAAATCGGGGTCATTGATAGGTACCCAGTTGATATAACGCTTATCGTTACCGTTAGCGTTTGTGGATGAATACTGGGTCAATTCGCTACGAACCTGAGAGTCGTTGTTGTAGAAACGAACTTTAGGTTTAACGCGAGAAATGAAGAACTCTTCATCCTCCCAAGCTTTACCATCCATCGTAATGGTACCATTGCCACCATTCCATGCGTTGACATATTCAGCCAATTGGCCTGATCCCGGCATGGTAATGTAGCCCTGCTTTAGTCGTTGAGCAGACAAAGGCATTGAAACTAATGCCAAACCTGCAACAAAAAGTAAGGTTTTTTTCATGTTACTAATATATAAATTGGTGTATAAATCCTATGTAGGGAAAAGATAGGGCATGAGCCACCATTGTAATCGGCTCATACCCTATTCTAAAAAAGTTTATCTGATAGTACAGCGGAATGTCAGGTTGTCCATTAGATATTTCATGCCGTTTGGCATCTGGATATAACCATTGATTGTAGCATTCTGAGCATCAACCTGTGTCAAAGTAAAGTTATAGCCACAACCATCGGTTGTTACAGTACCCACTTTAACTGATGCATCATTGCCAGTGTACTGGCCATAATTAGAAGCAATGAGCGGGATTGTAACATTTGCACGATCAGCGCTTGAAGATCCGTAAGTGAGGTTGAGACGCAATACTCCACTGTTACCAGCACCTGTGAGGCTTATTACATTAATATCTGAAATTTCAGAAACAGTAACCTTCACAGAGTTAGAGCGAATATCACCGCAAACTGCATAGATTTCAACTTCGCCTACTGCTTTACCGTTGATAACACCAATATTGTTGGTGCCGGGTTTAAGAGCTACAGTTGCAATATTTTCATCAGAAGATACGAATGTAACAGGCTGAGTATTGGTAGCTCCTGAGAACATTCTCAAAGTAGAAGTGATTTCGTAAGTATCGCCAACATAAACTGAAACGGGATTGCTGGGAAGAGTAATCAACTCGATAGCATCGTTTACAGTCACATTAACTTCTCTAACCACATCGATTGATTTAAATGTCAACTTGGCAGTACCTGCACCTTTAACAGCAAACATATAGTTGTTACCATCGCGACCGCTCGGTTCGAGTACTGCAGTATTAGAAGATTCAACAGCCGGGATGTGGAATGAGAACGAAGCATCAGGAATTGTTGTCACAGAAAGTGTCATTGTCTTAATACTCAAATCGAGTTCATAAGTATCACCAACTTCTTCTTCACCGTCTTTGATAATAATCTGTTCAACAGGATAATCCTTTTTGAAGTCGATAACATCAAGGTCACAAACGAAATCCTGACCGGGGATAGCGAAAATAGCTCTAACCTTGCCGGGACGAGTACCGGATTTAACCTTCAAGTAAGTGATGTAGCCAGACATATACTTCAACTCAGCAGGATCTTCATAAGGAACATCTGTTTTATAGAAGGTGGTGTCTTGAGCTTCAACAATCACAGCATTGCCGTCGATATTCCAAGAGAAGTAACCTGCTTTTTCAGCAGCGATAGCAAGGCTGATATCGTCATCACGACCAGACTCAATACCCATAGCAACTTCAACCAAATGAGAAGAGTTGATATCGAGTGAAGCAGAAGATTGTTTGGGTTTGAGGTTTGAGGGTGATTCTGCGCTGTAAAGCGGATACACCTTCTGACCATTGTTGAGGTAAACCAAACCTGCGCTGATAGGAGGACATACTACAAATTCATTGGTGCAAGATTCTGATTCTGAGACACCATCTTTGTCAATTGAAAGAGTCAAAGTACAAGTAGCCTTACCAGTCATACGAGGAGCTGTGAAAACTACACCTACCATACCATATTCGCGATCGATATAGATGGGATTATCAGAAACAGAGAATTCATTTTCAGCAGGATCATCACCGGTAGCAATTGTTTCGGTTATATCCAAAGAGTAGCTCAATTCATAGTCGTCAACAAGCTGGATAGGATCAACAGCAAACCACAATGTGTCGTTTAACTTGCTAATGTAAGAAGTGCGGTTGAGACTGTGACGATTGTGACGGAAGTCACCTTCGCCGAAAGATTCAGAATTGAACACTGCGATAGAACCACTGAGTGCGTTACGGCCAATGGTTACTGGAGTAATGGCATACATGCCATTTTCAAGAGTAGCCTTGATTGTTGCCATTTTGCCTTGAGCACCGGGAACAGCAACCAAACCCACATAGTGAGTTTCGCTTGAAACGATGAATTCGGGTTCACCGGCAGCGTCTTCAGAGGCGATTGTCTCATCGCCTTCACCGCCTTCTTCGGGTGAACCGGCATCATCGGGAGCAACATAGTCAGGATTGGGTTCATATTCATACTCAACGATGTCGATGATCTTACAAACAGATTCGTCGCTTGATGACCACTGAATCGGAGTTTCAATCACATCACCGCTAGCGTTCTGAACGGTAGCGGAAAGGCGGATAGTGTCGCCAACCAATATAGAGATGTCGGTCTGAGCCATCGTGATATAGACAGCATCAGCATCAGCCAAAGTTGCTTCTTCTTTACAAGAATAAGAAGCGATTGCAACGGCAATGGCGGCAGCTCCAAGAAATATCTTATTGAAAAGTTTCATTTTCGTAAATACTTAAAAATTAGAAATTTTGAGGAATGTATTGACCTGTTGCAGGATCTTTAGCCCAAGTAGCAGAGAGAACATCCCAGAATACGCGAGTACCGCAATCCTGTGTACCACCGAGCAATTGAGTGATTTGGAGGATTTCAGCGCCATTATTGGGAGTTTCGGTGAATGATTCACGACGAATCTGCATTTCAGGGTCAACATTGGTCATATTGTTAACCTTAACAGGGAACAAGCGAGGATAGCCTGTACGACGGAATGTAGTCCAAGCTTCGGCGCCCATCGGGAAGTTAGCAATATATTTCTGAGAAATAATCTTTTCGAGTTTTACTTCTCTGTCGTCGGCTTCATTCCATTTAACGCCAACAGATACACGACCCATGATGTCGTTTTCACGCTTGTAGTAATCGCGATATTCAACAACGGGAAGGTTGTCTTGAGCAAGATAAGCTTCAATCTGATCTTCAGAGATACCATATTCACTCAATGAAAGACGGATACCTGCTTCATAAAGTTCTTGAGCAGAGCCACCCATGTTCCAGCCACGGAGAGCACCTTCAGCACGAAGGAATGTAGCTTCTGTGCGCTTGAAGAAAGGCTCATTCATGTACTGATAACGAGAAGACAACTGAGCAAACGGACCATAACCGCCTTTGTCAGGACCGCCGGTATCTTCCATGTAGAGACCAGAACGAACACCATAAACACCGCGAGGAGCAGTTACGCCCTGGCTGTTTTTGATGTTATAAGCATTTTCATCAAACCATTCGTTAAGCAAGGGAGATTTGAAGTGCTTCAAGATGTTTTCGAGCGAAGCGTTCAAGCGGATATCGTTCCAAGAGTTTCCGAGGAAGAACCAAACGCAGTTGTTAACCATGTTGGTGTGAGCGATATCGCGGGGGTCAGTGGGGAGCAATACGCCGATTTCGTCGTTAACAGCCTCTTCAGCAATGCTCTGAGCCACGAAAGGCTTAGAATCGGGACCATAAACGGGGTCAGGATCATTGTAGTTGACCATGTTCATAGCCATACGGAGCTTGATAGAGTTGGCAAACTTAACCCAGTTTCTCCAATCCCAACCAGTCACGGTCAACTGCTCGTAGGCAGTTTCAACGCGCTGAAGATCAGAAGGAGAGGGCTGAGCTTCTTTAAGAAGAGCGATAGCTTCATCGAGGTCGGCAAAAACTTGCTTGTAAACTTCCGAACCGGCTTCGTAGTTATAGGGAGTAGTACGTTTCTGGGTACGCAAGTCGTTAAAAGCCATCACACCGAAAGCGTCAACATATTCATGAGCCACATAAGCTTCGCAAATCAAAGCGATAGCACGCCATTCGGGGCGTGGGCGGAGAGTTTCCTTGCCGGTTTTAGCGTCTTTGTAAGTAGCAACGTTCCAAGAGAAAAGAGCGTCTTTACAATACATGAAAGCACCTGTTTCAGCGCAACCGCTCAAGTAACCATTATTATCGGTGTAGAGAGTGGGGAGCGCGGGACCGAAAGCGAAGTTGGCTTTAGTAGTGGTCCAATAACCGGCATAGTTATCGATAGAGTTAGCGCGGTCATACTGATAACCGTGGGGAGTCCATTCCTGACCACCCTTAGTGTAGTTAATCATGTAGGGGATACCGCGACGCATCTGTTTTTCAAGAGCGTCCATGTCAGTGGCACCAAGGTTTTCAGATGACTGAGATTCGTCCTCAGCAATCCAAGGATAAGGCTTAAGCTCATCGCCACAAGATTGGAGCGAAAGCATTGCGACACCGGCAAAAGCGATGGCACAGGCTGATATAATAGTCTTTTTCATTTCAAATAGATCTGCTGATTAGAAGTTAAATTTCAAAGTGAGGCAGTAAGAGCGCAAAGTGGGGAGCGCGTAAGAGTCAATACCTGAGTAACCGTTTGCAGCAGATACAGAGATATCGGGGTCAACGGGAGAATCTTTGTAGATGAAGAATGCGTTCTTCACAGAGAACTGAGCAGTCATGCCCTTAGACTGACCAAAGAGGTTGGGGAGAGTGTAAGAAAGGGCGATGTCACGCATACGGAAGTTAGTTGCATCGTAAACGTGTTCTTCCATAGGATTCTGACCGATTGTTTCATAATACTTACGAACAGAAATCTTGCGACCTGAGCCGTCGGGGAGATACATCAAATGGATCATGTTGCCGCTTGCGTCATAGGCCTGAAGGTCAGGATTGTTTTCAGCAGCGAAACGAGCATCACCAGAGTTAACAGAGATACCGTAACGGTCAAGGTCGGGCTCAGTCAAAGACATCACTTTACCACCGATGCGACCATCGATAAGGAAGTAGAGAGTGAAGTTTTTCCAAGTGAAGGTATTGCTCCAACCCAAAGTGTAGGGAGAAGTAGTGTTACCAACGTAAGTTTCATACTGACCTGAAGCCATCTGAGGAACAGCGTTAGCATAGTCAATAGAGCCGTCGGGATTATAACCAGAGAGCACGATGTGACCGTTTGCGTCGCGTTTGAAAGAGTTTACATAGATGTCACCAAACTTACCACCTTCGAGATATTTGATGTGGAATGCTTTTGGACCGGTTTCGTAGATGTAGGGAACACCGTTTTCTTGCATGTAAGTTTCGAGAATCTTGTTGTCATTATAAGCGAAGTTGAAGTTAGACTGCCAAGTCCAATCTTTGTTGATAGCCCAGCGATAGCCCAAAGTAACTTCGACACCCTGGTTGCGGATCTTACCGGTGTTAACGGGTTTAGATTCCTGACCGGCAGAGACATACAAGAACTGGTTGCGAAGAGTTGAGTTATAGTATGTTACGTCGATATTGAATTTGTTGTTGAACAACCAAGCGTCGATACCGGTTTCGAATGCTGTTGTGGTTTCGGGCTTGGGATCGTCGAATGTCGGCGGCTTGGTAGAGAGTGATCCGTCGGCAAAGTTGAGTGACTGACGAGCGAAGAGAGTGTTGGGCACGGCGTTACCTACAACAGAGTAGCTACCACGCCATTTCAACTGATCAATCCAAGGAGCACGCTGCTGATCTTCAGTGTTGATGAATTTATCGAGAAGAACGTTAGCACCGAATGAATAGTAACCGAATGATTTGTATTCGCCGTCGGCGGTAAACTGCTGGAATGACTGACACCAGTCGCGACGGTAGCTACCATCAAGATAGATCTTATCAAACAACCCTACAGAAACAGTACCGAACAATGCGGTTGACCAGTCGGTGTAGTCCCAAGAGTCAGAAGCTGAGGTTGAAGAACCATTGGGGTTGTTGGGACGATAGTTACGGTTGTTCTGAGGCACGAATGCGTTGGGAACACCTGATGTATCGATACCGGTAGAGATAGAAGTGCTACGAGAATAGTGACGAGTGAAGCTACCACCGAGAGCCACGTTAACGTCGATCTTATCGTTGAAACGATCGTTCCAAGTCAACATGTGGTCATTGTAGAGGTCGCTTGAACGGCCGCTGCTTGAGTAGTATTTACCACCTTTATAGTCGAAACCAGCACGGAACATAGTAGCGTATTCTTCGTTAAGACCGCTATTCATAACCATGTCGATGCTGAAACGAGTCTGATATTTAAGGTTTTTCCAGATGGTCCAGTCAAGAGTCAAGTTACCGAGGATACGGTCACGTTTCTGCTGGTCCATAACCATGTTCTGCACCCACCACGGGTTGTTAAGGTAGTCCACGAACCAGCCCCAAGTTTGGATAGGCTGACCGACGAGTTTGGGGTTACCAACAGTGGGGTCAGATACGAGGTATTCGCCTGCCACACCGAGGTGTTTGTAGTTGCTCTTGTAGTAACGCATATCAACGTCGGCGGGAGTACGATAAAGGGCGTAGAGACCAGAGAGAGCTTTACCAACAACGGGAGCGTTGTCAGTGCGCTGGTGGATCCAGTTCAAAGAAGTAGAGATGTTAACTTTTTTGTTGAAGAGCGAGAATGATTCTTTCAACATCACATTGTGGCGAGAGAACTTGTTGCCCGGAGTGATACCTTCCTGAGTAGTATTATTATAGGAGAAGTAAGTGCGAGAAAGTTCAGTACCGCCTGAAAGAGTGATACCATTGTTGAGAGTCAAACCGAGCTGGAAGTAGTCGCCTACTGATTCGCGAGCGCTATTCATCAACCAAGGATACATAGCAACTTCATCAGCTGAGCGAGTGCCTACACGAGGACCCCAAGCAGCCCAAGCACCATGACCGTTTTCAGTGTTTGAGATACCATAGAGCTGCTGCTGTTTGGGATGCAGCGCGATTTGGTCGATAGAAGTTGAGCTGGAGATGTTAACTTTAACTGTGCCTTCAGCACCCGACTTGGTGGTAATAACGATTACACCGTTGTTGGCAGCTGAACCGTAGAGCGCAGCAGCGTTGGGGCCTTTAAGCACGGTCATGTTTTCGATATCTTCAGGGTTGATAGTAGAAAGCAAGTCATCGCCTGATTTGCCACCACCCATGTCGATACCATCAGTAACCTGTCCACCCATACCGTTTGTCATGGGCACACCGTCGATAACGATAAGAGGCTGGTTGTTACCAAGAATTGAGGTAGAACCACGGAGAACGATACGAGAAGCACCACCACCGGCACCCGAGTTATTCGGAGTAATTGTCAAACCCGCACTCTTACCCTGGAGGGCGTTCACGAAGTTTGTTTCCTTGATACGTGTTACTTCTTCATTTTTAATTGTCTGAACGGCATAGGTCAAGGTTTTTTCTTCACGCTTGATACCCATCGCGGTAACCACAACGTCACCGAGAACTTTGGTGTTCAATTCAAGCTGAAGCTCGATTGGCTGACCGTTCCACACTACTTCAGTGTCTTTATAGCCAACTGAAGTAATTAACAACTTGGTGCCGGGCTTAACATTGGCGATAGAGAATTCGCCATCGATGTTAGTAGCACCACCTTGTGCGGGATTGCTGGCAACTCTGACAGAAGCCCCGATCATGGGGTCGCCGAATTCATCCAACACCACACCGGTTGCTGTGTTCTGCGATTGCGCAGCAGCAGCCGGAACTGGCGCAGCAGTGACAGGCATGGCCCAAGCCATGGCACCCACCAATGATGCAACCAAGATAAATTTGCTTACTGATTTGATTGGTTTTAGCATAAGGTGTAAAATTACTAATATAGTTTGTTTATTTCTCTTTGTACGAGGTTAGCTTAATGTTTGATTTTCACGCACTTAAATGCCGATATCAGTCCCACAAAAGCCCTTCTTTGGCAAAAAGGAAGCTAATTAGCACAGACACAGCAATCTAAATTTCGTCAAATATAATACAATCTCTTCTAAATTCAAAAAAAAATCAAAAAATTAATAATTTATACATCATTATTTTTATCAAAGGAAAATGTGTAATTTTACACTCAAATCAAAGCACACCCTCTAAAAGCACCTTAATTATATTATATATATGACACAGAAAACGCCTTTGATCGGAATGAATCTTGACGATTTAAATGCTGTGGCTGCTGCTTGCGGCATGCCTCGATATGCAGGCAAACAGATGGCTCGGTGGCTCTATGTGAAGCGCATCACTGAAATCGATGCCATGACCGACTTGTCAACGGTGGCTCGCGCCCGATTGGCCGAGAGCTACTGCATAGGGCGCATGGCACCGAAGCTGCGCACTCTCTCAACTGACGGCACAGCGAAATATCTCTTTGAGGGTGTTGGTAACCGCGATATCGAATCTGTGATGATTCCCGATGCTGACCGCTCTACTCTATGCGTCAGCTCGCAGGCCGGTTGCAAGATGAATTGCCGCTTCTGCATGACCGGACGCCAGGGTTTTCATGGCGATTTGACTGCGGCGCAAATCATCAATCAATTGCTGAGTGTTGAAGAGGCTGAAAGATTGACCAATGTAGTGTTTATGGGGATGGGTGAGCCGATGGACAATCCCGAAGCTGTGGAGCGCGCAATCGAAATTATGACAGCCCCATGGGGATTTGCCTGGAGCCCGAAAAGAATCACTGTGTCGAGTATTGGAAAGATTGATGCCCTACGCCATTTGATTCAGCACACTCAGGTCCACATTGCCATCAGTGTTCACTCGCCATTTGGCCCCGAGCGTGAGGGGTTGATGCCGGTAGAACGCGCCTACCCGCTAAAAGATGTGATAGCAATGCTGCGCGAATATGACTGGGCCCATCAGCGCCGCTTGTCAGTGGAATACATAATGTGGCGCGGGGTGAATGACGACATGGCTCATGCCGATGCACTTGCCCGACTGATTAAGGGGATGCACTGCCGCGTGAATTTGATTCGCTTCCACGCCATCCCTGATGTGGAGCTACGCACTGCTACCGAGCATGCGATGACCGCCTTTCGCGATCGCTTGAACGAGCGCGGCATCACAGCCACAATCCGAGCTTCGCGTGGCGAGGACATCATGGCCGCTTGCGGCATGCTTGCCGGCAAAGAGCGCAAGGAGGGGTGTTAATCTCGCCTACTTCGACAATTCATCGAGAGCTTCCTGCAGTCGGTCAACCACTGTTGATGTGGGATACCACGGATTCATTGCACCGGTTCGGATGGGCAATAGCGCATCTTCGAGTTTCTGCAGTCCGGCAACATCCTTCTCCTTCACCATTTCGGCACGAAGGATGCGAATCTTTTCACTCATTTGAATCCCCTCAACCATTCGCTCATAGCGAATAGAAGAGCGCCCGTCGGGATATATAAAATAGGTGTCACCGGGGGCAAACATATGGAAGCGCGAATCTTCAAGGGGATTATTATTCCAGTTCATATATGACCAGTGGAGATAGCCATCGTGGCCGGTGGCGGTGGCATAAATCGGGATATAGGCCCCATCGGCAGGATCGCTATTGCTGAATTGGCTCGGAGCCGGAGTGGCACAGCAGGTGTACATCAGCGTCAACTGCCCTTTTGCGCGACGACGAGCAATGACATCATCGGGGAAGAAGTCCCCTTTAATTAAGGTGTAGCAATCGAGCGAATCCACAAGCTCATTATGGAAAGAACCGGCAAGCGACATTTTGATGTCGGGCAAAGCAGCTTTGGCTGTTTCGTAGGCGCTGAGCATGTCACTCAATCCGCGTTCGTCCATCACAATCATTGTTTTTTCAAACAGCCCGCGATTACGAAGATGAGAAGCAAAATCGGTCAGGAAAGATGTCCACAGATTGACATAAGCCTCCGAACCCGGCTTAGCTTCGAGGAATTCGAGCTTACCTGTGGCTGCATCAAGGTAGCGGTACTGCGGCTGCCAAGGCACCATGGTAAAGCACTCAAGATTTGCATCAATTCCCATCGATGCCATATAATCAACCCAGCGGTCAAACACTGTGTAGTCAAACTTCCATGAGCCGTCGGCCATTCGTGTAGTAGCCACCATAGGCTCGAATTTATCGTTGCTCTGCTCGCCCCAAGGCTCATAGAACAGGATTACCGACACAGCTTTCTGACCGGCACGCGCGAGTTTTTCCATATAGGGGCGCATCAATTTAAGATGTTCATCGCTCCACGGCTCAACCCCATAATAGCGCGACACAGAATAAGGCTGCTGCCAAAGGTCGAGATAAAATTCCTGGTCGGGACCGGCGGGAAGTCGGTGAGAATTCACATTAATGGCAAGATTGAGAGTGCCTACCTTTTTCTTCGATGCCACCTCTTTTACCGTCAGAGTCATGTCATAACGTCCGGGCTCCACATCAGGCACTTCAACAGTGAGCCAAATCGGGCGCACCGATTTCGGCGCCATAGCCACAGTTGCCTGTGGGAGGTCAATCATGTCGGCCACAGTGAATGTGGGCAAAGTGTCCGGCGGATAACCACAAGCACGCCAAGCGGTTGAAATCACATAGCGCATAAAAGCCGCGCTGCAACCCGGCGCCTTAACCGAGCGCTTCCCTTTTTTCAAATCGGAAATTTCTACACACAATTCTCCGCTCCCCTTCGGGCTTATGAGCAGAGCTTCAAGGCCAAGACGTTCACCACGCCAAGCATTAACAGCAGTGTCGGTTACTACAAAAGCGGGGGGAGTTGCAAACTGTTTGTAGGCAATATTTTTAGAAGCCCAAGTCAATCGAGTCGGGCCAGAAAGAGCAGCCCAACCTGAAGTGTCAACAGTCGAAGTGTCCACCGGTTCGGAATACTTCTGATTAGTGGCAAAAGCCACAGCCGGCACCATAGCGGCGAGAGCTATAAAAAAGCGCAGTAACTTCATGATAACATCAAAAGGAACAAATTCTGCCACAAATATACTGAATTACGAAGATTTTTCGCTATGTTTGCATAACAAATCAACAAGCAAGGCTGAAAAGAGATGAGAATTGTTATTCAGCGGACTAAGCGTGCGGCGGTCAGTATTGGCGGCGAAGTTCATGCCTCTACGGGGTGTGGGATGATGATTCTTGTGGGTTGTGAGCATGGTGATGCTCAGGCTGATGCCGATTGGCTTGCGGCAAAAACGGCGGCTCTTCGCATCTTTGATGATGAGAATGGAGTGATGAATCGTTCGATTATGGATGTGGGTGGCGAGGTGCTGAGTATCAGCCAGTTTACTCTCACAGCATCGACTCGCAAGGGTAATCGCCCAAGCTATATTCGTGCATCGGGTGGAGCTGAAAGCCAACCGCTATATGAATATTTCTGCCAGAAATTGGAATCTCTTCTTGGCTGCGGAAAGGTGAAGCGCGGTGTGTTTGGTGCCGATATGCAGGTTGAGCTGATCAACGATGGCCCGGTGACTATAATCATCGACTCGCGGCTTCGCGAATAAATTTCAAAGAGGATGAGCAACGACTTGACCATAAAAGAGCTGCAACAAACTGTGGACCAATGGATAACAACTATTGGTGTGCGTTATTTTTCCCCGTTGACCAATATGGCTGTTTTGACCGAGGAGGTGGGGGAAGTGGCTCGCATTATGGCTCGACGACATGGCGATCAGTCGTTCAAATCCGGCGAAAGTCCTAATCTTGCCGATGAATTGGCCGATGTGATTTGGGTGGTCACCGCTATTGCCAACCAAGAGGGAATCGACCTAACGCAAGCCATAGCTGACAATTTAGAGAAGAAAACTGTTAGAGATAATGAGCGCCATCGGCTAAACCCGAAATTGAGCAATAATTAGATTTTAGAAACAACAATAGAAAAAACAATATAAAAAAATGACTGACAAGTATCATGACACAGTTGCTAAGAGCAATGTGACAATCGATGATGAAGCCGTAAAGGCTGAAGTGGCAAAGATTCTTGCCGATGAATTGGAAGCAAACCGCACTCCCGAAGCGCTTAAACTTCTGTTTAACTGCATTGACTTGACCACTCTAAAATCAACTGACTCAACCCAGTCAGTGGCAGAGTTCACTGAGCGCGTAAACGCATTTGAGGAGGAACACCCTGAAATGCCCAATGTTGCTGCAATTTGCGTTTACCCGAATTTTGCGCCTATAGTTCGTTCGGTTCTTGATGTGTCGGAGGTTAACATAGCATGCGTTGCCGGCGGATTCCCGGCATCACAGACCTTCACAGAGGTGAAAGTAGCCGAAACAGCGCTCGCAGTGGAATGTGGCGCCGACGAGATTGACATTGTGGTCAATCTTGGCAACTTCCTTGATGGCGATTGGGAAGAGGTGAGCGACGAAATCGAAGAGCTCAAGCATGCTTGCCGCGAAGCACACTTGAAGGTGATTCTTGAGACCGGCGCATTGAAAACAGCTGAAAATATTCGCGCAGCGTCAATCTTGGCAATGCACTCAGGCGCCGATTTCATCAAAACCTCAACCGGCAAAGAATATCCCGGGGCATCATTGGAGGCAGCCTATGTGATGTGTCAGTGCATTAAGGAATACTACGAAGCCAGCGGCCGCATGGTGGGCTTCAAGCCGGCAGGCGGAGTGACCACCACCGACGAGGCTCTCGGTTACTACACAATTGTTAAACATGTTCTCGGCGAACAATGGCTCGACAATGAATATTTCCGTATCGGTGCAAGCCGATTGGCTAATAACTTATTGAGCGACATTTTAGGCCAGGAAACAAAATTCTTCTAATGGAATATTGGATTGCACAAAACAAAGAGCGTAAGGGCCCATTCAGCCCCGAACAGCTAAGCGAGGCTGGCATCAGCCCCGACACATTGGTGTGGCGCGATGGATTGACTTCATGGACAAAAGCAGAGGATTTGGAAGAACTGGCATGGCTATTCAATTGCGACATACCTCCGGCTATTCCCACTCCGAAAGTGGAGCCCGTATGTGTGCAACCGCAGCACAGCTTTGAAGCTCCAAAACCCGCCGCCGAGCCACAACCACCCACCTACATTTGGTGGAGCGTAGCAGCATTGATTCTCTGCTGCACAATCCCGGCCATAGTGGCATTGGTGATGGGATCGAAAGTCAGCTCACGCTATATCTGCGGCGACTACGAAGGCGCCAAAAAAGCATCGGAATCGGCCGAGCTATGGCTGATAATAGCCATTGTTTCCGGTTTGGTGTGGCTCCCCTTCTCAGTAGTTCTGCAACTACTCAGTTTGTAGCCGTCAGGATTCATCAACATAGCAAAAACCGAGACACTCGATTGAGAGTCTCGGTTTTGCTTATATGGGTGAATTAATAGTCGCTAAAAATGCGTGGCTTGATTACCAATCCCACTCGGAGCATTGATGTGTGCTTATTGTAATCAAGCAGATTTTCGCCATAGCCGTTGTAGTATTGTAAGAAAAGATATTGATTGTGGCGTTCAAAGATTCGATAGTTAAACTCAATAATCGTGTTGTAGTTAAGCGACCACCCTCTTCTCTTGACAAGAGTCACTGATGCACCAAAACGGCGATTGGGAGTGAAATAAGATGTACCCACTTGATAGATGCCGCAGTAATCAAGAATATCCTTATTGTGCATTCCATCAACAATCGGCAGCCACACTTTGCCATGCACAATGAATGTGGGATCAATCATGATGTTGGCCCCAAGGCTGATTTTATTCCATGAGCGAGAGTCGGCCCCGCTGCGCCCATTGCTTTCATGCTCAAGCATCAATGAGAGTTTGCCGATATACTGATTTTTCACAAAAAGCGGCTTTACCAATCCGATGCCGGGATTGAAATTCAAATCGGTCATCGGCATAGACTCTTGAAGCACATTCCAAAACACCTTTTGAGTGTAGAACAAATAGAGATAAGTCCCCCAAGGGAGAGTCGTTTTTGTCAATTTTTGAGAGATTGAAATTTGGAACTTCACATTTGAGTTCTCGGTCGTTGGCTTCGTACCGATAGGCACCCCGAAAGTGAAATAATTATCCTTGTACAACCCGAAATAGGGCTGCTTGTCAAATTCCCTTCGCAATGAATCGGCGTCAATGGTCTGATTTTCGACTTTAACAATCTGTGCAAATGTCGAAAATGAGACAAAAACAGCAGTCAGCAAGAAAATGATATTCCTGATTTTTTCTTTCACGATGCAAAGATACACACTCAAAGGGAAAAAAACGATACAGAAATTAGGGATTTTATCTCTTATCTGTCGAAAATTCTTGCCAAAGCGCCAATAGATAACTAACTTTGTGCAAAATAGATAACCACCAACACTTCTGAAAAGTTTTGAAAAATACAATCCTACTTTCAGCAATAATTGCAGTAATGTCGCTGCTATCGGGTTGTTCCGAGGACCCGGGATTCACCATCAAAGGCACCATCAAAGGAGCTGACAGCCAAAGCATAACCCTCACCTACTACACCCACGGAGGGATAAAACACAGCACAATAAAACCTGTCCAAGGACAGTTTCTATTCAAGGGTGAAAGCCTCACCCCGACAATGGCGGTGCTGAGCATCTCACCCGAAGGGGAAAGAGTGGCCACACTTGTGGTTAGCAATGGCGACAAAATCACTGTCAATGCCGAATTGGAGAATCTGCTCACCACCCAAGTCAAAGGGAACGACGAATCGGAAAAAATTGCTCGTTGGGTAAAAGAAAACTCAGATATCATCCGGTCAAAACAAGCATCAAGAATCAATAAAGCAATCAAAGATTATGTGATGTCACACAGTTCAGAGCTATCAGCCACAGCCATTCTGACATCCTATTATCTGACCGACGGATATGAATCGGCCGCAGACTCGCTACTGACAGCCCTCGCGCCCGAAGTGCGCCGCACAGAGATGGTTCAAGGCTTCAACAATGTGATTTCCGACTTCATAGGCTCTCAAGTATCGGGCCCGGTGCCATTTATGAGCCTTTACAGCAAATCGGATTCAATTATCAACATCAACCCCTTGCGTCATAAAGCCACTCTGCTATGCTTTCTCGATGCAGAGCGAAAAGTACGAGACTCTGTGGTGCCACACCTGAGAGCACTCGACACCACATACTCCATAGCAGAGCTGCTACAAGTGGAAATCTCTGTGGCCCCCGACTCAGCGTCATGGCACACAAGCCTTGGGCGCGACACTGTGAAATGGGCACAAACGTGGGTTCAAGGCTCTGTGGCTGCCGCTCCCATTCGAAAGCTCGGCATTCGCAGAGTGCCCTACTTTATTGCTGCTGATTCGTCGGGCCACTCCATTTATCGCGGCACTTCTATCAGCCTTGCCCGCAAAGCCATTGAAAACTCCATTAAACACTGATTCACGATATGCTCGTTAAAACATACGGTGCTGCCGTACAGGGGATTGACGCAATCCAAGTTACAATAGAGGTTGACGCTTCAACCGGATTGGCCTATCATCTGGTCGGTCTTCCCGATGCTGCCGTTAAAGAGGGCTACCAGCGTGTGGTGGCCGCACTGCGCCAAACCGAAATCAACTTTCCCAAAAGACACATTGTGGTCAATCTGGCCCCGGCCGATGTGAAAAAAGAGGGCGCGGCCTATGATCTCCCCATAGCCATCGGAGTTCTTGCTGCATCGGGGAAAATTCCGTCAGAACCACTCAGCCGCTACATGATAATGGGAGAGCTGTCGCTCGATGGCACATTGCTCCCCATCAAAGGCGCACTCCCAATGTCTATTCTGGCCCGCAGCCTCGGTTTTGAAGGAATGATTCTCCCCAAAGCCAACGCCACAGAAGCCGCCGTTGTTAATAGGCTGAAAGTATATGGCGCCGACAATCTTTCGCAAGTAATAGGGTTTCTATCGGGAACCGACACCATAGAGCAAACCATAGTTGACACTCGCGCTGAATTTGCCGCCGAATCGTCGCGCTTTGATTTTGATTTCAGCGAGGTCAAAGGGCAGGAAAATGTGAAACGAGCCTTTGAAGTGGCATGTGCCGGAGGACACAACATTCTATTAGTGGGGCCTCCCGGCTCCGGCAAATCAATGATGGCCAAGCGATTGCCCTCCATCCTCCCGCCGCTCACCCTCAGCGAAGCACTTGAAACCACAAAGATACACTCTGTGGCCGGGATTCTGCCACGCGGTTCACGACTGATGACACGCCGCCCATTCCGTTCACCTCACCACACCATCTCCCCGGTGGCACTTGTGGGTGGCGGCACCAACCCAATGCCCGGCGAGATTTCGCTTGCCCACAATGGCATCTTGTTTCTCGACGAATTCCCGGAGTTTTCACGCTCAGTGCTTGAAGTGATGCGTCAGCCGCTTGAAGACCGCCACATCTCCATATCTCGCGCTAAATATTCCATAGACTATCCGGCCGGCTTTATGCTCGTGGCAAGCATGAACCCATGTCCATGTGGCTACTACAATCACCCCACCAAGCAATGCGAATGTCCGCCCGGAGCTGTGCGCAAATATCTAAATCGCATTTCAGGGCCGCTCTTGGATCGAATAGACCTTCAAGTTGAAATTCTCCCCGTTCCCTTTGACGACATAGCATCGGCCGCGCCCGGAGAGGCATCAGAGTCGATTCGAGAGCGAGTGGTTCGCGCCCGACAGATACAAGCTGAGCGTTTTGCCAACGAACCCGGCATCCACTGCAATGCACAGATGTCGTCACGCCTGCTGAAAACATACGCCGAGCTCAACGAAGAGTGCTTGGCAATACTGCGTGATGCCATGACCAGACTCGATATGTCGGCTCGCGCCTACGACCGCATTCTTAAAGTGGCTCGCACCATAGCTGACCTTGAAGCATCTGCTCAAATACAGCCACACCACATGCGCGAAGCTGTATCGTACCGCAACCTCGACCGTGGCTCATGGGGTGCAACCACCGCCGACAAGCCCCTACCGTTTATGAAATAGGCTCTATTTCGCCACAGAGAGAGTGCCATCATCGGCAATTACAAGCGGAGAAGCGGGGAAATCAGTGGCAGATAATTTCTTGATTAACTTAGCGGCTGCATTTGTGGCATCCTTGCGAGGGCCCTTGCCATGCTGCTGAATCATGGAGTGGATTTTACCGGAGATAAATTTCCCGTCAGCATCAATCTTTATCTCCGCAATCGGAGCATAGCCCGACACTCCTCTAATTCCCATTCTATAGGGTGTGCAGAAATTGCCTAAACTATAAAATATAATATGCCCTTTATAGAGCTCGGCAGCACGTGGCACATGTGGCCCATGACCGAACACCACATCGGCCCCGGCATCGATGGCTGCATGAGCAAACTCAGCTACATTGCCTCGCTTTTCGCCCACATAAGTTTCCATTTTGAATGGCACATGCTGATGAGACGCACCTTCAGCTCCGCCATGAAAAGCAACAACAACAATATCGGCAGTGTCGCGCATCGTTTTAACCACACGGCGCAATTCATCAAGGTCGGTCACATCAAGATTGTTTCCCCCATGGCCGAACTGGGTTAATGCCACTTTCAGTCCGCCACGCTCCAACACGGCAATTTCACAACGCCCCTTTAATCCGGCATGCGCCAAACCGGCCTTTTTCATTGTGGCCATAGAGGATGTACGCCCCGGCTCACCGAAGTCGTTGACATGATTGTTTGCCATTCCCATGAAGTCAATGCCGGCCGCAGTGAGATTATCCACATAGCTTGGGGGCATACGGAAAATGAAATAGGTCTTGGGATTGGTCATCTTGCGACGTCGTCCCGGGCCATCAAGAAAAATACCCTCAAGATTGCCACAAGCCACATCAACTCGGCTCAACACATCCTTTGCCTCATCAAAGAGGTTGCGTCCACCATTGGCAGGCAGATGAGTGCCATGAATCGAGTCAGGGAAAGTGGTTCCCATCATTATATCCCCCACAAAAGCCATGGTCAATGTGGCGGGGGCAGCAGCCATCTGTTGAGCCACAGCCGAATCAACCGGCGCAAGGGTATTTGTTGGCGCGGCGGCAGCGTTGGTGTTTCCTGTGCATGCCGACAGAGAGCACACGGCTGTCACAGTCAGCAACCATTGAATGAAGTTTAGCATAACTTAGATGATAACAACTGTTATTTCGACAATCCTTGAATGAGTTTATCAGTGGAAGATGATCCGGAATAGTAGATTTTAGATGCCGATGTCGGCACAAGATTTCCTTCGAGTTTGACAACGAAATTGTTATAGTTCGTTTTTATCTCAGCCACAGCCCTATCACTTCCACCCGATAAGCGCACAACCACAGTGGCCGACAACCCGGCACTTGAAACCACCATGGCATAGGTGGCTCCGCCATGCTTATCGGTGTTGATTCTAACATTGCTGATTTTTCCACCAAATGTGGCGCCCCCCATATCATTCACGCCACCCGATATTGACGGAGCAAACTGAATGGTGGCTTGGTCGCCCTTTACCGCCACAAAATTGGTCACCGGCGAAACTGCTTCGGAGTTGCCACGCTCATGTGACAATCGCTCCGCCTCAACCACAAAGTCGGAGGCTTTGAGCGCTTTTGCTGCTCGCTCATGATAAAGCGAATCTTGCATCTTGCCGAGTTGCTTTGCTTCCTCTTTTGAAAGCGAAGCCACGCTGACCTCAACCCCCTCGGGGGTTAACATCACAGATCTACTTGCACATCCGGCAGCTATTGCCGCAAGCATCAGAACCAATCTCCACAGTTTCATCTCAGCATTGATTAGAGTGACTGCCCCTTATAAACGTGGGATTTTGTGGGGGGCACAACTCGCCCTTGAAGGGTTATGTCAGTAGAGCGATAGTTTGAACGGACTTCAGCTGTTGCATAGTCATTGCCCCCGGAAAGTTTCAGTACAACACTTGCCGACAGTCCTGTGCCAATGGCAGTCATGGTGTAGGTCACACCGCCATGCTTGTCAGTGGAGATTTTCACATTGCTTGTGGTCCCTTCGAGAGTGATGCCGCCAACCCCATTCGGGCCACCGGCGTTAGTAGGAGCCACTTGAATCACCACCTTATTGCCTGTAACCATGATGAAATTGGTCATCGAAGTCACTGACTGAGAGCGTCCGCGGTCAAACACCAATCGATCGGCTTTGAGAATGAAATTTGAGGCTTGAATGGCCTTTGCAGCGCGATCTTGATATAGCGAGTCTTGCATCTTTTCGAGTTTCTTCACCTCCTCTTTAGGCAGCGTCGAAGCATCAACTTCAACACCCGACGGAGTTAACAAAGTTGCCTTGCTTGAACATCCAACAAGAGTGGCAACAGCCAAAATCGCAATCAATAAATTTTTCATACGGGTAGATATTTATTCTGTATTCTGTATTCTGTATTCTGTATTCTTTATAACCCTACAAAAATATTGCGCCAAAGAGCATTTCACAAATTTTCCACGCAAAAATTAATTAAATATTTGCTTACTCTCGAAAAAAACATTACTTTTGCCACGCAAAATCACCAAAAGGGGTATTAGCTCATCTGGCTAGAGCGCGACACTGGCAGTGTCGAGGTGAGCGGTTCGAGTCCGCTATACTCCACAAAAATCCAAGCAGTTACTGAATCAGTAGCTGCTTTTTTATTGAACACTATTTGGCTATCGCATATTGCGAGGATGGCAGCGGAGGATTTCGTCGCGCAGATGTGAGCGGTCAATGTGGATATACACTTCGGTTGTGGCAATACTCTCATGGCCAAGCATTTGCTGGATTGCGCGAAGATTGGCACCCCCCTCAAGCAAATGTGTGGCAAAAGAATGGCGCAGAGTGTGGGGAGAAATCACCTTGCGCACTCCGGCCAATTCGGCAAGTTGGCGCACAATATAGAATATCATCACTCGAGTGAGCCTTTTTCCACGTCGATTCAGGAAGAGGATATGATCCTCGCCCGGCTTTATGTTGAGTTTTTCGCGCTCAAAAAGATAGTCTTGAATGGCCTCTAAGGCGGTTTGATCTATCGGCACTATTCGCTCTTTGTTTCCCTTGCCGTGAATGAGCAGAAAACGCTCATCGGCATAGACCTTGGCAAGTTCCAGATTTACCAGCTCCGACACTCGCAATCCGCAACCATAAAGGGTTTCGATGATGGCTCTATTGCGTATTCCCTCCGATGTGGAGAGGTCAACGGCCGCTATCATGGCATCTATTTCATCTATAGTCAGCACTTCGGGCAAGCGCTGACCGAGTCGCGGGCTTTCGAGCAATAGCGACGGATCGGCCTCGAGATACCCCTCCATTGTGAGAAATTTGAAGAATGAACGGACACCGGCAATGATTCTCGCCTGCGTTCTTGGGGCAACACCGAGGTCGAAAAGCGCCGCGGCAAAGTTTTGCAAGTCGGGCAATTGAACATCTCTCAAAGTTAATCGCTCTTCAACAAGAAATCGCAGCAGTTTATCCACATCGGCAAGATAGGCCGCCCGAGTGTTGTCGCTCAGGCTTCGCTCCAACTGCAGATAGGCATCATACTGCGACACTACTTCAGTGATGTCGGAAATGGTTCGCAGCAATGTCATAGCCACACATTGAAGATTTGGCGCGGCAGATGGCCGAGCCCCACATAAATAGCCATATCGCTGCCGCGAAACATCATGCCATGCTTTGCAGCCGCCCAAAGAGCATTCGATGCTTCGGCATCGGCTTTGATATTGAGAAATATCACCACGGCCTCATCTTGAGCCGACTTCAACACAAGCTCACGCTCTGAGGCCGACAATGCACCGGAAGCGACAGTGAGCCGCGGGCTTACACACACATCGATTCGGGGGCAAGCCGCATCAACGGCTTTCTTAACCGCTGCACCACAGTGGCCCAGATAGTCCACCTGGGAAGGGCGGAAAAAGAGAGCCACACGGAAAACCAATCGCAACACAGAGGCTTTGACACCCGCTTTCCGAGCTGCAGCATCGAGCTGCGGATAGCAATAGAATGCACATGGCTGAGCAACCACTCTCCTCACAAAGTCAAAAGCAAAAGGAGAGTGAATTCCAAAACCGCGGCGCTTCACAAAACGGCGCGGAGCACCGAGAAAGCGTCGGAAATCGCGGTTTTTAATCGTTGTCAGCGCCTTGTTTATCATTTTCTTCACGCGGCTTTCTCATCACAGTGCATGTCACCGCTCCGATAAGCAACAGATAAATCATAATCACAGCAATGCAGGCGGTGGTAGTGGTGGTGTGAAGTGATTCGGGGTCAAACCACATCTCAATAGTGTGGCTTCCAGCGGGAACATTAACCGCACGCAGGATATAGTTGACGCGCCCTATTTCAGCCGGCTTGCCGTCGATGGTCAGATGCCATCCCCAGGGGAAGAAGACTTCAGAGAACACCGCTACCCCACCCTTGGCTGTGGTGACGTGATAGGTCAATCGATTGGGGGCATAGGATGTTTCAAAGATTGTGTCGCCCGGAGTTTTAGCCACCGAATATCCGAGGATTTCAACAAATCGCTTGTCGGCCACAGCCTCATCGGCAATATTGAGAGTCTCAACAGCAGCAATTTCATCGTCGGGGGTGTCAACATAGTTCACCCTGTCAACCAGCCATGCATTGCCCATCGCATCGGGGTTCAGCATCGGGGCTTCGTGGGTTTTGATGATAAAATATTTTGCATTGAGCATATTGAGCATATTTGCATTATCGTGCTTGCCGGTCATGAAATACTCAATCATGTCTTGATAGCGTGTCAGCTTGGCGGCATGATACCCCCCGATTGCTTTGTGATGGAACGAGGGTTCGGGGCTTGTGAAGCGAGCATAGTCCATCACACGATAGTTCATTGCCGTATCGGTAAGGATAGCCTTGTCGGCCACAGTGGGTGGAAAATTATCGGCCACACTCAAAGCCGGAGGCATGAAAGAATCATGGTTGAGATAGCGTTTATTGACCGTGTAAAGATCACAACACACTAACACTCCGATTGCAAGCGCAGCCACCCCAACAGAAATTCTGTTTCTCGCATAAGAGTAGAGGGCAATAAATCCAAAGAATACTATCAAGAATGAGCGCAACGCATCATCCGACACCATTCCTAGACGCAGCACCTCAATAGCTGTGGCCAAATCTGTGTAGCCCTGAAGCACTTGTGCCTCCATATCTGTCAGGGGATTGCCAAATATGCTTGGCGCCACGACGGCTAAGAGGCACACTAGGATAGTAATTCCAAATGTGATAAGGATTGGCAATCCGTATTTTTTCCACACTTCGCTCTGCTTTTCGCTAAGCAATTTCTGCAGAGCCATAGCAGCAAGCAGTGGCATTGTAAACTCGGCAATGACCAGAATACTTTCAGGGGTGCGGAATTTATTGTACATCGGGAAATAGTCAATCATCCAATCTGTGAGCCACATACAGTTGCGCCCGAGTGCCAGCAACACAGAAAGAACAGTCAGCACCAATAGCACCCACTTCATGGGACCGCGCACTATCACACATCCGAGCAAGAATAGAGCACATATCAGAGCGCCTACATAAACAGGGCCATTTGTGGCTTCCGGCTCACCAAAATACTGCGGGAATTGCTGTAGGTAATATTCTGTTTCAGGCGAAATATTGCCATTTGCAGCAAGCTCTTTCACCTCATCAAGTTCAGCCAAAGAGAGGAATTTATGCTCCCCTTTTTGAGGGAGAACAGTAGCACCACCCTTAACATTGGGGATGAGCAATGTGAATGTTTCAGTACCGCCATAGCTATATTGAGTGATATAGTTTTTATCAAGACCATTGTTCTGCGCCTCCGTTGGAGCTTTCCCATGAGTTAACTCAGAGTGTCCGCCACGGATGGTTTCTTTGGAGTATTCATAAGTGTTGTAGAGGCTCGGCAAGTTTGCTGCCACAGCAAGCGCCCCTGCCACAGCAAGCGCCCCTGTTGCAGTCAGCCAACGGCGCATCTGCTTTTCACACAAAGCCGAAATCAAGTAAGCCACCATCATGCCAACCACCACAAACAAGAAATAGTAGGTCATCTGCACATGATTGCTGGCAATTTGAAGCATGCCAAAGAGAGCCGTAAGAGCAGCTCCGGCAAGATAGCGTCCTCTATAAGCCAACACCAAGCCGGCAATCGTTGGGGGCACATAGGCCAAAGTGATGAACTTCCAAATGTGCCCGGCGCCAATCAGAATAATAAAATAGCTTGAAAAGCCATAGGCAATAGCCCCGATGAGCGACACATACCAACGCATCTGCATGGACATCAGCAGGATAAAGAATCCCAACATCATCAAGAACACAATTCCCGCCGGGAATGGCAATCCAAGCGTCAGCGCCTTATCGAGCCAGCTAAACAGCTGATTTGAGGGGTAGCTCGGTGCAATCTGGAATGTGGGCATTCCACCAAATAGCGAGTTTGTCCAGCGAGTGTCTTCACCGGTGGCCTCAGTAAAAGCTTTCGCTTCCTGTCCATTAGCCATCCCCTGACGAATGTCATATTGCTGAAGCACATTCCCCTCCACTGAATCGGGGAAGAAATAAATCATGGCCACAACAGCCATAACTACGATTGAACCGACCACCGTCCATAGACGGCTACTGCGTAATATATTCTTAATTCTTTCCATTTTCCGAAAAACTTGGCAATTTGAGTGTAAAGCTACAAAATGTTATGCAATTGAGCGTCAAAACGGCTGCTCTTTTTTCCGTCATGAGCAAAAGATTTGTATTTTTGCAGATAAAACAGCGAAACAGCGATGACACTCAAAAACAATTTGATCGGGGTGACACTATGCACCATAGCCGCATTAATGCCACAGGCTTGCACAGAGCAGACTGCCGGCACCGACAATGCTATCGGAGTGCCCCTGCCTTGGGCCTATCCTCGCGTCTCGCTCTACGACACTGCCTACATCAACACCGAGCTCCCCATGGGGTTTCAGGTCAATGCCAATGCCTTGATTACCGATGTCAAACACCCCGATTCCGACACAAACAATCGACTAATCGACATCACATATCCCGCCTATGGTTTGACCATGCACTGCACCTTTATTCCGGTTGACGATTCTTCACGCGATGAAATCACCTCCGGCCGCCTGGAGCGAATGGCCTTGAACGTAGGCTACAACTATGCCGAACAAACAGAATTGACTTCACCCAATGGTAGCACCACGATAATTCTCAACACCATGGGGCGCACTCTGACCCCATTGCAGTTCATATCCGTTGGGCGCAATTGGATTATCAGCGGTGCAGCAAAATTTGCCGCTGATTCCGTTTCGGCCGACTCTGTGCGCCCCCTTGTAGAAGCCGTCAAAACCGATATCATACATGCCGCAAGAAATCTTCAATGACATAATTACCTTATCGCTGGGGCCTGCCACAATTTATGCTCTGCCACTGCCGGAAAAGACCGAGCGCACTTCATCGCGCGAGACTGAAAAAAGGACTGTGGCACGAATTGTGAGACACCTATGGGGCGATGAGAATTTATTGCGTCACACCCCGGATGGCGCACCATATATTGCCAATAGCGACCAGCAAATCAGCATAAGTCACGGCGGGGGATATGCGCTGCTTGCAGTGAGCGATTCGCAGCCAATAGGGATTGACATAGAATGCTATCGACCACAACTCAAGCGGGTAGCCGCCAAATTTCTAACCCCCCAAGAACTGGAGATTTACAGCGCGTCCGAAAGCCTTCTCCTTCAGGCATGGACCTCAAAAGAGGCGATATTCAAAGCCCTTGGAATAAGCGGACTTACAATTTCAGAGATTATCCTACCTAAAAATCCGGACACAACAAAATATATCTCTCACAGTAAAGAGATAACACTACACCGACACATTCTCAATGATTCAATGATTACGCTTGCTGTTGCAACGCAACACGTGTCCGACAAGCCAAATTATTGTAACACACAATTATAGCAACTCAATGCCGGCGGCGGCGCAGAGTGCTCGCTGCTCTTCGGACCAAATAGAGGCCTGCACCTCACCGATATGGGCCTTCTGGAGCAAAAACATACACATACGGCTCTGACCGATGCCACCGCCAATGCTGCATGGCAACTCTCCGGCAAGGAGCCGACGATGGAACTCAAGTGAGCGGCGAGCTGTGCATCCGGTCAGTTCCAATTGCTTGGTGAGTGACTCCTCGATCACACGAATACCCATTGAGGACAATTCAACCGAGCGCCCCAACACATTGTCCCAAACAATCAAATCGCCATTGAGCCCTGTGAATCCATCGGAATTCTCAGAAGTCCAATCATCATAGTCAGGGGCACGGCGGTCATGTGGTTTCCCATTTGACAGTTCAGCCCCGATACCAATAACAAATATTGCCCCATACTCCTTGGCCGCAGCATGCTCGCGCTCCGACGGAGAGAACTCCGGATAGCTGTCGAGCAACTGCTGAGAGTGGATAAAAGTGATTTTTTCGGGCAGACGAGGGGTTATATGAGGGAAATGGGCATATACATCCAACTCTGTCCTGCGGATTGCGGCATAGATTTTTTCAACTGTGCTACGAAGATAGTCCAAAGTGCGATTTTCGCTTGTTATGGTCTGTTCCCAGTCCCATTGGTCAACATAGAGCGAATGTAGATTGTCAAGCTCCTCATCTGCACGAATGGCATTCATGTCGGTGTAGAGCCCATACCCGGGTGCTATATCATAGGCTCCCAACTTCACTCGCTTCCATTTTGCAAGCGAATGAACCACTTCAGCCCTGTGATCTGCAAGAGCCTTCACCGGGAAACTAACCGCGCGCTCCGAGCCGCTGAGGTCATCATTCAAGCCTGTTCCCGAAAGGACAAACAGCGGAGCGGTCACACGACGCAAATTCAGGCTTTCGGCCAGTGCATCTTGAAAGTTTTGCTTAATCATCTTGATTGCTACCTCTGTGGTTTCAGGGAGCAACTTTCTATGATATTTTGGGGGTATTATAAGGGCCATATCTTTAGCAATGCAGTTAAACAATCAGCAGTGATGCTTCATTTTGCAAGCAAAGATAATATTTTAATAGCAAAGTGCAAAGCAAATGAGGGTATTTATTTGCAAAGTGTCAACACCCAACCTCCATTCTGAGGTTATATCGATTTCGCAGCGACTCAAAATCTCCCGGATTTGAGCGCAAGGCTGCAGTGTCGGCAAGTGGATTATATGAGGCCGCAATGGACTGAGCATCAACAATTGACGCCGCCCCCGACGGCACATTCTCTGCCATAGACCTTGGTGTCAGCCCCAGTTTCGCAGCCACAGCATCAACAGCCATTTTTGTGGCCCTTACTTTACCCTGATGGGAATATCCGGCTATATGCGGTGTTGCTATAAACACCTGTTCAAGTAACTGACGATTGATATCCGGCTCACCCTCCCAGCAGTCAATGGCAACGTGCCCCACCAGTCCCTGCTGCATGGCCTTGATTAGAGCCGCAGTGTTGACCACCGCACCTCGCGCGGCATTGATAATCATGGGAGTTTTGCGCAGACGGCCGAAAAATCGCTCATCGGCAATGTGAAATGTGGGATAAGGAGCGCAAGCGGTCAATGGTGTGTGGAATGTGATAATATCTGACTGCTCCGCAATTTCGCTGAGCGAAACAAAGGCATCGGAACCCTCTTTATCGGCGCGAGGGGGATCGCAAAGCAAAACCGCCATGCCGAGCTGTCGAGCCCACCGCTCTACTATTTTGCCAACATGCCCCACACCGACAATGCCGATTGTCAACCCCTTCAATCTCTCCTCTCCATAGGCAGCAATCACTGAAGCCAAAACATATTGTGCCACTGCCGGAGCGTTACACCCCGGAGCATTGGCCACTTCAATGCCACGCTCTCTACAATATTCTGCATCAACATGGTCAAGCCCTATTGTTGCCGATGCTATGATTTGACATCGGGAATCGGCAAGCAAAGCCGAGTTGCATTGAGTGCGAGTGCGAGTTATCAAAGCATCGGCCGAGCGCATTGTCTCAGCAGTGATTTCCTCCGCAGAAAGATAGCTCACTCGTGCCACACCGTCGAGCAAACCGCACACAAAGGGGATATTTTTTTCAATTACAATGTGAGGCTTCATGCACACAACAAATCAATTAAGAGCAAACACTATGATGAAAATCAGCATCAACGCCAACACATAGATATAGGACCGATACTCTAAGCAGATTCGGAAAAAGAGCGTTGACTGCATCGCTGTGAGCGCAGCCAGAAGGGGGTAATAGTCAAGAGCATGCCCAAAATCGATTATGGTCAAAAGGGCAGTCCAAAAGGTCATTGCTGCAAGCACGCCATTGAAAGCGCGTGTTCGAGCATTAAGCCCGAAAATCCTTATTGTGTTATAGCAGGTCACAAAAAGGGCCGATACCAATGTTGCTATCACAGCCAACAACACTCCGGGTGAATAGGCCGAAAATGCCGCTGCATTCGAAAGCGCAACACTCGGCGGGAGGATACCACCAATGCAGATCAGTCCAAAACCCCACAAAATCCATGGCGGAGTCAAAATGCCAACTGCCGCCGCTAAAACAGACCTCAGCGACATGCAACGCATCTGCCCGCAACAGAACAAAAACACAAAGAAAAAGGCTGCATAGCCCCACTGCATGGCAGCTCCAAAGCTCATCAACACAAAGATGAGAAAGATGCGCCGGGTGGGTATCGATCGCTGATAGGTGGTGTACATCATTAGCAGCGAAAACATCACCACAAATGCCATCAACACCCCGTTGAGCGACATTCCGGCAGCAGCCGGGCATGCCGCAACCATCAGCATGAAAAGCCCTATATAGAGCTTTGAGCTTGTGCGCAAGAGGTTTAGGATTCGGTTCATCAGCCACATCAGCAACACTACTCCGAAAATCAGCATCAAAGACACAAATTTTGTCAATAGTGATGACGATGCCGTCAATGCCGGAAACACTCCGGCGAAGCCCACACTTGTCAACCCATGGGCTGAGAGCAAAGACTTACCCGAAAAGAAGAAAACAAGCCCAACAACAAACAAGGATAGCGCAAACAGCTGTCCGCGCACTATCCTTGTCACTGTTTCCTCTATGGGCCTCATCTGTGTTTAAAGCGGATGGGATTATTTCATCAAGTCACGGCCAATATCGCGACGATAATACGAATCTTCAAATGAGATTTTTGCTACCGAGGCGAAGCTCTTGGCAAGCGCGGCTTCCATATTTTCAGCAAGCGAGCTGACAGCGATTACACGGCCGCCCGATGTCAACAAATTGCCATTTTCATCAAGAGCGGTGCCGGCATGGAAAAGAGTGCTTTCGGTGACCTCTTCCACTCCGCCGATGGGCAATCCCTTCTTGTAGGAGCCTGGATAGCCACCGCTAACCATCATCACTGTGGCAGCAGTGAGCGGGCTGTGTTTCAATTCCAAATCGCCGAGATTTCCTTCGGCAGCAGCCTTCATAAGCTCAACGAGGTCGGAATCCACTCGAAGCATCACAGCCTCTGTTTCGGGGTCACCCATGCGCACATTATATTCAATAACCATAGGCTCACCATCCACTTTGATGAGGCCGAGGAAGATGAATCCGCGATAATCAATTTTATCTGCCACAAGGCCATTCACTGTGGGGAGGATAATGCGCTCAGTCACTTTTGCCATAAACTCATCATTGGCAAACGGCACAGGGCTGATAGCACCCATACCGCCGGTGTTCAATCCGGTGTCACCCTCACCAATGCGCTTATAGTCCTTAGCCACGGGCAATACACGATAACCGCCATTGCCGTCGGTCAACACAAAAACAGAACATTCAATACCACTCAAAAATTCTTCAATCACCACTGTTGCCGATGATTTTCCAAACATACCGCCAAGCATATCCTGCAAAGCCTGCTGAGCCTCAGCCAAGTCATCGATAATCAATACACCCTTGCCGGCTGCAAGACCGTCGGCTTTCAACACATAGGGAGCTTTCAGTGATGCCAAAAATTCAACACCCTCAGCCACATTTTCAGCTGTAAATGAACGGTAGGCAGCTGTGGGAATGCCGTGGCGCATCATAAACTGTTTTGCAAAATCCTTACTCCCCTCCAATGTTGCACCCAACTTTGAGGGACCAACAACCAAGAGTTCAGGCATTTTTTCTGCGAAATAGTCACGAATACCGGCCACGAGAGGATCTTCATTGCCCACCACAATCATATCGATTGCATTTTCAGCAACAAACTTCTCAACAGCCTCAAAATCAAGCGGAGAGAGCCCGGGAACATTTGTGCCATAAGCACCGGTTCCACCATTACCGGGAGCGATAAACAATTTGTCGAGGAGCGGACTTTGTTTCATTTTCCAAGCAAGTGCCGACTCACGGCCACCTGATCCAAGCAAAAGAATGTTCATAATCGAATAAAATAGTGAGTTTTGTAATTACTTTCGCAAAGTTACACCAAAACGACATAATAATCAACCCCCTCCCACGGAAATTAACCACAGCAACGTAAAGAAAGCGAGAGCGCCCGGCATCACGCCGAGCGCCCACCCAATTGTCATTCGTAATTTTTGTGGTTATCTAAATCTATTATGGCTATTAAATGTGCAATTTCAATCCGGCAAAGATGCTGCGAGGCATCATTGGGCCATAGATGTAGCCTGAGTCACGCAGATGACCGGTGTCAAAATCGCTCTGATATGCATTGAAAATGTTTTGTACTCCGGCATTGAACTGCAACGAAGCATGATTGAAGAGAGGAATATCGTAGGAAATCTTAAAGCTGGCATCAAAGAAATCGGGAGTATTGACAGCCTCATCAATCGGAGTACCCGATCCTTCGAGGTGCTGCACCAACATAGAGCCGGTGTAGGTGCCCGAGAGTGACAGTTGCAGAGGCTTTACAGGGCTGTAGCTCACTGTAAAGAATCCGTATGTATCGGGCGAGCGGAACATCTTCTTAACGGGAGCCACATTGGGATTTTCGCTCCAATATTCCGCTTCTTTGTAGCGACTCTTCTGCAAAGTAACGCCCGCTTGTAGCTGAAGATTGAATGGGAATGCAACGCGACCTTCAAGGCTCATCCCCCACACTCTTGCTCCTGAGCCGTTGGTTCGCTCAAGCACGGCATTTCCTGCAGCATCTGGCTCATCAAGCTGACGAAGCACAAACACATCGCGCAAGTCGGTATAGAAGCCTTCGAGGGTAAAGTTGGTCTGCACGGAGCCAAAATTGTGGAAAAAGTCGGCCGAAGCACTTACACTCTGGCTACTCTCCTCTTTGAGATTAGGGTCAAGCACTGTGACCACACGCTCACCACCCACAACAGCCACATGGAAATCCTCATCATAGGCTTGCGGCGCACGGAAGCCGGTAGAATAAGTCAAGCGGAAGTTGAGATTTTCATTGGGATTGTAGCGAATATTGGCACGTGGCGAAATGATTGCGTTTTTGACCAGCGAATGTTTGTCGAGGCGTGCTCCCACAAGGAATCCCCAGCGGTCGTTGCGCCATTCGTTCTGAAGATATGCACTATAGATGTTGATTTTTTGAGTCACATCGTGGTTATATCCCAGTGTTACGTCATGAAGATAATTATAGTTATACTCAAGCCCGGCATTCAATTCCGATGGCATGAAGAGCAGATGGTCAAATTTGCGGATATATTGACCGCCGGCTACCACTACAAGGTCCTTTGTACGACCATAAGCATTCGGGTCTTTTTCACTGCCATAATAGCTTTCGCGGTCGGTGTTTTGCATGGCAGCAAAAAGGGTGAAATTATTCACACGCTCAGGGGTCCAGAACTGCGCCTGAAGATCCACTGCATGCACATTATGATCGGTCTGTTCGGCCACCATAGCATTGTGAGGCTGGTCATCAAGATTGTCACCGCCACGACGATACTCGTGAAGTCCGTGATATTCAAGGGTGAGTTTCGAACGCTGAGTGGTGCGCAAGAATGAGCGGAAGCCGAATACTTGTGATTTCAGCTTACCGATTTCGGTGTAACCATCACCATTGTGGTCATATCCATCGCGTACACGATTCTGTCCGAACGCAAACAATCCAATTCGATCATTTTCACCCACCACAGAAGCATTTACAGTAGTGGTATTGTCTAAAGCGCCGGTCACACCTATAGAGGTCAACGTGTGCGATACATCGACACAGTTACTCAGCGGGTCCTTAGTGATGATATTCACTGTGCCACCGATAGCCGACGAGCCGAATAGCGCCGATCCACCACCACGCATCACCTCGATACGCTCAATCATATTTGCCGGAATATGCTCCAAACCGTAAACACCAGCAAGAGCCGAGAAAACGGGGCGTGAATTCATTAATATCTGCGAATAGTGTCCATCAAGACCATTTATACGCACTTGCGTGAAGCCACAGTTTTGGCAGTCATTTTCCACTCTCACACCGGGCTGATAACAGAGACCGTCGGCAAGCGAATTGGCATTGACAAGCTCCAGTGTCGGCGCTCCTACCACTGCCACAAGGCTTGAACTCATTCGACGGCGCACCTCCGAACGGTTACCTGTCACCACCACTTGGTCGAGATTAAACGCGTCGGGGGCAATCTCAAAATTTAGCTCCAACGTTTGATCCTCCTTTATGGTAATTTTTTTCTTATCTGACACAAATCCTACACCACGAGCCTCCACAACATACGATCCCGGTTCGATATTATGAATGGCATAGTGCCCAGATATGTTTGTAGTGGCACCATGAGGCGTTTCTAAAATGCGAATAGTTATACCAGGAAGGTGCTCTCCTGTACCGACTTCAATCACGTGCCCTGTAATATTTGCATCGCTATATTGTCGGCTAGATTCGGCAGCTATCACAGATACCACACCTAAAATCAGCGCATACACACTGATTATCAATCTTTTAATACACATAGCTTATTTAGACTTATTATAAATACACTGCAAAGGTAAGTATTTTAATCCTATCCTCCAAATATTTATAATTAGATGCAGTCTAAATAAGTACACAAAAACCAACACAACCCTCCACCAATACACTAATTAACAGCGCATTACATTTAGAATGATTTTACACAAATTTTACAAATCAAGCGACGATTCGAGCAACACTGTCAAGGCATCATCGCTCAGCGATGAGAGCTGATTGCCATTGAACGTTGCTTGAATATCATCAATGCAGAAATAGAACCCCGGGGCTGTCATTCCTTGACGAGTGAGCGACAGGATGTTGCCCTGCAGGTCGTAGCTGTAGGTTGTAGAGTAGTCGGCATCGCCATCCTGTGCAGATGTACAGCCAAAAGCACATCCATTTAAATATGATGCGAATATTGGATTATGATTATAGGCGCAAGCTGTAACAGGCATTGCAAGGCTTACAATTCCAACAATAAATGCAACTGTTATCCAATACTTAATTTTCAATATCGCGAAATTTATACTAGTTTAAGAAATAAATTGATTCATCAATTATAACATCGGAGCCCAAAATAGCGGTTGTTTTATAGTTTCTTTAATTTTGAGCAATAAAATAGGTTGGTCTGGATACTTTCTCTCAAATTCTGCTATTCTGCTAATAGCCAATTCGTAATTTGTAATGCTCAAATAATAAAAATATTCTATTATCGCCACCGTTTCTCCATGTTTAAATATATCATATTCATTACTAACTTTTAGCATTAAATCTTCTACACTAGTACCAGATACATATTTTTCAAGAATTACAACATTTCTACTAATAAATTGATTGCGAGATGCAGTATCACCCAATTTTTCTTTTATTCGGGCTTTGGTCCTGTTATTTAGGACCAATGGATATTCTTCGTATGTAAGACTAGAAAACGTTCTTTTCGATAAGCTATCGTTGTTACAATGGTAGAGTACAGAGTCATATTCTTGCTTTAAATACAAAACTCCTATTCGTCTTAGATATGGCGCAACGGCAGAGCTCTTAAGTGAATTAGCTTTATTTGCATACCACATAGCGGAATCCAACAACATTGTACTATCTGAGAGTGAAATAATATTGCCATCTTCATATTCACAAGCAAATAGGTAGCGATTTAACCAGATTGAGGATTGTGTCATATAACTATTGTATTCCATATCTAAATTGGAATATTCTGTATTTCTGCAATTTGCCATTATGAACCCAATTGTCAATATAGCTATTGTTATCAAAAACGCTTTCATTGTTCAAATAAATTAAATTTTTGAGTTATGGGGAAAAAGGGAATGAATCCTGTCGTTTTCAATGTTCCTAATTCAATTGCAATATTTCCGATTTTAGAATTCACAATTTTATTTGATATGCATCTACTTCACTTTTTGATTGTATAGCACAATCGGAACTGCAATATAATAGATAGTTTTCCTTACTAAACGACACCCCATTTTTGCTTTCCAAACTTTGTCTGATATGAGCAGCTTCATGAAATATCAATGCATCTGATGAATACTGAATATATATAATACCACTTATTTTTTGCCCCCTATGAGCGGCATCGCTATCCTTTGCAGATGTACAGCCAAAAGCACATCCATTTAAGTATGATGCGAATATTGGATTATGATTATAGGCGCAAGCTGTAACAGGCATTTACGACTTCGCGTACAATCTTATTAAAAGGGCTCTACACCTTCAAAAACAAAAGTATCTGCATTTATTTTATATCTCAAATTCTCAGGATCATATGGACCTGTAAGAGTATAATATTTAAATTTTTTCTTTTTACTTGTTTTTATTAAATATGGATTTTCCCAGTAAAAAATAGCATTTTTTCCATCAATATTAGCAAATCCGAAACCATTCTCATTCATGGCCATACTAATATCGTGATCATCGTATATTATATAAACAGTGTTTCTATCAAATAATACAATTAAATAAGGCTTTACATTCTTATTTTTATTTGTTTTTTTTGCATACAATGAATCACAGCGCTTTGAAGCATCCAAAAGGAGTGATTTCAAAGGTTCTTTTATATAACATTCAGTTAGATATACATAACTGGTTTCTACATAAGACGTAAAAATTCCGGATGCGAAACAGAGACATAGTGCTATAAATAGTTTTTTCATAGGGAAACGTAGATAATTGATTATTGATAATCTTTTAATTCTGATTTTGGTGGCGGGCGGCGAAGTCGTAGCTGTTGTAGCCGTGGTCGCTCATCAACTCTTTGCCACCAAATTTACGGCGATTCACCTCCGCGTAAGCATCAGCCGAGCAAATCCCGACTGCAGCAAGCAAAAGAAATATGAGCAAACATCGCAATCTCATTATCTTGCGGATTTTCAACCCTTAGTCTTCGTAAAGATAACGAAAATGATAAAAAGATGCAAATGTTACCACTTGTAAATGGCAAATATCCTTGATGGACTAACCTAAACTCATTTGACAGCTGCCCTATTGGACTGGGACTATCTTTCCAGAGTCGAGGTACCAGATAAAGCCGCGCACATGTTCGCAGCCCATGTTCTCCAAAGCTGTAATATAAGCTTTCACTTGGTTGGCATATGCTTTGGGGTGCTCCTTACCAAATTTATAATCAATCACATCCACTGTGCCGGAGGATGTCCACACAACTCGGTCGGGGCGACTCACTTCTCCGGATTTAAGAATAAGTGAACGCTCACGCAAAACTCGTTTAAACCCTGCAAACCAAGACTCTACTTCCGGTCGCTGCAGTTGGGAGCTAAGATGCTCCATCACCTCCGATGCCATCTCTTTGGGCAATCGACCGCGATAGCTACACATTGCCACGGCATGCTCCAAATCGGTAGCATGAAGCACATGAGCAAGGACATCATGGAGCACTGTACCTCGATCTCTTGCCAAGCCATAATCAAGATAGCGCTCAATGTCGAGCGCACTCCATAGGTCGTCGCGTGAGGATGTGGCATAGGGCATCATCATTTCGGAGCCACGGGGCTGCAGAGCGGTTTTGCTCTTCTTCTTATCGGGTAGTGGGATGGTGGGGGTTCCGACTGTTCTCACCATTACGTTTACCATATCGCATTGATTGTCAACATTATTGCCGCTGCAAGACGAGAATTCAAGTTCGCCAAATGCACCATCAAGCAGGCCGTTTATTTTACCGCAACCGGAGTTTGTTGCGGGATAGTTGACACACAATTGATCCACGGCACGCGTGAATGCCACATAAGTTGCATTCAGTTCATCGAGCTGTGTTTCTCTAACCATTTGATTATACTGCTCGGCAAACTGCGTTTCAGCCATATAGGCCGACGGCTTGAGTGGCAATATGGGGGGTACAAATGCCGGATCGACATTTACAAAACTGCCATTTGTCACAAACCACACACTGTTTCGGAATTTCACCACATCCCAATCAACAAACGGGATATGGACACACTTAAATTCCAATCCTTTTGACTTATGGATTGTCATAACGCGGATTGCGTTTTCATCGGCCGGAGCAGAAATCTTTGACCTATGTCCTTCATCGTCCCACCACGATAGGAATGTCTGCAAATCGGCAGTTCCACGGCTACAGAAATCGATCACCACATCAACAAACGCTGACAAATGCATATTCTGTTCCGACGCCACCTCCGGAGCCACATACTGCTCAATGATTCGCTCAACGAGCGATGGCACATTGAAGCATATCATTGAATCGGCAATCCGGTCAATGCGTTCGGAAGCCGTGGCTGAAACATCAGAGATTGCTGTGGCTAGAGCTGTTTCCGAATCGGCACCGGTGCTCATAAGATATTGATAGCTGTTTATCAGTCGGGCAGCTTCGCGGCGTTTATCGCGCCGGCTTTTAACCGCCTCCGCCCCAACACTTTCATCAATTGATGGAATCGCCATGTAGCGCATAACACTCAACACGAGTTTCACAACCGGCGCAGAGTCAATAGCCATTGAATCATCAGAAATCACACTCACCCCCTTAAACTCCTCTCGCTTTGATGCTATAACCCCCATAAGATGGTTTATCACCAGCGAAGCGTCGGTATTTTTTCGAGCCAACACACAGATGTCCGACGGTTTATAACCGGCTCGCAACTGAGCAGAAATATCCTCGGTCATCAACCTTAAAGATGTTTCTTGATAGTCCTCTCTTTTTTCTGAATCTATTTGGGCTATTTTGACATAGCCGCGCTCAAGATCGGAATCGGGAGCCACTTTCTGCTCCACGTTTTTATAGATTTCCTCAAATCCCGACTGTTGGGCAAGTGTTCGGAAAAGCGCATTATTGAAGTTAACCACCACTGCCGAGCTTCGCCAGTTGGTGCTAATATCTTTGTTGTTGGGATGCTGACACGACTCCTTGGGGAACTCATCGGTCACCCTATGCTGAAGCAGAGTAGGGTCGGAATCGCGGAAGCGATATATACATTGCTTTTCATCACCGATAATCAGCGAATCATCGCCACTCGACAAGCCTTCGCGCAAAAGCGGACGCATATTTTCCCACTGCAAGCGCGATGTGTCTTGAAACTCATCAATCAAAAAGTGACGAATCCACAACCCCACACGCTCATAGACAAACGGAGCATCCTCTTCGCCTATGATTTCACGCAATATGGAGTTGGTGTCGGAGAGGAGTATGGCATTGTTTTCAGCGCGATACTTGTCTATGTGGTAATAAACTCGTTCGAGAAGACCGAGAATAAACAGACTCGATTTCGCATCGCGAATCAAGCGCAGCTGAGTTTTCCCACCAACAATTGCTTGGCAGGCCTCAGCAATAGCATCATCAAGCCGAGTGTCGGGATTTTCGCTGAGATATTTTGCCAAGGGCTTGCCGTAGGCCTCCATCAAGTCGGCAGCTACCTTATCGGCTGTTTTCGCTGTGCCGGTCTCTTCACCCGAAGATGCACATCGAGTGAGCTGTTTAAGCAGATTGGAACTAACTTTAAGCTTCCCATTATCATATCCGCGCTCGCTGATAATCTTTAGCGCTTCGCTACAGCTTTCCCGAGTGGTATTTAAAATTGAGTCTTCGCTGTCATTGAGCTTTTCAACAAACTGCTGAAGCAGTTCGGGCTTAGACAGATAGACCATCATCTGCTCAAAATAGACCACGAATAGGTCATTGCTCACTGTGTCAATAAACCGCACTATGTCGCCATGAATTGACCCCGAGCGGTCAAACAATCTGACCGATCGGCCATTAGCCAATTCTCCAAGCAAATGCTGAGTAATCCAATGAACCATTCGGCGCGTTTGCGAAGAATTCCCATCACTGGTCAGCGAATCGAATAGTTCATGCACACCATAACCAATGGCACGCTTATTGTCTAAATCCACTTCATAGTTTCCGTCAATGTCGGCTTCGCGTGCAAAAGTGCGCAACACAATCTGGAAGAAAGAGTCAATGGTGGAAACATTGAAGAAATTGAAATCAAACAGCAAGCATCGCAATGCTTTAGCGGCAGCCGGGCGCAATTGCTCCGGGGTGCAGTTCAATTCGCTGCACAAGCTTTTCAAGTAGGGGCTCGGCTTTCCCCACCCCGGCTCCATTTCTCCAAGCACAGCGAGTTCATGGATTATGCGCTGCTTCATCTCTTCAGTGGCCTTATTGGTGAAAGTCACCGCCAGGATTCCGCGATGTCGGTCATTCAATGTTCGGTTCAGTTCATATTGCCCGGTCTCAGGATTTTTAACCCCAAGCAACATTTTTATATATTCATAGGCCAAAGTAAATGTCTTACCGGAACCCGCCGAAGCCCTATAAATCTGAAGCATACACAATTTTTTTGATGGACCGTCTTAAATCACACGGCATTTATAGCCCATCTCTTTCAACTTGTCGGCCACATCTTGGCGACGGTCACCCTGAATCAGAATGTCGCCACCACGCGCCGAGCCACCGGCAGCAAGTGATTTCTTGAGCTTCGAGGCAATCTCTTGCAATTTTTCATCACTCACCTCCCATCCGGAGATAAGCGTAGCTGTTTTTCCTCCTCGCCCCTTCTTTTCCATTGAGATATCCACTCGCGGATGCTTCGACGGAGTGTCGTCAACCGTTGGCTCCGGCTGAGGATCTGTTCCCTCGGGAAGGTCGGGGTTGGCATCTTTAAATGCTTTTAGTTGCTCTTGCCAATTCATAATTATTCTGCCGTTTCGAGAGATTGGTCTTTTATTTCCAGAGAGTCAATCCCGATGAGGGAGTCAACCTCAATATATGTGTCGCTTGGAATTGATGAAATGTCCATCGGCGCACGGCGAGCCACCGAGCTATGGCGCATTGTTTCCACAAACTGCATTTGCGCCGGTTCTATGGAATCATAGAACATTGCCGCGCTGTCGGCATTCACTCGATAAACATAATCATAAATATCTGTGGCTGACCCCACATTTGTGGCTTGATCAATATTTTCCGACACTTGCATGAATATCATTGACAAGCGCCCAAGTTGCTCTATGGATAGCCGGCTGAATGACGCAGTATCGGCAAGCGAGGCCACAGCATCAATAGCTGCCGCATTATCACCTCTTTCAAGGAGCGCCTCAGCATATTGCAATGACTCTTCGGCCGACTCTTGCGAAACCGGTGACGAACAAGCTGCAGCCACCAATAACAAAAAATAAAAAAAGAATATCTTCTTCATGGATTACACTATCTGATTGCAGCACACTCAGCTGCCAATTCTACAACGACAAAGGTAACACATTTCCCACAAATTCCTAACACCCCGCCAACAAAAACACACATCTGCCACTATAATTCGCAGCCTTCAAGCACTCGCTTTAAGTCTCTTACAAAAAACACAGAATAGGCCCTTGCGCCTTCATCGCAGAGATGAGTGGCATCATAAAAGAATTCAGGCGAATCTTGAAACATGCCGTTTGTGTGATAGTCCAGAAATGGGATCCCATTTCGATTGGCTATTGCTTTTAATATATCGTAATGGCAAGTATCGACCTTAATATACATTGGCGACACTGTGAAGACCAATTTTATTTCATTTTGATGACACAAGTCGATGAATTTTTGAACATGTGCCAATTTCAGACTATCAACCTCTGTAGATGTCCTTTTATGTGCCAACACTGCCGGATGATGCTGTGGCCTGGGACATGGCAAATACCCATCGGGAGTCTCTTTACCAACCGAAGCCATAAGGCCGGCTACATTCGACACCGATTTGGCATTATACCTATACAAGTGTGAGAATTTATATTTCCAATAAGTGCCGGCTAAATGAAACAAAGAGTCAGCGGCTTCATTATGGCCAAAATATGGGGCAAAAAATGTGATTGTTTCAAAAGGATTTTCTCGTTTTTCATAATCATTATCAAGCACTTCGAGACAAATCAACTTTGGCTTGTGGACATTCAACACATGATTCAACACCAAATAATGTGCATATATATTATTTGACGCATCAATTCCTCCATTATAAACACTCTTCCCAAGAGAATCGCTTATAATCGAGGGAACGTAATGGCAATTGCTTCGAGAGGTCCCCATAAACAACACCTCTTCTTTAACATCCGAAAATAAGTGTTTCATCTTTGGAGCTATGTCGTCATGTGTGTGCTGATTGACCCACTCCATTGCAATGCCACCAAATCGGTCGATAGCAAAAAAGGCTATGATGATAAATAATATGCCTATCAGGAACTTCTTCATTGCTCAGAATTGAAAGTAAATAAATTGGTCACCACCTAACACCCCAAACAGCATTATGATTGCCATTAACAATGCAACTTTGATATGGTCAAAAAAACTATGCCGCGCCTGCGTAACTCGCATATCCGATTTTCGCTCTTCCACAAATTCTTTTGTCAACAATAGAATCATTGCCAAGCCAACGCCCACCAAATTTGCAAAATCAATACTGGGAACGCTTAAGTCTGTAAATATTCCGGAAACCACCGTTATAGCATCGGCCACAGTTCTTGCTCTAAATAAAACCCAAGCAAGACAAACCAAAACAAATGTACCACACCAATGAAGCAACTTCTCTACTCCCGAATATTTCTTTGCGCCAATTCCCAAGGCCTTTTCTATGCATAGCAAAATTCCATGCAGTGCCCCCCAACAAAAAAATGTCCAATTGGCACCATGCCAAATTCCGCTGACCACAAAGGTCACCAACAGATTGAAATAGTTTCGCATCTGCCCTACACGATCCCCCCCCAACGGGATATAAACATAATCCTTGAACCATGTTGATAGCGAAATGTGCCAACGATGCCAAAACTCCCTTATTGTAGCAGCAAAATAAGGCCGATTGAAATTATCCATCAATCTGAAACCCAATATTCGCGCTGTGCCTATAGCTATAAACGAATAGCCCGCAAAGTCGCCATAAATCTGAAATGGGAATAACAACGAAGCCACCAAATACGATCCTCCACTATGATTGGCTATATTATTAAACACCGCATCTACATACAAAGCACATCGATCGGCCAACACTAATTTCATGAAATAGCCCCAAGCCATCAACTTAATGCCCGCCATTGCCGACTCATAATCAAATCGATGTTGCTGCTTAAACTGCGGCAAAAGATTATTAGATCGCTCAATCGGACCGGCCACCAATTGAGGGAAAAATGAAACGAAAAGAGCATAAGTTGGGAAATCTGTTTCCGCCTTTGTTGTTCCGCGATAAACATCTATTGAGTAGCCCAGTGCCTGGAATATATAGAAAGAAATTCCCACCGGCAGCAAGTAGCCAAAACCCGGCAAATCGATTGCCAATCCACATGTCTGCAATGCCGACTCTATGTTGGAGGCCAGAAAGTTATAATACTTAAACAGCCCTAAAATTGAAAGATTCAACACCAAACCGACAACCAAGCACAACCGTTTTTCACGCCGCTGCGCAAAATGACTGATTCCAAGCGCCGCAAAATAGGTTATGGCCGTACTGGTGAGCATCAATAGGGCATACTTCGGATTCCAACTCATATAGAAATAGTAGCTAGTCAGTAGCAGCCACAAATTTCTCACCCTCTGCCAAGAAGCCGGTATGCAAAAATAAAGCACACACACCAAGGGGAAGAACAGCAAAAATGAAATTGAATTAAACAGCATAACCCTTACTAAACAGTTATTTCAAGCTTTACTCTCTGCAAATATATCACAAAGGGGACAAAAATACAATTTTGTCCCCTTTGCAATCTCATTTGCGAGCCGCTCGCCGCTTCTTAATACTCATCCTCGTTGAAGAGGAAGTCTTCCTTTGAAGGATAGTCGGGCCAAATATCTTCGATACATTCGTAGATTTCACCCTCATCTTCAATCTCCTGAAGATTTTCAATCACTTCAAGCGGTGCGCCTGAGCGCATTGCATAATCTATGAGTTCTTCGCGAGTTGCAGGCCATGGTGCATCCTCGAGTTTTGATGCTAATTCAAGTGTCCAGTACATATTGTAAGAGTGTTTTGATGTTTTATTTTTTTATTGTGCTTTTTTTCGTGCCGCAAAAGTAGTTATTTTCTATTAACTAACAATCTTTCTGCCAAAATATTTCATCAACCCCGTTGACAACATTGTTAAATCTGGCAAGAACAAACAAAAAATCGCTCAATCTGTTCACAAAACACATCACTGCTGCATCAACTTCACACTCTTGCGAGAGCGTCACAATCAAGCGCTCGGCGCGGCGACACACTGTGCGCGCCACATGGGCTTCTGCTGCAAATACTGTCCCTCCGGGCAGCACAAAGCATTTAATTTTGGGCAGCCTCGAGTCAATATCGTCAATCATGCGCTCCAACTTCGCCACCGAATCGTCATCGGCTCCCGGGGGCATCGTAAAACCGCCATCGGGATTACAAGCCAAATAACCGCCTATATTGAAGAGCCTATGCTGAATCCATGTCAACATTTCGGCAACATCGCTTTGCTGAGTTTGAGCGACTAAAAGCCCAATATGTGAATTCAACTCGTCAATTGTGCCATAGGCCTCCAATCTCGGAGCATTTTTTGGCGCACGCTCACCGCCCACAAGCGATGTGGTGCCGGCATCACCGGTTCGTGTATATACTATGCTTTTTTTCATGGCTGGCTATTTTTTTTACAAACCTACTTAAAAATTCAGATATATGCAATCGCGGGAGCTAAACACCCATTAGCGAAAGAATGGTAGGCGCAAGCATTGCTGTAAGAAGCCCATTGATTATCAGCCCTAGCGACGACCACGCACCATAGCGATATCCACCGTATGAAATAGCCATCGAAGTACCCACAGCATGTGCTGCAGTTCCCATTGACAAGCCCTGTGCCATCGGGCTCTTCACACCACTCATTTCCATCACTTTAAATCCAATCATACCGCCAAAGATACCCACACATACCACCACTGCAGCCGATAGCGGAGGGATACCTCCAACGGCTTGGGTAATCTCCATGGCAATAGGGGTAGTCACTGACTTTGAGGCTATCGAGAGCACCACCTCGCGGGTAGCACCCAGCCACTGCGCAAGAAGCACCACCGATACAATTCCTGCAATACACCCTGCCAACTCCGACACCATTATAAAAAGTGCTTGACGGCGAATAGCAGCCAGCTGCCTATACAAAGGCACAGCCAAAGCCACAACAGCCGGCTTCAACCAGAACGAAATCAAATCACCACCGGCAGCATAAGATCTATATGGCACATTACACAATTTTAGAACACCTATCATCACTATGATAGTGAGCAATATCGGATTCAGCAAGATGCTTTTAGTGCGCTTTGCAAGACGCGATGCTAAGAGAAACACCGCAAATGTCAATGCCAAAAGCACGTAACTATTTTCCATCAGAGTGTTCATTGCGAGAAAAATAACGACGACAAATTTGGTGAACCCAACCCGTAACGCCGAGCACCACAACAATACTCACCACAGAGGCCACTACAATCGGCATCCACTGCTTTGCAATAAGATCAAAATGCACCATCACACCAATACCGGCCGGCACGAAGAAGAAACCAAGGTTTTTGTCCAAGAAATCTGCAACCCCTTCCACCTGACGCAACTTCACAATTTTCGCTTGCAAAGCCCCGGTGAGTAGCAGCATACCGATGATTGACGACGGCACCGGAATCCCGGTGAGCCAAACCACCAATTCACCCAATGCCAAAAACGAGAATATGATTAAAAGTTGAAGCAGTATCATAATTCATTCAAAAACCACCGCAAAGGTAATCACAAGAATCAAGTTTTCCCACAATTCATTGACCGCATTAACAAAAAACATTAAATTTGCCGTGAATGTGCAACCAGTTCCACATTTTGCAATTCAAAAATAAACTCGCCATGAAAAAACTGACAATCATATACTCCATTTTTGCCATTTGCACGATTTTCACCACAGCTCAGACTCAGCAAAATGGTATCATTCAAGAATATAATGAGAGCGCAAAAAAGACCGCACTCCCGGGTGTTGAAATCAATGTGCGCTCGGCTAATAGCACAGTTTCAGGGAAAGACGGCAGTTTTACTCTGCAATTTTTGACTTTATCGCCAGGCGAAAAGGTAAATGTGCGACGAATTGAAAAATTAGGATATGAGGTGTTCAACAAAGAGGCTATTGAACAGTGGAACATCAATCCAAAAATGCCATTCGTAATCATAATGTGCCGCTCCGACAGGTTCAAAAAAATTCGCGATAATTACGAGCGTATTTCTTCCGAAAGCTATGCCCGACAATTAAAAAAAGATGAAGCTGCGCTGGCTAAACTGAAAGCCGATGGAAAGCTAAAAGAAGCCGACTACCAAAAGCAACTTTATGAACTCCGCGAAAACTACGAACGTCAACTTGACAACATCGAATCATATGTCGACCGCTTTTCACGCATTGACCTTTCGGAACTTTCAAACACCGAAAAAGAAATTATCGAGCTTGTGCAACAGGGTAAAATAGAAGAAGCCATAGCTAAATATGAAGAGCAAAACTTCACCGACAAATACATTGATGAAGTGACTCAAATCAAAGAAATTTCATCGGCCATCGACCAACTTTCAGATATCAAACAATTAAAACAACAATCTCGCGATAGCCTCCTCGCGGCCATCGATCGCCAAATCGAAACCCTTAAACTCGCCGGCGGTAAAGAAAACTTCGACAAAATCGGAGTAATCCTTAAAGACGTCGCAATGGCAGATACATTAAACATAATTAATGCCCGCAAGTATGCTGATTTTTTATATGATTTAAAAGCATATCAGCTCGCATACCCCATATATGTTCGTCTTGAATCCATTTGTGCTAATATCAAAGAGAGACAACAAGCACTAATCAAAATGATTAACATTAATAAAGTAGCTGAAAGATATGATTCCGCTTTAGAACAAACCAGAATATTAGAGAATCTAATACTACAGCATCCATCCTATTTTTCTACCATTGACCACGTACAAACATTAATACTACAAGGACAGATTTATGGACATAAACAGGATATTGATAGTTCAAAAAAAGCTTTCCTAACAGCCCTAAAGCATCAAGACGCATGTCCACTCAAAATATTAGCTCATATTAAAAATGGGCTATCCAACATATTATCTTTAGAACACAAATACGATGAGGCTCTATCACTGTATCTTGATGTTGAGCAAATATACGATAGCATTTGTGATAATAGCACCGAATCCTATTGTAATATAGCAATGACTTCTTTAAATATTGCTCAGACATATGAATCTCAAAAAAATTATCTGTTAGCAAAAAAACACATCGCAAAATCTCTTGAATTTATTTCCCGTAGCTATAATCACAACCCTGACAAATACAGATTAGACTATAGCAACGTTTTAAATACCGCCGGGAATATTTGCTCAGAAATCAACCTTTTTGAAGAGGCCGAAAAATTCTACACCCAATCATCTGAGATCGTTAAACCATTATACGAAACTTATCCAACATTATTCTGGAGACAGTACTATCCTAAAATAGGAAATCTAGCTATTCTATATACTAGCACAAAAGAATACTCTAAGGCTATTGAAATATTTAATTACGTCATAACAATTATAAAAAACGCCCCTGAATCAAATTTTAGAAATAAAACCTTAAGCGAAACTATTTACAATGCATCGTATATATACTGCAAAATTGAAAAATATGATTGGGCAATTAAATTATTGAATGAAAGTTTATATTATGCAAAATCATTGTTTGACTACAACAAAAGATACGGAGCTTTTCTCTATTTAAGCCCTTTAAGTAACTTAGCATACTGCTACAACAAAATCAATAAGCCAGAAAAAGCAAAAGAAACATATATCAATGGAATCGGAACCATTGAATCGTTAGAGCTAAAAAATATAAGTCCTTTTTCTATCCGATATGCCAATTTAAACTACAATTTGGCACATCATTACCACTACTATGAAACCAATTATTCTTTAGCCATATCCCATTATCTAAAAGCATATTCAATCTACAGCACAGAGAACGACACTGACAATATGATTACATCCTCTATAGGATTGGCTGACTGCTATTTAAGCATAAACAACCTATCAGATGCTTCTGTATGGATATTAAAACATGCTGATTCAGAAACAGCTAGGTCAACTATTGATTGGCTTCACACTCGAGGTATGATTGCTATGGCAATTTCTGATTTAGAAACAGCACAAATGTGTAGAGAACAAATACTCTTAATAAATCCCGACATTGACGTATCAAATATGCCTTTGTTTAACAACAAAGATTTGCAATAATTTAGTGTCTCCTTTAAGAGCCTTCGGTCCACAATGAATTCTGAAACTTACCATAATTTCGCATTTATAAGCTATAGTCATCAAGATATGGCTGTGGCAAAATGGCTTCAGAAAAAATTGGAAGCATTTAAACTGCCAACTAAAATCTACAATGACATTGATGCCTCAAGTCGCTATTTGCGTCCGATTTTTCGCGATGAATCGGACCTCAACACCGGTATCCTTTCTGACGAACTGCGTAAAAACCTCATAGAAAGCAAATACCTAATTCTTATCTGCTCTCCAAACTCAGCCAAATCACAATGGGTTAGTGATGAAGCAAAAGCGTTCGTAGAAATGGGACGCCTAGAGCAGATTATTCCTATTGTTATTTCCGACGGCAAGATTTCTGAACGGGAGTTATTTCCGCAATTCCTAAAATTTTATTTTACTGAGCATCCCGAGAAAGAACTACTTGGTGTAAACTACAACATATCCAAGAAAGACAAAACGCTGATTCGAATAGTTTCACGAATACTCAATGTTTCTTTTGACTCACTATGGAAAAGACACCTTCGTCAAAAGCGTGTCAAATGGACGTCAACAGCAATAACCTCTACTCTAATTTCGATTCTTACTTATATTCTTGCAATACCTATAAATCTTTCCATATCTGCCACCCCCGAAACATCCAATCTTCCCACAGGCAACGATATCATTTTCAATTTGGATGATGCAGAATATCGAACCGACTTCGACAGTCCTCATTTAGAAGAAATTATAATTCCGGGATACAAACGATTCTCTGTTGTACACATCAATGCATCATCTAAATTCTTTCAACCAATCGATACACAGATTTCACCCGGGTTTGGTCTGAAACAAACAATCTCCATCCAATTACATCGCGATGATTCTTTTGCTATTTTTTCCGGTATGGTTTATAATGCCGATATGGCTCCACTGGATAGTGTTTTGATTTCTATCGTCGGCAAAAACACTTTTACAAATTCAAATGGATATTTCTTTATTTCTTTACCGATTGAACTACAGCGAGCCGAGCTCACAATAACTCTTTCAAAGGAGGGGTATACAACATTGAAAAGAGATGATGAGGTGCCCGGGGACAACCTGAAATATATATTGCACAAAAGCAAATAATTGTCCCTTTAGCAGATTTTTGTATGTTAGCTGAAATAAAAGAGAGAAAAAAGATACAGAAGCGATAATTTAATGGTTGGGATGCTTGAAAAACAAAAAATTATGATTACTTTTGTGTCGCTAAAAGTGCCTACCCCAAAAAGGGGGCACAAAGCACCTGGAAATAGACACTAATAACTAATTTTTTATTTTTTTACAATTATGACAAAAATCGGTATTAACGGCTTTGGCCGCATCGGACGTTTCGTGTTCCGCGCATCAACAAAAAGAGAAGACATCGAAGTAGTAGCAATCAACGACCTTCTCCCCGTTGACTACATGGCTTACATGCTCAAATATGACACAATGCACGGTCAGTTTGACGGCACTGTTGACTACGATCTCGAAAAGAGCCTTCTTATCGTAAATGGTAAAGAAATCCGCGTAACTGCATGCCGCGACCCGAAAGAAATCAACTGGGGTGCTGTAGAAGCAGAATACGTTGTTGAATCAACCGGTCTTTTCTTGAGCGAAGACAAAGCTCAGGCTCACATCGAAGCTGGTGCTAAATACGTAGTTATGTCAGCTCCTTCAAAGGACGCTACTCCTATGTTCGTAGTTGGTGTTAACGACAACACTTACGCTGGTCAGAAATTCGTTTCTAACGCTTCTTGTACTACTAACTGTCTTGCTCCTATCGCTAAGGTTCTTAACGACAAATGGGGTATCACTGACGGTTTGATGACTACAGTTCACTCTACTACAGCAACTCAGAAAACTGTTGACGGTCCTTCAATGAAAGACTGGCGCGGTGGTCGTGCTGCTGCTGGCAACATCATCCCCTCAAGCACTGGTGCTGCTAAGGCTGTAGGTAAAGTAATTCCTGAACTCAATGGCAAACTCACTGGTATGGCTATGCGTGTTCCCACTCTCGACGTATCAGTTGTTGACCTCACTGTAAACCTCGCTAAACCCGCTACTTACGCAGAAATTTGCGCTGCTATGAAAGAAGCTTCTGAAGGCGCTCTCAAAGGTATCCTCGGCTACACTGAAGACGCTGTTGTTTCTGCTGACTTCCTCGGCGACACTCGCACTTCTATCTTCGACGCTAAAGCCGGTATCGCTTTGACTGACACTTTCGTTAAAGTTGTTAGCTGGTATGACAACGAAATCGGTTACTCTAACAAAGTTCTCGATCTCATCGCAGTTATGAAGAAATACAACGGCTAATAATCCGGTCGAAGTATTATCATAATAATATCAAATCCTCTGCCGGTTTATGCCGCGCAGAGGATTCTTTTTTCAATTCACATTCACCCACAAAGCATCAACAATGAATCGCAATCTAATCCCCGTTTTGCTTATCACCGGCTATCTCGGCAGCGGGAAAACCACTCTTCTAAACCACATTCTGACCAATAAGCAAGGACTAAAAGCCGCAGTTATTGTCAATGACATTGGCGAAGTCAATATTGACGCTTCGCTGATCAGAAAAGGGGGGATTGTGGGGCAATCAGAGCAAGCCGACGACCTTATAGCACTGCAAAACGGGTGCATCTGCTGCACTCTGAAGATGGACCTTGTGGAGCAAATTTCCGATTTGGCTGCTACAGGCGATTTCAATTACATTGTAATCGAGGCAAGTGGCATTTGCGAACCGGCACCTATTGCACAGACCATTTGCACCATCCCCCGGATGAGCTTGCAATATAATCGCGGCGCGTCGCCGCAACTTGATTGCATTGCCACCGTAGTCGATGCATTGCAATTGAGAGATGAATTTGGGTGTGGCGATTCTCTGACCAACGAAAAGATTGAGGAAGACGACATTGAAAATCTAATTATCGAACAGATTGAATTCTGCAACATCATCATTCTCAACAAAATATCTGAAATCACAGCCGAAGAAGCCCAAAGAGTGCGTCGTGTGATTCGCGCCATTCAACCCTCGGCAAAAATCATCGAAACAGATTATTGTCAAATCGACATCTCCGAAATCATTGACACCCACTGCTTCAACTTTGAGCAGGTTGCCACTTCAGCAACATGGATTCGCGAACTTGAGGGACATAACTCGCATGACCATGAACATGAACATGAACATGAACATGAGCATGAGCATGAACATCATCATCATGAGCATGATGAACATTGCCACTGCCACGACGAGCATTGCCATTGCTGCAACTGCAAAGAGGGTGAAGCTGACGAATATGGCATTCAGACCATGGTCTATTATCGCCGTCCGGGATTTAATCTCAATCGATTTGACTATTTCATAACAAGAGAGTGGCCCCAAAACATTATTCGCACAAAGGGGGTGGTTTATTTTTCCCACAATGATGATATGTCGTATCTCTTTGAGCAAGCAGGCCGACAGAAAAAGCTCACCGAAGCGGGACTCTGGTTTGCCACAGCGCCGGAGAGCGAACTCGTTCAGCTAATGGAATCTGAACCGGGATTAAAAAATGATTGGGACCCGAAATATGGCGACCGCATGATAAAGCTTGTGATTATTGGTCGCAATCTCGACCGTAAATCCATCACCGACACCCTTGATAAATGCTAATCGCGCCATTTTCCGCAAAGAAAAACGAGCGTTGACTTGCGTGAATCAATTAAAGTGACTACATTTGCACTCGCAAATCTGCAATGGGGGCGTGTTCCAGAGTGGCCAAATGGGGCAGACTGTAAATCTGCTGGCTTTCGCCTTCGGTGGTTCGAATCCATCCGCGCCCACAAAAAGATCGCATCAGCCGATGCGGTCTTTTTTTGTTTATAAGCAGATTGTTTCCGAGGCCGGCAGGAGATTCCAATCAAAAAGATGTAGAAGATCTTTCGGCCAACATTCATCAACCGACACCGGCAACAAACCGGCCAGATGAGCCAATCGAGCCGTTAACTGACGCGGCGTGTATTGCTCCCTTAGCGCCTCCATGCTCAGCGAAGCATCGCGCTTTGAGAGCCGCACACCTTCGGCATTGCAAATCAATGGCAAATGAGCAAATTCGGGGTCTTTATAACCCAACAATCGATATAGATATATTTGCTGAGCCGACGATAATAGCAAATCACACCCGCGAACCACCTCCGTAACCCCCATCAACGCATCATCCACCACCACAGCAAGCTGATAGGCCCAAGCACCATCGGCACGCCGCACTATAAAATCACCGCAATGACTCGATAGATTAACCATCTGCCCGCCAAACACTCTATCACAGAATGGGATATCCTCATCAGGCACAAAAAGCCGGAGAGCGGCAGGCTGCGAAAGGTCAATAGAATTGCTTTTATTAGGGAAGTTTTGCGGACGACACGTTCCGGCATACACTATTCGTCCATCACTCTGATGAGGTGCCTGAGTAGCAAGAATGTCGGCTCTTCGGCAATGGCATGGATAGAGCAGTCCGGCTTCATTGAGTTTATTCAATGCTTCTTGATAAAAGTCGCCTCGGCAGCTCTGACTGTAAGGGCCGTTAACACCTCTACCATCCACACCCCCCTCATCCCAGTCAAGCCCAAGCCATAGCAAATCATCCTCAATTTGCCGGGCATACTCCAATTTTGAGCGCTGTGGGTCGAGATCCTCGATGCGCAAAATCCATCGCCCGCCACGCGAACGCACCGACAGCCACGACACCAACGCCGAAAACATATTTCCAAGGTGCATACGCCCCGTAGGCGACGGCGCAAACCGCCCCACCACTTCATTCAATCTATTATCTTCATACACATTCACCCAACAAAGTTACAAAAATATACAGATAGGATAATCTCATTAATAATACCAATCAATCACTATTAGCACTTTTTTATTAATAATTTTGATTATATTTGAGAAGTTATTTACTTGTAATGTTAGACCGACACGATTATTCATTTGCTCTAGATATTAATTCCCACCCTATCAGCATAAAAGATGCCGTTAAAGGTAATGGGAATAGATATTATTGTTTGTGCTGCGGAGATGAAATGATAGCAAAACAGGGCAAAATACGCAAATGGCATTTTACTCATAAGACAAAGACAGCGAATTGTTCATACGAAACATACCTTCACAAATTAGCAAAACTACGCATTAAGGAATTCTTTTTAACATCAAAGGAGTTCAATGTTTCTATTGAATCAAATTCCTTTTGCCGTAAGGAATGTCTTTTCAATAAAGAAAATTGCCTATGGCAAGCTCCGAAATTTATAAATTTAAAAGATTTTTACAATCAATGTAGAGAAGAGCAACGCATTGGTCCGTATGTCGCAGACTTAGTTTTATCAAATAGCGAAAATCATAATATTAATCCAATACTAATAGAAGTTTGTAAAACACATAAATGTTCTGTTGATAAGATTAATTCAGGTCATCTAATCATAGAATTTCTAATTGAATCAGAAGATGATATAAATGCAATTACATCCAAATCGCCTATACACATATATTCTTCAATGCTGAATGATTGTCGACCAGACCATTCTATCAAAGCTATATTCTATAACTTTAAAATTAAAGATTCCATTTTTTTACATCGAGAATTCGAGATTTACAGAAAGGCTAAACAACAACTTCGTGAATATTTCATAACATCAGAAAAAATTAATATTTCATTTAAGAGATATGCAGAATGTAACATTGATAAATGTTACTTTCCATTCGAACGCAAAAACAAATGTTGTTGGGCAACATTTGAACCAATAAATCTAAAAGAATTTTACAACAATTGCTCCGAGATTGCCAATTTTGACAATTTAATAGTGCTAGAAAATTTTAATACGCCTCAAATAAAATTGATAATTGAAATATGCACTCCAATAAATGACACAAAAGAAATAATTAAAAAAAATCAAGCAATAACTCTTTGTATTAATTCTGAAAAAGATATAAATGACATTACTAGCTCACAAATTATTTATGATTCTAAATTGTCCTCAAACAGTTCAGCAAATGTGAGATTTCAAAACTTTAAAAATGACACCATTTCTAGAAAACCCAATATAGAAAACCAACAAAGATTCTTTGTTTTTTGGATTGACGAAAAAAATTATTTACACAAGGAACAAATGACCTGTTTGGAATCCTTGTACAGATTTAAACAAAAATTTTGCTTTATATCTAAAACTGATCCCAAAACATTCCTTTTCAAAAAACTATCCGAATCTAACTTAGGCATAAATTATTGCCCCATGTGTGAATATTATGTGAATAATTACTCCCACATTTCCTGTAGAAAATATATATCTAAACAGAGAGAAGCATTTCCAATGCCACCTACCACCGCGATGGACTGTGTACATTTTAAACAAACTAGTTACTATGCAGATACCGAAGAAATGGCGATATATCGTAGAGACTTACTTGATATAAATGAATATATTGAGTACAAAATTTTTATTCCACCAAAAGAAAATAATTTATTCAGCTTTTAATTTCACAGTCCTTTGAGTTCGAGGATGGATTGGAGGATGTCAACGGCAGTTTCTACTGTGGCAACGTTGGCAATGGCAAAGCTGCGCTTGCCACCGCGCTCTCTAATCTGGCATCTACGAGGATTCTCCTGCAGATACTGCAACAAGCGCCCAAACATAGGGCTCTGATAGTAGGCTCGGTTGGTTTCATCCACAAAGTAGATATACATCTTCTCTTGTTTGAGCGAAACCTTCTCGATGCCTAATTGACGCGCCAAGCGGCGTAGGCGTGGAATTCTCAGCAGTTCGGCCGCCTCATAGGGGATTTTACCAAAGCGGTCCTTAAGACGCGATTTAAAGCCCTGCAAATCGATTTCACGTTCTATTGAATCCAGCTCTTGATAGAGCGAGATGCGTTCACTCTCTTGCGGCACATAATCAGCCGGAAGGAGCAATTCAAGATCGCTTTCAATCACACAATCGGCCACATAGTCGGTTTCTTGCTGAGAATCTGCGTTCTGATCCATTTCAAGATCGCTAAATTCTTCTGTTCGTAGCTCTGTGACTGCCTCTTTGAGGATTTTCTGATAGGTTTCATAGCCCAAATCGGCAATAAAACCGCTCTGCTCGGCACCAAGCAAATTGCCTGCCCCACGAATGTCGAGGTCTTGCATTGCGATATGGATTCCGCTGCCGAGATCGCTGAAATTTTCTATTGCTTGCAGGCGACGACGAGCCGTTGCGCTCAGAGGCACATGCGGAGGCACAGTCAGATAGCAGAATGCCTTGCGAGAGCTTCGCCCAACTCGCCCACGCAATTGATGCAACTCACTGAGGCCGAAATTCTGGGCATTATTGATGATGATTGTGTTGACATTGGGCATATCGATTCCGCTCTCCACAATTGTGGTGGCAAGCAACACATCATAGTCATGATTCGCAAAGTCGAGAATTGCTTTTTCTAGCTTTTCCGGAGGCATCTGCCCATGAGCCACAATGATACGCGCATCCGGCACCAATCGGCGCACCATGGCTTCAATTTCGTTCAGCCCCTCAATGCGATTATTGATGATGAAAATCTGTCCGTTGCGCGACATTTCAAAGTTGACAGCCTCGCTGACAATATCATCGGTCAAAGCTGTTACCGACGTCAAAATGGGATAGCGATTGGCCGGAGGTGTGGTTATGGCGCTAAGGTCACGCGCACCCATCAGAGAGAATTGCAGTGTGCGCGGAATCGGTGTGGCACTCATTGTCAGAGTGTCAACATTGGTTTTCATCTGCTTCAGTTTCTCTTTGACAGCAACACCAAATTTCTGTTCCTCATCCACCACAAGCAATCCCAGGTCCTTAAATTTCACATTCTTACCGATAAGTTTGTGTGTGCCGATAAGGATGTCTATTTTCCCCTCTGCAAGATCGGCAAGGATGGCTTTTTCCTGTTTTGCAGTTCGAGCTCGCGATATGTAATCAACCCTCACCGGGAAGTCCTTCAATCGGCGAGAGAAGGTGTTGAAATGCTGATAAGCCAACACTGTTGTCGGCACCAAAACGGATGTTTGCTTATTGTCGGCGGCTGCTTTAAAGGCTGCGCGAATAGCAATTTCAGTTTTGCCGAATCCCACATCACCACATATCAATCTATCCATTGGGCGGTCGCTCTCCATGTCGGCCTTCACGGCTTTGGTGGCAGTCAATTGGTCGGGAGTGTCTTCGTAGATAAACGAAGCCTCCAATTCATGCTGCATATAGCTGTCGGGCGAGAACCCGAATCCCTTCATAGAGCGACGCTCTGCATAGAGTTTAATCAAATCGCGCGCAATATCTTTGAGTTTCGATTTGGTGCGTTCTTTTATGCGATTCCATGCTCCTGAGCCCAATTTGTTAATCTTAGGCGGTACACCCTCTTTGCCTCGATATTTAGCCAATTTGTGAAGCGAATGAATCGAAACAAAGATGATGTCATCGTTGGCATAAGTGAGCTTAATCATCTCTTGAGTGCGCCCCGACACATTGGTGCGATAAAGCCCCGAAAAACGCCCCACACCATGATCAACATGGACTATAAAATCGCCCGGCTCTATCGAAGCCAACTCTTTGAGCGACAAAGCCACCTTTCCTGAACGAGCGCGATCGCTCTTGAGATTGTATTTATGGAAGCGGTCGAAAATCTGATGGTCGGTGAACACACATTTCAAAGTGGCATGATCCACAAAACCCTCATGAACAGTGGCATCAACCGGAGTAAAATGAATTGCATCACCGCGATCGGCAAAAATGTCACGAAGACGCTCCGATTGCTTTTCGCTGTCACTAAGGATAAACAGTTGGTAGGCATCAGCGAGAAATCGACTAAAAGAATCGGCAATAATGTCGAAATTCTTGTGATAGAGAGCCTGCGGCGAGCAGCGCATATCCACAGCAGCTTCTCCGGGTGACGGCACAGCATCAGCAGCCGTAAAGTGCAACTGCTTGAACTGCTCAAACCTCGCCGAGAAATCATCGGCATCCACCACTTTTCTCATCACCGAACTATCACCCTCATCAGCAATAAGAGCACTATTGGAGAATGTCTGCGACGCCACTTCTGCCACACGGCGAAGTGTATATTCAGCATCACGAACAGCAATTAGTGTGGAGCTATCAACAAATTCAAGAAGCGACAACCCGGCCGAATGAGACGGAACATCGGATGTGATTGACACTTGCGATATTTTTTCAACCGAGAGCTGTGTTTCGGTGTTAAATGTGCGTATTGAGTCAACATCATCGCCAAAGAAATCAATTCGATATGGCAATTCATGACTATAACCAAAAATATCCAATATTGAGCCGCGCAGAGCAAACTGCCCCGGCTCATAAACATAGTCCACTTCTGTGAAAGCATTCTCACGAAGCCACTTCACTGTTTCAATCAAATCGGCTTGCGCATCGAGCGACAAATGAAGCGTGTGGCCTGAAATTGCCTCCGCCGAAGCCACTCGCTCGGCCATTGCTTCGGGATAGGTCACCACAAATCTCAGATTTGGATCCACATGCCAGCGACTCAACGCCTCAGTGCGCAAAATCTGCGATGGGGGATCCACCTGGCCATACTTAATGTCGCGCTTATAGGCCGAAGGGAGCATAGCCACGGCCGCCTCACCGGCCAATCGCAAAAGGTCGTGATAGAGATAGCCCGCATCGTCGGCCGAATCGCCAACAACAAGCATCGGCACACTTCGCTTTTTCAGTGCCGACAATGCCACTGCAACAACCGAACCGGCTGCATTATAGAGCTTGACTGCCAACACCCGCTTTAGGGCAAGAGCCTTGTCAAGCGCTTTTATTCTTGCATCGGCTGAGTAGCTCCCGACCAGGTCATTGAGTTTCATTGTTTCTTCTTAGGCTGAAGGATTTCAGCATAACGCTGCGGAGAGTGAAGCAGATTGACAGCCTCATTAACCATCACATCTTGACGAGCGCGAACATAGCTGCGTCCGCGATCATGATAGTAGCGCTCAGCAATCTCCTGCTCCAGATATTTCTGAATGTCACTGCGACTCTTATCCAAGTCGGCATCGAGAGTGTGTTTCATCAAGCCTTCCAAAACCTTTATCTGAGCCTCAACCTCATCATTAAGATAGCCCTCGATTTGAGCAATCTTGCGCAATTCGGTCAAAGCAATCTCACACACTTTGTCATACTCAAAGCGTTCGGGAACTATGAATCGCTTAAAGTCGGCATACACTGAATCGGTCACTACCTCCTCTCCAAGCAGAGGAACATCTGAACGCTCAGCCACATACTTATTGGCAAAATCAAATACCCAATTATCGGCAACAGCATTATATGTGGCACGGCTGTACTCAGGATAATCCACTTTAATATCGGGTGTTATACCACCACCATCGCGCACAATTCGGCCGCCGGCTGTGGTGAATTCATGAGTCAAGCTATCGGCCACGCGACTCACACTTCCGTCGGCATTGCGATTGCTATAATCAATAGCCTGAATCAATCGGCCGGAGGGGATATAATATTTTGCTGTGGTCACTTTGAGGAGCCCGTTATAGGGCAAATTAAATGTGCTTTGAACCAACCCCTTGCCAAAAGAGCGCAGCCCCACGATTACCGCACGGTCAAGGTCTTGAAGCGCACCGGCAGTGATTTCAGAAGCAGAAGCCGACCCGCCATCAGTCAACACCACAAGGGGCAATTCCGGAGCAATAGGCTTTGATGTGGTTTTGTAGGTTTGCTCTTCAAGGCGTCCTTTTCCACGAGTGCGCAGCACCTCAGTTCCCTTTGGCAAGAAATAGCTGAGAATCTTGACCGCGCAATCAAGAAATCCGCCGCCATTATTTCGCAAGTCAAGCACAAGCCCTTTCACTTTGTGATTATTCATCAAATCAACCAATGCAATCTTCACCTCATCGGCCGATTTTTCTGTAAACTGCACCAATTCTATATATCCTATATCCTTGCCAATCACACCATAGTAAGGCACAGCCGGCATGAAAATCTTTTCACGGACCACTTCTATAGTGAGCAACGAATCGGCCACCCAAGGGCGACAAATATCAATTTTCACAGTAGAGCCCACCGAACCACGCAGCTTTTCGCTGACATCTTCAGTTGTTTTCCCCTTCATGTCCACCCCATCAACGGCAAGAATCTTATCGCCGGTTCGCAAGCCCGCTTTGTCGGCCGGAGAGCCCTCGCGAGGTCCGCTGATTAACACATATCCATTGCGATGAGTGATATAAGACCCGATTCCGGCATACTCACCCGAATTGCTTGCCACAAAATCTTCTTGCCCCTTGGCATCAAAATAGACCGTGTAGGGGTCAAGTTTTGAAAGCATTGCATCAATACCAGTTTTCACCACAGAGTTTATATCAAACGAATCAACATAGTTGGTCTGCAATTGCTTCACAATGGCAGAAAATGTGGAAACATTAGAAGTGATGTCCGCTTTATCGCTGCGAACAATTGCAAGAGTCGATGAAATAGAAAGCAGCCCGACTATAGCCGACAAAAATAATTTTCTCATTTAGGTTGAATTGAATGGTCAAAGTTAGTCAATAATTACCATAAAACAGACCTATTTAAAGGCAAAAAAAGGATAAAAAGCAAAAAAAATCGTCGGAATACTTGCATATTTCCAACAAAGAGCGTAATTTTGCATCGCTAAAACCCCAAAGGGGGATGCTAACGGAAACGTTAGTAACAGCAAACGCTTCAGTAGCTCAGTTGGTTAGAGCACCTGACTGTTAATCAGGGGGTCGTTGGTTCAAGCCCATCCTGAAGCGCAAAAAACATATTCATTGCTTCAGTAGCTCAGTTGGTTAGAGCACCTGACTGTTAATCAGGGGGTCGTTGGTTCAAGCCCATCCTGAAGCGCAAGAGAGTTGGAATTTGATTCCGACTCTTTTTGTTATATACTAATCTGCTTTAGAAATAATGCCCATAACATGACAAAGAAGCGACAGTTTACATTGTCACTCCTTTGTCTGTGCTTGATAATATGCTATTCCTATGGTGTATAGGTCTTATTCTGGAATGGGCATTTACTATCCTGCAAAATCGCTTTACCTCCATACATCTGCCATGAGGTTGAGAAATCAAAACCGTCATAGTTATCTTGATTGCTCGGATCGCTCAAATAGGTGTCGGCAATATTATTTGTCTGCGAGCCTTTGGTATAGTAGGTGTAATCGTCATACAAATCCGGACCGTATTTGTAGTCACCAACAATAGCATAATCAGTTTCACCATAGTTTGCCAAACACTTTAGATAGCAATAGCGATCGGAATATCCGATGATACCACCGGCCTCTCCTCCGCTTTCGCTGATTGTGCCTGTGTTGTAACAATCATGAACATATGAATCTTGGTCATTCCAATCCACAGCTCCCTCTTGAGCAAATCCAACAATACCTCCGACTTCGGAATCACCAAGACAAGTAACATTGCCGGTATTGGCACACCAGCCTATTTCGAGATTAGTTGATTGATAGGCACCTACGGGGTCCTCACCCATTTCACCTATAATCCCTCCGGTGCAACAAGCCTCCGTACTGGTCACCGAACCATGATTAACACAATAGTAGATACGCCCTCTTTTGCTTGGGATTAAGCCTACAATGCCACCGGTGGTGCTAGTGTTGCCCGTAATATCGCCATAGTTGGCACATGACTCCACATGAACATAATAATCATCACCATGCATATAGCCGACAATGCCCCCAACATCTTCTGAGCCGGTAACTTTGCCAACATTGACACATTTTTGGAAGAATATACGCGACTGTGTTGTTTCTCCATAATTTGCCGCACCAGCAATGCCGCCAACGTTCTCACGGCCATTAACCGTACCATAGTTTATGCTGTAATAAATCATGCCATCTTTAGTGAATTTACCACAGATCCCGCCAATGTCTTTACCCGATCCGGCATTAATTTCACCATCAAAAGCGCAGAATGAGATGACACTGGATGTTGTTGATAATTCGGCTGCGCCTACAATTCCGGCCACGCTATCGGTACCAACCACTGTGGCATCAACAAAAATGCTGCTTATGACACTGTTTTTAGCAAACCCAACAGCCCCACCCACACAGTTTGTACCGGTGACTTTGGCGTTGAAATTAGCATGGTATGCGTAGCTGTGGGGAATTGAGTTTGAAAAACTTATGCTATTATAGCCTTTCAACTCCGAATCAATCAGATTACCGACAAGACCGCCAACCAATCTATTGCCCGACACTTCAAGCGCATTGTTAAATACAATTTCGTCGTGATACAACGAAACATCAGTGCCAACAAGCTCTCCAAACATGCCCCCAACTCGATTGTTTGACGCAATAATACCATCGTCACCCAGATTGATTTGTGTAGTGCCAGAGATTACAAATTCAGCATCCTGCAATCGCCCAATAAGGCCACCAACCAGCTCTACACCACCAATGTTCTTATCTTCAACACTATTGTTCCCATACAGACTGATTCGACCGGAACCTGTGAACTCGCCAACAAATCCTCCAACCTTTTTATCTCCTCTGACGAAAGAACTCATGTGGCTATCCGAAACACTTACTGTGTAGTTGCTATTGCATCGACCGATAAAGCCACCAACATGGTTGCCTATGGCCTTAACCGCAGTGTTCACTTCGCTATTAGTGATCTGACACACTCCGCTTGTTGACTCAACAACTCCAATCAGCCCGCCTACACAATCACCGGAGGTGTAAATGGGTGTAACATCTTGATTCGCCGATGAAATCTCATGAGTGATTTCGACATTATTTATTTCAAAATTTGAGTTGACCACAGCTCCAATAAGACCGCCTACACTATTTTTACCACTAACGGAGATAATCTTATCGTAAGTACCGCCTACATCAACTTTCAAGCTCGCATTTTCAACCTTTCCGATAAGGCCGCCTATGTTTCTTGAAGCATCATAGCCCGACAGCGAAGCGATATCCGAGTGAAAATAAACTTTGGAGATTTTCACGCTGCCATTTACCACACCGGCCAATGCACCCGCATTGTATCGGATGTTTTTCATTGATGCTCGAATCTTCAGATTTGAAATATTTGCGCCATCACGCAACACAGAGAATAACCCTCGGTTTGAGTCAATAGTGTCGGCTCCGGAACCGAAATATTCATACGTGATAGTTTGGTTGCCGCCATCGAAATTCCCAGCAAACTCCTCACAACCATAGCCGCGATCGGTGTCACCGAAATCATATAGAGTAGTGAAAGATGCAGTCTGTACAAAATACTGCCCTTTCCCCTTCTCGCTATCGTTCTTCAACCCATATTTAAACATATCAAAATCCTCGGCCGATTCAATTTTGTAGGGGTCATTGAATGTGCCAGAGCCATTGGGCATGGGATATGATGCCATTACATAGTTGATACATTGCAACATATTATCTTTAAACTCCACATTGAGTTTTTTCTTCAGTTTCTCACCCGACATTGTTTCACCCGACATTACATAAATTCCATCGGGAATCGCATTCACCTGCTCTAAGGGCAACTTTATCAAATGAGCATCTACTCCATACTTAACCAATGCAATTACAGAGTATTCCCTATCACCCTTTTGAGGTAAAAGATTAATCTGTAACTGCGATGTACCCGCATCTAAGTCCAGATAATCGCTTGGAATATAACACACGGAATATCCGTCACTGACATGCGACCCGATATGATTGCGATAGATGCCATCATCGTCACTACACGATGAGAACCCTATGGCCAATGCCACTAAAGCTGAAACGATTGACAATATTTTTTTCATATAAGAATGATATATATCTAATTACTTATTTAATTTTTCATTTCTGAATTATAAGGGATTGCAAAACTTGCACCGGTGGGAATGTCCCAAAGAGCATCTGGAGTACCTACTACCCAGGGATATTCCTCGACATTTGTCAAGTCAGACATTGATATTGTGCCACATCCATCACCAGGCATATATGTATTATCATCTAGTATCAACAAATCACCATAATCCGCACCATAAGTTCGATAGAATAAATTTGCAGTGTTTGACACTGTGCTACTATTTTTCCACACCGAAATGCAACGATGTATTTTAGATTTATTCTCTGCAGTACCAATTAAGTGTCCACCACGCACACCGGCTGTATTAAGGCAATCATAAACCCTTCCATGGTTGTTCAAATGCCCCACAAGACCACCCACTTTATACAGATTGTCAGAATCCGGAGTCACAACATCTCCTCCATTGACACACTGCGAAACAATAACAGCATTTTCCGTGGTGTTACAAATCATAGATGACACAGACACACCGCTGCCAAACAATGTCGCACCCATACCCAAGGCGGTAAACGCAGCGCTAACCCCTCCGGTGGCAAAGGTTGAAACGATAGTGCCGACAGCCGCAACCGCAACCGCAACTGCTGAGAGTGCGGTGTGAACAATATTTGTTGTTTTAACCGTATTGCTCACATCGTTGGCCAGCTCATCGCGCTTGTTATTGATATTAGCGTTGATTATGGAATCGTTGGATGCTGTAGTGTAATAATCATGATGCTCTTTCATAACTTCAGAGTAATTTTTGGAAATTGTTGAAGAAGAAAGGCCATCATATAGAGCAAACTTATGACCATCATCACCTCTTAATTCCGACAATTTAGCAACCACAGATTGCATTTTTTCATCAACAGTTTGGCTTATATCTGTTGTCAACGACTCCCACTCCTCATCATCATAATGCACAGCCCAAGGATAAATCACCAGTCCCTCGTCAATACCAGCCATAATAATTGTGGTACCAACACTCACCACCTGAATCACTCGCTTAAGAACTCCTGCCGCTGAATCTATAGCCAGTCCAATCATCGGACCAACAAAGAAAGATGTCGTCATATCAGCGATAACCATAACACTTGTAGCAATAGTCAATCCGGAAACATCATCGACATGTCCAAGCTCACCCACAATGCCTCCAACATTTCCATATCCGGACACTTTCCCGAAGTTTCCGCTGTGATGAAACACAGAGTAGTTAGTTGCAATAGCGCAAACACCTCCTACATGCGAACTACCGCTTTTTGCAGTCACAGAGCCATAGTTTTGCGAAAAAGCAATAGAGCCGAATTCTGTTTTTGAAACTATGCCGGACACAAAATTACGCCCCGAGATATTGCCTGTGTTCACAGTGTTATGAGCCACGGCAAGCGATGTATTGCCGACACCGCCCGAGACATAGTCTTCTTTTCCTGTTACATTTCCGGTGTTATACCCAGCATAGCAACCAAATTGAGCCTCTCCACATAAGCCCCCCACATTGTTATTGCCACTGACATCACCCTCGTTGCCACAATATCGCAAATAAGTGCTGTTAAACAGCATTGGATCTGATTCTGTGCCGGAACCTGCGGCTCGAGTACTGCCTATTATACCTCCTACACCGGTATAACCCGACACCGAACCCTTATTGACAGAGGCTGTGATATACGAAAGTGTAGAGCCACCGACAAGTCCCCCTGTGCCAAATCCGGCGGTTCCACTCTCAGCCGGGTTATATAGCCGAGAGCCTATGACGGGTGCTTCATTCTGACACCCATATATCTGCAATGTGTCACAACTTCCCACCATGCCACCGGCGCCGGAATAATCTGATGTAACACTGCAAGAGGATGTAGTCTTACAATCATTTATCGATAATAATGTATATAATCCCGTACCACCCACAATACCGCCGGCATTAATCGTAGCTGCAATTGATGTGTTATCAACAATACACGATGAAATCATCGCCACAGAATTCAAATCCACACATCCCAATATACCACCCAACATCATTGTGTTTCGCGGACTTAATTCATTGAAACCCGATACAACAGAATTTGACACTGTACAGTGACTTATACTTGATGAAACTCGTTCATCGCCTGATTGCAACACAGCACCGGCAACTACACCCACAGCAGCATCTCCTTTTATCACTGCATTTGTGATATTCAAGCTGTCAATCTTTGCGTCAAGTAGGTATCCAAAAAATCCCACACCATTCATATCACGAGTGGTGACCCAAAGATTTGAAATTGTGTGAATCTTCCCATCTGAGGCACCGATATATGTGCCTCTAAACGGATTTGCGGCTGTTCCTATCGGCATCCATCCAAAATTACTATCGCAGCGATATGAAGCATAGTCCATATCAATATCGGTTATTTGGCGATAAACCGAATTACATGCAGTTTCATCACCATCTTCGATAGCAAAAGTCAACTCAAGTAGATGAGAATAACTTGAAACGATGTATGGGTCTTCTTTTGTGCCTTGTCCATACATATTCATATTTGAATCGTAATTGCTCAAAACAACACTTTTTCCATTCTCGATTCTCACCGAACATCCGAGTCCAAAATGAGCAGTTTTGTATTTTTCATTTGTAGAATCTTCCTGTTCATACTCGAGATATAGGAGTTGATATGTCCCATCTTTCACTCCTCGATGCATCAAAATTGTGGGGACCTTGTCAGTATAAGCAATTTCACCCTCACGCTTAATGATTGAGCCGTCGGGGGCTTTCATGTAGCAGGTGAAGGGCGAAGTTGTAAAGCGGAGAAGACCATGCGGGATTTCAATCGTTCGATGCTCTCCCTCAAATATATCACTCTCTTGCTCCTCTGCGGTGGGGGTGTACAACTCATCTTCGCAAGCCGTTGCCGCGAAGATCAAGAAAAGACTCAATAGTCGTGTAATCAATTTTATCATTGGCCGTTATTACGATTTTTTTCGCAATTTAGGTATATTTTTTTTAATCGCGATTTTGACACAAAAAAAATAACAAACAATAACTCCCGCATAGCATTTTTGCAAATTTACGTTTCATTTTGTATTTAAATCCCAATTAATTGCTACTAAAAGCATTGCCTACTGCTCTTAAATGGCTATCGTAGCACCTAATTTCGCAAAAAAAAATAATTATTAACCCTAAAAACAGACAATGGTAACAAATTTTACAAAAAAAATCTTTAGGGAAGTAATAATGATGCTCATGGCCTTGACAGCCTCAGTTGCATCGGCCTAAAGCACCCCTATAACCATTTGCGATGGAACGGATCAGAACAATTATATCCCGTTCTATTTTTATTATCTCGACGCTGTGAACACCACATCTCAGGTGATTTATCCAGCTTCAGAGTTGACAGAATTTGTAGGTAAACATATTACCGACCTCAAATTCTACAATGGCGGCTATCCGTGATGTTGTAATCACAACACACTATCTCCCACACACATAGAGCGAAACCGGATCAGCATGATCCGGTTTCGTTTTTTTTGTATCTAAAATTGTTGAATCTGTTTCTGCGCGGAAAAGATGTGTGGACCTATATGCAGATAGCGTGCACCGGAAATCATTCAATCGGTGCCTTATCTTCCGGCTGCGATTCGGGGTGAAGAGCCGAATAGATTATTGAAGCTTTCGATGGGCCTATCACAGCGGCTATGGCATCAATATCAGCCTCTGTGACGCGTTTTAGACTGCGGAAGTGACCAATCAATGCATCGCGCGTTTTCGGACCGATTCCCGGCACAGAATCAAGCATGGACACCGTTTGTCCCTTTGAGCGACGATTTCTGTGATGAGTGATTCCAAATCGGTGGGCTTCATCGCGCATGTGTTGCACCACACGGAGTGTTTCGCTATTCTTGTCTATATAGAGCGGAATGCTGTCGCCGGGGAAGTAAATCTCTTCAAGACGCTTGGCAATTCCCACCACAGCAATCACCCCTCTGAGTCCCATTGCATCAAGAGCCTCCACAGCAGCACTTAGCTGCCCTTTACCACCATCAACCACTATAAGCTGAGGTAATTCCTCACCCGACTCGGAAAGTCGCGTGTAGCGCCTTGTAAGAACCTCTTTCATTGTGGCAAAATCATCGGGGCCATCTACAGTTTTCACATTGAAGTGGCGATAGTCTTTTTTCGACGGCTTCCCGTCGCGGAAAACCACACACGACGACACCGGATTTGTGCCCTGAATATTTGAATTATCAAAGCACTCGATGTGCGAGGGGAGTACATTCAATCGAAAATCGGCCTTCATGCGCTCCAAGAGCTTTTGAGTGCGCTTTTCGGGATTGTGATGCTCCATGTGTTTAAGCACATCGATTTTGTGCTGGCGAGCGTTGTTTCGCGACACATCAAGCAACTTCGCTTTATCGCCACGCTGAGGCACCGTGAACACCACTCCGGGCATTTCCACATCCGGCTCCTCCTCCACTATAACCTCCTTATACTCAACACCGAATTGATTGGCAATCTCGCTCATGGCATAGCTAAGCATCTGAGGCTTAGATTCTTCCATGCGGCGTTTATATTCCAATGTGATGCTGCGCACCACAGCTCCGCGACGCAGATGCATATAATTGACATAGACATCCGAGCCTCCGTCATCGTCAATACCAAAAACATCAATTTCATCAACTACCTGGCTGACAATCACACTTTTAGCTGAATAGCGAAGCACTTTGTCATACACCTCTTTAACCCCCTGAGCCTCCTCGAAACGCAAATCCATAGCAAGCGCCTCCATGTCGGCACGCAAACGCTCAAGCAGCTCGCTCAAATCGCCTCGCAAAATCTGACGCACTCGCTCCACATAAACAGCATAATCCTGCTCTGAAACCAGCCCCACACAAGGCCCTTCGCAGCGCTTCAAATGATAGTCCAAGCAGAGACGCCCCCTACCCTTTGCCACATAATCGGGGGTGATGGCATGGCGGCAAGATCGCAAGGGATACACATCGTGAATCAAATCAAGCACAGCCCGGGCTGAGGCAGTGTCGGTATATGGGCCATAATATTTCGAGCCATCTTTGATATGGGTTCGAGTCATAAACACCCGTGGAAAATGCTCCTTTGTGACCACAATCCAGGGATAGGATTTGTCATCTTTCAGTAACACATTATAGCGGGGCTGATGCTCCTTTATCATGGAATTTTCCAGATTAAGAGCATCTTGCTCGGTGGGAACCACAATATATTTCATATCGGCAATGGCACGCACAAGAAGATTTGTTCGCAGCGAATCGTGGGTGCGATTAAAATAAGATGACACCCTTCGGCGAAGATTTTTTGCCTTCCCCACATAGATAATTTTTCCCTCCCGGTCAAAATACATATACACCCCCGGAGTGGTTGGAAGAATCCGAATCTTCTCTTCAAGTTCAATATGTTTGCTATGCTTTGCCATTCACAACAAGATAAAAATGCGTGGGGCAAGGTTACAACCACCCCGCCCCACTCGTTATATCAAATACCGCCGGCAGCGGTTCGTTTTTTTGCTCTAAGCTCTAAGCTTTGCCAATATCAATATTTAATCAGCGATGTCACTTCAGCATCGGCCGGCATGAGAGCTCGACCATTCAAAGCACCAATTTCAATGATAAAGTTGATATAGATTTTTTTGGGATTCATACTCTTCACCAATTCATACACGGCAGCCATTGTGCCTCCGGTTGCAAGAACATCATCATGAATAACCACCACATCATCCGGACCAATTGCATCGCGATGAATCTCTATTGTGTCTTTACCATACTCCTTATCGTAGGAACAGCTAACTGTGTCGGCTGGTAACTTGCCGGGCTTACGCGCCGGGACAAAACCCGCCCCAAGTTCGAAGGCGAGAATAGAGCCACCAATAAATCCGCGAGACTCTATGCCGACCACCTTGGTGATACCCTTATCACGATATGTTTGCGACAAATCCCAACCAATGATATGAAGTGCGCGCGGATCTTTAAACACAGTGGTGAGATCTTTAAACACAATCCCCTTCTTGGGGAAATCCATCACATCACGCACTTTTGATTTTACGTATTCCATATATATTATCGTTTTATTAAGTTACTGATTTTGGTTTTGTTGTTTGTGTTCCACGTGGAACACTTTGCTCTCTTAACGGCCAAGCAACAGCAGAAGAATATTGATGTCGCTCGGAGAAATGCCGGGGATTCGCGAAGCTTGTGCTATGGTTTCCGGGGCAATTCTTTTTAGTTTTTGGCGAGCTTCGGTTGATAGGGATTTAACCTCATCATAGTTGATTCTATCACCGAGACGCACATCCTCAAGGCGGCGAATCTTTTCGGCAATCAACCTTTCGCGCCCTATATAGCCATCATATTTTATTAATATTTCTGCCGCCTCAACAATCTCATCTCTGCGCTGCAGCTCAATGTTTGCTTCAATAAATTGAGCGAATTCGGATAGATGCTCGGCAAGCATGGCGATGTTTAATTGCGGACGAAGAATCAGATCATGCAAGCGCACAGTTTGACGCAATGGGGAGATTCCCAACTCCTCAAACCAATCATTCACCCTATCGGCTCTAACTGAAAATGTCTTGGCAAATTCAATCAGAGCATCGCGCTGTGACTGCTTGGTGAGCATCAGCTCGTAGCGCTCATCATCAACCAAACCGATCTCTCTGCCCAGTGGAGTCAAGCGCATATCTGCATCATCTTGGCGCAAAAGGATTCGATATTCGGCTCTCGATGTGAACATTCGGTAGGGCTCATCTACACCCTTTGTCACGAGGTCGTCAATCAATACTCCGATATATGCTTGGTCGCGAGAAAGAGTGAACGGTTCCTCGCCGCGATGACTGCGATGGGCATTTATACCGGCAATCAATCCTTGCCCGGCTGCTTCTTCATAGCCCGTGGTTCCGTTAACCTGTCCGGCAAAGAAAAGCCCCGAAACAAGTTTTGTTTCCAACGAGTGCTTCAACTGTGTGGGGTCAAAGAAATCATATTCTATTGCGTAGCCCGGACGGTAAATTGCAACATCAGCTAGAGCCGGCACTGTTTCCAAAGCGGCCACTTGAATGTCGAGCGGAAGCGAAGATGAAAATCCGTTGAGATAGAATTCCTGAGTATCTTCACCCTCTGGTTCAAGGAAGAGCTGATGCTCGGTTTTGTCGGCAAAGGTGACAATTTTTGTCTCGATGCTCGGGCAATAACGGGGACCTATACTTTGAATCTGCCCATTATAGAGCGGCGAGCGTGGCAATCCTTCACGGAGAATTTCGTGAGTGCGTTCATTTGTGTAGAGAATATAGCAATCACGTTGCTTCAGCTCGCGCGACACCGAGGGGAGATAAGAGAACTTGTGGAAGTCATCATCGCCGGGTTGGGGAGTGGTTAATTCCCATTTCACAGAGCGACCATCGATCCGCACGGGAGTGCCGGTTTTCATGCGATCTGTTGTAAACCCGATTGAAGCCAATTGCTCAGTGAGCCCATAGGATGCCGGTTCAGAAACACGCCCGCCGGGAGTTTGCACCTCTCCCACATGCATCAATCCATTCATGAAAGTGCCGGCTGTGAGAATCACCGAACGACAAGAGAAGGTCACACCCAAAGCTGTGCGCACACCCGTAACACGGCTCTGTTCATCAACATCAATTGCCACCACAGAGTCTTGCCACATGGATAGATTCGGGGTGTTTTCAAGTGTGTGACGCCAAAGAGCCGAAAATTGCATGCGGTCACTCTGGGCACGCGGACTCCACATTGCCGGCCCTTTAGAGCGGTTCAGCATGCGAAATTGAATGGCCGAACGGTCGGTAATGACGCCCATTTGCCCGCCAAGAGCATCTATCTCTCTGACAATCTGCCCTTTGGCAATCCCACCAATAGCAGGGTTACAGCTCATTTGGGCAATTTTATTCATATCAATTGTGACAAGCAGCGTGCGCGAACCGAGTCGCGCAGCAGCAGAAGCCGCCTCGCAACCGGCATGGCCGGCGCCAATCACAATAACATCATAATCAAACTGCATATTTATGATTTTGAACTATTTAGCATCTCTAAGGCACGGTTTTCGTGCGCCTCCATCACCTCTCTTTCACCGGGTCTCTTGTCATCAATTCCGCAAAGATGAAGCAACCCGTGAACAATCACTCGGTGCAACTCCGTCATATAGTCAGAGCCTACGGTGACGGCATTTGTTGCCACTGTGTCGAGCGAGATAAACATATCGCCACTAACGCGGCGGCCGTGAGTATAGTCGAAGGTGATAATATCGGTGTAGTAATCGTGATTAAGAAACTGCCGGTTGACTTCGATGATTTTTTCATCATCACAAAAAATATAGGTTAGCGGCCCAAGGATGCGCGAATGCTCACGGGCCACTTCAGCAAGCCAGTCACCGACACACTGAAAGTCGATAGCGGGCAACTCCACACCATCGGCAGTCCATTGAATTAAATTTACCATATCAATTGATATTACTCACAAAAGTAATCAATTTTTTGGAAAATCAAACCAACACACACATTGTTGATTTTTCTGACTCAAAAGCGCAAACAAGCAAAAACTCAACATTTACGCTGATTATCAACGAATTGCAGAAATTTTAAGCTCACGAGAATTAAATTTTTCATTTCGACAGATAAATTCCACGGATAAAATTCAATCTCGCAAGCAAAAAAATCGCTACTTTTACAATCGTCATGATAGAAGAAATAAAATCGCGTCTCGGAGCAATTGCGTCGGAGGAAAAAGCGAAAGTGCTAAGCAGTTTTTTCAAAACCGGCAAAGGGGAGTATGGCGAAGGCGACATATTCATCGGAGTCACCGTTCCGCAAAATCGGAGTGTGGCGATTGAGTATGCACCTTATGCCGACTTCGCCACAATCGGACCACTCCTCGACTCTGCAATTCACGAACACCGTCTTTGCGGATTGCTGATTCTCACGGAGCAATTTCGCCGAGCGCGAAAATCACCGGACACACAAAGACAGGTCCTCAATTTCTATCTTGAGAATGCCCACAAGGCAAACAACTGGGACTTGGTTGACCTGAGCGCACCGAAAATTTTAGGGGAGTGGCTACTGAATAATCCCGCGCCTCAACTTCTCGATCAACTGAGCCATTCCAACTGTGTGTGGATTCAACGAATTGCCATCGTTGCCACTCTGCCTCTTGTCAAAGCATCAATCTTTGACGACTGCCTTCGCATTGCCAAACTATACCTCTCCCACCCTCACCCACTAATCCACAAAGCAACCGGATGGCTGCTCCGCGAAGTGGGGAAAAAATCCGAATCAACACTCCGACAATTCCTCGACTCTCATGCCGGCAAAATGCCACGCACCGCCCTGCGCTACTCAATAGAGCGACTCTCCCCTACTCTTCGCGCCCACTATATGAAATTAAAATAATCCCCATAGGCAACTCTGAAGCCCATGGGGATTGTGACTATTGGAAAGAGTATGTGTGCACACTGAATTATTTTCGTTCAATGTCTTGAAGATTTTCCATCTTCTTGTTCTCAAGAAATTCGTTAATGCCGCATAAGTGTTCACGCACTCGCTTATTGCCAAACTCATAAACCTTGTTGACCAATCCATCGAGAAAATCGCGGTCGTGGCTCACCAATATCAGAGTGCCATCATAATCTTTTAGTGCTTGTTTGAGTATATCCTTTGTTTTGAGGTCGAGATGATTGGTGGGCTCATCGAGAATGAGCAAATTCACAGGCTCAAGCAGTAGTTTTAAGATTGCCAAGCGGGTGCGCTCCCCTCCCGACAACACCTTCACCTTCTTGGTGCTCTCTTCGCCTCCAAACATGAATGCGCCGAGCATGTCGCGAATCTTCAAGCGAACATCCCCCTTGGCAACATCATCGATGGTTTGAAACACAGTCAGATTCTCATCGAGTAGTGAGGCTTGATTTTGGGCAAAATAAGCCACCTGAACATTGTGGCCCAGAGTCAAAGTGCCATCAAAAGGAATCTCACCCATAATGCACTTCACAAGGGTGGATTTCCCCTCTCCGTTGCGACCCACAAAAGCTATCTTTTCGCCGCGCTCAATCATGAACGAAGCATTTTGAAACACCACATGATCACCATAACTTTTACCAACACCATCCACCTGCACCGGATATGTGCCGCTGCGCGGTGAGGGCGGAAACTTCAAGCGCAATGCCGAAGTGTCCTCTTCATCAACTTCAATGATTTCAAGTTTTTCAAGCATCTTTACTCGGCTCTGAACCTGCAAAGTTTTTGAATATGTGCCCTTGAAACGCTCAATGAAATCCTTGGTTTCTTGAATCATCTTCTGCTGCTCCTCATATTGCTTCATCTGCTGTTCGCGACGCTCTTTACGCAACTCAAGGTAGTGGCTGTAAGTGGCTTTATAATCATATATGCGCCCCATGGTCACCTCTATGGTTCGAGTGGTGATGGCATCCACAAAACGGCGGTCATGGCTAATCACCACAACAACCTTGGCCGATGTTTTGATAAACTCTTCAAGCCACAGGATACTCTCAATGTCGAGGTGGTTTGTAGGCTCATCGAGCAACAGAACATCCGGATCTTTAAGCAACAGTTTTGCCAATTCAATGCGCATGCGCCAGCCACCGCTAAACTCCGATGTGGGGCTGTCGAGCTGCTCACGCTTAAAACCCAGCCCCATGAGGGTTTTCTCAACATCTTCCTCGAAATGAGTCATGTCAATGGCATAGAATTTTTCGCTCAGTTCGCTCACCTTCTCTATCAGCGCCATATAATCATCGCTCTCATAATCTGTGCGAGTGGCAAGCTCATCATTAATGCGGTTAATCTCCGCTTCGGTTTCCATCAAATGGGCAAACGCTTGCGAGGCCTCTTGGCGCACAGTGCGCCCATCTTCGGTCATCAAATGCTGAGGCAGATATGCCACAACACAATCTTTTGGCACCGACACATTGCCGCGCGTGGCTGTGCGCACACCGGCTAAGATTTTTAGTAACGTACTTTTCCCCGCACCATTTTTCCCCATAAGGGCAATGCGGTCCTTCTCATTGATTTGAAACGAAATATCCTTAAATAGGGTTGTGCCGCCAAACTCGACGGTCAATCCATCAACTGAAATCATAACAAATAATATTGTAGAAATTTAGCAAAATATACTGCAAAGTTATATAAAATAGCATAAATAAGGAATAAGCTCTTGGTGGGAAACAACATTGTAAGTAAATTTGCTATCGGTGTTTTTTTCACCAATCAGAAAACAAAAAAGAATAAAAACCATGAAGAATCCGATTAAAATCTATGTCCAAAATCTCAATCGCTATATAGAAGTGGAAGGAGCTTCAACCCTCTCCGAAATCTATGCTTCTATAGCCTCGGAAATTGGTTTTGTGCCTATAAATGCTCGTGTCAACAACAAATCGGAAGACCTTAATTTCCGCGTTTATCATCCCAAAACAGTAGAGTTCATGCCGATAACCTCGGCAACCGGACGCCGAACATATGTTCGCTCCCTCTGCATGATGCTATATCACGCTGTCAATACTTGCTATCCCGGGTGCCGCCTGAGCATCGAACACTCACTGTCGCGTGGCTATTATTGCCGTCTTGAAGGGATTACCGGGCCGATTGATGCCGGCGTTGCCGAGCGCTTAGCCTCCCACATGAAAAGCCTTGCAGAGCGAAAACTCCCCTTTGAATACAAAGAGAGCCGCACAGCAGATGTCATCGATATATTTCGCCGACAAGGGCTGACCGACAAGGTGCAGTTGCTTGAAACTCAGCATCAGCTCTACACTGTGTATTATCGTCTCGATGGTCTATGCGACAGCTATTATGGAGCTCTTGCTCCCCACACCGGACTGATTGACACCTTTGACCTACTCCCCTACAAAGATGGCTTGCTACTGATGCCACCAAATGATAAAAACCCATCAGAAGCCATTGCTCCCATAGAGCAGGAAAAGATGTACGGAGCATTCACCGACTATCTGCAATTCAATCGCATTGTGGGGGTGAACAATGTTGGTGAGCTCAACAAAGCAGTGCTCAACGGAGACTCGCAAATGCTCATAAACGTGGCCGAAGCCCTACACAATAATCGCATTGCAGCCATTGCCGAAGAAATCACACGCAGATTCCGCAATGGAGGCGCACGAATAGTAATGATTGCCGGCCCATCATCCTCGGGGAAAACCACATCGACAAAACGCCTCGCCATTCAGTTGATGACCAATCTCCTGCAACCACAGATGATTTCACTCGACGACTACTTCGTTGACCGCGACAAAACACCCAAAGATGAGTCGGGCGACTATGACTACGAATCACTCTATGCCCTCGACTTAGACCTATTCAATAGCGATCTCAACCGCTTGATTAACGGTGAAACCGTGGAACTCCCCTACTACAATTTCGAAACCGGAATGCGAGAATATCGCGGCAACACCATCACCTTAGGTCCCGATTCGATTCTCCTCATTGAGGGGATACATGGGCTAAACCCGGAACTGACAGCTCAGATTCCCGACCAAATGAAATATCTGCTCTATGTGTCGGCACTCACCACCATTTCAATTGACAATCACAATTGGATACCAACAACCGACAATCGCCTGCTTCGCCGCATAATTCGCGATTCGCGCTATCGCGGAGTAGCCCCCGAAGAGACCATTCGCCGCTGGCCCAGTGTGCGCCGAGGCGAAGAGCGCTGGATATTCCCATTCCAGGAAAACGCCGATGCCATGTTCAATTCATCATTGCTCTTTGAGCTCGGAGTCATCAAGCATCAAGGGGAAGAAGTGCTCAGCCGAGTGCCGCGCGACATACCCGAATATAGCGAAGCAATACGCCTGCGCCGCTTCTTGCAACACTTCGAACCAATAGCCGAAGAATTCATCCCGTCAACATCGCTGCTACGCGAATTTCTCGGTGGTAGCAGCTTCAAATATTAATGCGCATCAGGCCCTACACCCCACCCCAATCCACTAAAAAATGAATACTTGGCGCAAGAATATACACTCTTTGTGTTTTAGATGTTAAAAATTGAAGAAATGCCATTTTTTGTGGTCTGAGAGCTCACTATTTTAGGGGAAAAGGCTATATTTGCGCTGATACAGCGCCCTCATCCGAACCGCCATGAAATTCAAGAGGGAGCCAACCATGAAAGAAAACAATTAACCAAATAAATAACCTTAATTACTAACCAATCCATTTAAACATTATGAAGTCAAAGGTAACAAGCCTGTTATTGATGCTTTTGCTCTTCCCTGTGATGAGTGTGATGGCACAGACCAGCACAGTCAAGGGGATTGTAACAGACACAAGTGGCGAACCGTTGATCGGTGTTTCTGTAATCGTTGAAGGAACCACTTTCGGCACACAGACCAACATCGATGGCGAATTCAGTGTTAAAGCCAAAGCCGGCGAAATGCTGAAATTCACTTACATCGGCTATCGCACAGTGACAATGCCCGCTCCCGAAAGCGGACAAATGAACGTTGTTTTAGAGGAAGAAGCTACAGCTTTGGATGAAGTTGTGGTAACCGCCCTCGGTATCAAACGCGAACAGAAAGCGTTGAGCTACAACGTGCAGACTGTTAAGGGTGATGCCTTCACCGCAAACAAAGATGCCAACTTTATCAACTCATTGGCCGGTAAAGTGGCCGGTGTTAACATCAGCTCAAGCTCTGCAGGAGCTGGTAGTGCTGCTCGTGTAATCATGCGTGGTACAAAATCATTGAGCGGAAATGATAATGCGCTCTATGTAATCGATGGTATTCCAATGTTTGACATCAACACCGGTTCAGAATCAGGTGGTACAATGGCAAAACAGCCCGGCTCAAGTGGTGTTGCCGATATCAACCCCGAAGATATCGAATCAATGTCCGTACTTTCAGGGCCCTCAGCAGCAGCCCTTTATGGTTCGGCTGCAGCAAGTGGTGTTATCCTTATAACCACAAAGAAGGGTGTTGAAGGCAAAGCGAAATTGACCTATAGCAACTCAACCACCTTCCACAATGTGTGGATGACCCCGAAATTCCAAAACACATATGGAAACAACGAAGGCCAATTTGAATCATGGGGCAAAAAACTCGACACCCCCACAAATTATGATCCACTTGATTTCTTCAATACCGGCGTAACAGAAATCAACTCGTTGACCTTCACCGTAGGTAACGACAAGAACCAGACATTTGCATCAGCTGCCGTGACAAACGCACCTGGTGTGATGCCCGAATCGGACTACAATCGTTACAACTTCTCAATTCGCAACACCACCAAGTTCTTTAATGATAAGCTCACTATGGACCTTGGAGCATCTTACATCATCCAAAACAACAAAAATATGGTGGGTTCAGGTGAATACTACAACCCAATACCCGCACTTTGGTTATTCCCACGTGGAGAAAACTTCGATGATGTTCGTATGTTTGAACGCTTCGATCCGTCACGCAACATCTACACCCAGTATTGGGAACAAAAATACCCCAATGCCTTCACAATGCAAAACCCCTATTGGACCCAAAAACGCATGTCACGCGAAGCACGCAAACAGCGTTATATGTTCAATGCGTCATTGAAATATGATATTCTACCTTGGTTGTATGTAATTGGCCGTGTACGCGTTGACAATGCCAACACCACATTCGAAGAAAAATATCATGCCTCAACCATCAGCATTCTTTCAGGCAGCAAAGGTATGTACGGTAAAAGTCGCACATTGAACCGTAGCACATATGCCGATTTGATGGCATCAATGAACAAAACATTCTTCAATGATCGATTGAATGTCAATGCACAGCTCGGTGCTTCAATCAACGATATGCTTGAAGAATCAGATCGCTTTGAAGGTGACCTTTTCCAAATTCCCAACTTCTTTGCATATGGCAATATCGACCCCGTAAAGAACAAAGTTGGAGATGCTGAATGGCACGATCAAATTCAGTCAGTGTTTGGTAGCGTAGAATTAGGCTGGGATCACCAGTACTATTTGACAGTAACCGGACGTAACGACTGGGCTTCAATGCTTGCATTTACCGATAAGATGAGCTATTTCTATCCCTCAGTAGGTGGTTCATGGATTATCAGCGAAACATTCAAAGATCAGCTTCCCAAAGCAATTTCATTCTTGAAAGTACGTGGATCATGGGCAGAAGTAGCATCTTCACCCTCACGCTACTTGACTCGTATGCAGTACACCTACAATGATCAAACCAAACAGTATGAATGGCCATCAATCCACTACAACCCCAACCTCCGTCCGGAAAACACAAGATCATGGGAAGTTGGTTTGAGCGCAAAGTTCATCAACAATACAATCGGTCTTGAATTCACATACTACAAAGCAAATACATTCAACCAAACATTCCAGATTCCGGCATCTGCATCATCTGGTTATAAGACCAACCTTATCCAGACCGGTAACATCCAGAACAATGGTATCGAAGCAGCCGTTAACTACAACAACACTTGGGGTGACTGGCGTTTCAACACCGGTATCACATGGTCTTGGAACAACAACAAGATTATCGCTCTTGCCAATGGTGCTCTTGATCCGGAAACCGGCAAACCAATAGAAATGGACTACTACGCAGCAACCGGATGTCTCGGTATGGCAGGCGGTCCTACTATTCGTCTCTATGAAGGCGGCTCAATGGGCGACCTCTACTACAACAAGCGTCTCCGTCAATCAGCAAACGGTTATGTATGGAAAGATCCACAAACCGGAAAGGTACAAGACGAAACAATCGAATACTACAAAGTTGGTTCAGTACTACCTAAATTCAATATGGGTTGGACCGGCTCATTAGGTTGGAAGAACATCCAGTTGACATGGGCAGTAACCGGACGCTTCGGTGGTCAGGTAATCTCAGACACACAAGCCCTTTTAGACCGTTACGGTGTATCAGAAGTGTCAGCAATTGCACGCGACAATGGTGGAGTAGCAATCCCCGGCAATGGAATCGTTGATGCACAGAGCTACTACGAAGTTATCTCACAAATGCCCGGTGCATACTATGTTTACGACGCAACAAACATTCGTTTGGCCGACCTGACAGTATCATATACCTTACCACGCACCAAACTTGGAAATATTTGTGACCTCACATTCAGCCTCACAGGTAAGAACCTTTGGATGATCTACTGCAAAGCACCGTTTGATCCCGAATCAACATCATCTACTACCAACAACTTCTATCAGGGTGTAGATTACTTCCAGCAGCCCAGCATTCGCTCTTACGGCTTCAATGTAAAAGTTTCTTTCTAATCCATAGAAAAAATAAGTTATGAACAACAATAAATTCAAACAAATAGCTACTTTGATGTTGGGAGGTACTCTCATGCTCGGCAGCATAGGCTGTACCGACAGTTTCGAGGACTTCAACACCAATCCCAAAGCCCCAACTCCCGAACAGATGGAGGGTGACTTTGCATCAACTGCTACATTGATTTCTACGATGATACCGGTTATGGTGCAGGGCCAGGAAAACAACTATCAGATGATAGACCAAATGATTGGTTGCGAATATGGACACATGACCAGTGCTCGTAACCATTGGGGTTCTGATGCGTATTTTGCAACATTTAACCCCTCACAAGGCTGGGCAGGAACACCATTTAACACCTGTATGCCTCAGATCTATACACCTTATTTTCAAATTCGTGACATCTCAGGTGGCGAAGGTTTAACATATCATTGGGCAAGCCTTATTCGCATCTTCGGCACACTCCGAATAAGTGACTGCTACGGACCTATTCCTTACTCAAAAATTGGCTCCGGTAGTGATTATCAGGTTGCTTACGACGATATGCCCGAATTGTTTGATGCAATGCTTGCCGATCTCGATGTTGTAATCGCCGGCTTGAAAGAAGGTGGCAATGCAGCAGTATTTGCTGATGTTGATTACATCTATGGTGGCGATATGTCAAAATGGGTAAAATTTGCCAACACCTTGAAACTCCGCTTGGCAATGCGCCTTGTGAATGTTAATCCGGCTCTCGCACAGCAGAAAGCAGAAGAGGCCGTAAGCGATCCCGGCGGTTTGATTTCAGCCCCTGGTGATGCAGCATGGTCAACATTCATACCCGGTGGAAATTCATTCCATAAAGTAAACATCTCTTGGAACGAAGGAGCCGTAAGCGCCGACTTGCTCTCATACATGAATGGCTACAACGACCCACGTATCCCGATGTATGCAACAGCAAATGACAATGGCGACTATATCGGTTTGCGCTCAGGTATTTGGCACAGAAATGCAGATACAGACTACAACACATTGATATCAAAACCCAATGTAACCACTTCAGACAAACTTCTCTGTATCTCAGCAAGCGAATCATGGTTTGCACGAGCAGAAGGAGCTCTCCGCGGATGGAACATGGGCGGCTCAGCACAGTCACTCTACGAAAAAGGCGTGGAAGTATCCATGGCTGAACGCGGAGCAACACTTGGCACATATCTTGCAAGCGAGGAAACACCTGCGGACTATGAAGATCCTACCAATTCTTCAAACAACATTTCAGCCGTATCAACAGTTACTCCAAAATGGATTGACAACAACTTCGAATCAAATCTCGAACAGATTATGGTTCAGAAGTGGATTGGTAACTATCCCAATGGCTGGGAAACATGGGCAGATGCACGCCGTACAGGCTATCCCAAATTCTTCCCGCCGGTTGAAAACCGCTCAACAGCAGGTGTAAGCTCACAGCGCGGTATGCGTCGCTTGCCTTACCCCGACTCAGAATTCAACACCAACGAAGCAAATGTCAAAGCTGCACAGCAGATGCTCGGCGGCCCGGACACCGGTGCTACAGATCTCTGGTGGGCAAAGAAAGACTAATTTAACAGAAGTTTTAATTAGCAACTTAAATTAAAAAACATGAAAGGATTAAAATCAATACTTTTTGCCGCAGCCGCTTTGATTGCAGTCCCCACAATGGTGACATCATGCGACGATTGGACCGAGCCGGAAGCAAAAGACTTCTTCTCGTCACCGGCAAATACAGAAGCATATAAAGAGCAGTTGAAAAACTACTTCAACTCTCCCCACAAGGTGATGTTCGGATGGTTTGGCTCATGGTCGGCCGGTAACATCTCAAACAAACTAGTCGGTTTGCCCGACTCAACCGACTTTGTATCACTCTGGCTTTGCTATGGTAACCTTAGTGAAGCACAGCAAGCTGATTTGAAAGCATTCCAGGAACGCGGTTCAAAAGCTGTTCTCTGCTGGCTTTCAACCAATATCGGAGAAAACATCACCCCCAATAGCCCAACAGGCATCCCCAACAGGGATGATGCTTTCAAATATTGGGGATATGTGCCCACCGGTGGTTACGACGAATACAAAGTTGATGAAAACGGCGAACCCGTTTTGGACGACGAAGGGAACCAAGTAGTGGTACACCACGAATACACCCTCGAAGGTCACATAGCAGCAGCTCAAAAATATGCAGATGCTATTGCCGACACATGCGAAAAGTACAATATTGACGGTTTCGATGCCGACATTGAAGCTACCGGTACACTCATTATGGGTGGTGACAAAGCAGTAGTATTCAACGAATTCCTCCGCCGATTGGCCGACCGATTTGAACCTGCAGGTCGCTGGTTGGTACTTGATATTCCTGGTGGAACCGGATGGTTGAGCTACTACGACATTATCGAAGATGATGTGTTAGCACGAACCAAATATATCTGCTGGCAAACATATGAACTCGGTCACTATGGATTGAATAATTTCTTTGACAATGTGGAATATCGCAATCCTGCAATGTTTGAAGAAGTGCTTTCGAAATCAATTATCACTGCGACCTTCGAACGAGCAGCCGATAAATATCTCTTCCCGGAACACTCAACCTGGAGCTACCACAAGGGACTTCCCCATGCCGGACAAGGAGCATACCACATCGAATATGACTACCCCGGCAACCCGGATTATCCCTATGTTCGCGCCGGTATCACAACACAGAATCCACCGATTTACGAATAATCACACTTAAGGATTAAAAACAATGAAAAAAATAGCATTAAATATATTTGCCCTCGGAATGATTGCAGCATCATTCACTTCATGTGAAGATGCCAAAAACGATGTTATCGACAACATGGTTTACATTTCGGAAGCAGCAGAAGGCTCAGCGGGAGAAATCATCCTCGGCAAAACCGGAGAGGTGACAAACAATGCCATCATAGTGAGAGCCGGACAGATCGCTGCGACAGACATCAAGGTACAACTCGCATTGGACCAAACAGTACTCGACAACTACAATCATCGCAACGACACAGAGTTTGCTATGATTCCGTCAGATTTCATCGTCATCCCCACAGAAGTTGTTATCCCTGCAGGATATTCACAGGTTGAAGTTCCGTTCTCAGTAACCTCATTTGATGGAGAAAAGGGTGTAGAATATGCCGCTCCTATCAAAGTGGTATCGGCAACCGGAGTTCCAGTTTCAGTAGGCTCAGGTGCTTATATCTTCACTTTCGGCAAACCTCTTGTACAGAAAGCACCCGGTTTCAGATATAACAACAAGATGAATATGGTGTGGCCTCAGCAAGTGGATTTGACAAACTTCACACTTGAATGGTGGGCACGCTGTACAAACACAAGCGGCACAGGTGGTTTTTCAATAAACAACCAGGCAATGTTCTCATTCAACGCCAACAAAGAGCTCTATGTCCGTTTCGGTGATATTGTTTATGTTGATCAGAACACAGGTCGCAACATGTACAACTTCCTCCAGATTAAGACCATGGGTATCGATGCAAATTACGACTCAGGTGACCCCAACAAGAATCCATTGAAATGGGGTGAGTGGATCCACTTTGCACACACATATGATGCGGCAACCGGCGATGTTGTTCTCTACATGAACGGCAAAGAAGTTAACCGCAACAATGGTGGTGCCGGCACAGTGTTTAATTTCACCGGTTGTACAATGTTTGGCGCCGGAAGCAATTACCACAGAGATGTTATTGAAATGTGTCAATTGCGTATGTGGAAAACCACTCGTACAGCAGCACAAATTGCCAAGAACATGAAGAAGGAGGTTAAATACAATGATCCCGACCTCTTGTTCTACTTCCCGATGAATGAAGGAGAAGGCGAGGTACTCAATGAAGTTACCGGCAACGGCTTCGGCTTATCATTTGGCTCGGGCTATACAGATGGCACTCCAAAGAAGGAAGCATATAGCTGGACCGAATATACTTGGGAATAAATTGATAACACAAATAAGAATCTCGTTAAGGACACAAAGAAACGAGAAAACGAGATTCTTATTCAAAAAATTTCAAACTAAAAATCAAAGAATCGTGAAAAAATTTTGGAAATATATAGCCATTGCAGCAATGACAGCAGTAGTGGTTCCATTTACCTCTTGCGATGATGATGACGAACTGGGACCGAAGTCGAATGCAAACTACGAAGCCAACTTCGCATATCTCTACCAGCCCACATCAACCTATGCACAGGTAGAATACAAGGCTAATGGTGACTTTTTGTCGGGACTGACCGATCCATTGAAACTTGTTCCCATCCGTCTCACCAAACCCGCACCAGGAAATATAACAGTAGAAGTAGCCATTGACCCAGCATTGGTAGATGAATACAACCAAGCAAACGGCACCAGCTACAAATTTCTTGAAGGTGCATCTATTGTCAATCCATTTATGACAATAAATGCCGGTGAATATATCACAACAGACTCAATCACAGTAAGTTTTGGTGACCATAGCGGCTTTATCAATCAAGAAAGCGATTTGATGCTCCCAATCGTAGTTCGTGGTGGAAACGGATTAACCCCATCAAAGAGCGGTCGCGTATTCCTCACATTTAATTCGAGCTATCGCCCCAATTTGTTGACAACACCATCAGAAAGCGTTACCTTCAAAGCCGGTATTAAGAATCCGGGGTGGGAAGAAACAGTGAGAACACTCAATGTGGAAAATGCAATTGCTTTGAGTTACAACCCCTTTGAAGAAGTAACCATCAACATCGCTATTGACCAGAGCAAAGTTGCTGATTACAACGCTGCTAATGGAACGAACTATGAGTTCAAATCAGACGCAGAACTTGTAGAAAGCACATTAACAATCGGCACTGATAACAACACTGCTTCATTCGTTATTAACACCGGTGACTTAACCGGCATTGCAAATGAAGGTGAATATCTGATTCCTGTAACAATCACATCGGCAGAAGGAGCATCCATTGAATTTGATGAAACGAGTGACAACACAATATATGTGGTTGTGAAAGGTGTTGGACGTGAAATATCAGTTTCAACAACTGAATATAGTGGAACTCTTCTTGCAAAACCAATCAGCTGTACAGTTGACGGCAACGACACTTATATAGGCGGCTGGTCGGATTACCCCTGGATTGATATTATCGACAACGACTCTTGGGCTTATGGCTACCTTTTCCCAGACTCACCGATGGTTATCGATTTCGGTAAAGAAGTAAATCTCACATCAATTTATGTCTACCACTATGGATCGTACTATAGTGCGACCGGAGCAACACTCGAAACCAGCACTAATGGAACCAATTGGTTAGATTGGGGTGAAACAAGCTACGAAAAATCAGACGAATACTACATCAACCTATCTGCAGCAGCAACCGCACGCTATGTACGCATCGTGTTCACCGGCGGCGGTTACAGTTCATATGGTATCGAAATCGACGGTATGCAATTCTACGGCGAATAATTAACCCGCTGAATAACACTGAATCCCGAGTCGTAACGACTCGGGATTTTTTCTTCCCACATGAGAGAATTGAGATGACATGATTCAATAAATCCTTGAGTATTCGAAATATTCGGAGTTTTCAGAAAACACACATCACAACAAAGAATTGCCAATTTTTGTGAAGCCTTATATCAAATGGCATTATTGTGATTGGAAAATTGTATATTTGCACTGAAATTGAAAAAGTGTGCCCAAAATGATTCGCGTCAAGAACATAACAAAATCATTTGACAACTTGCAAGTGCTTAAAGGGATTGACCTTGAGATAGGCAGCCGCGAGATAGTGTCAATAGTTGGTCCAAGTGGAGCCGGCAAAACCACCCTGCTGCAAATTATGGGGTCGCTTGATAAGCCCGACGGAGGAGTGGTGGAGTACGACGGCTCCGATTTATTCTCATTGTCGGATAAACGCTTGGCGCAATTTCGCAATCGCAACATCGGTTTTGTGTTTCAATTTCATCAGCTATTGCCTGAATTTACAATGGAGGAGAATGTGGCAATGCCGGCATTGATTAGCGGAGAAAGCCGCCACAGCGCAATCGAACGCGCCCGCACACTCATAGACTATCTTGGATTGTCGGACCGCAGAAGCCATAAACCCTCGCAGCTTTCGGGAGGAGAACGTCAACGAGCCGCCGTGGCCCGTGCCTTAGTCAATTCGCCCAAAGCAGTGCTTGCCGATGAGCCTTCAGGGAGCCTTGACTCGCAAAACAGAGCAGAATTGCACAGATTGTTTTTCGACTTGCGCCGAGATTTCGGCCACACCTTCGTGATAGTTACCCACGATGAAAATCTTGCCAACCAAGCCGACCGTAAAATAGTGATGGCCGATGGCCTCATAACAGAAATAATAGCGACAAAATGAGCCGACAAATCAAGTTGATATTTCTACCGATAGCACTATTGCTATTCACAGGGTGCAGCGACGACAGAAACGAGCCGTCACTGCAGCTATGCGAATCAATAGTCAGCTTTGGCGGAAACAATAGCGGCAGAGTTTTGTTTGAATATCAAGAGATTGATGATTCACCAATGATAAGACTCACAGCCCACGGACAGCTCAATGACTCGCGCGTTAAATATGGCACACGCCTGCTTTTGCGCTACACAATGCCTTCGGGGATTGACCCCAAGCGTGGAGGGGAGATTGGTGTTGTGGGGCTGAAGCTCCCGCTTGCCGACACAGTGAGCACCGTTGATGCCATTCCCACCGATCTTGGAGCAATCAATCTGACCACAATTCAGCGTAGCGGCCAGCATTTAAACCTGACTATGCTTATGCCCAACGTCAAAAACCGCGAAATCACTGTAGTAACACCGGATGCTCCGATTGATGCCGACGGCATTGCCAACCTTTACATTTCGAGTCACATTGAAGATAGCTCAACAGCCTATGAAACCCCGACCGTGGCATCACTCTGGATAGGCCCTGTGTGGACTCGAGATGACATTAAAGGAGTTCGCGTTCACATAAACAACAGCAATAACCCCTATCGCAAAGAATTCACATTCCTCAAGAAACAATAAGACAGACCATAATATGAAATCACTCAACAAAATCAAAACAAGCCTTTTTGTGGCATTAATGACTTTGATTACATCAACCACATTCACCTCATGTCTCGACAACGATGACTCCGGCATTGAGGGCTATGAAGTAGCCACCCTGGTGACTTATGACGGCAATGTAGAGTCAAAAGCCCGATTCACAATAGTTCCGGAGGGAGATGCCCCCACCAAGACATTGATTGCCGATATGGCAATATCAAATGAAGTGCCGGTGGGCCAGCGCATGGTGGTTCGCTACATAGTTACTGCCACAATGTCGGAAGGCTATCTCTCACAAATAGCACTCCGCGGCTACACGCTCATCCCCACTGTGAAGGTGGAAAATGTGGCCAGCAACATAGCCCAATCGGCCAATGCAGAAATCGAAGTCAACGCTATTAACCGCACCGGAAAATATATCAACGTTGAATCTTACGTAAAGAACTATCCCAAGCGCAACTACACCATCTATGCCGATGAGACCACACTCGACAACCCCATGCCCGACCTCTACATCACCACATCAACCGAGGGTGAATACACCGGCATCAAGCAAGTGGATTTGGCATCATTTGATGTTTCAATGATTTGGAGCCGCATTGACTGCGAGGGTATTAAAATCCACATCAACAACACCAGCCCCTCAGGCAAAAAGGTGTATGAATTCAAGAAATAACAGAAACACCCAATAAGATAATGGAACAGAAAAAACAAGAAATGAAAATCGAGCTGACCCCCGAAGTGGCAGCCGGACATTATAGCAATTTCACAGTGATTGCACACAGCGGCAATGAATTCTTCCTCGACTTCATATCCATGGCACCCAACATGCCTCAGGCAAAAGTGCAGAGCCGCATCATCATGACACCTGAAAATGTGAAAAACCTCCTTTATGCTTTGGGGGAAAATGTGCAGCGCTATGAAGCAACATTCGGTGAAATTCGTCGCATAACACCCAAAAATCAGAAACAGAATCCGGGTGAAATCCCAAATCCGTTCATGAACGGCGGCAAACTCAACTAAAAACCCACAAAAAGGAGCTTTAAAAGCCCTCTAACACCAATTAGCAATGAAAGCCAACCAACTAAGCATCTACAACTCATTATCGCGAAATAAGGAGCTATTCAAGCCCATCCACGAAGGCAGAGTGGGGATGTATGTCTGCGGTCCCACAGTCTATGGCGACGGACACCTCGGACACGCACGTCCGGCAATCACATTCGACATTCTCTACCGCTATCTGCTGCATTTGGGCTACAAGGTGCGCTATGTGCGCAACATCACCGATGTGGGCCACCTGGAACATGACGCCGATGAGGGTGAAGACAAGATTGCAAAGAAAGCACGCATTGAGCAATTGGAGCCGATGGAAGTGGTGCAATTCTATCTCAACCGCTACCACAGCGCCATGGAAGAACTCAATGTGTTGCCCCCATCAATCGAACCCCACGCATCGGGCCATATCATAGAGCAAATCGAATATATCAAGAAGATTCTTGAAAGCGGATATGCCTATGAAAGCAATGGTTCGGTCTATTTCGATGTGCCTAAATACAATAAAGATTTCCGCTATGGCAAGCTTTCAGGGCGCAATGTAGAGGAATTGCTCTCAGCCACCCGCACCCTCGACGGACAGCAAGAAAAGCGCAATCCTGCCGACTTTGCCCTATGGAAAAAAGCATCGCCCGAACACATCATGCGCTGGCCATCACCCTGGAGCAACGGCTTCCCCGGCTGGCACTTGGAATGTTCAACAATGGGTGAAAAATATCTCGGCGAGAGCTTTGATATTCATGGTGGCGGCATGGACTTGAAATTCCCCCACCATGAGTGCGAAATAGCTCAATCAGTGGCTCATAATGGCCATGACGCTGTGCGCTATTGGATGCACAATAACATGATAACCATCAATGGCCAGAAGATGGGTAAATCTCTTGGGAATTTCATCACCCTCGAAGAATTCTTCACCGGCAATCACCAATTGCTTTCGCAGCCCTATTCTCCAATGACCATTCGCTTCTTCATTCTCCAAGCTCACTATCGTGGCACTGTGGATTTCAGCAATGAAGCACTTCAAGGCGCAGAAAAAGCACTTCAGCGCATGCTCGACGGCTATCGTCGCCTGCAAGGATTGAAAGCCGGCGAAACTTCAACAGTGGATGTGAGCGGCTTGATGGCTAAGTGCTACGAAGCGATGGATGACGACCTCAACACTCCGATTTTGCTTGCCCACCTGTTTGAAGTATGCGGCATTGTCAATAAAATCAATGATGGCAATGCAACAGCTACGGCAGAAGATATTGCAACACTCAAAGAGGTGTTTGACACATTCCTCATTGCAATCCTCGGCATTAAGGTCGATAATGGAGCAAGTGACGGTGGGGCCGGCAATATGAAGCCATTTGAAGATGCAGTGGAATTACTCCTTGAAATGCGTTCAAAAGCCAAAGCCGAAAAGGATTGGGCCACAAGCGATTTGATTCGCGACCGCCTTGCAGCAATCGGATTTGACGTAAAGGACACTAAGAATGGCTTTGAATGGAGTCTTAAATAAGAACCCAACAGACCCCCAAAAATAGCAAAAACGACACCGGTTATGGTGTCGTTTTTTTGTATCTCATTGAATCTGTAGGGGAGTGGATTATTTGAAATTAAATGTGATGGTTCCTATCTGTTCATCAGGTGCATCGGTCTTAGGCGACACCTTGGCAGCACGAGCGCGAGCCAAGCAAGCATTGCGCACAGAGGAGTCGGTAATAGTGGTGGAGGCAGGGATAATCTCGGCTTTAGTCACCTCACCCTGCTGATTTACCCAGATTTTAACCGTCACCTTACCGGGATTCGGACAGTCAATACCATCGGCCGAAACCGAAACCCCACGTCCGCCTAGGCCATAGCCACCGGCCGAACCACGCAGAGCGCCGCGCGAAGATGCCGCTCCGGTTCCTTCGCCCGAATTGCCCTCTCCATTGCCTTTCGCTCCGGGAATCTTACCGAGCTTTCCGACACGATTTTGAGCCTCTTGCGACGCCTCTTTTTCGCGGCGTTGACGCTCCTGTTCGGCCAACTCCTCAGCCGAGGGACCTGCGGGAGTTTGCGGCTCTTTTGGAGTCACTTTAACAGGCGATTCCACATGAGAAGATGTTAGGGGAGCCACCTCATCGGCCACAGCGCCGGAATTTACCAAATCATTAGCATCGGGATTCGGGGCAGAAGCGCCATCATCAGGGCGACCACCCGTGTTTGGCACCGGCACAAGCGGTTCGATTTCAACATACTGATCGGCAAAAAGCAGCTGAGTAGAATCAACAACCGGAGGCCACTGCGAGCCGTCGGCCGGGCGATAGGAGAGCTTCACCATAAAAAGCCCCACAATCGCGATTGCTAAAATAAGAATCGTGATAGAGAGCGATATGATTTTATATTTGCGACTTTCAGTCATTCAAATCAGTTTTGAGGCAGGGGAGTTGTTGCAGAAGGTTGTTGAACAGTGGTTACGTCGGCACCTTCACCGAGCTGCTGATTGGCAGCGGGCTGCGAGTCGGAGGGAGCTGCTTTTGTGGCCAGCACCATCTTCATTCCACCTTTCGCACCAATGTCGAGAATCTTAACCAAATAGCCATAAGTCACCTCTTCGTCGGCAAAAACGGCTATATTAAAGGGCAGTCCCGGAGGATTTTTCAGCATGGCATCATTAAGAAACGCCGGCAACGACTCCAAAGTCACCTCCGAAGGCGATTCCTCACCATTTTGCACCAAGATTCGCCCTTCAGGATAGACAAACACTCTTGTTGAAGGTTTCAGAGCGGTTTGTTCAGATGATTGTGGCAGATTTAATTCAAGAGCAGTCGGAAATACATATGTTGAAGTGACCATGAAAAAAATCAGCAACAGGAATATGATATCGGTCATCGAAGCCATAGAGAACTCGACAGTCATCCGATGTTGTCGTTTTAGAGCCATACCTCTGAGGTTTTAATATGGGTTAAATGTAGCGGAGAGATTATTTTACCGGCTCATTGAGCAGGTCCATAAATTCCATGGTGCGGGCTTCGAGTGCACGCATCACACCATCAATTCGGGCCACAAGATAATTGTAGGCAAAAAGAGCAATAATACCCACAATCAAGCCGGCAACAGTGGTTACCAAAGCTTGGTAGATGCCATCGGCGAGAACACCAATTCCGGCCGACGACCCGGCAGTGGCGAGAGCATAGAATGAATTAACCATGCCGATTACAGTTCCGAGAAAACCGAGCATCGGAGCTCCGGCAGCAGTAGTAGCAAGCCATGGCATTCCTTTTCCGAGAGCAGAAACTTCAATATTACCGGTGTTTTCAATAGCCACAAGCACATCGTTCATGGGACGTCCAATGCGGCTGATACCCTTATCGATTAATCGTGCATAGGGGGTGTTTGTGTTTCGACACAATTTGTGGGCAGCCTCAATGTCGCCTTCCGAGATATAGTCGCGGATGCGCTGCATGAAAGTGTCGTCGCTCTTTGATGCCTTGCGGATAACAAGTGCACGCTCAATGAAAACATAAATTGAAATCAACGCAAGAACTGCGAGAACTATCATAATAAAACCGGCATCAACACAAAGTTGCCATAGGTTGGGGGCCGATTCAGTCAGATTGGCAAGAATCATGATTTTAAATATTTACAGATTATAATTCAAACCCTATTGGGGGGGATTATTTCAAACATTCACGATAGCGCTTGATTGTTTCCTTGATGCCGAGGTAAAGAGCATCGGCAATTATAGCATGACCGATTGAAACCTCATTGAGATAAGGCATTCGAGAGTGGAAATAAGCCAAGTTTTGCAAGTTAAGGTCGTGTCCGGCATTAACGCCCAGTCCGGCACTGTGGGCAGCCCGTGCAGCTTCAATGAATGGCTCAATTGCTTTTTCGCGGTTGGCCTCATAGGCATCGGCATAGGGCTTAGTGTAGAGCTCGATTCGATCGGCACCGGCACGCGCAGCGGCCTTGATGTTCTCTACATCAGTTTCCACAAAAATCGATGTGCGGATTCCTGCATCTTTAAACCGCTCAATCAGCGCAGAAAGAAACTCCATATTGGAAATCACATCCCAACCGCCATGAGAAGTCAAATCGCCAGGTGCATCGGGGACCAAAGTCACCTGCTCGGGGCGCACCTTCAGCACCAAGTCAATAAACTCCGGCGATGGATACCCTTCAATGTTAAACTCAGTTTTCACCAATGGACGAAGAGTGAACACATCGGCATATCGAATGTGGCGTTCATCGGGGCGGGGGTGAACAGTAATGCCCTGCGCACCGAAACTTTCGCAATCGGAGGCAAACTGTTGCACATTTGGAACATTCTCGCCTCGAGCATTGCGAAGCGTTGCAACTTTGTTGATATTTACACTTAGCTGTGTCATCTAAAACGCAATTTAAAAAACTCAACAGACTGCCCGGGTGTTAATTACTTATACACAAAGGGCAAAATAAAATTAAATTACTAACTTTGCATTCAAAGAAAGAAATCTGACTACAAATTTAATCAGAATAAACGGTAAGAAAAAAGATTTGAATCCAAAAGATAACATATCAACATCAAAAACGCCACAAACGGATGTTAAAATCCACGATTTGGAGCATTTATTCCCCTATGTGGCAGAGAGTAGCGAGCTGACCATAGAGTGTAGCAGAAGCGATTATAGCGCATCCACCATAGCGCGAGCAATCGAGGATGCCGAAGCACATCTGCTAAACCTCAACGTGACGGCAGCCGAGTCAACAGCCGGGATGATACAAGTGGCTCTGCGTGTGAGCCACCGCAATGCCGGCAGTGTTGCACGCTCGCTTGAACGCTATGGCTACAATATTGTTGAGATTCACAGCGGCTACGATGCCGACAGCGCTTTAACAGCGCTTCGCATTGAGGAGCTATTGACCCACATGGAAATCTAATCAAAAACTATTCTCCGACAGGACTAACAATAAACCACAGTCACAATGAAACGCATAGCTATATTCGGTAAAAAACGGATGCACACAGGATTTGACCTGCTGGCACACTTTTTTGAACTGCTGCTATCACATTCCGAAAATCTGCACATATCTATTCGCAGAGACTACTACACCTTCTTGCAGCGAGCAATCGGATTGACCGGATATGAGGCTCAAGTGTTTGACACCTATGACGGCAAGGCCGATTTGGTGTTGAGTGTGGGTGGCGACGGAACATTTTTAACCACATCGGCTGCCGTTGGGGCCTATGAAACCCCGATAATGGGAATTAACTCAGGTCACCTTGGGTTTCTCTCAGCAGCAGATTTAAGCAATGCCGAAGAGATTATCAAAGAGATCGTTAGTGGCGAATATTTGATTCAGGAGCGCTCATTGATTTCTGTTGAAGGATGTGAAGAGCTGACCAAGCGCAATCATGTAGCCCTCAACGAAGTGGCCATCTTGAAACAGGACAATGCATCAATGATTACGCTCGAAACATCTGTTGGCGGTCATCTTCTGGCAAATTATCGCGGCGATGGATTGATTATAGCCACTCCGACCGGCTCCACCGGGTATAACCTTTCGGTAGGAGGTCCGATAGTGTCACCCACCACCCCGGCATGGATTGTTTCCCCGATTGCCGCACACACACTCACCATGCGACCGCTCGTAATTGGCAACGACTCGGAGATGCGAGTAAACATCAGCGGCCGTTCGGAACATTTCTTGCTTGCTGTTGACGGAAAATCGGTGACACTGCCCATTGACACCCAACTGACACTCCGAAAAGCGCCACACAAAGTTCGCCTTGTGACTCGCATTGACCACAATTTCACTAACACACTGCGTGATAAATTGCACTGGGGGCTGTGAATGTGAGATTCTTTTTCAGGCGCAACGCAAAGCGCATCACAGCTCGACTAAACAGCAAAGGGGAGATTTGCATCACAGCGCCCTACGGATTTGATCCGGAGGCAAATCAGCACATTATCCAAACTCTGATTGAACGAATCACAGCGGCAAAGGCTGCGGCACCAAAGCCACCACAGCGCTTTCATGATGGATGCGTGTTAAAACTGGATTGGGCAACATTCCACATCAACCACTCCGACAAAGAAACCGCCATCTCAGCCACATACTCCCGAAAAGAGGGGCACACAACGGGCCATATCACAGTGGCCCGCACACTCAAATTCGACGATCCCGGCATAGAGAAGCGCATTAGCAACCTGCTTATTCGCATTGCCGAACAAACCGGCATTGACACCCTCTTGAACCGCGCCAAGCAGGAGAGCAATCGCCTTGGAATCGACCCTTCAACTTGGAAGATAGGGCGCGGCCGACGCACCCTCGGCACATGCCGCCCCGACAGAAGCATAACCCTATCGGTGCTTTTGCTATTTCTCCCCCTTGACTTGCAACGGTTTGTTATATGCCACGAACTTGCCCACCTGAGCGAAATGAACCACTCGGAGCGGTTTCACAAACTTTGCAACAACTACCTCGGCGGCCGCGAAGCAGAGCTGAACAAACTTCTCAAAAATTACCCGTGGCCCATCCGGCGATAGAAAAGGGTTAAACCTCTTGTTTTTTATAAATTAAAATCATAACTTTGAACCTATTAAATCTTAAAATTAAAATCATTTCAAATGAAAAAGTGGCATATAATTTACAATGGACAGCAGATTGGTCCAATGAGCGAAAACGAACTTTTTGCTTATAACCTCACCGCACAAACTCAAGTGTGGAGCGAAGGGATGCCCAATTGGCAACCACTATACACCATCCCCGAATTGATGGCCAAGCTTCAACAGCAAAGAAATGTGCCTCCAACACCCGGTGTGCCCCCGATTTTCAATAGCAATACCACCGGCAAAGACAAAACTACGGCCGGCATTTTAGGCTTGCTTTTGGGTGGTTTGGGAATTCACTATTTCTACTGTGGAAAGGTCACCGCCGGACTCATTACCATCTTGCTTTCTCTGGTTTCTTGTGGTATCTGGCAGATTATCACATTCATCCAAGCAATAATGATTTTGGTTATGAGCCAAGAGGAATTTGAGCATAAATATGTTTTGACCGACAAAACATTCCCCTTGTTCTAACAAAACCGACAATAAAATCTATCAGCGCCGCAAAGATTGTGGTGCTGCTTTTTTTGCGTAACTATCGGTGTAGTAACATATTTTAAAAGCGCAAATGCTTGTAAAACGGCAAAAACCGCTAACTTTGCACAGAAAAGAAACAGCACGGCCCGATGATTATAAGTGGGCGGTGCAGTTAATTGTGTATATAACAACCACTTATTAGTCAAGAAATGCAAATAAAGAAGTACAACATTATCAACAATTCTTTGGGATGGTTTTGCTTTTTGGTAGCAACAGTGACTTATATGCTCACTCTTGAACCAACAGCCAGCTTCTGGGACTGCCCGGAATTTATCACACAAGGATATAAACTTGAAGTAGGTCACCCGCCGGGCAACCCGATATTTATGTTTGTTGCCCGCTTCTTTGCCAACTTTGCATTTGGCGATGTGACCAAAGTAGCCGTAATGATAAATGCCATGTCGGCATTGCTGAGCGCAGCCACCATATTGCTGCTATTTTGGACCATAACCCACTTGACAAGAAAAATGATTGTTAAGGATGATGCCACCGAAATCACCTTGACAAAAGCAATTGTTATTTTCGGCTCCGGCTTGTGTGGTGCTTTGATGTACACTTGGAGCGACACATTCTGGTTCTCGGCCGTTGAAGGTGAGGTTTACGCTTTCTCCTCATTCTGCACAGCTTTAGTGTTTTGGCTGATTCTGAAATGGGAAAACAGAGCCGACCGTCCCCGCAGCGATAAATACCTGATATTGATAGCCTATGTGATTGGTATCTCAATTGCCGTACACTTGCTCAACTTGCTTTGTATCCCGGCAATTGCATTGGTTTACTACTACAAGAAATCAAAAAACTCAACAGTTAAAGGCTCTATACTGACTCTTTTAGGCTCATTTGCAATCATCGTATTAGTGCTCTACGGTCTTGTACCGGGCTTCATCGATGTGTCGCAAGTGTTTGAAAGATTCTGCGTGAACACCCTTGGAATGTCGTTCAATATGGGCGTAATCATCTATGCTGCTGCCACTGTAGCCGCTTTGGTATGGACTATCTATAACTTGTACAATTACAAAAAAGTATCGCCTATTCTCACCAAGATGTCGTTTATCCTCAGCACACTGCTTTCAGGTGTTCTCTTCATCGGTGACTCATGGTTGATACCTACAGTGCTTCTTGTGGGTTTGATAGTGTTTCTTGCTATCACAAAACGCCTACCCGTTCGCTTACTCACATTAGCGTCACTTAGCATTTTGATTATTTTTGCCGGATATTCATCATACGCATTATTGCTTATTCGCTCATCGGCCCACACACCGATGAATCAGAATGCACCCGACAATGTGTTTGCTCTAGCATCGTACCTCAACCGCGAACAATATGGCGACCGTCCATTGCTCTATGGCGAAACATTCTATTCACCCTATGCAAAAGTATCAGTGGTGGAAGATGACGGAAGCAGCCACTTGAAAGTGGAAGAGGGGAGAGCTTTATACGCACGTCAGTTCAAAGAAAATCCTAGCGACCCCGACCGCTATATCATGACCGGCCACGAAGAGGATGTGGCCACAGCACCTGAGCTTAACATGCTCTTGCCCCGCATGCACAGTGTGTCACACATCAACTCCTACGACAGTTGGGTAGGGGGCCTTGACAACAAAACCGTAGAGGCCACCACCTGGGTTGATTCAAGAGGGAATGCATTGCAAACACAGCCCCTACCCAAGCCATCGTTTGCCGACAATATAAAGTTCTTCTTTGTTTATCAGCTCAATCACATGTATTGGCGCTATTTCATGTGGAACTTTGCCGGCCGTCAGAACGACATTCAAGGACAAGGGGAAACCACTCATGGCAACTGGATTTCCGGCATCCCTGTGCTTGACGACTTCCGATTGGGCGACCAATCCCTTCTCCCTTACGACTATGCCGAAGGGAACAAGGGACACAATGTGTTCTTCATGCTGCCATTGCTGATTGGTATTTTCGGTTTTGTGTGGCAAGCCACAGTGTCAAAACGCGGTATTGAACAATTCTGGATTATATTCTTCCTGTTCTTCATGACCGGGATTGCCATTGTGCTTTATTTGAACCAAACACCCGATCAGCCACGCGAACGAGACTATGCATTTGCCGGCTCGTTCTATGCCTATGCAATATGGGTGGGTATGGGAGTAGCCGGATTGTGGCATGCAATCATGGCCATGATAGGCAAAAGAAAAGAGCTTAAGCTAAAGAATGGTGCTGTGGATTATGAAATCGATCCATCTGACAAGAAGGCCCGCCTTGCAGCTATCGTAGCAGCAGTAATTGGTATTCTTATCCCCTTGCAAGTGGTGTCACAGACTTGGGATGACCATGACCGCAGTGGCCGATATACAGCACGCGACTTTGGTATGAACTATCTTAACTCGCTCGATGAGAATGCAATCATATTCACATTCGGCGACAATGACACATTCCCCTTGTGGTATGCCCAAGAAGTGGAGGGTGTACGCACCGATGTGAAGGTTGTCAACCTATCTTACTTCACCACCGATTGGTACATCAATCAGATGCGCCGTCAAACCTATGATTCACCCGGTATAGCACTTCAAGCAACCCCCGATGTGTATGCCTACAACAAAGCCCCCTTCTTCAGCTTTGCAACCTCACAAGGGGATGTTGTTGATGCAACAACTGCATTGGCAGAGGCCTACTCCAAGAAAGACTTCGATGATCAGTACTATAACCAGTACATCATGAAGCACCCCAACATGAACATCCCTATTGACCGAGAAGCAGTCATAGAATCCGGTCGCGTCAAAGCCACCGACAGCATAGCTGAAAACATTGAGGTGCGTCGCCGCGGCGAAAACTTCAACCCCGAACGCCCCGGAGGCATCAGCATCAACGATGTGATGGTTCTTGATGTGATTAACACCAATGCCCTTAATGGCTGGAAGCGCCCGATTTATTTCGCTACAACAGTTCCGGATGAAAACTATGTGGGCCTTTCACCCTACTTCAGCCAAACCGGCATGGCCTATGAAGTAACCCCGTTGACCCCACAAAGCGGACGCGTCAACACCGAAAAGATGTATCGCAACATCACCGAGCGTTGGCGTTGGGGCGGCCTTGACCAAGTGGGCGAAGGGGAAGAAATCTATCTCGACGAAACAGTCAGAAAGATGACCTCATCAACACGAACAGTGATGATAGAGCTTGCCATTGGCTTTGCACAGGAATATTTCGACACCTTACTTAGCGGCGACACCACAAGCACCGCTATAGATCACATGCTTGATTGTCAGACCAAATTGGACCACATCATAGCGCTTCAGCAAGAGAAAATCCCCGAAAGAATTCTCCCTTACGGCCTCTATGAACTTGACCGCTTGATGAGCCTTTATCAGACAATGTATCAGCTGACTGAAGATGAGAAATACAAAACAGCGGCAGTGGAATTGATTGACCGCCAAATGGAGCGCTTTGCCGAATATTTGCGCTACTATCAGCGACTATCGCCACGCTACTACAATATGCTCTCACGCATAGACCGAGCAAATGAATATTTCCTCCGTCAATTGATTGAAACATATGCAGTGTTTGTGGGCGAAGAGCCGGCACTTGAAAAGATTTCCGACCTTCAGAAGCGTTATCGCATAAACATTGAACGCTACTTCAACGAATCAGAATAATGTTCATAGAACAACCACCATTACTCTACCGACTCTTGTTTCCGGAGGCGATTTGGCGTGTCAAGCACAAGAATCGCAAGGTGGTTTATCTGACATTTGACGATGGTCCTGTGGCTGAAGTGACACCGTGGGTACTCGACTTGCTCGATGCCCACGACATCAAGGCCACATTCTTTCTTGTGGGTGACAATGTTCGCCGCAATCCGGAAATTTTTAAAGAGATCAAGCGCCGCGGCCACAGCTGGGGGAATCACACCATGCACCATCTGCAAGGGATGAAAGTGACCACAATGCGATATATGCGCGATGTGACCGAAGCCGATAATCTGATTGGCAGCATTCTTTTCCGCCCTCCGCATGGCTTGCTCCGCTGGAAACAAGCGGCCACCTTGAAAGCCCACTACAACATAGTGATGTATGACCTGGTGACACGCGACTACAGCAAGAAGCTCACCCCAGAGCAAGTGATTGAAAATGTGAAAAACTACACCCGCAATGGTTCAATCATTGTGTTTCACGATTCACTCAAAGCAGAGCGCAATCTGCGCGAAGCCCTGCCTGCAGCAATAAAATGGCTAAAAGAGCAAGGATATGAATTCTGCCGATTACCAATGGAATGATTTTGACGCCGATAGGGTTTTTGACTCCACGGGTGTGTTTCGCTATGGTATTGCCCAAGCCACAGCAGTAGATCCGGAGGCAGTCAATCAATATGCTCAATGGCTCGCAGAGGGGAACAACGCCGATATGGACTATTTGGCCCGCTATCAGGATGTGCGCTCCGACCCACATCTACTCCTTGATGGAGCCACAACAATAATAAGCTGTGCCATTCCCTATTTCCGAGAAGCACATCGCACCCCCAAAGCACTGAAAATAGCACGCTATTCGCTTGGCTCAGACTATCATGAAATAGTGAAACACCGCCTTGAAATTGCAGCCACCCGCATCCGAGAACTCTATGGCGGCCAGACCAGAGTGTGTGTTGACACAGCTCCTATTCGAGAACGCTATTGGGCAGAACACTCCGGTCTCGGCTTCATAGGGAGCAACAACCAATTGATAATCCCCGGAGCCGGCTCATATTTTTTTCTTGGAGAGATTCTGACCACAGCAAAATTCCGCCCAACAGAGCCAAATCCGCAATTGGCCGAAGCAAAGCAACAATGCCTTGAATGTCGACGCTGCTTAAAATCCTGCCCCACCGGAGCTTTGAATGCCAATGGTGGATGCAACGCCGGAAAGTGCCTGTCCTACATCACGATAGAGCATCGCGGAGAGTTCACCAACGAGACAAAATTGCATGGTTCATTTTACGGTTGTGACCGATGCGCCGATGTGTGTCCACACAATGCCACCCCGGTGGAGAGCACAATCGAGGAATTCAAACCACGCAAAAGGCTTTTGGAGCTTACGGCCGAAGAAATGATGGGTATGAGCACAGAAGAGTACACCGCAACATTTCGCGGCTCCGCCATGAAACGCGCCAAACTTGCAGGTTTGCAGCGCAATGCCGCTCAAATAATCAAAGAAAAGGGAATGAAATAGTTTGTGTTTTCACATTTTTGATTTAAATTTGTGAAAACACAAGTGTCACATACTTAAACCTTAAAACCATGGAATCAAACTTTTTCAATCTACTCAAGCCATTGACCGACTATATAGACTCCGGTCGCTTTTTCCGCCAACCGCTTCAATGGCTCTACTATGTGATTGGAGTGCTGTGTGTTTTATCACCACTCTATTTACTCTATATTCTGATTGAGAGCCGTATATTCAAATATGCCGATGGAGGGGATATTTTTGCTATCATCTTAATATTGCTGATATTCAGCTTGGTGTGTTTTGGTGGAATGTTATTATGGTTTGCAAGAGCAAAAAAACTGCCCGAGTTGCTACCGGAAAACTCAAAGTTCATTGCTGTTCCGGCCTTTGCCAACTTCATGCAAACAACAGGTGAGTTTTTAGGCTTGTTCATCGGAGTTTTCGGATTTCTTGGCGGAACCTTATGCACCCTTTTCGGAGTAGGTCTTGGCAATGAAATTCCCATTATAGCATCATCGCTGCCGGCAAGCATCCTCTGTGTGATCTATGGCTTCCTGACAGTGGTGGGATTTCGTGTAATCTCCGAGCTTATCCTTGCAATAGCCGATATAGCCAACAACGCTGAAAAGCTGACAAACAAATAAACTCCCACCCCTCCTGAAAGCAGCAAAGAGAACACCCTAATAAAGAAATAGAGAGGCGAATGTGAGTGATATTGGGAAAAATGCGTAAATTCGCAGAGAAAATAAGCCAAATCATTCATTACAATGTCAGAATATAAACTCAAAATAGGAATAACCCACGGAGACACAAACGGAATAGGCTACGAAGTTATTATCAAAGCCCTTGAAAATGCTTCGATGCTTGAATTGTTCACTCCGGTAATCTACGGTTCGGCAAAAGCAGCCTCCTACTATGCCAAAACAGCAGAGTTGCCCCCGCTGAATCTGACACAAATCCACGACGCAACGCAAGCAAAAGAGAATCAAATCAACATAATCAACGTTGTTGACGAAAGTCTCAGAATAGAGCCGGGCACAGCCTCATCGGAAGCCGGCAGCGCCGCCTTTGCCGCATTGGAACGCGCAGTTGCCGACTTACGTGCAGAAAAGATTAATGCATTGGTAACCGCACCAATCAACAAGCACACCATTCATAGCGAAGCATTCCCATTTCCGGGCCACACCGAATATCTTGAATCGTCACTTGGCAATGGCGAGAAACAAGCTTTGATGATTCTTTGCAACGACTCAGTCAGAGTGGCCTTAGTGACAATTCATGAGCCAATCTCAAAAGTGGCGCCGATGGTCACACAGGAAAATGTATTGAACAAAATAGAGCTGTTCAATGAATCTTTGATCCGCGATTTCGGTCTCGGACATCCACGCATAGCAGTCTTAGCCCTAAATCCACATAGTGGCGAAGATGGCATGATAGGCAGCGAAGAGCAGCAGGAAATCATCCCTGCCATAGAAGCGGCAAAAGAAAAAAACATTAATTGCTTCGGCCCTTATGCCTCCGATGGATTTTGGGGTAGCAGATTATACAGCAAATTCGATGGCGTTCTTGCAATGTATCATGATCAAGGATTGGCCCCCTTTAAAACCCTCGCAATGAATGATGGGGTGAACTTCACCGCCGGATTGGAATATGTTCGCACGTCACCCGACCATGGCACCGGCTACGACATAGCCGGCAGCGGCAAAGCCAGTGACGATTCAATGCGCCAGGCCATTTACACCGCCATAGATGTGGTTCGCAACCGCGAACACCATTCCGAAGCGACACGCAATCCCTTGCGCAAGCAATATGTTGAGAAGAACAAGAAAGACAATGTGGTGTTGGATTTAAGCAAATCCGACAATTAAGATAGCAGCCACGAAAAAAACCGCCGGTCAGAAAAGATGAGCAAACTAAAAAAAGTCGGTAAAAATTTCATACGCAGCGACAGATTCATCTATTCGCTGCTCAGGGCCGGAGTTGCCTCTCAGGTTGCTTCATGGACCGATCTATTTACCGGATTTGCACTCTTTGCATGGTGTGGCCTTGCACCCTGGCTATCAACCGCCATCGGCGCCACAGTGGGCGGAATTATTAATTGCATCATCAACTTCCACTTCACCTTTCATGCACAGAACTGCTCATGGAAAGCAGTTATAGTAAAATACACAATGGTGTGGGTGGGAAGTTTGCTACTAAACTCATTTGGCACCGAAGCCCTCTATTGGATTCTGAACCACTGGTCCTGGCTTGAAAGCATAGGGTTCAAACCCGACGGGTATTATGCAGCCGCACGATTGATAGTGAGCGGAGCTGTTTCGCTATTTTGGAATCTGCTGCTGCAAGCAAAATTTGTTTACAGAGTAACATGGTTTGACAAATATGCCATAGGATTCGTAAATGCCGTAACACCATTAAAACAAACAAAAAAATAGAATATGTCAACAGAAGAGAATCACGATATTCGCCCTGATGTGCTTAACTATGACGACATCAGAAAATTGATCCCCAAGCTTGATGGTAAGGAAAAATTAGTCAATCGCTTGCTACGCCTATTGTCGGTTGACAAAGTGAATGGTGTTCATGCCCGTTGCTGTGACACCCCCGGACCGGAATTCACACGCCGCCTGCTCTTTGATGAATTCAAAATCAGCTTGCGAATAGACAATGAAGATTATCTGAACAATCTGCCCGAAGGAGCCTTTATCACAGTTAGTAATCATCCCTTTGGCGCACTCGACGGCATAGCACTCATACATTTAATAGGCTCACGGCGACCGAAATACCGCGTAATGGTTAATATGATACTGAATCAGATATCGGCCATGCGCCCCAATTTTATCGCCGTAGATGCACTAGCAAGCGATGATCCCAAGAAGCGTCAAGTGTCAGTAAACGGTATTCGCCAGGCAATCCGCCAAGTCCGCGATGGAGAGCCATTGGGATTCTTCCCTGCCGGAGCGATGAGCACAATAGACTGGCATGGCACACTGCAGGACCGAGAATGGCAATCGTCAGTATTGCAGATTATATACAAATCCAAAGTGCCAGTGATTCCAATCTTCTTCCACGGCAGCAATAGTTGGCTATTCAATATTTTGGGAAAAGTGTGCTGGCCACTTCGCTCACTTCGCCTTCCGGCAGAAATCTGGAAAAAGATAGGCACAGAAATCCATGTAAGCGTTGGAGAGCCCATCAGTGTAGAGGAACAATCGCAGCACGGCACAAGCGCAGAGGAGCTTGGAAAATATCTCCGCGAAAAAACCTACGAACTTCGCGAGCGGTACAAAAAATAGCGAAGCCTGCTTAACACCTTGCAACATTTTATGTTCTAAATTAACCTTTTTTTGGTATAATTGTAAGAAAAAAGAGTTAAATTCACATTTCTAAACAAAAAGTAGCTAATTTTAAAGTAAAATATTTTCACAAATGGGGAAATAGGCGTACCTTTACGCGCTATTTTTCGTGGCATGTACATTTCGCCACCCCTAAATTGAAAATTATTACAACCTAACTATTATTTACTAACGGTAAATTATGAACGCAACAAACGTAAAACCTGCTGATGGCAAACTTGGCGTACTCGTAGTAGGCCTTGGTGCAGTAACATCAACATTCATGACAGGTGTTTTAATGGCTCGCAAAGGCTTATCAAAGCCAGTAGGAGCAATGACACAGTACGACAAAATTCGTGTTGGTAAAGGTGCAGAGAAAAAGTATCTACACTACAAAGACATCGTACCTATCGCTGATTTGAACGACATCGTGTTCGGCGCATGGGATGTATATCCTGCAAATGCATACGAAAGTGCAAAGTACGCAGAAGTACTTCAGGATAAAGATATCGAACCAGTAAAAGAAGAGTTGCAAGCAATCGTACCAATGAAGGCAGCCTTTGACAAAAACTATGCATCACGTCTAAACGGCGACAATGTAATGGTAGGCAAAACTCGTTGGGAAATGGCAGAACAGCTCCGCGAAGATATCCGTAACTTCAAGAAAGAAAAGGGTTGCGACCGCGTAGTAGTACTCTGGGCTGCATCAACAGAAGTTTATGTACCTGTACACGAAGAAATCCATGGCACAGTAGCTGCATTGGAAGCAGCAATGAAAGCTGACGACAAAGAACATATTGCTCCCTCAATGTGCTATGCATACGCAGCACTTACAGAAGGTGCTCCCTTCATCATGGGCGCTCCCAACACTACAGTTGACATCCCCGCAATGTGGGAACTCAGCGAAAAGACACAAATGCCTATCGCAGGTAAAGACTTCAAAACCGGCCAAACATTGGTTAAATCAGGATTTGCTCCTATCATCGGTACTCGTTGCCTCGGCTTGAATGGCTGGTTCTCAACCAACATTCTCGGTAACCGCGACGGTCTCGTGCTTGACGAACCTGCAAACTTCCGTACTAAAGAGGTTTCAAAACTTTCAACATTGGAATCAATCCTCGTGCCCGAAGAACAGCCTGATTTGTACGGTGCAAATTGCGGTGGCGCAGAAGAAGGCGGTCACCAGGGTTACTACCACAAAGTACGTATCAACTACTATCCTCCACGCAACGACAGCAAGGAAGGATGGGATAATATTGATATCTTCGGTTGGATGGGCTATCCAATGCAAATCAAAATTAACTTCCTCTGCCGCGACTCAATCCTTGCAGCTCCCTTGTGTCTTGACCTCGTATTGTTGAGCGACTTGGCAGCACGCGCAGGTCGTTGGGGTATTCAGCGCTTCTTGAGCTTCTTCCTCAAGAGCCCGATGCATGACTACACTAAGGACGAAGTGCCTGTAAACCACCTCTTCCAGCAGTATGTTATGCTTAAGAATGCTATCCGCGAAATGGGTGGCTACGAAGCTGACGAAGAAATTGACTAATTTCAAGTTCAACTCTATAGAAGCGGCTTGCCTCAGGGCAGGCCGTTTTTTTTGTGTCTTTTCGGAGTGGGGAGTCAGAGTACTCGGAATATTCGGAGAACTCGGAGTGGCAGATTTACACTTTGGGGAGGGATTGGGGGGTTACTTTTGCAGAAAACCGAAAAAACCGAAAAAAGCTATGAAAAATTTAATTTCCCTAATTGCCATTCTGCTAACCGTTATCGGATGTAACACCACAAATAAAACGACATCTGAAAGCAATAGCCACACGGATGTAGAGGTCACAAAACAGAGCCGCAAAGCTGAGATAGAGATCGACTCACTGTTTCAACAAGCTATTATAGTGCTTGACTCTGTGGAGATGGAAATCCCTATGATCCAAACAAAAACAGAAGCCGGAAGAGAAAAAACTCGATTAAAATCGCAAAAAATGATAATCGGCATGACAAATAAACAACAGTCGGTAACACTGACCACCGACACCTCGGCAACAAGAACCACAAATTCAACACACACCATTAATCAAATTTGCGAACAAGCCACCAATCAGAGCATTTTTAAACCACCTCTTTTTTTACTACTAATAATCACGTCAACAATGATATTACTTTGGTCAATGCTCAAGAAATGAGTAACTTTGTAACGCAAAAAAGTAAAGCTTAAAAGAATTATCTTATGAAAAACCGAAACAACCGACGAAATATAATTGTCAACCTTATAAGCCTTTGCATAGTTTTTATAATCATGGCAGTGGCAGCATTGGAACACAGCGGAAGCGTGTTGGGCCATAAATTCAGCGACGGTGCAAAAGTCACCGATATAGAAACTCGAAATGATACAGTCCGAATCAACACTACAGAGATTTGCGCGGATGTCAGAGGGTATGTTGGCCCGGTTCCGGTAGAGATACTCATAGTCAATGACACAGTGGCCGGAGTTGTTGCGCTTAAAAACAATGAAACACCCCGATTTTTCGGGCGAATGATTAATGGGAAAATACTTGACAGCTGGACAGGCGAAAGTGTGGAAAAAGCCATAGCGAAAGAAGTTGATGCAGTGAGCGGAGCCACCTATTCGTCAAATGCTGTAATAACAAATGTGCGCCAAGGGCTTTCAACCTATACGCCTACAAAAACGGGGTTTAAAGCAATCACCGAATTGATGGAGCCATCCACAATAGCAGCACTAATAGTTCTAATTGCAGCGATGATAATACCATTGTTTTGGAAAAACAAGAAATACAGAGTGGTGCAGCAGTTGCTCAATGTTGGGGTTTTGGGGTTTTGGAGCGGCACATTTATCAACTACACCATGCTTCTTCAAGCAGTGGAAACCGGAACAATAGCCCTATTAATAACAATTTTTCTATTTATCACCGTGTTTATTTATCCTCTATTCGGCAAAAAAGATTACTACTGTGCATGGGTGTGTCCGCTTGGTAGCTTGCAAGAGCTTGCATCAAAGTGCAATCCCAAACATAAACTAAAGCTCTCGGATAGAGTGATTAAAGCACTCACAGCGTTCAGAAAAGTTCTTTGGGGTGCATTGATGGTGAGTTTGCTGACTGGAGTTTGGATGAGTTGGATCGACTATGAGTTATTCACAGCCTTTGCAATAAATGTGGCGCCAACGGGAGTGATAATAGCCGGTGCAACATTTATATTGCTTTCATTGTTTGTTCCCCGCCCATATTGCAGGTTTGTGTGTCCGACCGGGACATTGATAAAACTTGCCCAAGATGTAACCAAGCGATAAAACACACTTGCTAAAATTGAATTTAAAGAGTAATTTTGCCTACCAAACATAGAAGCAATGAAAGAGAAAGCAATAGTTGTTTACGGAGCATCAAGCGACAAAATCAACCCACGATATAAAGAGGCAGCCCACCGATTGGGGCAGCTTATAGCCGAGCAAGGCGCCACCCTAATCAGTGGAGGAGGTAAAGCCGGAATAATGAAGGCTTCAATAGAAGGCGCCACCGAAAAAGGGGGCAAAACAATCGGAGTTTTACCTCGGTTTATGGTTGAACGCGATTGGCAACACCCCATGCTTACCGAGATGATAGAAACCGAAACAATGCACACCCGCAAAGAGACCATGGCATCGCTAAGCACAGCCGCCATAGCCTGTCCCGGTGGATGCGGCACCTTTGATGAATTGATGGAAATCATCACATGGCGCCAGCTTGGCTTGTTTAATGGTAGAGTTGTTATACTCAACACAGACAATTACTATGCCCCACTGCTTGAAATGCTTCAACGCACAATAGATGAGGGATTTATGCGCGGAGATCACACCGAATTGTGGCAAGTGGCATCAACCCCTGAAGAAGCCATATCAATGGCGCTCAAATAGAGCTAAGATTTTATATATCAACAAATTAGATTAAAAAAAGCATTTAAATAATGCCTCAAACAGATAGCATAAAAACTCCTATTATAGAGGAAATGTGTGTGTTGAGAAGTCTATCCAACGCAAACACATTACCTGAGGATATGGCGCCCACATCGGCCGCCGAACGAGCTATCACGTACACCGGTAAAGTTCCCTACACAGAAGGGATTGCACCCATTCCCCGCCGCGAGCTTCCCGGTTATAACAGCGGAGTGATGACACTCTTGGTGGTTGTTTTCTTTTTAATCACCTTAAATATAGGTCATTACTCAACCTTCTTAAAAACATTTGCCCACAACTTGTTTTCGGTACGTCGGCGTCCAAACATGTTTGATGAACGCAGCACCATGAACGAAACCCGAGTATTGGCATCATTGATTTTGCTAACATGTGTCAGCGAAGGAATATTGATTCATTCGGCAATAACAATGGGCGGAGGATTAGTGTCAGATAATTTTCTGTCAATAGTGACACTTAGCAGCATGGCACTTGTGTACTATATAGTTCAATATATAGCATATCGCTTAGTTGGTTACATCTTTACACATAAAAAACGAGCACAAATGTGGTCCAAAGGCTTCACCTCCTCACAAGCCCTGTTGGGCCTGACATTATTTGCCCCCGCATTGTTTTCACTCTTTATCCCCTCGGCCCACACTTTGATACTCATACTTTCAGTTTTACTCTATTTAATAGCGCGAATTATTTTTATATCAAAGGGTTTTAGAATTTTTTATCACAATTTATTCTCTTTAATCTACTTTATTTTGTACCTTTGCACCTTGGAAATAATACCGCTTATTTTAACATATAGAGCATCACTTTTCCTTACTTCAAATATCTGAATTTAGTTCCCTAATTTGAGCAAGCGTGAAAGTAAAAAAAATATTAGTATCCCAGCCGAAACCCTCTTCTGAAAAATCTCCTTACTATGAAATCGCCGAGAAATATGGCGTAGAATTAGTGTTCCGTCCCTTTATAAAAGTGGAGGGATTGACATCAAAAGAGTTTCGTCAGTCAAAAATAAGTATTTCTGAATTCACAGCAATTATCTTTACAGCACGTACGGCAATAGATCATTTTTTCCGTTTGTGTGAAGAGATGCGAGTGTCAATTCCCGACACTATGAAATATTTCTGCACCACAGAGTCAATAGCACTATATTTGCAGAAATACATAGTGTATCGCAAGCGAAAAATCTTTTTTGGCGATACCGGCAAGCTTGATGGACTTGAATCACATTTCATCAAACACAGCAAAGAAAAATTCCTCTATATAGTAAGCGACGTTCATAAAGAGGATTCAAAAGTGCTTGACTCAAACAAAATCAACTTCACAAAAGCTGTAATGTACAGAACAGTGAGCAATGATTTTGGACCTGAAGAAGCCTTTGATTATGATATGCTTCTATTCTTCAGCCCATCAGGAATAGCATCACTGACAAAGAATTTCCCGGAATTTAATCAGGGGGATATCAAGATAGGGACCTATGGTTCAACAACCGCCCAGGCAGTTAAAGATGCCGGATTTCGTCTTGATATAGAGGCACCCTCACCCAAAGCCCCCTCAATGCCGGCAGCATTAGATCTTTTCCTCAAAGAGGAATCGAAAAAATGATAGGTAACCGACTATACAAAAAAGAGAGACTATGCAGCCTGACAGCAATAGAGAGGCTGTTTACAACAAATAAAGACACCAAAGCTGAATCAGCCCAGGTGGGAAATGCCATGGCTTATCCATGGCGAGCAGTTTGGAGCGAGACATCAACCCCTGATGCCACATGCTCCAAATTTCTTATAAGTGTTCCAAAGAAAAGATTGCGCCATGCTGTTAACAGAGTAACTATGCGCCGTCGTATGCGCGAAGCCTATCGCCTTAACCGAGACTTACTTCCCAAAGAGCAACATATAGATATAATATTTATCTATATGGCCGACAAGCTGACCAACTATGATCGTTGCTGCCGCTCTTTAAAAAAAATCATGCTCAAAATAAGCGAAAAAAAAGAGAATTTGCAGGAGTAGAATTAAAGAATTATTTTTGCTAAAAAGCAAGATAATGAAAAAAATAATTCGAAAGATTTATATTCTTCCAATTCGCTTTTATCAACTGTGTGTGTCACCATTGTTTCCTCCATGCTGCAGATTTACCCCTTCATGCAGCCAGTATGCAATGGAAGCAATAATGCGTCATGGTATTTTTCGTGGCACATGGTTGGCCATTCGCCGCATACTTCGCTGTCACCCATGGGGTGGTAGCGGTTATGATCCTGTTCCATGAAAATATTAGATGTACATACTCATAATTTGAGCCATGATGCAATAGTATCGAAAGGCCCTGAAGCTTCGCTGATGGATGATTACCTATATTCTGTTGGTGTTCATCCGTGGAGTGTTATCAGCAATGTTGATTATGAAATTCTGAAGGAAAAATGCTCCGACAAGAGAGTAATAGCGATAGGGGAGTGTGGATTGGATTTTCACAGAAAAGAAATTTCACAAAAACTGCAAGAAGTAATATTTATCCGGCATATAGAAATCAGTGAAGAATTGAAAAAACCGATGATTATTCACTGCGTTAATGCACACAATCAATTACTATCACTTTACAAAAAATATAAACCCAATCAAGCATGGATTATTCATGGTTTTCGTCAAAAACCATCGATAGCAATCCCACTTATAGAAGCAGGAATGTATCTTTCGCTCGGTTCTAAATTCAATTCAGAAACAGCAAAGTTAATTCCATCGGATAAATTGCTGATAGAAACAGATGATAGTCACAAAGGAATAACGGAAGTAGCAAAGTCGGTGGCAATGGTTATAAACAAAAACACTTACAAACTGATAGGAGAAATTGAAGAAAACTTGAAGTGTATATTTAAATTTTAATTGATTCATAATTGCTATATTTGCGGTGTGGCGCAAATATAATCGACACTAAAATTCTTAATAAAATTTATATATGAAAATAGTTAATTTTGATGAGACTCCATCATTGATGAGTCAGTATATGCTTGAAGTTCGCAATGTCAATATACAGAAAGATATGCTGAGATTTCGCCGCAATTTGGAGCGAATAGGCGAAATCATGGCTTATGAAATAAGCAAAACAATTGACTATAAAACAGTAGAAGTAGAAACCCCGCTTGCAATAGCAAAATGCAAAGAAATAAATGAGTCTATAGTTTTGGCAACAATCTTCCGCGCAGGTATTCCCTTTCATAAAGGATTTCTTGATTATTTCGATCATGCACAAAATGCATTTGTTTCAGCCTACAGAAAATATAAAGAGAAAGAAAATTTTGATGTATTCATAGAATATATTGCATCACCCAGCATAGAAGGAAAAACACTGATAATAGCCGATCCAATGCTTGCCACAGGAGCATCAATGGAATTGAGCTACAAAGCATTATTAACAAAAGGGAATCCGGCCAAAATCCATGTAGCATCAGTGATAGCATCAAAAGCAGCCATAGAATACATAAAGAGCACATTTCCTGAAGAAAAAACCACAGTGTGGGTAGGAGCAATAGATGATGAAATAAATTTCCATTCATATATTGTACCCGGCCTTGGCGATGCCGGAGATTTAGCCTATGGCACTAAGGAATAAATAGTTACACAAAAAAATAACAAATATGGAAACACCTTTAAGAGTGTTTCCATATTTGTTTATAAACAATGTTGATAAAAGTGTTGAAAAGTGTAGAAACAAATCAAA